>NZ_JAHKQE010000022.1 GCF_018860855.1 Amphritea atlantica
CCTTGCTGAGGTAACTCAGGTATTAGCCGGCGCGGCGGCCTGTGTTTCCGTTGATACCGGTTTATCCCATATGGCGGCAGCCCTTGATCGACCTAATGTGATCCTCTTTGGCCCTACCGACCCAGGGCTTGTTGGCGGCTATGGTAAAGATCAAATCTGCCTCGAAGCGTCTCAACAACAGCCGAGCGGTCGAGTGGTTGAACCCGCTGTGTTTGCCGATCTTACGCCTGATATTGTGTGGCAGACGCTGACCTCACACTGTTTTCACCCTGAGGATTAGCCTGTGTCCTGCTCTGTGTATTTCGTCTCTACTCTGTTGCATCTGTTTACCGCGACCGCCATTGCTGGAGAACGTAAACATGAAACAGCGGTTCTGGTGTTCATCGATCAGCCCGAAGGTGCAACGCCGCAAATTGTGACACTAGTTGAACAATGGAAACTCTCTCCTTTTGCCGAACAACACCTGTTTTTTGGCCGTTTGAAAGGGGGGCTGAATAAGCTTAAAAAACGACGTCGTCTTTTTCATAATCTTAAAGGGCTGATTGAACGTTTAGCGCCGGATCATATTTTTGTCGGGAACGATCGTCGTATTGAATTTCAGTACGCCATGCATATCGCCAGTTCAAACGCTAAGACGGTAACTGGTCATTATATGGATGAGGGGACCTTCACCTATGTTGGCCGAGAAGCCTCTAGTGGAGTGGGTGATGTGGTTGTGGATAACTTGCTGAAAAAGCTGTTCTACGGTGCTTGGTGGAAAAACCCTGCAACGGTAGGAGCTTCCGGTTGGATAAACGAGATCCATGTAGCGTTTCCGACGCTCATTGATGCGCGTTTGCGCGCTAAAACAGTTCATTGTCTTTCTGCGGCGAGTTTTCAATCGGCTTCCTTGAAGCAACTTTCGCAGATGATGTTGCAAGTGAATGGTGTTACTAAAGAACAGATTTATGGGCTCGATGTATTAATCACGCTTCCGCATGAGTCGCTGTTTGAAAAAAATCCTGACTATCGTGATAAAATCTTGGCATTGATCGCCGGATTAGAGGGGGCTGTTGCGGTTAAATATCACCCCCGCAATAGCGGTGAAGATGCGCTTAATCTGCAGCCTTTAGGCATCCAGCTGTTACCATCATCGATTAGTTATGAAGCGATTCTGCCTTTATTAAATAGTGATGTGACGGTGGTGGGTGATGTTTCCTCAACCCTGTTGTTAACTAGGTGGTTGAGGCCGGAGGTTAAGACTATTTCTTATCGAAACGGCACAGAAAACAAAAATTTCGAGCAACTGTTTAGTAATCTTGGTATTCAGGTGCTTTAATCCGCGAGGCGGTACTGAGGAAAAACGATGAAGCTGGCTATGAATTATCTTATCAAGAATGAGGCCGGTATTATTCTTGATAATATTAAAGTGCACTCGAAGCTGGGTGCTGATTGCTTTGTTATCATCGATAACGGCTCTACTGATAATACCCGTGAACTGTTAGATTCTGTTAAAGACCAATATGAAATGATAATTATTGACCGGCCATTGCTTGATTACCAGCAGAGTAATTGGAAAACAGAGATGGCTAAAACGGCGGCTAAGCAGCTAGGTGCTGATTGGAGTATTGCCAATGATGCTGATGAGTTCTGGATTCCGAAAGATGGTAATTTGAAAACAGAAATGACTAAAGGTGGGTCGATATTAGCCTGCCCTCGCCACAATATGCTTTATGATCGAGAAGCTTTTGATGCTGAAGCGCCTTACTATACCCAAACGAACCGCGTTCAGTATCCTATTGACTACCCAAAGGGTATTCAATGCTCAGAGCCTCACTTGTCGATAATGATGGGGCAGATCCATGGAAAAGTTGCTGTGCGATCTGCGGGTTTACTGAGAGTTAAAGGTGGAAATCACCGTGCTTGGCATGCCTGGGGGTGGTTGAATGAAAAACAGTCTGAAAATATTAGTGTGTACCATTACCCTATCCGCTCAAAGGCGAAATTCATTCAAAATATTGAAAATCGAAAAGCGTTACTCGAGGCCGGTATAACAAAAATGGGCGATCACTATCGCCGTTGGGTGGCGATAATGACTGATGGTGATTTTGACCAAGAGTTAGAAAGGTTAGTGCTTAATACCGATTATAAGAAGGTTTTGAAGAATATCGGTGTTATAACGGAAGATGTGAAAGCGTGCGAAGTAATTAGTCATATATTAAAAAATTAATATAAATTGAATTATTGTATTAGGATTAATAATGCGATTAGTCATGACCCTGTTAGTAAAAAATGAAGTTGATATTATTGAAAAAAATATCCGATTTCATCACAGCCAAGGTGTTGATGCCTTTTGCATCATGGATAATGGTTCGACTGACGGTACACAGGATATTATCGCTAAGCTGCAAAAGGAATTTGAGATTTTTCTTGAAATTAATCTTGAGAAATATAATCAGGGTCCATGGATGACTTATTTGGCTAAAAAGTCTCGTCAACTATTCAATGCTGATCTTATTATTAGTAATGATGCAGATGAATTCTGGGTTGCATCAACAGGTAATCTTAAAAATCATCTAAGTCCTAGTGACAGTATTGTTACGGTGCCACGGTATAATTTTTTACAATCTATTGACGATATGTCTAGCAAAGTATGCTTCAGCAAAAGTCTTTACAAGGTTGTAAGCCCTATTCTCTACTCTAAAGAGCAACAGGAGAGTAAGGCCGAATTGGCGCTGCTTCTTGCAAAAATAAGTCCTAAAGTGATTGTTAACCCGAACGGGCTTTTGAAAATAAAAGGTGGGAACCATCGTGCAAAGCATCTAAAGTTCTGGGGTCATAGAGAGTGTAATGATATAGAGGTTCATCATTATCCAATTAGAAACTACAGTCAGTTTGAAAACAATATAATTAACCGTAAAAAATTACTTGATAGTAGCTCAAATGTTCGCATGGGGTTTCATTACAAACGATGGGTAAGGTTGTATGAGTCTGGATTACTTGAAGATGAGTTTAAAAAAATGTCATTTGATCAGGCATCTATGTCATTCTTGATTGATCTTGGAGTTGTAGAGCTTGCTTCTGAGTCATTGTATTCTAAATTGCAAAGGATTTAGTTGATTTATGATTTTATTCTTTGTTAATAATCGTGCGTCTGAAAAATATTTTAGTATCTTAAAAGAACATTTGCTGTCAGAGAAAGAGTCGGCGGAGGTGTTTAGGGATAGTTTATTTCGGTGGCCGGACTTACATGCCTTACGTGAGATGCCTTTAAACTTAATAAAAGAAAAAATAAATATTGAGGTTGCGAAAGCACGTCGCTTGAAAACGATATATTTTTGGCTGCTTTTTGTTAAATCATGCTGGCTTTATTTATGCGATGTTCGCACAATTAAGCAGAAGAGCCCTTCGTCGGTTGTTGTTTGGAATGGACTTATGCTCAGAAGGGCTTTGTTTGTTATGGCTGCACAACGGTTTGATATAAAAACGATTTTTATTGAAAATGGGCTGTTACCAGAGACAACGGTTGTTGATGGTCAAGGGATTAACTTTAAGAACTCAGTCCCTCGATCAGTAAGTTTTTATAAAGAGTACCAAGAGAAAATTCCGACGGAGTTACCTAAAAAGCTTGTGCCTAGGGCCGCAAAAACACAAAAAACGGTGTCAGGTCGACCTCTTCCTGATCGTTACGTTTTTGTACCATTTCAGGTTGATACTGATTCGCAGATTCTGCTTTTTTCACCTTGGATTACTTCCATGGAACACCTTTTTAATGTGATTATGTCCATTGGGCGGACTGACGCTAATGTGAAATTTGTGTTCAAAGAACACCCCTCTAGCCCTGTTGATTATCGTTATTTGCATTCTGAAATTGATCCTGAAGTAGGTTTTTTTGCAAATGAATACAGCACTCAGGAATTAATTGAAAAGTCTGACGCTGTTATTACCATAAACTCAACGGTTGGAATTGAAAGTTTGTTATTGAATAAAAAAGTTATCTGTTTAGGAGATGCCTTTTATAATATAGAAGGTATTACCTTAAAGGCAGAATCAGCATCAGAACTTAAGCATATAATCAGTAGTATCGATAATATAGACTTAGATAGAGAAATTGTCTGCAATTTTCTTCGGTATTTAAAAGGAGAGTATCTAGTTAAAGGGAGTTGGAGATCGCCCTCACCGGAACATTTAGATCACATGATGTCAAGAATTCTACAAATTAAACGCAGTACTGACGTTAGTTAGGGGATGTTTGAGAAATTTTGATTTTTTCATCCGAATAAGAATGATTCTGTACCAGTTTTAGAGTTTTTCTTAGCTGCTTAAATTCTGTGCCAGATAAGTTCTAGCTCTATAGGTCTGTGTGCTTATTCAGTGATCATCAAAATGATTTTTTCACCTTCAATATTCATATTAATAATGGTGTGAATCGCTTTGCTGACATGCGGCTTTTAATTTTACTTAGTAATGGATAGTGTCGAGCTAGGCGATAGGATAAATAGCATCTAAATCGCACTTTCGCCAACCTTTAAACTAGAGTAATCGCTTATCCATTACAGGATTTGGTGCTATTGGAAAGAGTTATACCATATATATCTCTCGATCAAGTTTTGTGGGAGGTTAAAGAAATTGTACAGAGTTCTGAAAACTGCCAATTATAATTTTTAAGAATTTTTTTTGTTATTTATTATCGGTTGATATAATTCATCATAATATCTTTTTGATATCTTACTCCATGAGTTTTTTTCTGCAAGTTTTCGGCCATAGATAGATAGTTTATTTCGGAGAGCTGGATCGTTAATTATTTTTTCACACAGGTTGTGAAGGCTTTCCTTGTCTCCGTTATTGCTAATCAATGCTGTTTCATTATGAGTGAAAAGGTCTGGAACCATACCTACTGAACTTGTGACGAGAGGGATCCCGCTGGAAGGCGCTTCTAGAGCGGCTTTGGGGCCTCCTTCTATTCTAGAGGCGATGAGGTATAAATCTAATGCATTGTAGAAAGGGGCTACATCATCTGCATAATCTAAATATCCTGTATGATAAAATTTCACCTCAGATTTTAATAATCTATTTTTAACATATCCTCGGGCAGGGCCACTTAAAAGTACGAATATATTATAACTTTCATTAAGCTTTTCTATTACATCGCAGAAAATATCTGGTCCTTTTTCTAGTTTTGGTCTTTCTCCGTCATCCCATCCATAACTATCTTTTTGAAATGAACCAATAACAAAAGCATCATCAGGTATTCCGATTTTTTTACGGAATTTTACTTTTTCTTCATTAGGGATCGGTTTGAAAATATCTATATCAACACCTAAAGGTATTATGTGCATTTTGTCTTTTGATGCTCCATTTCTGATAAGAATTTCTGCAGTGGATGAACACGATGTATGCCAAAATGCTAAGCCTTTGTCTAGTTTTGGCACTAATGCGAGCCTTTTGTCGTTATCTAAAACATGAAACCAGGTAAGTCCACATTGTGCCTCTTTCGATGGCCAGCGAATTTTTTTTCTATATAGAGCATTAGTAACGCCTCCTATATGTAATATTCCATGTTTAATTCCATGATGGCTAGTTGTTATCTTTCCAATCTGGTTAGGCAAGAACTTCATTAAGCACTCTCCATCATGTCTTGTCGACCACACAGTATCATTTACAAGATAACGTACTTTTTTATCTGAAAGTTTGTTTGATTGACCTATTTTTATATCGCGGATGAAATTGTTATATCTATTGATCATGCGCTTTATGATTTTTTTCATTTATATGGCTCTAGTCAGATTTTATTGTGTGGGGAGGTATTAATTTTCATATAGTTTTTTTTGCCGCTTATTTGCGTCTTAAAGCGTTTATGGACCCACATATATTGAGAAGGTGCTTTACGAATCCCCTCTTCGATCGACTGGTTGACGAGAATCGCATCCTGTTCTTCCGATCCAGAGGGGAAACCTTCAACGTTATGACACTCTACAATATAGCCTGAGTTATCTGGTTTTCGTCTGCAATCGAATCTGATTAGCGGTGAATTATTCAAAGCATGCATTTTGGTTGTGGCAATAGTGGTAGCGGCTTGGTGACCAAAAAAGGGGACAAAAACCGCACCTTTACGGCCTAAATCCTGATCCGGGGCATACCAGATGCAGTGATTATTGCGCAAGGCGCGTAGTACTTGGCGGGTTTTTTTTCGTTCGATGGGAAAGCCGAATCGCTGTCTTCCACGGACAAAGAACCACTCCAGCATCGGGTTGTCATGCTTTCTATATAGCGTGCTGCAGGGCTTGCCGTGTAATGAAAATAGCAGACCTGCGAGATCTAAACAGGAGTAGTGCCAACCCAGCAAGATAATCCCATTGCCTTTGGCTAGTTGCTGATCTAACAGATCAAAATTTACAAACTCTGTGCGTTGGCGAAAAAAATTTTCGTCTTTCCAGTACGCCCAGCCGGTCTCGATAAGCCCTATCGCGTTGTTTTCGAAGACCTCTTTTACGCGCTGCTGTTGCTCTTGCGGCGATAGTTCTGGGAAGCAGAGCTGAATATTAACCGTGGTGATATGTCGACGTTGTTTCATTAAACGGTATAGAACTCGGCCTAGGTGCTTGCCGATCGATAAGCCCCAGCGGTAAGGAAGGGCAGAAATCAGGCGCAGTAGTGCGATACCAAGCCATATTGGCCAATATTTAGGTGCAATAAAATCTGCCCAGCATGCTTCTTTGTTGCCCACAATTAATCCAGATACTGTAAAATCCAGCAATTATAATATTCGTGCTCAAGGAACACTAGCATCAAGTCAGATCTACTTTGTTGGTTTGGGGGTTGATGGCTTTTGTTTCGGGGGTGGTAGTGAATCAATAAGAGTTTTCTTCTTTGTGAAAAAAGATAACAGCGTACAGGTTTATCTACGCCTGCTGCAGTATGTCAAAAAGTATTGGGCGCCCTTTCTACTCAGTGTGGTCGGTTTTGCTGTTTATGCTGGCTCTCAAACGGCTGCGGCAAAGTGGCTTGAGGCGTTTGTCGACACCGTTGGTTCAGGACAGTTGGATAACCGCGGAGTACTGGCGTTGGCGGTGTTAGGAATCTTCTTTATTCGGGGCTTAGGCACCTTCTTAGGCAACTATGGCCTGTCCTATGTCGCCCGGTTTGTGGTGCATGATTTACGCACCGATCTGTTCAAACATCTGTTGCTCTTACCCAGTAGTTATTTTCATCAGCACTCCAGCGGTGAGCTGTTGGCTAAGTTGACCTACAACGTTGAGCAGGTGACGGGGGCGGCAACCAATGCGCTTAAAGTGGCGATCCGTGAAGGGTTTACGGTGCTTGGCTTGTTTGGCTATATGCTCTACCTCAATTGGAAATTAACCCTATTGTTTTTGGTGATCGGGCCCGTGGTTGGGGTCGTGGTGGGTTTTGCTGCCCGCCGTATGCGTGGTATTAGCGGACATGTACAGAAGAGCGTGGGGGATATTACCTCGTCGGCGTCCGAAGCGATCAAAGGCTATCAGGTTGTACGGATCTTTGGTGCTACTGATCTCGAAATTGACCGTTTTACGAAAGTCAGTCAGCAGAATCGTCGCCAAGTGATGAAAATGGTGGTGACTCAGTCAGTCACTACGCCGGTAGTGCAGATGATGGTGGCGGGTGTCATTGCGCTAATGACCTTTTTGGCGATGGACCCTGAGTTGATCAAAGAGATGTCCACGGGGCAGTTTATTGCCTTTATCTCCGCGGCCGCATTGATGGCAAAACCGGTGCGTTCATTAACTGAGATCAGCAGTATGGTACAGCAAGGGTTGGCGGCATCTGAAAGTGTTTTTGAAGTCGTCGATACCCCGCCAGAAAAAGATACCGGATTACATGATCCTGATAGTGTTAAGGGTGCACTGGAAATAAGAGGTCTAGGGTTTAGTTACGAAGCCGATGGCCAGAAAGTACTGGACAATATCAACCTGAATATCCAACCGGGTGAAACCATTGCCTTGGTAGGCAAGTCGGGCAGTGGCAAGTCGACTCTGGCGGGTTTATTGCCGCGCTTTTATGATGTTACTGAGGGGGAAATCCTCCTCGATGGGCAAAATATACAAGAGTATAAATTGACCAGTTTACGGCGTCAGATCGCGCTAGTGAATCAGCAGGTGATTTTGTTTAATGGCACCATCGCCGAAAATATTGCTTATGGCAGCATGGCTGGCTGCTCCCGAGAGATGATCGAAGCGGCAGCAGAAGCGGCCCACGTGGCGGAGTTTGTGCAGCACCTGCCGGACGGCTTGGATACCATGGTCGGCGAGAACGGTGTGTTACTCTCCGGTGGTCAGCGACAGCGGATTGCGATTGCCCGAGCGATTCTTAAAGATGCGCCGATTTTAATTCTCGATGAAGCAACTTCAGCGCTGGATACCGAATCTGAACGTCATATTCAGGATGCCTTGGAAAATGTGATGCAGGGGCGGACCACCTTGATGATCGCTCACCGCTTGTCGACTATTGAGAATGCTGACCGTATTTTGGTGATGGAGGCAGGCCGGATTGTCGAGCAAGGCTCGCATGCCGAGTTATTGCAGCAACAAGGTATCTATGCCAATTTACACCGGTTACAGTTTTCTGAAGCCGCCGTTATCACCGATACAGATTTAGAACAATCTTCCGATCAGGAGCCCACACAATGAAACTGGTAATGCCCCCTTTAAATAAAGCACAGGTGTTGGTGGTGGGCGATCTGATGTTGGATCGCTATTGGCACGGGCCAACATCGCGTATCTCTCCAGAAGCGCCGGTCCCTGTGGTGAAAGTCGATCAACGGGAGGATCGTCCCGGTGGCGCGGCCAACGTGGCGTTGAATATCACCGCCCTCGGTGGTGGTGTGTCATTAGTAGGCATTGTGGGTGAGGATGAAGCTGGGCAGGCATTACAGCAGCAGCTAGAGTCGGCGCGGGTGAATTGCCAGTTCTGTCATAGCCAGCAAGAGCCTACGATCACTAAACTGCGGGTGCTGAGTCGCCATCAACAATTGATTCGGCTGGATTTTGAAGAGCGTTTTAGTGCCGATCATGGAGCGCTAGTACAGCAGCAGGTCGAGGCATTGTTAGGGAACGTCGGCGTGTTGGTATTATCCGATTACGATAAGGGCACACTCAGTGATCCTCAAAGCCTGATCCATGCCGCCCGCAAGGCCGGTGTGCCGGTGCTGGTCGATCCTAAGGGAACCGATTTTGAACGCTACCGTGGGGCGACATTGTTGACGCCGAATATGGGAGAGTTCGAAGCCGTGGTTGGTGCCTGTCAATCGGAGCAGGAATTGGTGGAAAAGGCTCAGTTGTTAGTACAACAGCTTGGGCTAGAGGCCATACTGGTGACGCGCAGTGAGAAAGGTATGACCCTGATTAAACCGGGCCAGAATGAAGTCCATTTTCCCGCCCATGCCCGTGAAGTGTTTGATGTTACCGGTGCGGGCGATACGGTGATCTCTACATTGGCGACCGCGCTGGCGGCCGGTGAAAGCCTTGAGATCGCTACCGGTTTGGCCAATATTGCCGCGGCTATTGTAGTGGGTAAGTTGGGAACGGCGGCGATCAGCGGGCCGGAACTGCGGCGGGCTGTAAATCAGGCGCAGGGCTCCGAACGGGGTGTGGTGACCGACGAACAACTATTAATCGCGTTGGAAGATGCCCGAGCGGCCGGTGAAAAGATCGTATTCACCAATGGTTGTTTTGATATCTTGCATGCTGGGCATGTAGGCTATCTTGAGCAGGCAAGGGCTCAGGGCGATCGGCTGGTATTAGCGATTAACGATGATGAGTCGGTGCGACGATTGAAGGGCGAAGGTCGGCCAATTAATCCGGTGGAGCGGCGCAAGGCCGTGTTAGCCGGGCTTGAAGCCGTGGATTGGGTGGTTAGTTTTGCTGAAGATACTCCCGAGCGTTTACTGGAGCAGGTTCGCCCAGAGATCCTGGTGAAGGGCGGCGACTATGGTCTTGATGGAGTGGTCGGTGGCGAGTTTGTGCGCAGCTATGGCGGTGAGGTGAAAGTATTGTCCTTCCTCGATAACTGTTCCACCACGGCGATCGTTGAGAAGATTCAAGGCCACTAAACTAACACTGTGCCCTGTCTTGTTTGCTTAAACTAAACGGTGTGGCGGGCTAGGCAGTCAGCCACGGCGCCGACATTAGCCCGCAGATGATCTGGATTGATAGTGCCGATAATGGCACTGCTTACGCCGGGGTGTCCTAGCACTAAATCAAAGCTGGCGCGCACTGGGTCTGTTGTTAGCCCTTGAGTGATATGCCCTGAGGCCAGTGCTTTTTTGATAAAAATCCCTTTTTGTTGTGCTAAGGCATAGTCGATAACCGGCAACTCTTCTTGCTGATTTAAGTTGTAAGTAATCATCGCGATATCCGACTGTTTTAGGGTTTCAATCCCTCCCTCGACGGTTTTGGTCGACATTCCCCCCGCGCGAATCTTGCCTTCAGCTTTGAGTTGTTCAAGCTGTTGCAGTACGCCGTCCTGCTGAATAAGTTTCAGATCGTTGCCGTCAGAATGCACTAACAGGATATCGATCACATCGGTGTTGAGTCGTTGTAGGCTACGCTCGACGCTGAAACGGATATGTTCGGGGCTAAAGTCAAAGTGTGACTGGCCTGTATGCGGGTCAAATTCCTCCCCCACCTTGCTGCAGATGAGCCAATCATGACGCTGATTTTTTAATAGTTTACCCAGCCGTATCTCGCTATTGCCGTAAGCCGGGGCAGTATCCAGCAGATTGATGCCCAGCGCTTTGCTGATATCCAGCAGATAACGTGCGGCAGTGTCATCGGGAATCGTAAACTGATCTGGATATTTAACGCCTTTATCACGCCCGAGCTTGACCGTGCCAAGGCCGATTGGGCTGACCTGTAAGTCGGTGCCGGCAATCTGTCTAAGGCTTAGCAAAATAGTGTCTCCCAGACCGGTTGTGCGATAGCGGGACGGGGTAGTTGAGCAAGTATGGCTGTATCGGCGCAGTACTGAGGGCTAATCTGTTGCTGGTTCAGCATGGCAAGAATCTGATCGGCAAGATCGGGGGCCAGAGCCAGCTTAGTGGGCCAGCTGATAATGCAGTTTTCTCTTGCTTGGGCAAAAGCAGAGTCGGGCCGAGTGAGGGATGACTGCTTGGGTTCCGCCCGGTTAATATGAAAACTAGCCCAGCGAGGGTTCTTCAACGCTATCCACGGGAGTAGTTCTGCGATCAGCTTCTCGGCTTTTTGAATCTGTTGTGCCGCTGGCAGGTTAACCCCGGTTTCCGCGAGATCTCCTCCGAGATACCATACCTGCTCACCATTGTTTGTCGGGTGTGTGGTGATAGTGACCACTGGCTTACTGCCGCTGCTGATGCAGTGGGCAAAGGTGGGCAGCGGGCTTTGATGACGTACCATCACCATGTGTAACGGTCGGCGCTGCATCTGCGGTTGGTCAAGCTGTAGTTGCTGCAGGAGCGCCTCGGTGCCCTCACCGGCGGTGGTGATATAGCGTTGGGCTTCGATACGTAGCTGTGGCAGTTGGAGTGCTTGGATGCCGCTATCTGTCGAGTCAAACTGAATATCCTCGGCCGCGACTTTGATAATACGTTGCAACAGTGGTTTTGCCAGCGCGTCGATGACCGATGGTACATCCAGCACAATTTCATTTAGCTTATAGAGGTTGCCGCGAAATTTAGGGTTATTGAAGACCAGCGGGCGTTTATCGGCGCTGATGGTTTCCACTCGACCTTTTAGAGCCTTGCTGGCAAAGAAGGTGGTCATTTTTGAACCTAAGGAAGCTTTAGACCACATATAATGGGCTTCGGAGAGAATTTTGGCAGCACTCAGATCCAGTTCTCCTTGTCCTTCAATGCAGGCGCGCCAACGGGAGGGCATATCGGCAATACTGCTGGAGGCTTGGGTCAGCACGCCATTGAGCGCATATTTTGTACCGCCATGAATAATACCTTGAGAGCGAACCGACTGGGCGCCGCCGAGGTCGCCGGTTTCTAGCAATAATGCGTCAAATCCCTGTTGCTGGGCGCGGTTGAGTAGCCACAGGCCAGCGATACCGCCCCCCAAAATGACCAGATCTGTCTTTATCGTTTGCATGAAGTATTCCGCCGGTTAACAGCGGTCATTATACCTTCGGTATCACGGGCTGATAATGCTAAACTGATCTTTTATGTTTGGAATTCGTTTATCTCCATGGCCCGATTGTTATATTCGCTATTATTTTACTGCCTGACGCCGCTTATCTTGCTGAAGCTGTGGCGGCGTGGACGTCAGAGTCCGGCTTATCGTCGTCGCTGGGGTGAACGGTTTGGCTTTGTGCCCCGTTGCATTGGTGAGCGGCCGATCTGGATCCATGCGGTGTCCTTTGGCGAAACCATGGCGATTATTCCGCTGGTTGAAAAACTGCTGGCGGAGAATCCACAGATACCGGTTTTTATCACCAGCATGACGCCCACCGGTAGGGAGTGTGTCACGACTCATTTCGGCGATCGGGTCGGCCATGCATATTGCCCCTATGATCTGCCCGGTGCGCTGAGTCGCTTTCATCGTCGCATCCAACCCCGCAGTTGCGTGATTGTCGAAACCGAACTCTGGCCCAATCTTATCCACAGCTGTGCAAAACGTCATGTGCCGGTGTTGGTGACCAATGCGCGCTTATCGGCGCGTTCGGCGGCGGGTTATCAGCGCTTTAAATGGCTAACTAAGCCGATGCTGCAAGAGGTCAGCGCGATTGCGGTGCAAAATCAGGCCGATAGTGCGCGTTTTATGGCACTGGGCGTTGCCGATAAGGCATTACAGGTGACCGGCAGTATTAAGTTTGATATCGCTGTGCCGGAGCATATGGATGAGGCGGAAACACTACGGGCTGCTTGGGGAGCTGATCGACCGGTAATCATTGGTGCTAGCACCCATGAGGATGAAGAGGCTCAGTTGCTCGAGGTTTTTGCCAACCTACAGTCCCGTTATCATAATCTGTTATTAATTTTGGTGCCCCGACATCCCGAGCGCTTTACGACGATCTATGATCAGAGTGTTAAGGCGGGTTTTCGCACCTGTCGGCGCAGCGTGTCGGCGCCTAGTGCGGATTGCGAGGTCTATTTGGGCGATACCATGGGCGAGTTAATGATGCTCTATAGTGCCGCCGATATCGTATTTGTCGGTGGTAGTTTGATCGAGCGAGGCGGCCATAATCCACTGGAACCTGCCGTGTTAGCTAAGCCGGTGCTGATGGGGCCGCATGTGTATAACTTCCAGCATATCGTTGCGACTATGGAGCAAGAGTTAGCGCTTCAGGTAGTTAACGACGCGCAAGGGTTGCAACAGGTGTTGGCCGAACTGCTGGATCACCCGGAACATGCCCGAGCGATGGGGGTGCGAGGGCGCAACTATATTGATGCTAATCGTGGGGCACTGGATCAGCAATTGGCCTTGCTTAAGCAACAAGCGGGGATTCAGTGAGCGGCCACGTTTAAATCATAGTCCGCTTTCTGCTAGGCTTCGTTTAAGCAGCTTTCGTTTGGCTATGTTGAGCTGATGTCGTGTCAACAAGCTCAGCCTAATCGGTACTGAGTAGTCTATCCATCTCTTCACAGAGCCAGTGGCCGACAAAGATATGGGCTTCCTGAATTCTTGCCGTTTCGCTGCTAGGCGCTTTGATTAGATGATCCGCAATGGTGTCTAATTGGCCACCACTCTCGCCGGTCCAAGCCCAGCAAGTGGCACCGATTTTTTGTGCCGCTTCGATAGCGTTGATCACATTCGCGCTATTGCCGGAGGTGGACAGGCCAATGACCAAGTCCTTGGGTTGACAGAGGGCTTCGATCTGCCGAGTAAACACCGAATCGAAACTGTAGTCATTTGAATGGGCGGTCAGTATTGAACTATCGACCGTGAGCGCGATAGCGGGCAGCGCGCGCCGTTCCGCTTTATAGCGCACCACAAACTCGGCCGCTAGATGCTGACTGTCGGCGGCACTGCCACCGTTACCCATAAACAGTAGTTTACCGCCCGCGGTGAAGGTTGCCGCGACTTGATCAGCGAGGGTTTGCATATCGGCTTGGATTTCCGGCATGCGGTTAAACGTTTGCATATGACGTTGCAGCGCGCTTTCAAATGACATGATTTAGATCCTTACAGGTCGAAGCTGAATTGTTCGCCAGCTTGTTCTGAGAAAATAGCGGTGAGCACATCATTCAGCAGTGCGCCGTCACTGTCGCGGGCCCAGGTTTCACCATTGAAGTCGAAGTGGAAACCACCGCTGCGGGCGGCCAGCCAGAGCTGTTTAACCGGGGTTTGGCGGGTGAAAATGACTTGGGTTTTGTTTTCACAGACAACCGTGAGCACGCCGCCGTTATTCATAAAATCGATATCGGTTTCCGCCGTATCTAAAACCTCTTCAATCTGTTCGAGGGTGTCATCAACTTTCTGGCTAAATTCAGATTCGTTCACAGTGTTGTACTCTTAGGCGAAATTTATCATTAGGACAGAGTATATAGCAGTTCGTTCAGGTACTCATCAAGGCAACAGCGCTGTATAATCGGACGATTAACTTATGATCAGGAATATACACCGTGAAAGCCTGTTGGATAGCCATTTTTTTCAGTGCCCTGTTAATTGCAGGTTGTGGTCAGAAAGGTGATCTTTATCTGCCTGATCAAGCGCCCAAACAGGCGCAACAGTAACGGCAATTACGTTACTTCAGTCACAGTCCCATCATCAGGGAGTTATGACTGCGGTTATAACGCTGTTAAAACAGGCTCAGCACTGCTGAGCAGTAACCCTATTTAATGCAGATAGTAGACAATGGATAATTTTCAATACCTGAACGGCCATCTATGTGCCGAAGAAGTCCTGGTAAGCCGCATTGCCGAACAGTATGGGACACCCACTTACATCTATTCTCGGGATGCGCTGGAACGTGCCTATTTGGATTATGCACAAGCGCTGGAAGGGCGCGATGCATTGGTCTGCTATGCGGTTAAGGCAAACGCGAATATTGGCGTACTCAATGTGCTGGCCCGCCTAGGTGCCGGCTTTGATATTGTTTCGCTCGGTGAATTAGAGCGGGTCATTAAAGCTGGTGGCGATCCTAAAAAAGTCGTTTTTTCGGGGGTCGCGAAACGTGAAGATGAAATGCGTCGTGCATTAGAGCTGGGTATCCACTGCTTTAACGTCGAGTCTGAAGCGGAGTTGGATCGGCTGAATAAGGTCGCTAGCGAGCTGGATAAAGTCGCTGCGATCTCGTTACGGGTTAATCCCGATGTGGATGCCGGTACGCACCCGTATATCTCCACAGGTCTGAAGGATAATAAATTTGGTGTGGCCATCGATGATGCCGCACGGATTTATGCCTATGCCCATAGCCTGAGCCATCTTGATGTGCAGGGTGTTGATTGCCATATCGGCTCACAGCTAACTGAAATTGCGCCGTTCCTCGACGCCTTAGACCGTTTACTGCTGTTGATTGATAACCTTGCCGAGCAAGGCATTACCATTAAACACCTCGATTTGGGTGGCGGCTTGGGTGTTTGCTACACCGATGAAGTGCCACCAACCCCTCAGGCTTATATTGCGGCGGTGATTGATAAGCTGGGTGACCGGCCCCTGAAGTTGATTTTTGAGCCGGGTCGTTCAATTGCGGCCAATGCAGGTATTCTGATCACCCGAGTCGAGTTTTTGAAATGCACCGAGCACAAAAACTTTGCCATTATCGATGGCGCGATGAATGATTTGATCCGCCCAGCGCTTTACAGCGCTTATATGGATATTATTCCCGTTGATGTGCGTGAGGAAGGCGAAGCCCGTCGGTTTGATCTGGTTGGACCGGTCTGCGAATCGGGGGATTTTCTGGGTAAAGATCGCGCCTTAAATATTGAAGCCGGTGATCTGCTGGCGGTTTGCTCCGCCGGTGCGTATGGTTTTGGTATGAGCTCAAACTACAACACCCGTAACCGGGCCGCCGAAGTGATGGTCGATGATAATCAGGTTCACCTGATTCGTAAGCGTGAAACGATTGCTGATCAGCTTCGCGGTGAAGCGGTTTTACCGGGCTAAGACTCAATCTCTTAACCCGCTAATGGGTGAGAGAAGCTGAGTAGCCCAACAGACGAGGCAAAGCACTGTCCGAACAGTGCGCCTGACGAGATGAATATGCTAGTTAGATTTACAAAAATGCATGGCCTGGGCAATGACTTTCTGGTGCTCGATACGGTAACCCAGAAAGTGAAGGTGAACTCAGCGATTGTGAGCCGTTTGGCTGACCGTAACTTTGGCGTGGGTTTTGATCAGCTATTGCTGGTCGAACCGCCCACTAATCCTGATATGGATTTTCGTTACCGCATATTCAATGCCGATGGCAGTGAAGTTGAACATTGCGGCAACGGCGCCCGCTGTTTCGCGAAGTTTGTTCGGGATAAGCGTTTGACGGCCAAAGCAACCGTGGCGGTAGAAACCCAGAAAGGGCCGATCTATCTCACCATTACCGACGATAAGCAGGTGGTTGTGGATATGGGCGTGCCAGTGCTTGAGCCCCAAGATATCCCGTTTAACGCAGATCAGCGGGCGGTAACCTACCCAATCGATGTCGACGGCCAAACCGTGCAGATCAGCGCTGTATCCATGGGCAACCCGCACGGTGTGCTGGTGGTCGATGCGGTGGATAAAGCGCCGGTTGAAGCCTGGGGGCCGTTACTGGAGTCAGATCCACACTTTCCTGCAAAAGCGAATATCGGTTTTATGGAAGTGATTAGCGGCGCCGAGATCCGTTTACGGGTTTATGAACGGGGTGCGGGTGAAACCAAAGCTTGCGGTACGGGTGCCTGTGCAGCGGTGGTTGCAGGCCGTTTGCGTGGTTTGTTAGATGATAAAGTGACCGTCCACCTGCCCGGTGGCACACTTCAGATTGAGTGGGCCGGTGAAGGTGAATCGTTAATGATGACCG
Source organism: Amphritea atlantica (assembly GCF_018860855.1). Classification (GTDB taxonomy): domain Bacteria; phylum Pseudomonadota; class Gammaproteobacteria; order Pseudomonadales; family Balneatricaceae; genus Amphritea; species Amphritea atlantica_A. The sequence goes on from NZ_JAHKQE010000022.1 coordinate 16,927, forward strand.
GCCCCGCAACAACGGTATATGAAGGACAGATTTTCATATGAGCGACTCTAACTCTGTCGAGCCTAAGCTCGATCAAGCGACCGATGTTAATGCTCCGGCAATCACTGCCGAGCAGGTGGCTGACTACTTAAAGCAACACCCTGACTTTTTTAGCGGTAATGAATACCTGCTCGAAAAACTCTATGTGCCGCATCAACGAGGTACCACGGTGTCATTGGTTGAACGTCAGACCAGCCTGTTGCGGGAGAAAAATCGCGAGTTACACGATTATCTCGGTGATATGCTCGGCGTTGCTCGGGAAAACGATATTCAATTCAGTAAAACCAAAAAGATGATTTTGGCGCTGATGGATGCGGAAACCCTCGATGATGTCGCGGTGGCGATCGATGAAAGCCTCTGTCAGGATTTCAATAGTGATACCACGGCACTGGTGCTATTCAGCGAGCAACGGGAAGAGCAGAACAATTTGCGCCTACTGCCGCGCGCTGAAGCAGCGGCGATCGATGCCCTATTGGATCAATCACAGACCCGCTGTGGCAATCTGACCGAACTGCAAAACCAGTTTCTGTTTCGTGATCAGGCGTTCCGAGTGAAATCAGCGGCGGCGGTTCCTCTGGTGAAAGGTGAAACGCTAGGGATCTTAGCGATCGGTAGTTACGATGCCAGCTATTTCCAGAGTAATCAGGGCACCCTGTTTCTTGATTATATTGGTCAAGCGCTAAATCGTGTCGTCTCGCCGCTGTTGCAAGGACGAAAGGCCTGATCCATGAGTTCAGGTAACGCTGACTTAGATGGGTTTTATACCTATCTGAGCAGCGAGCGGCAGTATTCTCACCATACCCTCAGCAATTATCAGCGTGATTTAGCGCGTCTGCTGGATTACCTGCAACACAGCACCCTGTTTCCCGATGGCCGAGTCGATTGGGCCCGCATTGAAGCCAAACATATTCGCAACTTTGTCGCCTGGGTTCATCGCGAAGGGCTTGGCGGCAAAAGTATTCAGCGGCTACTTTCGGCGATTCGCAGTTTCTATAAATATCTTCATCGGGAAGGGATAGTGCAGCAAAATCCCGCGTTGGGCATCCAAGCCCCGAAAAGTCCGCGCCGATTACCGCAAACCCTGGATGTTGATCAACTGAATCACCTGCTCGAGAGCGATGCGGATCAAAACGATCCGCTGGAAAGTCGTGATCAGGCGATGCTTGAACTGATCTACTCATCGGGACTGCGGTTATCAGAGCTGGTCAGTTTAGACCTTCACAGTATCGATTGGCAGGATGCTAGCCTGCGAGTGCTGGGTAAAGGTGCAAAAGAGCGGATCTTGCCGATTGGAGGGAAAGCGATGCAAGCACTGGATCACTGGCTTGACCTGCGGGATAGCATGGCTCGGCCCGAAGAGATGGCGCTGTTTGTCAGCAAGCGAGGCACCCGTATCAGCACCCGCAGTGTGCAACTGCGTATCGACCGCAGAGCGAAGATGCAACATACTCAAGGTAAGGTTTATCCGCACCGTTTACGCCACTCTTTTGCCAGCCATATGCTGGAATCCAGTGGTGATCTTCGGGCCGTGCAGGAACTATTGGGGCACGCGGATATCTCAACCACACAGATTTACACCCATCTTGATTTTAGACACCTAATGGATGTTTACGATAAGGCCCATCCTCGGGCACATAAACAGTCCACAAAGAAGGCGCAACAAGACGATGATTAAATGCATAACCTTCGATCTGGATGACACCCTATGGGCGGTTGATCCGGTTATCGTGGAAGCCAATAAGACGCTATATCAGTGGTTGGCTGAACACGCCGAACTGTTCGTCAAATGCTACCAATTGAGCGATTTTGACCAGCTAAAACATCGGGCCTTAGCGGTGTTTCCCGACATCAGCCACAGTGTCACCCTGATACGGTTAAAACAGCTTGAGATTGGCTTAATCGAGGCCGGTTATAGCGCTGAACAAGCGGTGGCGCTATCCCATCAGGCCTTTGAAGTCTTTATCGAAGCGCGGAATCAGGTTGAGTTGTTTGAACATGCTCGCACGATGCTAGAGCAGTTAAAAACGAGTGGTTATCTCATCGGCGCACTGAGTAATGGTAATGCCGATGTTAATCGAGTGGGTCTCGGTGATATTTTTGATTTTGCCTTGAATGCCGATGGCGTTGGTAAAGAGAAGCCACACCCTTTAATGTTTGAACAGATGCTGCATCAACAGCAGCTGCGGCCGGAGCAGGTTATCCACATTGGCGATAATCCGCATCATGATATTGTCGGCGCGAAAAACGTGGGACTTTGGACGATCTGGGTTAACCTTAATCAGCGAGCTTGGCCTGAGGCCGATCCGGCGGATGGTGATGTCAGCTGTTTACGGGATATTCCGGAGCGTGTCGCCCAGATAGCGGCTAACGTCCATCATCGGGCAACCTTATAGGAGTCGATATGACCGAACCGAGTGCTTCTAACCCTGCACCGCAGAATCAGATCAATCTAAGCTATAACTCCGTTGAAGATCGGATTCTGATTCGAGCTTATGAAAGCGGTAAAGAGTATCGGGCTTGGTGGACCCGTCGGTTAGCGTTACGTATTTACAAGCTCTTCCACGAGCATACGTTTCCCACTGAAAATAGTGCCAGCCATCTACAACCGGAACAGTTGCAAAGTTTAGGTGACATCGAAAAGCATGGTGCGGTTCAGCAAGCGGACTTTTCCACGCCGTTCCAGTCGGATGCCGCCGATTACCCTCTCGGTGAAAACGGTATTTTGGTGCAGCGTATCGATATTAAAACGGTGGATAAACGGGTGATGTTAGTCATGTTACCGGCTGAAGGGGAGGGTATGACCCTCAGCCTGCCGCCTGGACAACGCTATTCATTCGAGCATATGTTGCAACGGGTCATGGTGGCGGCTGAATGGGTTCAAGCTAAGCCGGTAGATAGTGCGGGCCAGCCAGAAAAACCCATTCAGGCGCATTAATCGTCTGACATCATCGACGAGCGCGGCGATATCCGGCAATCAATGAGCCGATCACGATAGCTAAGCAGGACAGCACTAAGGTGATATCCGCTGGGGCCAGTCCAGCGAGCACTAATAATAGCGCCGAGATCAATGGCGCCGAATAGGCTAACACTCCGAGCAGCTGCAAGTTGCCATGTTTAATACCGTAATCCCACGTAAAGAACGCGATGCCTACCGGGCCGATACCTAGACCAATCACGCCGATCCATTGAGCCATCGAGTCAGGCCAAACAGTGGTTTCCCACAACCAGTGACAGAGCAGTGCCAACAGTGCGGTGGCCGCGCAAAACCAGCCCGCGGCATCGGTGGACACCTGTTTTACTAAGCGGCTGAGTACCGAGTAACCCGACCATATCAGGGCACAGGTGAGGGCCAGCAGATAGCCGCTAAGATACTGCGGGTTAAAGCCGTCAGCGCCCTGTCCGATGAGTAACCAACAGCCGAATAGCGCAATGACGGCACCGACCATATGCCGCTTGAGCAGGTTTTCACCGGGCAATAGCCCTGCCAGTAACACGATCAGTAACGGCCATAGGTAGGCGAGCAGACTCACACTTACCGCCGGTGCTTTGGTCATAGCGAGGAAATAACAAAAGTGATAACCAAAATAGCCGCCCACCCCTAAGATCCACGCCAATACGGGTTGTCGCAGGTGACGAAGCCCCGAATGACCTTGACGCCACCAGTTAACAGACATCAGCAGAAACGCGAGGGTAAAGGTCATCGCCATTAATTGAAAAGGTGGAATTCGGCCTTCGGTTAAACGGGTTAACAGAGCCAGGGTACCCCAGAGAAAGATGGAGATTGAGCCGATGAGGGTCGCGCGTATGGTTTTGTTTTGCATAAAAAATACTCGGAAAAGGATAACACCAGCATAGCGGTATCGTCGGCGAGAGACTTTCTCAAGATGGCGTTTTTATTTGCCGAAACGGCGGAAGTAGCTCGGCGGGATATCGAAATGCTTGCGAAACCGGTCGCTAAAGGCCGCGAGACTGCTATAGCCGGTGGCATCGGCGACCTGTTGGATACTGAGGTTTTGTTGTTCTAGCAGTTGCCAGGCCCGCTGCATCCGTTTTTCGATCAGATATTGCGTCGGCGTCATGCCCAATTGTTGTCGGAACAGTTGGCTTAACTGACGTGGACTAAGGTTCGCAATGCTCGCTAATTGGGCCAAACTGACGGCTTCACAATAGTGTTCATCTAGATAGTGGCGCGCCGTGTTGATGCGTCGGTCAAGATTGAGTGGTTCGTTCTGTTGCTCATGCAATAACTGTATCAATAGGAGCAACATCTGCCGTTGGCTGGTGGCGTTTGATTGCTGTAATTGCAGCTGCAGAAAACCGACATATTGGATTAACGCCGGTGTGAGGTGAATAAAAGCGGGTAAACGTTCCAGCTCAGGAGCCAAGGCCGCCGGAATATCCGCGACCACAAAGCAGTTATCATCCGAGGCGGCAAAGCCATGATCCTCTCCCGCTGCAATAATCGCAGCAGACTGGCACGAAACCTTGCCAGCCCGGTGACCAACGGTCATCTCCAACAACCCCGCAACCGGCAGCACCAACTGATGGTAATCATGCTGGTGGCGGTTAGTCTCGGCGCTGTAACTGCGTAGGTCCAGCGTAAGGTGTTTATTCGACGGTATCATGAGCGAATTGTAACAGCCTTACTGCTGAGCGGAACGCCTTAATTCAGTGGCTTGAGGTTAGCTCATATACTCGCCGCCATTGACCGAGAGGTTCGTCCCAGTGATATAGCCAGCTTCCTCAGCGGTTAAAAATGCTACCGCGCGGGAGATCTCTTCCGGTTGTCCAAGACGACCTACAGGGATGCCAGCGACAATCGACTCTAATACATTCGCCGGTATTTGGCGCACCATCGGGGTGTCGATAAAACCTGGGGAGACAGCATTAACGGTAACGCCTTTGCGGGCTCCCTCTTTGGCAATTGCCTTGGTGAAACCATAGATACCCGCTTTAGCGGCAGAATAGTTTGCTTGACCAAACTGACCCTGTTCACCGTTTAGCGAAGAGATGTTAACGATCCGGCCAAAGCCACGGTTGCACATGGCGTCAAACACCGGCTGACACATGTTGTACATGGAATCGAGATTGGTGCGCAGTACTGCCTGCCACTGCTCTGGCTGCATACGTTTGAGGGGAGCATCACGGGTGATACCGGCGTTGTTCACCAGAATGTCGATCGGTCCAAGTTCGCGTTCGACCTGCGCGACAAAGCTGCAGCAGCTATCGTAATCGGTGACATCCGCGGGATAGATCGTGATGTCATAGCCCGCTGTCTGCATCGCTTGTTGCCAAGCTTGGGCGTCACTATCGGTGCCCGGCAGGTAGCTTCCTACGACTTTATGGCCTTGATCGGACATCGCTTTACACATAGCTTCGCCTAAACCACCGTTGGCTCCGGTGACGACTGCTATACGTTGGGTCATGTTGTTCTCCTATCGATATTATATTTATTGGTTATGGCTGCGTATTGAGGTTATCGCTTGAGTCTTGATTTCAGGTTTTGGGCCAGTGCGATCGAACCTTGCTGGTTGTAATCCTGACTGCGCGATTCAATATGCGGTAATTGGTAGAGATAATTGACCATGATGCCGCCGGATTGCTGTAAGCCTTTTGCTGAGGAGTCAGCCAGCCAGTTCAACTGGGCGATCTGAGCACCATTGGTCAGATGGAAATGGGCCACAGGGTCAGCACTAAAGTGACCTCTTTTTTTGGCTTGGCTAAGGTAATAGCAGGCCAGATTCAATAAGGGCTCGCTGGCTTCAGTGGGTGGTTCATCAACGGTGATATCGAGATCGGTGCTGAGCTGTAGCCATTGTTTACCGCCGGGCAGCTGTTCGAGTTCAGCGCTATCCTGTTTAGCTAGCCAGCGACAGAAGCCGGGCATCGGTGAGAGGGTTGAAAACTGTGTTAACTGAGGATATTCCTGTTGCAGTCTGGCAACCACTCGCTTGATCAGAAAGTTGCCGAAACTGATACCGGCTAATCCCTGTTGAGCATTCGATATCGAATAGAAAATCGCGGTGTCGGCTTGCTGTATATCCTGTAAAGGTGCGCTTTCATCTAATAATGTTTGAATGTTATCGGCTAAGCCTTGCACCAGTGCGACCTCAACGAAGATCAGTGGCTCGTTGGGCATGTTGGGGTGAAAGAATGCAAAGCAGCGACGGTCGGAATCGAGTCGGTTTTTTAGGTCATCCCAGCTTTGAATTTCGTGTACCGCTTCATAGGCGATCAGTTTTTCCAGCCGTTCGGCACTGGATTGCCAAGTAATTTGTTCTAGTTGCAGTAAACCAATATCAAACCAGCCGATCAGTAAACGTTTTAGATCGCCTTCTAATTCGGCGAGCTGTGGATAAGTTCTTTTCAGCGTCAGAAGTTCAGCGCGCATATCCACGAGAAATTTTACCCCCTCAGGCAAGCCGTTAAATTGGGTCAGCAGACGCAATCGAGGTGGGTCTAGGGAGTCTCTTAATTGCTGCACCGCTTCGGCACGTTGTTCCTCCGGTGCGTTTTGCCACTGTTGGAAACAGGCTTCGACCTGTTCGTTGTTGATGCCGTAGTGCTCGGCGAGGAGCAGCAAAAAGCGGCTGCGGCCCTGTTGGTTCAGCCTTAGATAGCTGCGCCCAAGAATGACGGCACGGCTGCGGGCAGTGATCTCATTGCACTCTTGGCGTAGGCAGCTATCCATCCACTGAATGAGCTGTTCAGAGTCGCCTGGCTCTAATGCGGGGCTGAGTTGTAACTCATCGGCGAGGGCGTTGCTTGAGGAGGTTCGCCAAATACGTCGCAGGTGGCCAATAGTGCGTCCGAGTAATGAGGGTGCTTCCTCTGAGGTGAGCGTGGTCTGGGTCATTATCGTTTTCTCCCGGCGCTATTTTGTTAAGGGCGCTGTTTTTTAACGGTGCATCAGGGCAGGTTTCGAGTAAAAGTAGCAGGATTGAATAATAAAACCAAGGGTTTTTACTTGGTTTTATAGGTAAAAACCATTACTGTTGAGCCCAGAGAGCTATCTCATCGCCTGCATTAAGGGCCAGAATAACAATGATTGAGGATGAAACGATGGATGATTTACACGGGTTTTACTTGGAAGATTTAGTCGTAGGACAAACGGCGAGCTATGCCAAAACCGTGACGGAAGCGGATGTGGTGCTATTTGCGGGGGTGTCTGGCGATGATAACCCGGTGCACATTAACGCCGAATATGCTGCCCAAACGATGTTTGGTCAGCGTATTGTCCATGGTATGTTTAGTGCGGCGTTGATCTCTGCAGTACTGGGGACGCGCATGCCAGGGCCGGGTGCGATCTATGTGGATCAGCAGTTAACATTTAAAGCGCCGGTCTATATTGGTGATACGGTGACGGCCACGGCAACGGTAATAGAGATTAATGAGGCGCGTCGCCGAGTGGTTATGGAAACGGTCTGTAGCGTGAAAGGTAAGGTGGTTGCTGAAGGCGTGGCGACTAATATGGTCGATCGTCGTCCAGTTCAAAAAGGATAAACAAGATGCTGATTAATAAAGAAAAATGCGCTCTGCTAGTGATTGATGTTCAGGCTAAACTGTTGCCAGGCGTGCATCAGAGTGAAGCGTTAGTGAAAAACTGCCGTTGGTTAATGGAATTGGCGCAATTGGTTGATGTGCCGGTGTTGGGCACTGAGCAATATCCACGGGGTGTGGGGCCAACCACTGAAGAGTTGAAAGCACTGCTGCCAGCGGATGATTTTATCGCCAAGACTTTTTTCTCCTGTGTGGATTCACCGGAGTGCAGCGCTCGCATCGATGCGATGGATTGCGAAACATTTGTAATCTGCGGTATGGAAGCCCATGCCTGTGTGATGCAGAGCGCACTGCGCTTACGGGAGCTAGGTAAAACCGTCTATGTTGTCGCCGACGCAATCTCCGCCCGTAATCCTGTAGATACTGAATATGCGATTGCTCGGATGCGAGATGAGGGGGTTAAAATTGTCACGCGGGAGATGGTCGGTTTCGAGTGGATGAGACGCTCTGATGTGCCTGAGTTTAAGGATTTTAGCATGAAGTTCTTACGCTAATTCAGTGTATCTGGTATCGCTACTGGGTAAGCCCGAGAGGGTTTGCTCAAGTAGCGATTATATGCCCTAGCAACTATCGGAGCCTGTCGGGATGAAAACCACAGATCGTCATAAGCCTGCGCCGGAGGTCCTGATGTCGCCGGCGGAGGTCGAGCGGAACCGGCTTTTGGCCGAGATGGCCGAACAATCGACCGATATGATCTCGCGGCATAGCCCAGACGACTGGTGTTTTATCGATGTTTCCCCGGCGGTTACCCACTTGCTGGGTTACAGTGTCGATGAAATTGTCGGGATGTCGGCCTATGAGCTATATCACCCCGACGATGTTGAAAACTTTAAACGTCGCGCGCCCAGTGTGAGTTATGAGCGGGGCTTATATACCCATACCTACCGATTTCGCTGTAAAGATGGCCATTATACTTGGCTAGAAAGCACCAGCCGCACGATTCGTGACCCGCACACCGATGAGTTAAAAGAGATCTTAGTGGTCTCGCGGGATGTGAGTCAGCGTATTAATACCGAACAAGCGAACCGCCGTTTGGCGCGAGTGCTGGAACACAGCAGTGATTTAGTCGCCTTCGTGACGCCGGATCATCGGGTCAGCCAATTAAATGAGGCCGCCAGAGATGCTTTAGGATTAGAGGTCGATGGTTCTGATCTGCCCTTAAATCGACTCTTTACTCCCGATAGTTATGCGGTGTTACAGCAGCAAGCTTTGCCGCAAGCGCGGGATCAGGGCAGTTGGCGAGGTGAGGCGCAGATGTTTAGTCGGCGACAGCAGCGGGCGATTCCCGTCATGTTAGAGGTGCTGGCACATCGCACACTGGATAACCAACTGGAATATTTCTCTACCGTCGCGCGCGATATGACGGCAATTAAACAGGCCGAAGCCAAACAGCAGCAGTATCAGCAAGAGATCGATCATGCTGCACGACTGATTACCATGGGTGAGATGGCCACAGGACTGGCTCATGAGATAAACCAGCCCTTAACCGCGGTGGTTAATTACGTGCGCGGGATTCAGCGACGTTTGCAGACGGATCGAGAATCCGCCTTGGAGGCGATTGCACAACCACTGGAGAAAATCGCCAATACTGCGCTGAGGGCCGGTGAGATTGTCCGGCAGATGATGGACTTTACCCGCAAAAGCGAACCTGAGCGGGAGTTACTGTCGCTTACTACCTTAGTGAATGATCTGATTGGTTTTTGCGCCAGCGCGGCGAAACGGCACCATGTGCTGCTGGAAAATAACCTATCGGTGGTGCTCCCCGAGGTCTATGCCGATCGGATCCAGTTGGAACAGATACTGCTTAATCTGCTGCTCAATGGTATCGAAGCCTGCCACCGTGAAGATCATCAGTCACCGCTGAAGGTGTGGTTGGAGGCTTCAACGGATCAAGCGGGTCAGGTTATAATCTCGGTGCTGGATCAGGGGCCGGGTTTACCCGCCGATCCAGAACAGTTATTTGAGCAGTTTTTTACCACCAAAGCGGATGGGCTCGGTATGGGGCTAGCGATCAGCCGAACCCTGATCGAGCGTCATGGTGGCCAGCTACAAGCGGAAAACCGTCCGGCGGGTGGCGCTAAATTTAGTTTTACACTGCCTACCGCCGAGTAGAATCCCGTCACAATATGATTAATTGATGATAAGAGCAATATGGTTAAACAGACGGTATATGTAGTAGATGATGATGTCGATGTGCGAGATTCACTGCAATGGTTACTCGAATCTGTCGGGCTGACGGTCGCCGCGTTTGATAATGCCCAAGCGTTTTTAGATAGCTTTGTGCCCGGCACCAGTGGTTGTATTGTCATGGATGTGCGGATGCCGGGCTTGAGCGGTATCAGTGCGCAGAAGCAACTGCCTGATTATCAGGTCGATCTTCCCCTCATTATGATCTCGGGTCACGGCAGCGTGAATATGGCTGTTACCGCCATGACCCAAGGGGCCCGCACCTTTATCGAAAAACCCTTTAATGATCAGTTATTACTCGATCATGTGCAGCAAGCCTTGGCGCAGGATCTCGCCCAGCGCAGCAGCCAACAGAAACGCCAAGCGGTACAGCAGCATTATGCGGCGTTGACCAAGCGTGAGCGGCAGGTGTTCGAACAGGTCGCTCAAGGGTTGGGTAATCAGGATATTGCCGATGTGTTAGGTATTAGCCGTAAAACCGTTGAGGGTCATCGGGCAAACCTGATGAGTAAGATGGCAGCACAATCACTGTCGGAACTCATTCAGATGGCGATCAGTCTTGGTTTGATGAGTGGCTATGCCGATCAGTAACCCTTACCTCTAAAGTTTAGAACTAAAGGCTTAACGTTAGCGGCTGATGGTTAGGTCGCTACAATTAAACACGAGTTATTAAGGGCGAGGCATTTCGTCATCTTCTGACTCTCGCATCGCTTGAGCATATTCCCAGCCATGTATCGCTTGCTTACGTTCAGCTCCCCAGCGGTAGTGACCGCTTTCGCCACTTTCACGGATGACCCGATGGCAAGGGATGAGATAACCGATATTGTTTGCCCCCACCGCACTGCCAACGGCCCGTTGTGCTTTCGGCGATCCGGTCGCAGCAGCCAATTGCGAGTATGAATAAAACTGCCCGGAACGGGTATTTAATAATGCTTCCCATACCTTAATTTGAAAGTTAGTACCCCGTAACAGCAGATGCAGTTTTTGCGGTTGTGGGCGGGAGGGAAAGATCCTCTTTAATAGCGCTTCAGCGCCCGGGTTGTCCTGCAGCATAACGGCGTTGGGCCATTGTTGACAGAGCTCGGCATGGCGCTCGGTGTCATCATCGAGAAATGCTAGATAGCATAAGCCTCGCTGGGTCCAGCCGAGCAGTGCCAACCCAAAAGGCGAATGAGCCACACCGTAACGCAGCTCAACCCCGGCACCACCGGCTTTAATCTCACCGGGAGTTAGCGCTTCGCAGCTGATCATCAGGTCATGCAAGCGGCTACCGCCGGATAAGCCCGCGGCGTAAGCGGCGGTCAGGCTATCGGCGGAGTTTTTCAGTGATTGCAGGGCGTGCTCTTTGGTCAGGTATTGCAGAAAGCGTTTGGGGGAGATGCCCGCCCACGCACTGAACACCCGCTGTAGGTGATATTCGCTTAAGTCCACCGCTGCTGCGACCTCGGCCAATGATGGCTGATGCTTGGCATGCTGGCGGATATAGCGAATGGCCGCCGCAATGGTCTCATAGGTGTGGCTATTATCTGTAGACTCGGGATTAGACATCGGCAAGTCGCCTCTTGCGCAGTAGTGTCAGTGGATTAAAGTGAGTTACCAAGGCAACGCCACTGAGCACAATCATAGCCCCAATAATGGTGTGCCAACCGATCTGTTCATCGAGAAACAGGTGGCCCCACAAAACACCGAACACCGGCACTAGAAAGATAACGGTGATAGCCGACGATGCGCCGATATCGGTGATCAGCCTGAAGTACAACAGGTAAGCGCAGCCGGTGCAGAAAATCCCTAATAGTAACACCGAGCCGATAACCGTTGGATTATCGGTTGTTTGCGCCGGAAAAAAAGGTAACAGAGGGATTAAAAGCAAGCTGGCGGCCCACATACTGCCGTGAGCATTGGTAAAAGGCTCAACATGATCAGCCCCCTGTGCATAACAGCTAGCGATGCCATAACTCAACGCAGCAACCAGTCCGGCGATGACTGCTACGCCTGAGCCGGGTTGAAGCAGTATGGGATCGAAGCCTAACAAGATGGCGACGCCTATAATACCGGCGAGTAATCCGATCAGGGTTGTGAGCGTTATCGGTTTACGAAAGCGTAATGCGATCAATAGGTTGCCCCAGATTGGCGCGGTGGCGTTGAGTATCGACAATAACGAGGCCGACAGTGTTTGAGCGGCAAACCCGAGTAGCAGAAAAGGCATGGCGGTGTTAAACCAGCCAAGCATGGCAAAATGTTTCCAGTGTTGTCGTAATGGCAAACGGCGGCGTAATAATAAGGCAATGCCTAAGAGAAACAGCGCCGCCAGTAGCAACCGCAGTTCAATCATGATTGCTGGCCCGATCACCGGTGATGCAATCCGCATAAATAGAAAAGATCCGCCCCAGAGAGCAGCTAGCAGCAGAAGCTGTATTAGGTTTTTAAACTTCATCGGCTTTATCCATGTAAACCAATAACGGTGTTGATCGCTAGCAGCGTATGACGCTGAATGTGGCTGAAGTAGGTGTTTTATTAATGTCTTTATAGCCCGTTATGCCTGTAGCGATGAGCTTAGCCAGGACAGTGTCGGCGATTTATCTGTTTAACGCTACCCGATTGTTGCGATGAGTAGCTTGCTTTAGGTTGGCCGTTAGTCGTCGAGAAAAAGCTCAAGCAGATCATTCAAAAACAGCCGTCCTTGAGGAGAGGGCGCCAGCCGTTCCGTTTCGTTTAGTAGCAAGCTTCGCTGGTGTGCTTGTTGCAGCATGGGGGCGATGGTGTCCAGCGTTAGGCCGGTGCGCTGGTTAAACAGAGCGGTTTCAACGCCATCGGTTAGCCGTAACGCATTCATCATAAACTCGAAGGGCCGCTCTTCAAGGCTGATATCCTGCTCGCCGGAGAGCGGGTTCAAGGCATTCATATAAGCTTTCGGCTGGCGTTGCTTCCAACGGCGAGTAATGCGGTTTTGTGCCGACCAGCTGATTTTGCCATGGGCGCCAGCACCGATGCCGAGGTAATCACCAAATTGCCAGTAATTCATATTATGGCGCGACTGTCGGTTCGGCTGACTGTAAGCGGAGATCTCGTATTGGTGGTAACCGTGTAGCTGTAGCAGCGCTTGGCCCTGTTCCTGTATGGCCCAGAGGGCTTCATCTTCAGGCAGATTTGGTGGCTTGCTGAAAAACTCGGTATTGGGCTCGATCGTCAGTTGATACCAAGAGAGATGGGTTGGCTGTAGATCGATCGCCTGCTGTAGGTCGGCCAGTGCCGCTTCGGGTGTTTGCTGTGGCAAACCATGCATCAGATCGAGATTGAAATTATCAAAGCCGATCTCCCGAGCTTTGCTGGCGGCGAGAATGGCATCTTGGCTGTTATGGATGCGCCCTAGCTGTTGCAAGCGAGCGCTATCAAAGCTCTGTACACCGATGGATAAGCGGTTGACGCCAGCGGCTCGAAAGCCAGCAAAACGTTCCTGCTCGAAGGTGCCGGGGTTGGCTTCCATCGTGATTTCGGCATTGGCCGCGAGGGGCGTGCGTGCAGCAATGCCGCTAAGGATCTGTTGAATCCCAGCAGCATTAAATAGGCTGGGGGTGCCGCCGCCGATAAAGATGGTTTCGATCTCTCGCCCTTGCACACCAGGGAGTTCTTGATCGAGATCCCGCATCAATGCATCGATGTAGCGTTGCTGCGGGATTTCGCCGGTTACCGCGTGGGAGTTGAAGTCACAATAGGGACATTTGCGCACACACCAAGGAATATGGATGTAGAGCGATAGCGGCGGCAGGCTGAGCATCTTAAAGGTAGGCCGGGATTAACTGGATAAGCTGTTGTACGGCTTGTCCTCGGTGACTAATTTTATTTTTCTGCTCAGGGGGCAACTGAGCCGAAGCGATATCCAGCCCAGGGACTAAAAATAGAGGGTCGTAGCCGAAGCCATTATCACCCTGAGGCAGCGGCAGGATTTGCCCCTCCCAGCTTCCCTGGCAGATGAGCGGAGTGGGGTCTTCCGCATGGCGCATAAACACGAGGACACAGCGAAACCGGGCGCTACGCTGCTCGGGTGAAGTGCCCTCTAATAGCTGTAATAGCTTTTGATTATTCTTGGCATCGGTTGCGCCAGCACCGGCGAAGCGGGCGGAATAGATGCCCGGTGCGCCGTTTAATGCATCGACTTCGAGCCCCGAATCGTCAGCTAGTGCCGGTAGTCCGGTTAGCTGACAGGCGTGACGGGCTTTAATAATGGCGTTTTCAACAAAGCTGAGGCCGGTTTCGTCGGCATCCGGCACATTGAACTGTGACTGAGGGACGACTTCAACCCCCAGATCGCCCAATACCTGATTAAACTCTTTCAGTTTGCCTTTATTGCCACTGGCAAGAACGATTTGACGGGTCATGGAAAACCTTTTATTTAGACGCGTTAAGTGAGCCGACGGCTTAGTCGATATAAAAGCGTTGCTCAAATTTGATGCTGTAAGCGGGCAGATTAGGATCTGGCTGCACTTTCAGGTCAAATCGCAGTACCTGATCATCAGTAAAGACAAACTCACCGATATAGTACAGCGCGCCGGTTTCTTTGATCGTTTGAAAATTCAGTGTCTGCTTTTGTGAGGTCAGACTGATCACATCGCCAGCGACTACCGCTGTTACCGGCTTGGTGCTGCCATCCGCTTGTTTTTGCAGCACAGAGATATTCAATAAGCCCTTGGTTTTACTGCGCTGGATACCATAGGACGCAGCGACATCAGGCTGGATAAAGCTGCTGTTAAAGGCGTTATAGTGAATCATATAGTCGCCATGGGTGACCATCTGCTCGGCACTGGCGGTGCTGCTCATCGTGGTGCTTAATAGCGCCGCCATCATAATCAGAGCGGCTGATAGCTTGGTAAAAATTCTGTGATTGAAGCGTTGTTGCATTGTCATTCTCCCTAGCGGGTGATCCGGTAAATGGCGACTTCGCCCAGCATGTTGGGCCAGAGGCGGATCGACCAGTGATGTTTATGTTGATTATCCACAACGGTGCGGTCAAGGATATGGACGTTTCGTTCGACGCACAGTTGTTCAAAATCTTTAAAGGTACAGAAATGGATATTGGGCGTGTTGTACCAAGTATAGGGCAGGAACTTCGAAACCGGCATTCTGCCGCGAAATGCCAGATAGCCCCGGGCGCGCCAATGGCCAAAGTTAGGAAAGGTGACGATGCACTCTTTACCGATTCGGAGCATTTCATCGACAATCTGATCCGGACGGGTCATCACCTGTAGCGCTTGGGTCATAATGACGGTGTCAAAGCTATGGTCATCGATACTGGCAAGGCCGTCATCGATATTGATCTCGATAACATTGACCCCTTTTTCGAGGCAGGCGGTGATGTTGTCGTGGTCCACTTCCACGCCATAGCCGCGCGTTTGTTTCTGCTGGTGCAGATAGGACAGCAGTTCACCGTCACCACAGCCAAGATCGAGCACTTTACTGCCGGGTTTTACCCACTCTTGAATAATTTCCAGATCAGCGCGCATTAGTTGTTCTCCTTAGCGGTGCTGGGAATATCGTTTGCGACCTGTTTCATATAGGCGGCGTAAATATCCATATAGCGAGGGGTTGGAATCAAAAATGCATCGTGGCCGTGATCGGAGTCTACTTCGGCATAACTTACCTGTTTTTCGGCGGCTACCAGTGCATCGACAATTTCGCGCGAGCGTTGAGGAGCAAAGCGCCAGTCGGAGGTAAAGGCAATGAGCATAAATTTACACCGAGCGTTGTGGACGGCTGCGGCCAGATCATCACCATAATCAGCGGCGGGATCGAAGTAATCCAGCGCCTTAGTCATGAGCAGATAAGTATTAGCGTCAAACGCGGTGGAGAAACGCTCACCCTGATAATGCAGATAGGTTTCCACTTCAAACTGAGGGTTAAAATCGTAGCTGAGTTTACCCTCTCTCAGTTCCCGGCCAAATTTTTCTCGCATGCCATCATCGGACAGATAGGTGATGTGTCCGAGCATGCGCGCCAGCATTAGGCCGGTTTTAGGTACCTTGCCGTTTTCGTAGAAGTGCCCGTTATTAAAATCGGGATCACGGGTGATCGCTTGTCGGGCGACTTCATTAAAGGCGATATTCTGGGCGCTGAGCTTTGGTGCTGCGGCAATAATCAGGCAGTGGCGCAACCGTTCTGGGTAGTCGATTGCCCATTGGAGTGCCTGCATACCGCCGAGACTGCCGCCGACAACGGCGGCCCATTGCTGAATACCGAAGTGATTGGCGAGGCGCGCTTGGCTCTCGACCCAATCAGGAACCGTCATAATGGGAAAATCAGGGCCGAAGGGTTTGCCGGTTTCTGGGTTGATACTCTGTGGCCCAGTGGAGCCATGACAGCCGCCCAGGTTATTCAGGCCGATAACAAAAAAGGTGTTGGTATCGATCGGTTTGCCCGGTCCAATCGCCGAATCCCACCAGCCGGGCTTGGTTTCATCAGCACTGTTGTAACCGGCTAGATGTTGATTACCGGATAGCGCATGACAGACCAAAATAGCGTTGGAGGCATCCGCATTGAGGCTGCCGTAGGTTTCGATGATGAGTTCATAGCGGTCGAGTTGGCGACCACAGGCCAGTGGTAACGGTTGGTCAAAACAGATTGTTTGCGGTGTGACGATACCGACAGAATCTTCAGGAAATGATTGAGGCATAATGTTCTCTTAACGCAGATAACTGAAAAAATGTTGCTGACAGACCCGGTCGAGCTTCACATTTCGTATAACAGCGCCTTGCTATCTAAGATCAGATAGCCTGTCGGGCGGTCATTATGCAGAGATATCAGTATCACTTCAGTGGTGCTCAATCGTTAGTGTTTCAGGGAATTTTTTAGGTTGTTCGATCTTTACTCGTTTCTGCCGGCCCAGCTCACCTTTGAGGATGGTGACAGAACTCTTTGCCACGCCAAACTGTTTCGCGAGAAATTTTATCAGATGGGCATTGGCTTTGCCTTCTATCGGCGGTGCCGTGATGCGTATTTTAACACTATCATCGTGTAGGCCAACAATCGCATCATTGCTGGCTTTCGGTTGCAGGTGACAGCGAAGAATCAAGCTATCATCCTGCCAGCTATAAAAGTCTGCCATGACCAACCTCAGAGTAGGAAGTGGGTCAGGCTACTGAGCTGTGAACGGGCGATCTGGATCACGAAAAAGATCAAAATGGGTGATAGATCGAGGCCGCCCAGCGAGGGGATAACCCTACGGGCTAGGCCAAATACCGGCTCGGTCAGTTGGGTAATCAGTTGTGGTCCTGGATGGTAACTCCCCGGTGCAACCCAGCTGATAATCACGGAACCGATTACCGCATAAAAATAGATGGTTAAGATGGTGTCTAGCACGCCAACACCTGACAGCACCAACATAGCGGTGAAGTTATCGCCAATACTCTGGCCCTTAAATAGCAGGATAGCGACCCAAGTGGCAATGTTGATAACAAATGCCAGCACCAGCGGTGACATGTCGATATTCGCTGGGCGTGGCAAGATACGATGCAACGGCGCTAATGGCACTGCCGTAATTTTAACGACAGCCTGACAAATCGGGTTGTAATAGTCGGCTTTCGCGACCTGTAGTAAAAAGCGTAGCACTACAATAAACGCATATAGCTGGCCGAACAGCTGAATGATTGAACTGAGCGGATCGGATCCCATTGTCTCTGTTCCTGTTACCTGTATCTGGTTGAATTTTTATGGGCTCTGGGCCGTCATAAGACTGACCCAGAGTATAGAGCCTTTCCCGGTGACTATGAACCGAAGAAAGGCTTTTTATATCATCTGGTTATTTACCCAGCTCTTCAGCCATCGCTTGTGCTCTATTGCTACAGGCTTGCATGCCGTTATCGATGATCTCAGGCAGTCCTTGCGCGATGAAGGTTTTAATCGCTTGTTCGGTAGTACCGTTCGGCGAACAGACTCGGCGACGCAATTCGGCGGGTTCAACATCGCTTTGACGGGCCATCTCTGCGGCACCTAAGGCCGTCTGAATCGTTAGCTGTTGCGCTATTTCGTGGCTCAGTCCGAGTTTTTCACCGGCAGCGACCATCGCTTCCATGATTAAGAAGTAGTAAGCCGGGCCACTACCGGAAACTGCTGTCACGGCATCGAGTTGCGGTTCGTTATCAACCCATAGGGCCAGCCCAGTCGCTTGCATCACCTGTTCTGTCTGTTGACGCTGGGTATCTGAAACCTGTGGATTAGCATAAAGACCACAGGCGCCTTTTTGTACCAGCGACGGCGTATTTGGCATACAGCGTACCAGTGCAATATTGCCGCCGAGCCATTGTTCTAAGCTGTTGCAAAGTACGCCTGCGGCCACTGACACGATCAGCGGCTGATGTTGCTGTACCGCTTCGGCCATCGACTGAGCAACGGTTTTTAATATCTGCGGCTTAACGGCGAGAATGACAATGTCTGCGGCTGCGACGGCGGCGTTGTTATCGGTTGTGGTATGCATCCCTTGTTGCTTAAGGTCAGCCAGTTTTTCTAACTGAGTGCCGGTGGTCCAGATGTTAGCGGCTGGGTAGCCGTTGCTGAGCAGTCCGCCGATGATCGCCCGAGCCATGTTGCCGGCGCCGATAAATGCCAGTGTTGGTTGTGTACTCACGTTAAATTCCTGATCTTAAAATTATCTGTAAAGTTAACTCTGCTTTAAGGCTCAGAGAGTCTATTGACTATAATCCCGAGGGCCAAACAGTGCCGTACCGATGCGTACTATTGTTGCGCCTTCCAAAATAGCCGCTTCCATGTCACTCGACATACCCATTGAGAGTGTATCGAGCGGGGCGTTGGGCAACAACTGTTGTAGGGTTGTTAATAATTCACGCATCTGCGCAAAGGGCGCTCGCTGACGTTGCGGATCATTGCTGCTAGCAGGAATCGCCATTAGCCCACGTAATCGGATATTCTCTAAGGTGGCGACCTCGGTGGCCAGCGCGGTTAACTCAGCGGGAAGGACGCCGGACTTACTCGCTTCTTCGCTAATATTGACCTGAAGGCAGATATTTAATGGCGACATGCCTGCAGGGCGTTGATCATTGAGTCGTTGAGCGACCTTAAAACGGTCAACACTGTGTACCCAGCTAAAATTCTCAGCAATTGGCCGAGTTTTGTTGGACTGTATTGGGCCGATAAAGTGCCAGCAAATATCCAGATCGCTGAGGGCATCCATCTTGTCCAGCGCTTCTTGGAGATAGTTTTCACCAAAATCCCGTTGTCCATCGGACCACGCTTGACGTAACTCATCAGCCGGACGTGTTTTGCTGACCGCCAGCAGTTTTATACTCTGTGGTTGCCGTTGTGCTTGTGTTGCTGCGGCAGAGATTTGTGCGCGAAGCTGGTCGAGACGATCTGTTATCTGTGTCATATTGTAAAAACTAGCGATTGGCTATGATGAGTGATTCTGATAAAACGGACATACAGTACTTATATTATACGCTGCAACCCGTTAGGGTTAAGGCAGTATCATACCAGAGAACCCGAATTAACCCGTGAATATTTGCCGTTGGGTAAAGGGAGATTCGATAGATGCTAGGATGTTTTTCCACTGTTTACGGTAAATCATCCCTAAAGCTGACCCAAATAGGGGTTAAGGCCTTTATAAGCAGGGTGACTGCTTTTATTATGGGAAGGGTCATGCGCGATTTATTAATCCTTTTTGGTTAAGGCTGTGACGCTTACAGATAATCAACGGAGCTGCTGGTCGGCTCCCTAAACACCAGAGAAGCCATGGATATTACAGAACTTTTATCTTTTACCGTTCAGCAAGGAGCATCCGACCTCCATATCACCGCGGGCATGCCTCCGGTTATTCGGGTTGATGGTGAGGTCCGCAGGATTAAACTGCCTTCTCTGGAGCATAAGCAGGTTCATACGCTGATTTACGACATCATGAACGATCGGCAGCGTAAGGATTATGAAGAGCGGTTTGAAACCGACTTCTCATTCGAAGTGCCGGGCTTGGCACGTTTTCGTGTTAACGCATTTAACCAAAACCGCGGTGCTGCTGCTGTTTTCCGGACCATCCCTAGTCGTGTATTGACCATGGATGATCTAGGAATGGGACAAGTGTTTCGTAACCTAGCGGAAAACCCCAGAGGCTTGGTGCTGGTGACCGGCCCTACGGGTTCGGGTAAAAGTACCACGTTGGCGGCGATGGTGGATTACATCAACGATACCCGTAATGAGCATATTCTGACCATTGAAGATCCTATCGAATTTGTCCATCAGAGTAAGAAGTGCCTAGTTAACCAGCGTGAGGTTCACCGAGATACACTTGGGTTTGATGAAGCCCTCCGCTCGGCGTTACGTGAAGACCCGGATATCATCCTTGTAGGTGAGATGCGAGATCTTGAGACTATCCGTCTGGCGCTTACGGCAGCTGAAACCGGCCACTTGGTGTTTGGCACCTTGCACACCACCTCCGCGGCTAAAACCATTGACCGTATTATCGATGTATTCCCCGCTGCCGAGAAATCGATGGTGCGTTCTATGTTATCGGAGTCTCTGCAAGGGGTTATCTCTCAGACATTGTTGAAAAAACCGAAAGGTGGTCGAGTGGCGGCCCATGAGATTATGGTCGGCACACCGGCGATACGTAACCTGATTCGTGAAGATAAAGTGGCACAGATGTACTCAGCGATTCAAACCGGTGCCAGTTTCGGTATGGTTACGCTGGATCAGTCACTGGCTGATTTGGTGAAAAAAGGTGTCATTACCCGTGAAGCTGCACGTGCTAAAGCCATGAATTCTACGAATTTCTAATACGGAGCGGTGTTTGTGGATATTACCCAATTACTTAAAGTGATGGCGGACCGTGAGGCCTCGGATCTGTTTATAACCGCTGGCGCGCGTCCTAGTATTAAGGTCGACGGCACCATCAAGGCGTTAACCAAGGAATCATTGAAGCCGGCCCTAGCGCGTGAACTAACCTATAGTACGATGAATGATAAGCAGTTAGCGGAATTTGAAGGCACCCATGAGTGTAATTTCGCTATCAGTGCCCACGGAATCGGCCGTTTTCGTGTGAGTGCTTTCTTTCAACGTAACTCGCCTGGCATGGTGTTACGACGCATCAATACCTATATTCCAACGATGGAAGAGCTAAACCTACCCCCCGTTTTAAAAGATCTAGCAATGACCAAGCGAGGGTTGATACTGTTTGTCGGCGGTACCAGTACCGGTAAATCAACCTCGTTAGCTTCGATGATCGATTATCGGAATACGAATAGCGCGGGTCATATCATCACCATTGAAGATCCTATTGAGTATGTTCACGAACATAAGCAAAGCGTCATTACCCAACGGGAAGTCGGGTTGGATACCGAGTCATTTGAAATTGCCTTAAAGAATACGTTACGGCAGGCGCCTGATGTTATTTTGATGGGTGAGATTCGTAGTTCGGATACCATGGGGTACGGTTTAACCTTCGCCGAGACCGGCCATCTATGTATGGCAACGCTGCACGCGAATAATGCTAACCAAGCGTTAGATCGTATTATTAGTTTCTTCCCGCCGGCACATCATGCACAGATCTGGATGGACCTTTCTCTGAACCTTAAGGCGATTGTGGCGCAGCAACTACTGCCAACCAAAGATGGTAAGGGGCGTCGGGCGGTGGTTGAAGTGATGATTAATACGCCACTGATGCAAGACCTGATTCGTAAAGGTGAGGTGCATGAGCTGAAAGAGGTGATGAGCAAATCCACTAACCTAGGCATGCAGACTTTTGATCAGGCACTCTTTCAAGAGTATAAAGATGGCACTATTAGTTATGATGTAGCGCTGGCACATGCGGATTCACCGAATGATCTGCGCTTGATGATTAAGTTAAATGCATCGACTAATCCTAGTCTTGATGGAGGCACTGAGGATGCAGGCTTCTTCCTGCAGGATGATGCCGATTTCTTGCAGAATGATGGCGTTATCGATGTTAAAGGGATGTAGTTGGGCGCTATAGCCACGCTATCTCGGGCTTTATCTTCTGAAACCCCGCCACGATGGCGGGGTTTGTCGTTAGGGTTGCGTCATTAGTTGTTCATTACCTCATTAGCCCGCGAGTTAGCTTAGGCATCTAATTGAGCCTTCCAGATGCGTATCACTTCTTGGCGGTACTCTTCTAGTTCATTGGCACTAACGCTGTTAGTGCGCCCTTGTAGTACCTGTCGATGTCCCACTGAACGATAATCTTTATAGGCCTCTCGGAGTGTCTGGGCATCGCCTTCAGTGATTACGCCGGTTTTCTCCATGGCATCTAGAATGCGAATGTTATCGGTATATTCGATCAATTCTGGATATTGATGTGCAAAGGCTAAAGCGCTGTATTGCACAATAAATTCAATATCGACAATACCACCGCGATCCTGCTTTAAGTTGAAGAGTGTATCGCTATCTTTTTCTGACGTGCCGAGATGATCGCGCATTTTTTCACGCATCTGGATTACCTCTGAGGCTAGCAGCGTCAGATCTCGTGGTCGGCTGAGGACATCACTGCGAACCTGTTCAAACTTAGCCTTTAAGGAGGCTGAACCGGTAATTACCCGGGCTCGCACCAGTGCTTGATGTTCCCAAGTCCAAGCTTCTTTCTCTTGGTATTCCGAAAAAGCTTTCAGGGAGCTGACCAGTAAGCCTGATTTACCGGATGGACGTAGACGCATATCCACTTCATAGAGGTCACCACCGGTGGTAAAGGTGTTGAGGATATGAATGATTTTCTGACCTAAACGGGTGAAGAATACCGAGTTGGCAATCGGCTTTTTCCCTTCGGTGTATAAGCTGGCATCGGCATCATGAATAAATACTAGATCGAGATCTGATCCATAGGACAGCTCAATGCCTCCTAGCTTGCCGTAGCCGACAATAATAAAGTCGGGATCACAGGGAACACTGGGAGATTTCATCGGTACGCCATGTTTGTCCGACAGTTGTCGCCAAGCGATGTCGAGGACGACATCCAGAATCACCTCTGCCAACCAAGTGAGATAATCACTGACCTTCATGAGTGGCAGGGCACCGGTAATATCCGATGCTGCCACGCTTAACACATGGGCACTCTTGAAATAACGCAGGGTATCCATCAGTTGCTCTTCATCCTCTTCAGGAATACGCAGCAGCTGTTGCCTGAGATCAGATTGCAGCGTGTCTTTCGAAGGTGGCGAGTAGAGGCTGCGCTGATCGATTAACTCATCCAGCAGTACCGGTTGTTTGGTCAGTGTCTCACTAAACCAAGCACTGGCGGAACAGAGCCGTACCAGTTGCTTCATGGCATCGGGGTTTTCCGCGAGTAACACCAAATAGGATGAGCGGCGGATGATCGCTTGAATCAGCAACAGTACCCGTTCGAGGGTTTCGCTGGCGTTATCCACCGCGGATATTTCGGTCATCAGCTTGGGGAGTACCGCCAGCAAGCGTTCATGCCCAATCGCTTGCATTACCTGAACTGAGCGACTGGATTTCAGGTGGTTAAAGGCTTGCCACGCCTGCTGGGGATTATCTAACCCGTGTTGGGCAAAAAAGGCTTCTCCCTCTTCGGTTTCAAATTCACTGTTCCACAACAGCAGCCAGTCACTGTTGTGATCGTCCTGTTGCGGGTTTGTCTCTGCGGGGGCAATGACATCGGCAAAGTGTTCAGTGACTCGACTCCGCTGGTGGACTAGCGCTGTTATAAAGCTATCCCAATCGTCAAAGCCCATACTAAAGGCCATGCGTGCTTGGCCGATCGCATCCATGGGGAGTTCTTGTGTTTGTCGGTCGGCAACCGCCTGAATCACATGTTCCGCATTACGTAAAAAGGTATAGGCTTCAGTCAGCTCGTTGATCGCTGCAGCAGGGATACCCATGGTTTCGGGTAGTAGCGGTAAAATATTTAATAGTTCTCGTTGTTGTAACCGTGGGTCACGCCCACCGCGGATCAGTTGGAACGCTTGGGCGATAAATTCGACCTCGCGGATTCCGCCGGCTCCTAGTTTGACATTACCTTGTAGGCCTTTACGGCGAACCTCTTTGTTGATCATCTCCTTCATCGAGCGGAGGGAATCAAAGGCGCTGAAGTCAATATATTTGCGGTAGACGAAGGGCCGTAACATCTCCAGTAGTTCGGCACCGGCCTGTTGATTACCCGCGACCACCCGGGCTTTGATCATGGCGTAGCGTTCCCAATCCCGGCCTTGGGTTTGATAATAATCCTCCATCGCGGAAAAACTACAGACCAGTGGGCCGCTGGCACCGTAGGGGCGTAGACGCATATCGGTACGAAAAACAAAACCATCAGCGGTGATGTTATCCAGCGCTTGGATCAGTTTTTGGCCTAAACGGCTAAAGAAATCCTGATTGGCCAATACTCGGCGGCCACCTTCGGTCATACCTTTTTCGGGATAGGCGAAAATGAGGTCAATGTCCGAAGACAGGTTGAGCTCATGAGCCCCTAGCTTACCCATGCCTAACACCACAAGTTGTTGAGGTTGTGAGGGCTGGCCTTCTGATGGGGAAGAGTGTGGCGTGCCCCACTTGCTGCAACAGTCGTTATACAGCCATTGCAGGGCTTCATCGATACAGGCATCCGCTAAAGCGGATAGATCAGCAGTTGTTGCTCTCATATCCACCGTGCGAGTGAGATCTCGCCAGATAATGCGGACCATCTCACGTTGTCTATACTGTCTTAAGTGATGATGGAGTTGCTCTTCATTTTCGGCTGTTTTTAATCGCTGAGATAGCTGTTGTTGATATTCATCGGCCGGATAAGCGCGGTAAAGGTCGTTATGTTGCTGGAGTTCAGCGAGTAGCATCGGCGAACGGCTTAGTTGGTCTGCAACATAGTCGCTACCGGCCAGTACTCGGATCAGGTCGCTATAAACCGTATCGCTCTGATCCGGACAATGGCTCAGAGCTTCTGAGACCTTGTCGAGGTTGAGTGTGACACTGGGTTGGATGAGAGCCGGAAGGGTCTGAATTAACTGGCTGAGCATAATCGAGGTACTCTGTTCGGTGGCCGATTGATTCTTTCAGCTTAACAAAAAGCACTTTTTGTCTCGATAGATTTAATCATGATAAGTACGTCATAAAAAATTAATAATCAGAATGGTGTATGATAAAAAACTGATAAAACAGATAGTTATATATAAATAGCAGTGAGAAGGCTGGGATGTCTTTTTGTCTTCGAGTCAATATGATTACACTAATGTTTCATTTTGACTACAAATAGATGTAAAGCCCACGTATACTCGCGCAAAATTTGCACTAACGCCGGTGATTTTATGGTGACTAATAACCCGATTTTGCAGATGTTTGCACGATCTCCATTTCAGCCTATGCAAGAACATATTGCTAAGGCTCATTCCTGTGCAATTCAGTTGATCCCTTTTTTCGATGCGGTGATGGCTGAAGACTGGGATAAAGCGGCTGAAGTTCAGCACAGCATAGCTGTGCTTGAAGGTGAAGCAGACTCAATGAAAAAAGAGATTCGCATGAATCTCCCTAATAGTTTATTTCTTCCTGTTCCTCGAACCGATCTGTTAGAACTACTGCGTATGCAGGATAAGATCGCCAATCGTTCAAAAGATATTGCTGGCCTGATGCTAGGTCGGAAAATGTCGATTCCCACTCAAATACAACCGGCCATTGCTGAGTATATTCGCTCATCTCTCAGAACATCAGGGCAGGCGTTAATCGCGCTGAATGAACTGGATGAACTGATCACGGCGGGTTTTCGTGGCCATGAAGTCGATGTCGTCGAAAAAATGATCCACGATCTCGATGATATGGAACACGATGCTGATGAGATGGAACGTGAAGTTCGCTCCTCCCTGTTTGATGTAGAGAAAGACTTGCATCCGATCGACGCCATGTTCCTGTATCAGATTATTACTTGGATCGGTGATCTTGCCGATAAAGCACAACAGGTAGGCAGTCGTCTGCAGTTGTTGCTGGCTAAGTAATTGTTGCGAACAAACTTTCTCTGAATCTTTAAATTAGGTAGTTATCATGAGCATCATTGCGGACTATGGCACTATTCTGGTCATTATGGCATGTGTGTTTGGATTCTTTATGGCCTGGGGTGTGGGCGCTAACGATGTGGCTAATGCGATGGGGACCTCTGTTGGTTCAAAAGCATTAACCCTGAAACAAGCGATTATTATCGCTATTATCTTCGAATTTGCCGGTGCTTATCTGGCGGGTGGTGCGGTGACCGCAACCATTCGTAAAGGGATTATTGATCCGGCTATCTTATCAGGCTCTCCGGAACTACTGGTATATGGCATGCTCTCGGCATTGCTAGCCGCCGGGATCTGGCTGTTAATTGCTACCGCGATGGGCTGGCCGGTCTCAACCACACACTCTATCGTTGGCGCGATCGTTGGTTTTGCCGCAGTGGGTATCTCGGTTGATGCGGTACATTGGGACAAGGTGGGTAAAATAGTTGCCAGTTGGGTGGTCTCCCCATTGACGGCAGGAGTGATCGCCTTCTTCCTGTTTCGTAGCGTACAAAAGCTTATTCTTGATACCGAACATCCATTTCGAAATGCAAAAAAATATGTGCCGATGTACATCTTCGTGGTCGGATTTATGATCTCGATGGTGACCTTTACGAAGGGGCTTAAGCATGTGGGGCTGAATCCGGGCTTCGGTATGAGCGCGTTGATCTCGGTCGGCATTGGTTTGATTACGATGGGGCTGGGTGCTTTGATGCTGCGAAAAATTCATGTTCGGGCGGAAGATAACGTGGATTATCACTTCACCAGTGTGGAAAAGGTATTTGGTGTCTTGATGATGTTCACCGCCTGCGCAATGGCCTTTGCTCATGGTTCCAACGATGTTGCTAATGCGGTGGGTCCGCTGGCGGCAGTCGTAGGGGTTGTCGCCTCTGCCGGTGAAGTGGCACAGGAGTCATCCATGCCGGTCTGGATCCTGTTACTCGGTGGTAGTGGTATCGTTGCTGGGCTGGTGATGTATGGCCATAAGGTGATCGCCACCGTGGGTAATAATATTACTGAACTGACCCCCAGCCGAGGTTTTGCCGCGACACTAGCGGCCGCTTCGACCGTGGTATTTGCTTCGGGTACCGGCTTGCCTATTTCGACAACGCATACTTTAGTGGGGGCGGTATTAGGTGTAGGTATGGCCCGAGGCCTTTCAGCACTGAACCTGCAGGTTGTTGGTACGATCTTTGTCTCTTGGATTGTGACGCTACCGGCCGGTGCATTGCTCTCTATCGTGATCTTCTTTAGCCTGAAAGGTATCTTCGGCTAAGGTTAACCATGCGCTAAGGCATTGAATACAAAAAAGGCGATCATCTAATGATCGCCTTTTTTATGTCTGGCATTTGCCGAGTTATCCTATCGAGCTATCCGCTGCGGCTAGGCCAGTTGTTATCGTGAAGTGATTATTGAAACGACTGTTGAAACACCAGCGCACCATCCAATAGGGTGTAGCGTACGACGCCTTTCAGTGGAAAATTCATAAACGGCGTATTCGCCCCCGCTGAGCGGCGGTTTTCATCGGTCAGCATCCATTCCTGTTGTGGATCGAAGATGCAGATATCCGCAGTGCTACCGATTGAGAGTGTCCCTAGATCCACATCCAGCACGCTGGCGGGGCCTGAGGTTAGCTTAGCCAGCATTTGTGGCAGAGAGATGAGCTCTTGCTCTACCAGCATCAACGACAGCGACAGTAGCGTCTCAAGCCCTGTCATGCCAGGTTCGGTTGCGGCAAAAGGCGCTTGCTTGGCGGCTAATTCATGGGGCTGGTGATCGGAACAGATCGCCTGAAAACCATCGGTGACCAGTGCATGGCGCAAACCGGCGCGGTCGAGTTGGCTGCGAAGCGGTGGAATCAGGTGGAAGTTCGGATCGAATCCGCTGACATTCTCATCGGTCAGTAGCAAATTTTGGATGGCGATATCGGCGGTTACCCGTAGTCCTCTCTTGCGGGCATCCATGACCATTTTGACGGAACGTTCGCAGGAGAGTTGGCCAAAGTGCGCCTTCACGCCGGTTTGTTCAACCAATAACAGGCAGCGGGCTACTTCGATCGTTTCTGCGCTTTCAGGGATACCGCTCAGGCCGAGTCGGGTGCAGGTGATATCGTCATGCATGGTGCCGCCTGCGGCGAGATCGGCATCCATGGGTTGGAAAATCACCAACAGGTCGTGGGTGGCCGCATATTCCAAGCAGCGCACCAGTGTCAGCGAGCTACGGATCGGCTGACGGGCGTTGGTAAAGCCGATACAGCCGGACTTGCTTAGGCCATACATAGGGCTGAGTTGTTCGCCTTTCAGTTCCTGAGTCAGGGCGCCCATCGGCAGTACTCGGGCATTACCGGCTTGTTTGGCCAGATCTTCGATCAAATCGATCACGGCGGAGTTATCCGCGATCGGTTTGGTCAGTGGCGGCATACAGAGGGTGGTAATCCCACCAGCGGCGGCGGCTGCGGTTTCGCTAGCGATCGTGCCTTTACGGCTGTAGCCGGGTTCGCGCAGGTTCGCGCAGAGATCGATCAACCCAGGGCTGACGACCAGATTACTGGCGTCGATCTGTTGCTCTGCGACAAAGCCGTCTGGGGCTTGGCCTAAGGCGGCGATCTTGCCATCGCTGATAAACAGGTCGGTGATCGTATCGATCTTGTTGGCAGGGTCGATGACCCGACCATTCTTGATTGCAATATTGATACTCATAATGTTACTCACTCTCCCGCCGGGCCTGATGTTCAGTCATCTGTCCGCCCATCGCCATCGACATAACCGCCATGCGCACGGCAATACCATTGGTTACCTGTTTCAAAATCATCGATTTAGGGCCATCCGCGACAGAGGTTTCGATCTCCACGCCACGGTTAATAGGCCCTGGATGCATGACAATTGAATCGGGATGGGTGAGCTTTAGCTTCTCTTCGGTGAGGCCATAAAGGGTGTAGAATTCTGATTCGCTGGGCAGCAGGGCGCTTTGCATGCGCTCTTTCTGCAGCCGCAGCATCATTACCACATCGACATCCTTGAGGCCCTGTTTCATATCGGTAAACACGGTGACGCCGAGGGCTTCGATATGCCGTGGGAGCAGGGTGGTCGGTGCAATCACGCGAATTTCTGCCGCACCTAGGGTGCGTAAAGCATGAATTTGTGACCGGGCCACGCGAGAGTGGAGAATATCACCGACGATCGCTACTTTAAGCGGCTCAAAAGCGCCTTTGTGCTGGCGAATAGTCAGCATGTCCAGCATCGCTTGGGTCGGGTGGGCGTGACGGCCATCGCCGGCATTAATCACCGCCACATGGGGGGTCACATTGCTGGCGATATAGTGGGCTGCGCCACTGTCAGAGTGACGCACGACAAACATATCGGAGTGCATCGCTTCCATCGTCATCAGGGTGTCTTTGAGCGTTTCACCCTTAGAGGTTGATGACGTTTTAATATTCAGGTTAAGCACATCGGCAGATAGACGCTTAGCCGCCAGTTCAAAGGTACTGGCGGTGCGGGTGCTGGCCTCGAAAAACAGGTTAACAACGGTTTTGCCTCGCAGCAACGGCACTTTTTTAACCTGCTGCGCGTTCATATCCACAAAGGAGTCGGCGGTATCGAGGATCTCCGTTAGCATCTCTCGGCTTAGCCCTTCGGTGGTCAGAAAGTGTTTCAGCTGACCGGCGCTGTTAAGCTGGATCAGATTGGGATCTTGTTGTACAAACATGGCAGATTCCGACGATGGGTTATAAGTTAGCTTTCTTACGGATTTCCAGTGCCAACGGCTCCGGCCCGGTGAGTTTGACCTGCTCATCATCGGCTAATAGCAGCGTGTCGCCGGTGACATCCGCCTGAATCGGTAGTTCGCGCCGATTTAGATCGAGTAGGGTGACCAGTGTGATGGATGCCGGTCGGCCATAATCAAACAGCTCATTCATGGCAGCACGAATGGTTCGACCGCTCATAATGACATCATCAACCAGGATAATGTGACGGTCTTCGGTCGCACTCGGCAGAGCTGAGGGCTGTACTTTGGGGTTCAAGCCGACGCGGGTAAAATCATCTCGGTAGAATGAGATATCCAAGGTGCCCAGCGGGCTGTCGAGGTTGAGTTGCTGATGTAGGTGCTCCGCTAGCCAAACGCCGCCGGTGCGGATGCCGATCATCATCGGATCGTCAAGCTGTCGTACCTTGATGAGGGTGATCAACTCGGCCGCCATTTTAGTTAACAGATGATCGACTTTAATTACGCCCGATACCATAGAGGTCCTCCAGTCGGGTTTCACTGGATATCAGCTGGTCTGATTCAAACCAACTTTCCAGAATCAGTTGAGCGGCAATGCCGTCAACGGAATTTTCTTTAAAATTAGTGCTGCCGCCCCGAGACAGACTGATCTGTTTGGCTTCACGAGTCGTGAGCCGCTCATCGATCAGATAGCAGGGGAGTTGGCAGCGTTCTTTGAGACGGTTGGCGAATTTTCGTGCCCGGCGAGACATATCGCTGATACTACCATCCATATTCAGAGGGATGCCGACAACGATGGCAGCAGCCTGCCACTCGGTGATCAGTGCTTCAATCACATGCCAGTCGGGGATACCATCGCGGGCGCTGATCGGCGCTAAGGGGGTGGCTGTACCGGTGATCGCCTGACCGGCAGCAATGCCAATCCGGGTGGTGCCGAAATCAAAGCCTATTACTGGACCTGAGAGTGTGATCATTCCGCTTCTTTGAGTGGGTGAGTGGCAAGGACGCTGATTAGGCATGGCCGCTTTGAGAGGTTAACAGATTAAGATTAATCCCCATCGTCGCGGCTGCCGCCTTAAGTCGTTCCTCGGCCGGAGTGCGGAACATTATATCTAAATTAGCTGGGCAACTTAACCAAACATTATCAGACAGTTCTTGTTCGAGCTGTCCAGCGCTCCAACCGGCATAACCAAGGGCGACCAAAAAATCCTCTGGGCCGTGGCTTTCGCTGATCGCCTGCAGAATATCCGTTGAGGTGGTTAGGGTTGTTTGGTCGCTGATGACGTAGCTAGAGTCCCACTTGGTCAGGGTTGGGCCATGAAGAATGAAGCCTCGATCGTTTTGTACCGGTCCGCCGGAATACACCACTATGCTGGAGTGGTCATCGTGATGCTTGAGCTCGAGAAGTTGTAGCAGCTCGTCGAGGTGCATCTCAGTTGGGTGGTTGATCACAATACCCATCGCACCGGATTCATTATGTTCACAAATATAGATGAGACTCTGAGCAAAGCTCGGGTCGTCTAAGTGAGGCATTGAAAAAAGGAAGTGACCCTGAAGACTGCCGGGCAGGTAGGGTGAAGAAGCCTGTGTTGTCATAGTGAATTCTGCCCTTGGGTCGTATAGAAACGGGATGATTCAGGCGCTGTCTCTGTGATGCTCAGTTCCATAAGGTTTAGTATATCCGTGCCGATTTCTCAAATTTCCAAGTACGGATAATCTCCAATTCATCGGTGTCCTTGCGCATCTCAATAGGAAATCGTTGAAAAGGTGCTGCAAGTTGTACAATCCTGACGGCGGCATCATCGAGCACCTTATTGCCTGAGGAATGCAAAATACGAATATCCTTCACATGGCCATTAGGCAAGATGATAACCATCATCCGTAGGCTACCGTATAGCTGATTTTGCTGTGCTTCTTTCGGGTAGTTCAGATTACCGACCGATTCAATCTTGCGCCGCCAATTAGCCAGATAGACCGCGTCATTGTGACTTTTGGTTGCTGCAGAGGTAAGCCGTTTGACCCGTGGCCGTTTGGCATACGCCTGCCGCTGGAAATCAAGCTGAGCTTCAAGGCTAGCGATCTCAAGACTGCGGGAGAGCAGTGATTGAGAGCTCCCCGGTGGCGGGGGCGGTGGCGCCGATTGTTGATGTTTTTCTTTTATGGTGCTGTGTTTTTTCTCTTGCTTGGCCTGAGTGACAACCACCTGCTGCGCGGGGACATTGTTAACCGTTTTCTCTACGCTTTCAGCGATATCTGCCGGTGCAGCGGTTTTTGCTGGGGTTGGTTGTGGCGCAATATTGACCGGTTGCGTCTGAGGTTGCAGCGCGGCGGTTTCCTGAATATCTTGATGCTGGAAATCAGCCTGTTCGCGGGTGGCGGGTAAGGCTTTCTCTTCTAATTGACCACTGCCCTGCTGATCGGCTTGGGCGATGAAGTCCGCCTCTTCCGGTGGTTTGTCGCTCTTGAACTGCGCCAGGGTAATTTCCAGCGTCTGAGCGGGAGGCGCTTTAGGCGTGATGGCAAAGCCGATACCAAGAATGGCGGCGGCATGAACCGCCACGGCCAAAAACAGAGTAAAACCGAGGCGATCAGCTGCGGATACAGCGGCGACGGTTTTACTCATCTGGCATTCCTGAGAGACAGTGGTTGATCATCGTGGTTATGCATGCCGCTGGTTAAGTTTCTCTTCAATAACATCCATCAGCTGCATACCGATATCTAAACCAAACTGATTGTCCAGTTCGCGGATGCAGGTTGGGCTGGTGACATTGACTTCGGTGAGGTAATCACCGATGACATCCAAGCCGGCAAACAAAATGCCCTGTGCTTTCAGTGTAGGCCCTACCTGAGCAGCGATCCACAGCTCACGTTCGGTTAGCGGACGGCCTTCGCCTCTGCCACCGGCGGCGAGATTGCCTCGGGTTTCACCATTGGTTGGGATGCGTGACAGGCCATAGGGTACTGGCTCACCATCGATCATCAGAATGCGCTTATCACCATCGACAATTTCCGGCAGATATTGCTGTGCCATAATGGTTTCGGTGCCAAACTTCGTCAGCGTCTCGATGATAACCCCTAGGTTAACGCCCTCTTTCTGAATGCGGAAAATAGAGGTGCCACCCATACCATCGAGTGGTTTAAAGATGACATCTTTGAATTCAGCATGGAATTCGCGCAGCAGATCATCACGACGGGTGACCAACACTGGTGGGCAGCATTGTGGAAAATGGGTAGCAAAGATCTTCTCGTTATAGTCCCGCAGCGCCTGAGGTCGGTTGACCATCAGGGTATTGCCCTGCATAGCTGCCATTTCGAGGAGGTGGGTCGAATAGATAAACTCATTATCGAAGGGCGGATCTTTACGCATCAGAACGGCATCGAGGGTGCTCACTTCCTGTACTTGATATTCACCACGCTCGAACCATTTGTCTGGGTTCATATCGACGGTCATCGGTGCCATCTTCGCCAGTACCTTGCCATCACGCAGATAAAGATCTTTCTGCTCCATATACCAGATCTCCCAGCCTTTGCTTTGAGCGGCCCAAAGCATGGCGAGAGAACTGTCTTTTTTGAAGCTGATGGACTCGATGGGATCCATCACAATGCCGATTTTAACTGTCATTGATGCGCCTTGTTTATCTGTGAAGTTGATCTATACATTAGCGATATTTCGTTTAGAGGGATTCTACCCGCCTGATTCGGTCATCACCAGTCTTACTATAGTGGGTTCTGCTTAGCCTAGGTCGCCCCAGAGGTATTGTAATACCGAAAGCGCCGCTACGGGTGCGGTTTCGGTGCGAAATACTCGTGGACCGAAGGCTACCGGTTTGAACCCCTTTGCTAGCGCGAGTTCCACTTCTGTTTCGCTTAATCCGCCTTCAGGCCCAATGAGTAGGGCGATGGAATCCGGTTTGGCAAAGTCACCTAGGGGTTGTTCGGTATGATGATGGAGCACCAGTTTTAAATCCGCTTCAACAGTATTGACCCAGTCGCTCAGGGATTGTGGTTCGCCGATCTCAGGCAGATCACAGCGAAGGCTCTGTTCGCAGGCGCTAACGGCCACCTGTTGCCAGTGTTGGCGACGCTTATCCTGACGGTCATTATTCAAACGGACTTCGCAGCGTTCGGTAAACAGCGGCACCATCTGGTTCATGCCGAGTTCGGTGGCTTTTTGCACCGCATAGTCCATCCGTTCACCGCGGGAGATTGATTGGCCGAGGGTTACTTTTAAGGGTGAAACCCGCTGAGGTGTGAGCACTTGAGTAATCTGTACAGTGGCGCTGCGTTTAGCTACTTCTATCAGCTCGGCGGTATATTCGCAGCCATCACCATTAAATAGAATGAGTGAGTCGCCCGGTCGCATACGGAGTGCGCGGCAGACATGCTGAACGACGCTATCGCTAAGGCTCAGTTGCTGGCCTTCGATAATGGGTTGAGGCTCATAAAAACGTGGAATTCTCATGGTGTATATCAATCAGATCTGCGATTTAAGGGCGCTATTATGCCACGGTAAAAAGAGATCAGTTAGCCGGATGTTGTTGCTTAGGGGTTGCGGCGGAATTGGAAGGAAGCGACGGGTGGCATTTCGTTGGCGCATAAAAAAGGGCAGAGTGAATGCTCTGCCCTTGTTTGTCGTTTACCTGAAGTTAGCCGAGCGCTGACTAGCGGCTCGCTAACCGAAGGTCAATGAAGCTTAGATGCCTGCTGCTGCACGCAGTTCATCGGCTTTATCGGTTTTTTCCCAAGAGTAAGCGGTAAAGGTTTCGTTACCGGATGTCATCTCATAAGGGTCATGGCCGAAGTGACCGTAAGCCGCGGTTGGACGATACATTGGGTGCAACAGATCTAGCATTCGAGTGATCGCATGTGGCCGCAGATCGAAGTGGTTGTTCACCAGTTCGATGATTTTCGCGTCAGAAACCTTACCGGTACCGAAGGTGTTGATCGATACAGAGGTCGGCTCTGCCACACCGATAGCATAAGACACTTGGATCTCACACTTGTCAGCCAAGCCTGCGGCAACGATGTTTTTCGCCACATAACGCCCCGCGTAAGCCGCTGAACGGTCAACCTTGGATGGGTCTTTGCCGGAGAACGCGCCGCCACCGTGACGGGCCATGCCGCCGTAAGTATCAACAATAATCTTACGACCGGTTAAGCCGCAGTCGCCCACAGGACCACCGATGACAAAGTTACCGGTTGGGTTGATGTGGAACTTAGTGCTCTTGTCGATCCACTCAGCCGGGAGGGTGTGCTTGATGATCAGTTCCATCACGGCTTCTTGCAGATCCGCCATGGAAACTTCCGGGTTGTGTTGTGTGGATAGCACAACCGCATCGATACCGACCGGCTGGCCGTTTTCATAACGAAAGGTCACCTGACTCTTGGCATCTGGACGCAACCATGGCAATAGGCCTGATTTACGCGCTTCGGCTTGACGTTCAACCAAACGGTGAGCGTAGCAGATTGGCGCAGGCATCAGCACATCGGTTTCGTTGCTGGCATAACCAAACATCAAACCTTGGTCGCCGGCGCCTTGGTCTTCAAGGTTGGCACGGTCTACACCCTGATTAATATCAGGTGACTGTTTACCGATGATGTTGAGAACACCACAGGTCGCGCCGTCATAGCCAACGTCGGATGAGGTGTAACCGATATCACAGATAACGCCGCGTACCAGTGCTTCAAGATCGACCCATGCGGAAGTCGTGATCTCACCAGAGACAATTGCGACACCGGTTTTAACCATGGTTTCACATGCCACACGGGCGTATTTGTCTTCAGCAATAATTGCATCAAGAACCGCATCAGAGATCTGATCGGCGATCTTGTCAGGATGACCTTCGGAAACCGATTCCGAGGTAAACAGGCTGTATTCGCTCATTACGCGTCTTCAATCCTAGCTTATGAGAATGATGTATGGCATCGGACCGATAGCCCGAGTACAAGAATGAGCGCTATTTTAATCGTGTTAGGCCTTGATTGCATGGGCGGCGTTCCTGTTTTAGATGATTTTTTTACTTTTTTAGATGAAAACGGCTCATTTTCATTAAATTTCTCTGAAATAGGTTTGAAGCTGGCGGACGGTTACGAGAAAATAGCGGCCTATTTTTATATCGGTGCTCAACCCATCAAATCTG
The DNA here is from genome assembly GCF_018860855.1 of Amphritea atlantica. GTDB lineage: Bacteria > Pseudomonadota > Gammaproteobacteria > Pseudomonadales > Balneatricaceae > Amphritea > Amphritea atlantica_A. Next base: position 52,550 of record NZ_JAHKQE010000022.1, read on the forward strand.
TAGATAGAGATGATGATGCCGCATCAACATACTTTTTAATCTCAACTTGGGCTTCTTCGGCCCTGGAGTGAATGAATGTCCTCGCGTAGAGAACTTGCCAATGCAATTCGTGCCCTCAGTATGGATGCTGTCCAAAAGGCTAAATCCGGTCACCCTGGTGCGCCGATGGGAATGGCTGATATCGCTGAAGTACTATGGAATGATTTCCTGAAACACAACCCGGCGAATCCGCATTGGCTGGACCGCGATCGTTTTGTTCTGTCGAACGGTCATGGCTCTATGTTGATCTACAGCCTGTTACATCTGACCGGTTATGATCTGTCCATCGATGATCTGAAAAACTTCCGTCAACTGCATTCAAAAACCGCCGGTCACCCGGAATACGGTTATGCACCAGGCGTTGAAACCACGACGGGTCCTCTGGGTCAGGGTATTACCAATGCGGTCGGTTTTGCGATTGCTGAAAAATCTTTGGCGGCGCAGTTTAACCGTGAAGGTCATGAGATTATCGATCACCACACCTATGCCTTCCTTGGCGATGGCTGTTTGATGGAAGGTATCTCCCACGAATCTTGCTCACTGGCGGGTACCTTAGGTCTAGGTAAGTTGATCGCCTTCTATGATGACAACGGTATCTCCATCGATGGTGAGGTCGAAGGTTGGTTTACCGATGATACGCCGAAGCGTTTTGAAGCTTACGGCTGGCATGTGATCCCGAATGTTGATGGTCACGACGCTGAACAGATTAAAGCAGCGATTGAAGCGGCACAGGATAATGAAGACCAGCCTACGTTGATCTGTTGCAAAACTATTATCGGTTTTGGTTCACCGAACAAACAGGGCAAAGAAGATTGCCACGGCGCGCCTTTGGGTGATGATGAGATCGCCTTGGCTCGCAAACAGCTGGGTTGGGAATACGAACCGTTTGTTATTCCTGAAGATATTGCTGAGCAGTGGAACGGCCTAGAAAGCGGCGCGGTGTTAGAAAATGATTGGGAAGAGCGCTTTGCCGAATACAGCAAAGAGTACCCCGCCGAAGCCCGTGAGCTGATCCGTCGTTATACTGGCGAATTACCCGCTGACTTCTCTGAGAAAGCCGATACCTATATCGAAGAGCTGCAAGCGAAAGGCGAAACCATCGCTTCTCGTAAAGCGTCTCAGAATGCGCTGAATGCTTATGGCCCACTGTTGCCTGAGTTGCTGGGCGGCTCTGCTGATTTGGCGGGTTCTAACCTGACACTGTGGGCTGGTTGCAAGGGGATCACGAAAGATGATGCTTCCGGCAACTACATGTTCTACGGCGTGCGTGAATTCGGTATGTCGGCGATCATGAACGGTATCGCGTTACACGGTGGCTTTATCCCTTATGGCGCAACTTTCTTAGTGTTTATGGATTATGCCCGTAATGCACTGCGGATGGCGGCGTTGATGAAGATCCGCGCTATTCATGTGTATACCCATGACTCTATTGGTCTGGGTGAAGATGGCCCGACCCATCAGCCGATCGAACAGATCGCTAACCTGCGTCATACACCTAACATGAGCACTTGGCGTCCAGCGGATGCGGTTGAGTCTGCCGTTGCTTGGAAATCAGCGCTAGAGCGTGCCGATGGCCCGACCGCGATGATCTTCTCCCGTCAAAACTTGCCACATCAGGCGCGTGACGCTGAACAGCTGGCGAATATCGCTCGCGGTGGCTACATTCTGCGTGATACCGCAGGCACACCCGATGCGATTCTGATCGCAACCGGTTCTGAAGTAGGCTTGGCGATGGATTCAGCCGCCGCGTTGGAAGCGGAAGGTAAGCAGGTTCGGGTGGTTTCAATGCCATCGACTGATCTGTTTGATAAGCAAGATGCGGCCTACCGTGAGTCTGTTCTACCGGCTGCCGTGAAAGCGCGGGTCGCCGTTGAAGCAGCTCAAGCGGATTACTGGTATAAGTATGTAGGTCTAGATGGTGCGATTGTTGGTATGACAACGTTCGGTGAGTCGGCTCCGGCCAGCGATCTGTTTAAGCTATTTGGCTTTACCATCGAGAATGTTGTCGAAAAAGTGAAGTCTGTTCTGTAAGGCAGACGGTTCGAAAGGCCAACTGATTCAGTTGGCTTTTTTTGTTTAACGAGGTGATATGGCTTTCCGGGTTGCAATAAACGGCTATGGCCGGATTGGGCAGAGCGTCCTGCGGGCGGTCTATGAGTGCGGCTATCGTGATCAGCTGCAAGTGGTGGCGATCAATGAACTATCGGATATTGAGACGGTCACTTATCTGACCCGCTATGACACGACACATGGGCGCTTTCCTTTACCGGTGGCGCATAATGGTCGTGATCTATTGATCGATGGTGATGAAATCCGAGTGCTGAATCAGGCGGAAGCCGGATCTATGCCGTGGCAGGAGATGGACGTTGATCTGGTACTCGAATGTTCGGGTTCCTTCAGTGACCGTTTAACCGCCCAGAAACATCTCGATAGTGGCGCACGGCGGTTGTTGTTTTCTCAGCCGGCGGAAGCCGATGTTGATGCCACCATTATCTATGGCTTTAATCAGCAGCTGTTAGCGGCCGATCAAACCATTGTGGCGGCGGGCTCCTGTTCCACCAACTGTATTGTGCCAATATTGAATCTGTTGCACCGTGAACTGAATATTATCAGCGGTGTGACCACGACGATTCATTCGGCGATGAACGATCAGCCGGTGATTGATAGTTATAACCAGACCGATCTGCGTCTGACCCGTAGCGCTATGCAATCTATTATCCCGGTAAATACCGGCCTGAATCGCGGTATCGACCGTCTGCTGCCAGAACTGGCGGGACGCTTTGAGTCCCTGCATGTACGGGTGCCGACCATCAATGTGTCGTTGCTGGATATCTCCTTAAACGTGAGCGAGTCGACCTCGGCGGCACAGGTCAATGAGATACTGCGGATGGCGGCCGAAGGTCCTTTACGCGGATTGCTGGGGTATACCGAAGAGGCCCATGCATCGGTGGATTTCAATCGTGATGCCCGTTCCGGCATTGTCGATGGCACGCAGACTCGCGTTAGCGGTGGCAAGATGATCAAGCTGATGTGCTGGTTCGATAACGAGTGGGGCTTTGCCAACCGGATGCTCGATGTGGCACAGGGCTGGTTAAACATTAAGTGATTGAAGACGATAGGCCACAGGCTGTTGTTGTAATTTTTAGTAAATAAGAAGCAGGAATAAATATGAGCGTATTGAAAATGACCGAGCTGGATCTAAAGGGCAAACGTGTCCTGATCCGTGAAGATCTCAATGTGCCAGTCAAGGATGGCCAAGTGACCAGTGATGCTCGCATTCGTGCTTCGCTGCCCACCATTAAGCTTGCGCTCGAAGCGGGTGCCAAGGTGATGCTGATGTCGCATCTGGGTCGTCCGACGGAAGGTGTTTATGATGAAGCAAGTTCGCTAGCGCCGGTAGCTCGTCATCTGGGAGGCCTGTTAGGTCGCGATGTTCCACTGATTAAAGAGTGGCTCGAAGGCGATTTTGACGTGGTTGAAGGCGATGTCGTATTGCTGGAAAACGTCCGCTTCAATGTCGGCGAAAAGAAAGATGATGAAACATTGTCTAAAAAAATGGCCGCTCTGTGTGATATCTATGTCATGGATGCCTTTGGTACGGCTCATCGGGCGCAAGCTTCAACCCATGGGGTTGCTCAGTTTGCGGCAGTTGCCTGTGCGGGGCCATTATTGGCCGGTGAACTGGAAGCCTTAGCGAAAGCGCTAGGTAATCCAGCACGACCTATGGCCGCGATTGTTGGTGGTTCTAAAGTTTCGACTAAACTAACGGTGCTTGAGTCACTGTCTGAGAAAGTTGATCAGTTGATTGTGGGTGGTGGTATCGCCAATACCTTCCTTGCTGCCGCCGGTAAGCCGGTCGGTAAGTCACTGTGTGAACATGATCTCGTGCCAACCGCTAAAGCGCTGATGGAAAAAGTCAATATTCCACTGCCGGTCGATGTTGTTGTGGCCACTGAGTTTGCTGAAACCGCTACCGCCACCGTGAAGCTGGTGGATGATGTGGCTGAAGATGACATGATTTTGGATATCGGCCCTCAGTCGGCGGCTAATCTGGCTGAACTGCTGAAAAATGCCGGCACCATTATCTGGAATGGCCCTGTGGGCGTGTTCGAGTTTGATCAGTTTGGCGAAGGCACTAAAACCCTCGCGCTAGCAATTGCTGAGAACAAAGGGTTCTCTATTGCTGGTGGTGGCGACACGTTAGCTGCTGTGGATAAGTACAATATCGCTGATCAAGTGTCTTATATCTCGACCGGCGGTGGTGCTTTCCTTGAGTTTGTTGAAGGCAAAGTTTTACCGGCCGTGGCAATGCTGGAATCCCGCGCATAATTAAAGCCGAGCGCTTTAATCGTTGTGCAAAGGGATTTAAACAGTTGCAATATATAGTTGAGTAGCTGGCTTTATAGCTGCTTAAAATAGAATTTATAGCCGCACAGGCTTAATTTAAAAAGGTGAACATATGGCTCTTATCAGTATGCGTCAGTTGCTGGATCACGCAGCAGAAAACGACTACGGTATCCCAGCGTTTAACGTCAACAACCTGGAACAGATGCGCGCTATTATGGAAGCGGCGGACAAAACCAACTCTCCGGTTATTGTTCAGGCATCTGCCGGCGCACGTAAATACGCAGGGTCTAATTTCCTGCGCCATATGATTCTGGCGGCGATCGCTGAATTCCCACATATCCCGGTTTGTATGCATCAGGATCACGGCACCACGCCTGCGATCTGTCAGCGTTCTATTGCGATGGGCTTCTCCTCTGTCATGATGGATGGTTCATTGATGGCGGATGGTAAAACACCGTCTGATTATGAATATAACGTTGATGTAACCCGTCGTACTGTTGAAATGGCGCACGCTTGCGGTGTTTCTGTAGAGGGTGAGTTGGGTTGCTTGGGTTCTCTTGAAACGGGACAAGCCGGTGAAGAGGATGGTGTTGGCGCTTCGGGCACCCTGTCCCACGATCAGATGTTGACCGATCCTGATGAAGCGGCTGACTTTGTGGCGAAGACTGGCGTTGATGCGCTGGCGATTGCTTGTGGTACTTCTCACGGTGCTTATAAGTTCACCCGCCCACCGACCGGCGATATCCTGGCAATCGATCGTATTAAGGCGATCCATGACCGTATTCCAGGTACTCATTTGGTAATGCACGGTTCCTCTTCTGTTCCGCAGGAATGGCTGGCGATTATCAATGAGTTCGGCGGTGAGATCCCTGAGACTTACGGTGTGCCGGTTGAGCAGATCGTTGAAGGTATTAAGCACGGTGTTCGTAAAGTGAATATCGATACTGACCTGCGTCTGGCGTCTACCGGTGCTGTTCGTCGTTTCTTGGCTGAGAACCCATCGGAATTTGATCCACGTAAATTCCTCAAGGTAACGATGGATGCGATGAGTGAAATCTGTATCGCCCGTTATGAAGCGTTCGGTACTGCGGGCCACGCGGATAAGATCGTGCCTGTTTCTCTGGAAGGTATGGCGGATAAATACGGTTTGTAATAACCGTATTTAGCGAGAAAAACGCTCCCCGGCTTTGGCCGCGGAGCGTTTTTTTATAACAGTCGTTGTTTAAACCTCCTCCGCGTCAATCACTTCGCTTTCCTGTTGTGCCAGAGTCAGCCATTCTTGGCAGGCGGGTAGGGCGAGTATGCGATCGCAGTAGGCTTGCAGTTGTCTGGGCAGCTTCACGCCATAGCCGGTCAGGCGGAAAACGACCGGTGCATAAAACGCATCCGCGATGGAAAAATCCCCGTATAAAAACCGCTCTGAATCACTTTGGCTTAGGGCTTCGCTCCATAAAGTACTGATACGTTGGATATCCTGTTGAACGTCAGCCGCAATAGTAAAGTTATCCACATGGCGGCGACAGTTCATCGGCATAGCGTGGCGCAGCGCCATAAAGCCTGTGTGCATTTCAGCACAGCTGCTTCGGGCGTGGGCGCGTCGTGTATGATCGCTTGGCCAGCCTTTATGTTGCAGGTGTCGCTCGCTGATATATTCACAGATTGAGAGAGAATCCCAGATGGTTGTTCCATTATCTAATAGCACTGGCACTTTGCCTGCTGGATTGTAGGCTTTGATCTGCTCAGCGGAACCGGGGGTAAAGAGAGCGATGCGGGTGGTATCAAACGCTAGATCAAACTGACGAAGTAACAGCCAAGCGCGTAGTGACCAGCTTGAATAGTTATGATTACCGATAATCAGTTGCATCTCTAGATTCCTTTTCTCTGTTAAGTCGATTAGTTTAGAGACCAGTCTGGCGTTTAATGTGTGCGCTCTCAAACGAATAAATCTGATAACAGGTATCAATACCCTTGATGTTAGACAATGAACTGCTTCGCAGCTTTATCGCGGTGGTCGATAGTGGCAGCTTCACTCGGGCTGCAGCTCAACTGTTTCGTACCCAGTCGGCGGTGAGTATGCAGATGAAACGGTTGGAGGAGCAACTGGATAAAAAGCTGTTCCTAAAAGATGGCCGCGAACTACAACTGAGCGATGATGGCTTAAAACTGTTGAGTTATGCGCGGCGCATTATGAAGCTGCATGATGAAGCGTTAGGCGTTATGTCATCAACATCCGACTCTTGTCCGCTGATGCTCGGTTGCCCAGATGATTATGTCACCGGCGTATTGCCACAGTTGTTGTCGGAAATTCAGCGACAGATTCCCGGTTTGCAGGTACAGGTGCGCACCGGCACATCGGCGCAACTAAGGGCATTGATTGATAAGGGGGAGTTGGATCTGACAATTCTTACCCGTCGTCCTGAAACCGAGGAAGGTTATCTGTTGCTCCAGGATCAAGGCGTTTGGGTCGCACCCACGGCGGACTTCATTAAACCGGAGCAGCCGCTTCGGCTCGCGTTGGTGGATGCGGATTGTAAATTTCACAGCACCGCCGTGGATGGTTTGAGCAAGCAGGGGCGTAATTTTGACGTGATCTGTATTAGTGGCAGTTGTGCATTGTTGATTGAGTTGGTCAGACGGGGTGAAGCGATAACCACGCTGGCGTCTTGTTGTGTCCCCGCGGATCTGTATCGCCTGCCGGCAGAATTGGGGTTGCCGGAACTGGCAACGGTAGCGGTGGTATTGCAATCGGCCGCTCGGCCACATAAGGCGTTAGGCGCTGACCGTATTGTCTCACTGGTGGAGCAAACGGCGTTGCGGTTGAGCGTATGATTCACTGTACCTTGCAAACGCCTAGACTAGCAGCCCGGTGGGCGCGTTTGAATCCGATCGAGCCGGATGCGTAACTGCTTACCGTTATGATCAGCCGCAATAAGGCACTCTTCGCCTCCGCGGATATCGATGGTAATAAAGCGAAGTTTATCCCGTTGCAAGCGACCGTTGTCATCCTGCCAGACCACCTGATCGACCAGTCTGCGCATACAGGCCATTTCAAAGCCATCATGCAGATCGCATTGAATCGGTTTGTAATCAGTCATAGCACCACTCTTATTGTTTCTCTTGTTTTTATAAGGCGGTACACCATAGCAGATAACGCTGGGTAGTTAACACTCTCTGCGCACTGTTTTGTGGCAATGGGGCCATGATGGTGGCCCTCATTAGGTGACTTTTGCACTATTGAGCGAGTTGTAGGTCGATTGGCTAGTTAAGCAGGGCTTCGTAGCGCTTATCGGTGAGGGTTTTCATAAAGGCAACCAGTGCGTCGATCCGCTGATCGGTCAGTGCAGGGCCACTTTCGAGTTCCTTAAGGGATATATTCTGGTCAACTTCGGGGGCTTGCCACGTTTCTCCGGTTTCGGGGTTGATCTGTCGGGCGCGGCTACGGCTATTGTACTTGTTGTAAAACAGCACCACGGTACGCAGATCTTTAAACACGCCGTTATGCATATAGGGGCCCGTGACGGCCACATTGCGCAGGGTTGGCACTTTAAATTTACCCGCTTGGGCGGGGTCTGAAACTGCAGGGTTGTCTAATAAACCGCGGTCGATGTATTCGGGGCTGACGCCATTGACTGCTCTAGCAACGCTGTTAACCGGTACACCGATATTGTGATATTCATAATTACTGAAGGTTTCGCCTTTGGCCCGTGGGCTGGCTTTTAGCTGATGGCACTGATTACAGTTCGTAAACTGCTGCGAGAAGAACAGGGTACGGCCTAGCTCCTCCTCTGGGCTGAGTTGGTATTCGCCGCGTAAGAAACGATCATATTTAGAATCGAATGGGGCAAACTCTTCGGTGCGTTCAAACGCCGCAATACTGTCGGTCATCGCCTTGTAAGCTTGATCCGGCTGGGCAAAGATATCAGCGCCATAAAGTGCTGTGAAATTCTTCCGGTAGAGTGGCATTTCCTGTAATCGCGCCATCAATGCTGCGGTTGACGGCATACCCATCTCAATGGGGTTGGTGGGCGGACCGCCCGCTTGCTCTTGTAGATCTTTGGCGCGGCCATCATGAAATTGCCCACCCTTATAAACCCCTTCGTCGGTGAGCTGAAAGTCGGGGCTGAACATTGCATAACTTGCAGTGGGTGCGTTTCGATCACCTAATGAATGACCATCATCACCTAAGGAGACAGCACCCTGAGCAGCATTGTTTCGGGGATCAGCAAAGCCTGCTTGGGGGGCGTGACAGCTGGCACAGCTTTCGCTGCGGTTGGCCGACAAACGGGTATCAAAAAAAAGTTGTTGGCCAAGCTGAGCTTTATTTAACAGCGGTTGCTCAGTGTCGGCAGCTATAAAACCTGTGCTTAGCAAGGCCGTTAGGCTAAGAAGGTAGACAAAATATTTCATATTAAATGCAAATGATAGTGAATCGTATTTGCAATATTATCAGAATCGAGAGGTGTTACGGGAACTTTTTCAGCCGGATCATCCCATTAATTGATCTGAGCCGGCCTAATGCTGTTGCTTGAGCCCTTTAGTTATTCACTAGCTCGCCGGATAGCTGAAGCGGAGCAGAAGGTTCACTGACAATTTTCATGGTGGGCCATTCGAGTAACTGCAGTTTACCGCTGTCGGTTTCGACCAGTGCGGTGCAGTGCTCAACCCAGTCACCATCGTTGCAATACAGCGCCCCTTTACGGTGGCTAAATCCCGCTTGATGAATATGGCCGCCAATATAACCATCCAGCGATTGCCGTCGGGCTTCGGTGCAGGCGGCATCCTGGAAGTGTTCGATATAGCGTTGGGCGCTGCTAAAGCGCTGTTTAATCATCGCCGCCAGCGAACGGTAGGGCATCTTCAGCCATTGACGTACTCGGTTATAGCTGCGGTTTAACCAGAGCAGCAACTGATGTCCATGATCACCCAGCAGTAGCATCAATGGATGAATACGTACATGACCATCAAACTCATCCCCATGGGAAACTAAAAATCGGCGGCCATCGCGGGTTTTATGAATCGCTTTACGGCGGATCTGCAGTTTACCCAGCTTTAAACCACATATTTTACGCAAGGGTGCATCATGGTTGCCGGGGATATAGATAATCTCACAGCCCTCTCTGGCCATCTGCCAGAACTGCCCAATCAGCAACTGCTGATCCTGCGGTAGAACGGCTTTGTGGCGCATAGCGGCTAAATCAATAATATCCCCTACAAGATAGAGTTTTTTCGGGGCAAGTTTGGTTAAGGCTTCACTTAATAGTTTAGCCTGGCAGTCCGGTGTTCCCAGATGAATATCTGAGATAAACATGGTGTGGATATTCTGCATATCACTGTCCATCAATCAGTTTGGGGGCAGTATGGCGGCTAAAAATGACAATGTGCCTTACAAAAGATGAACAGATGGTGACAGTGGCGAGCGATGGTTGTCGCGAATCGAGTCATTGTCGGCTATGTGGCTAAGCGATTTTTTGTTATTGCTAGGCTTCAAAAAATATGGCGCCGCCTGTGATGAGCTTCAAAGGCGGCGGTAAAGCGCTAATGACTTGCTAGGTTAGCTGCGAGGGACGCGGGCAAGGGTATAAAATTCGTTGTTTGCCTGCATGTTGGTGACAATCGCTATCCGGTTTGAAAGGCCGAAAAAGGCGGTGATGCCGGCGATGTCGAGAATATCGTCATCATCATAGCCATGGGTTTTTAGCTGTGCGTAATCATCTTCTGCTACATCTTCCGGTGTGCGTGAGAGTTTAATGGCAAAGGCGAGCATCGCTTTCTGTTTATCGGTTAGTGGCGCATGCCGATAATTGATCGCTATCTGGTCGGCCAGTAGTGGCTCTTTGGAAAACACGCGCAGCAGTGCACCGTGGGCAATAACGCAATATTGGCACCCATTGAGTGCGCTGGTGGCAACGATAATCATCTCTTTTTCCGCCGCGCTGAGGGTGCTGCCTTCCCGAGCCATCACGGCATCATGGTAGGCAAAAAACGCGCGAAACTCATCAGGCCGATACGTTAGCGTCAGGAATACGTTAGGGATAAAGCCCGCTTTTTCTTGTACGGCCAAAATTCTGTCGCGGATATCGGCAGGTAGATCGGGCAGCGTTTTAATAGGGTAGCGACTGATCGGTTGTTGATTCATTATTTTTATATCTCTCTATCTGGTGCAAATGATAGATCTAGGTTACGCTGGAAAAACGATCAAATTAAGACACTAGTTCGCCAATTAACGAGCAAATCAGGTCATTATGTATAAAGTCATTGGATTAGCCTTCGATGGTTGTCAAGCCACCGGGCTGACCTCACCGTTCGATGTGTTTAACGTCGTTAACTCTATCTGGAAGCAGACTCGGGGCGAAGATGTCAGTCTATATGAGTGTCAATTGGCTTCGCGTGATGGTGGCTGGGTGACCTGCTCCAATGGTATGCGCATCATGGCCGATGTGGCATTCACGCAGATGCCCGAGGCTGATCTTATTGTGATTCCCGGTATTCATCATCTTGATGTGCGCTCGTTACTCAAGCGTCTAGCTCAGCTCGATGAAGAGTGTCGATGGCTCAGTCAGTATATTCAGCGGGGAATCCCAGTGGCGGCGAACTGTAGTGGCGTATTTTTACTGGGTGATGCTGGAGGTTTGGCCGGTAAGCGGGCGACCACGGCTTGGTGGTTAGGGAAGGCTTTTCGCGACCGCTATCCAGCGGTTGAACATTGCGCCGACACCATGTTGGTTAACGATCAGGGAGCGTATACCTCCGGTTCAATGACCGCCAACTTAGGGGCCATGTTAGCGCTGGTGGAACAACAGGTTGGCCGGCACCTAGCACAAAGTGCTGCCCGTAATATGTTGATCGATGCGGCCCAAAGCACGGCATCTCCCTATGTTTTTATGCAGGCAAACAGCGATCATCAAGACAGCTTAGTGTTGGCTGTCGAGAGCCAGCTACAGCGGGATGTATCACATAAACTCTGTCTGCAAACGTTGGCGAATAATCATGCGGTTAGCGTGCGTACCCTCGCGCGCCGGTTTAAAGCGGCGAACGGTATCAGCGTTGCCGATTATCAACAGCAGCTACGTTTTGAACAGACTAAATTATTACTAGAAACCACCAGTCTAAGCTTGGAGAAGATCGTTGAGCGGGTCGGTTATGCCAGCCAAAGCTCGCTGCGGCGACTGTTTCAGAAAGCATTGGGTGAATCGCCCAGTCGCTTTCGCAAGCGGGTACAACAAAAAGGCGCCCATTAAGATTATCTGCTCAGAACTGACGCAATTGGAGGAGCTATTGGCTCAGCCAGCATTGAGGCAGTACACTGTTTAGCTTGTTTGTCTGCTTAGAGATCGAAATATGGTTATGTTGACGGGAGGGCGTTAGTGGAATCTGATCAGCAGTTGATTGCTCGGGTGAAAGCCTGTGATATCTGTGCCCCCTATCTACCCGATGGGGTGCGGCCGGTGATTCAGTTTGATTCGGCCGCTCGCATTCTAATCGCCGCCCAAGCGCCGGGTCGGCGAGTGCATGAAACCGGCATTCCGTTTAATGACCCCAGTGGGGAACGTTTACGCGCGTGGATGGGCATCACCGCCGAGACTTTCTACGATGCCAAGCAGTTAGCTATTTTACCGATGGGGTTTTGTTACCCCGGTACGGGTAAATCCGGTGATCTACCGCCTCGCAAAGAGTGCGCTCCGCAATGGAGGCAACTGTTGCTAGACCGTCTGCCTAATCTACAACTGATATTGGTGATTGGTCAGTATGCTCAGGCTTGGCATCTGCATAAGAAGGGAACGGTAACGGATATTGTGTCGCATTGGCGCGATTATAGTGGCCCAGACCAAACGCCGATGATATTTCCCATGCCTCACCCTAGCCCCCGTAACAATATCTGGTTACGCAAGAATCCTTGGTTTGAAGCGGAATTGATACCCGTGTTGCAACAGCAGGTTCAAGCGGTGCTGACCGGTGAATAACATACCCGAAGGGCTAGTAAAGGTGGTGATCGTGGTGTTGCTACCGATGGTGATGTGCTTCGGATATTACTCTGTTAGCGCCCAAGCCGCTTCAGGCTGGGTGGTGTTTTTGGCAATGTTAGCGTTGCCGCTGTTGCTGTTAGGTATTGGTGGCCTTGTTTGGAGTCATTCCGGTGGTATTCAGCGGCTAAAAGCTGTTTGGTGGAGTTGTATCATTGTTGCTGTTGCCAGCTTAGGCTGGATTTGGGGATAAAACCACTGGTAACGCGACTGCATCGATGGCGGCTGTTTTGGTTATACTAGACGTTATTAAGTTGTTAGCGTGAAAGATGGATTCAGGATGAACGAGATAAAGCAAAAGATAGCCCTGTTTATTGATGCGGATAACGCACCTGCCAGTAAATTTGAAGATGTTCTCAGTGAAGTGGCTAAGTATGGCGTGGTGACCATCCGTAAGGCCTACGGTAACTGGAAGTCACCGACCCTGAAGTCTTGGGAAGACTTGTTGCATGAGTACGCGATTCAGCCGGTACAGCAGTATGATTTAACCAAAGGTAAAAACGCCTCTGATATCGCTTTGGTAATCGATGCGATGGATGTGATGTATACCAAAGATATCGATGTGATGTGTTTTGTTTCATCGGATAGCGATTTTACTCCGATGGTGACCCGAGCCTTAGCCGAAGGCAAGATGGTGCTCGGGTTTGGCGAACGTAAAACCCCATCACCCTTTGTGAATGCTTGCTCTAAATTTCTCTTTCTGGATCAGCCTGAAACAGTCGAAAGCACTCAGAATACGAAGCCTAAAAATATCAAATCGGATACTAAGCTCATCAACCTCTTACGTCAGGCGATCGAAGCCAACGAAGATGAAGATGGCTGGGCGCCGCTGGGGCCAGTGGGGTCGAATATCTCTAACCGCACCTCATTCGATTGCCGCAACTATGGCTTTAAGAATTTAAGTAGCCTGTTTAAAGCCGTTGATCTGTTTGAGCTGAAGCGGGGGCCGGGGCGATCTTTTCTGGTGCGGGATGTGCGTAAGAGTAAAAAGGGGTAAAGGTTCGCCAATGAGGTCGCTATGAATAGGTGGATACTGGCGTAGGTTTCGTATTGTTATTCGCCAAAACTGACATGCACTGTTTAATGCACATGTTCATCATTCCTGCCTATACTGTACGTTAAGTTGAACATGTGAGGTGTCATATGAGAATAGTTTCTTTTACCGAGGCTAGAAATAGCTTGAAAGCGGTTTTAGACCGAGTCATCAATGATGCGGACACGACTGTGATTACTCGTCGTGATTCTGAAGATGCTGTGGTTATGTCTTTGGATTACTACAATAGTTTAATGGAAACCGTCCACTTACTCCGTTCGCCAGCCAATGCTGAGCATCTAAATAGGTCGATTGCACAATATCGTGAGGGGGAAACCACGCAACGGGAATTAGTCGATGAGTAACAAGCTGTTATCATGAACTGATGAAGCTTGGAGCGATTATGTATACTGGCAAACCCAGGATAAAAAAACGCTTAAACGTATTAATAAATTAATTGCCGATGTAACCCGTTCGCCGTTTGAGGGTATTGGTAAACCCGAACCATTAAAAGAGAGTTTGTCGGGTTTCTGGTCGCGAAGAATCGATGATACCAATAGGCTGGTTTATGCGGTTGATGAGCGTGTGATTACCATTATTTCCTGTCGCTATCATTACTGATCAAGTTGTCAGCTAGTAAACACTTTAGTCGGCGTTATATAAAACTAAAAAAAGAGCCTTTCGGCTCTTTTTTGCTTTTTTGATCTTATGCTTTTTGAGCAGCGACGTCTCCGCTCTTAATGCACTTCCGCATATTTGCGCTGTATCGCCACCAGCGCCGGCTGGGCTTCCAGTGGGGCATAGGCGATGGCTTGATCGAACAACTCTTTGTTCTCTTCGGAGAGGCGCTCTTCTTCGTTCATCGCAGAGAGTTTCTGCATAGCTTCAACAAACTTGGGGTGTTGTTTCTGTTTTTTGGCCGGTTTCATAGGAACTACCTCTTTAAGTTGGTGACTTTTATCACAGGCTTATCATTAGCTGCGATAGAGGGTCTGAATAAGATGAAAACCAAATTTTGTTTTCACCGGTCCGTGGATCTCCAGTAATTTCTTACGGAATACCACAGCGTCGAATGCTTTAACCATGGTGCCAGGCCGAAATTCACCTAGATCACCACCCCGTTTGGCAGAGTTACACAGAGAGTGTCGTTTTGCCAGACGGGCAAAGTCCTCCCCTTTCTCCAGTTGTTGCTTCAGCTTTTCAGCCTCGGCCTTTGTTTTTACCAGAATATGCCGCGCTGATGCTACCGCCATATTAAAATACCTTTGTTAACACAGTAAAACGTTTTATAGCATTCTTACTTTAAAACGACGGCCTTTGATCTTGCCTTCGAGTAAGCGGCTATGGGCTTTACGGGCTTCTTCACGCTTGACGGCGACATAGGCGGCATAATCGTAAATGTTGATTTTACCCACCGCACTGCCGTCAATACCGGCTTCACCGGTGAGCGCGCCAAGGATATCGCCTGGACGTATCTTATCCTTTCGACCACCGGCGATGCAGAGAGTTCGCATGACCGGCTTAACGGGTTCTTCAGAACTGGTTTTTTTCAGGCTGCTGAGGGATTTAGTCTCGAGGGTCTGTGAGAGGTATTCGCTGATGATATCCATCTTGTACTGTTCAGAATCTCGGAAGAGGCTGATGGCCATTCCCTCTTTACCTGCTCGACCGGTACGACCGATACGGTGAACGTAGATCTCTGGGTCGCGGGGTAGGTCGTAGTTAATGACCAATGATAGATCGCTGATATCCAGTCCGCGAGCGGCAACATCGGTGGCGATAAGAATGGTGTTACTACGGTTGGAAAACTGCACCAGCACCTGATCTCGGTCGCGCTGATCCAGATCACCGTGAAGAGCGGCAGCAAAATAGCCCAGATTGCGCAGATGTTCGGACACTTCGCGGCACTGATCTTTGGTGTTACAGAAGATCACCGTGGACTCAGGGTTGAAATGGCTAAGAATGCGCGCCAATGCTTCGGGCTTTTTGGTTTGCTCGAGGGCATAGAAGGATTGTTCGATCTGACTGGTGCTGTGTACCGCTTCGACGGTGACTTCCACCGGATCACGCTGTAGGTCGGCACTGAGCTTTTTAATTCCCTCGGGATAGGTGGCCGAAAAGAGCAGGGTTTGACGCTGTTTCGGCGTGTTATTGATCACCCCTTCAATCTGTTCATAAAAACCCATGTCGAGCATGCGGTCGGCTTCATCTAATACCACGGTGCCGCAACGGGACAGATCTAACTTACCTTTGCGGATCAGGTCCTGAATCCGGCCGGGTGTGCCGACGATAATATGTGCACCGTGTTCCAGAGAGCCGATCTGTGGGCCGACCGATTGACCGCCGCAGAGAATCACCAGTTTAAGGTTGTCTTTGAAGCGCGCTAGCCGACGAATTTCCTGTGCGACCTGGGTACTAAGCTCCCGAGTAGGACAGATAACCAGTGCCTGAGTGCCGAAATCCCGCTGATTAATATTTAACAGCAAGCCGATAGCAAAGGCGGCGGTTTTACCACTGCCGGTTTTTGCTTTGGCGATCAGATCTTTGCCGTCTAGCACATGTGGCAGACTGCGGGCTTGGATCGGGGTCATCTCGTTATAACCAAGATCTGCTAGGTTGCTGAGCATTGCTGGAGGAAGGTTGAGGGCGGAAAATGAGGTATCAGACACAGGTGTACTCGGGATAAAAATTCAATTGGCCGATAGTATACCTGATACACATGGGGATCGCTGCTTTGTTAACCCCATTGTTTACTTAATGAACAGTAAACGACGGCTCTAAAGTTGCGGCTCTAACGCGCTCACGCAGGGCGCTAGAAAGGCACTGATATCGCCATCGAGCTTCAAACTAAGCAGTTCATCGGCGCGGGTTTTACCGTGGGTGATGGCGGCCATGGGGATGTTTTGTTTCGCGGCTTGTTTACAGAAGCGAAAGCCGGAATACACCATCAGTGAGGAGCCGATAACCAGTAAAGCATCGGCTTTTTCTAAACTGTCGAGAGCACTAAATACTCGCTCTTTAGGTACATTATCGCCGAAGAACACCACATTCGGTTTGAGCATACCGCCACAGGCCACGCAACCGGTAACTTTAAAACGGCTGAAGTCGACGCCTTCTAAGTCAGCATCGCCATCCGGTGCGGCACTGGCGGTATAGTGAGCGAAAGCTGGATTTTCAGCGGCCATCTGTTGGTGTATCTGGTTGCGATCATGTAGTTGCTGACAATCCATACAGATGACTTGGTCAGAACGGCCGTGAAGATCAATGACCTGTTGCTGGCCTGCTTGTTGATGGAGACGATCGACATTTTGCGTCACCAGTTGTTGGCAATAACCTTTTTGTTCCAACTGCTGCAGGCTGTTATGCACACTATTGGGCCGAGCATTGGCCATTAATGGCCAGCCAATCAGGCTGCGAGCCCAAAAGCGCTGGCGAGTCGCATGGCTGGTGAGGAAGTCGCGATGTTGCACTGGCGGTTGGCGTTTCCACTGACCATTGCTATCGCGATAATCGGGAATGCCCGATTGGGTACTGCAGCCGGCGCCGGTAAGGATAAACAGGCGTGGGTGCTGGTGGATAAAATCGGTTAATGGTTGTGCGTTTGGCTGTGATGTCATGGGTCTAGTGTAGTCGTTAGATCCACTGAGACCAATAAAAAGCTTGGTAATTACTTCGCTTTTTCTTTAGCTGTGGACAGCTTGGCGAGCGCGAAAAAAAACCGCGTCGGGCGCGGTTTTTTTCGTCAGAGAGGGGCTAGAGCTTACGCGCTCTGCTTAGCCTTCGCTTCGAGGCGGCGACGATGCAGAACGGGCTCGGTATAACCATTTGGCTGAATGCGGCCTTGGATGACGAGTTCTAACGCTGCTTGGAAGGCAATGCTGTCATCGAAGTTAGGGGCCATTGGATGATACAGTGGATCAGCTTCATTTTGACGATCCACCACGGCCGCCATACGCTGCATGGTTTCCATGACCTGCGCTTCGGTGCAGATATTATGATGTAGCCAGTTAGCAATATGCTGGCTGGAGATCCGCAGGGTGGCGCGGTCTTCCATCAGGCCTACATCGTTGATGTCTGGCACTTTCGAGCAACCCACGCCTTGATCGATCCAACGTACCACATAGCCGAGGATACCCTGAGCATTGTTGTCCAGTTCGTTCTGAATCTCTTCAGCCGACCAGTTAGTGTCGGTTGCTACTGGGATAGTCAGAATATCATCTAAGCTGGCACGAGGGCGGCTTTTCAGCTCTTCCTGACGGGCGAAAACATCTACCTTATGGTAGTGCAATGCGTGCAGTGCAGCAGCCGTTGGTGATGGTACCCAAGCGGTATTGGCACCGGACATCGGGTGGGCAATTTTAGCGGTCAGCATGTTAGCCATCTGATCGGGGATGGCCCACATCCCTTTACCAATCTGTGCGCGCCCTTGCAGGCCGCAAGCTAAGCCATTATCGACGTTCCAGTCTTCATAAGCGCCGATCCATGCCGCAGCTTTCATTTCACCTTTGCGGATCATGGGGCCGGCTTCCATTGAGGTATGAATCTCGTCACCGGTACGGTCGAGGAAGCCAGTGTTAATAAAGACCACACGGTCTTTGGCCGCGCGGATACACTCTTTCAAGTTAACCGTAGTGCGGCGCTCCTCATCCATGATGCCCATTTTGATGGTGAAGTTTGGTAGTCCTAGAGCGGTTTCGATACGGCCGAACAGTGTATCG
The DNA here is from genome assembly GCF_018860855.1 of Amphritea atlantica. Classification (GTDB taxonomy): domain Bacteria; phylum Pseudomonadota; class Gammaproteobacteria; order Pseudomonadales; family Balneatricaceae; genus Amphritea; species Amphritea atlantica_A. The sequence goes on from NZ_JAHKQE010000022.1 coordinate 70,708, forward strand.
GCAAAGGCGACTTCTTCTGGGCCGTGCATCTTCGGTTTTACGATATAGATGGAGCCGGTGGTGGTGTTGCTGAACTGACCGGTGCCCTTAACATCGTGAATTGAGATCAGGCTAGTCAGCATACCATCGAGGATGCCTTCAGGGATCTCGTTGCCGTCTTTGTCGAGAATCGCATTGTTGGTCATCAGATGGCCAACGTTACGCACAAACATCAGGCTGCGGCCTTTGACGCTCACTTGTGAGCCATCTACGCCGGTATATTGGCGATCGGGATTCATGCGACGGGTGAAGGTTTTACCGCCTTTAGTGACGTCCTCGGTGAGGTCACCTTTCATCAGGCCTAACCAGTTTTTATAGGCGACGACTTTGTCTTCCGCATCAACGGCGGCAACGGAGTCTTCGCAATCCATAATGGCGGTTAATGCCGCTTCGACGATAATATCGCTCACGCCAGCGGCATCGGTGGCACCGGTTTGGCTATTGCGGTCGATTTTGATATCGAGGTGCAGGCCGTTGTGTTTTAGAAGAATGGAGTCCGGCGCAGTGGTTTCGCCGTTGTAGCCGATCAACTGGGATTCATCTTGTAAGCCGGTTTCGCTACCGTTGGTTAGGGTGACGATCAGTTTGCCGTTGTCGATGCTATAACGGACAGCATCTTTATGGCAGCCATTGGCCAGCGGAGCTACTTCATTCAAAACATTGCGGGCAAATTCGATCACTTTAGCGCCGCGCACTGGGTTGTAGCTAGCGGTGATCTCTGCGCCATCATCTTCGGCGATCGCATCGGTACCGTAGAGGGCGTCGTATAGGCTTCCCCAGCGGGCATTCGCCGCATTCAGAGCGAAACGGGCATTCATCACGGGTACGACCAGCTGTGGGCCGGCCATGGTGGCCATTTCTGGGTCAACATTGCTGGTGGTGGCGCTGAAGTCTTCGCCTTCCGGTAGCAGATAGCCGATTTCCTGCAGAAACGCTTTATAGGTGGCCAGGTCAAAACCGTTGGCGCGGTTTTCGCGGTGCCAGTTGTCGATCTGTTCTTGAATGGCATCTCGTTTTGCCAGCAGGGCGCGGTTTTCGGGGGCTAGGTCGTGGACGATGGCGTCCAGTCCAGACCAGAACTGCTCTTCGGTCACGCCGGTGCCCGGAATAACCTGCTGATTAACAAAGTTGTAGAGAACTTCAGCAACCTGCAGGCCGCCTGTTTGTATCCGTTGACTCATAATGTACTGCCTCATTTGTAATCGTCCAGCTTCCGGTGCGAGGCAACCGGAACAGGTGATTTTTTGTATGCCGCAATCCAGTGGCTCCTATCAACGCAACTGGTGTTTCGGCTTGTGCGTCGCAACAATATCGCACTTTGCAAAGCCTGTCCCCTATAGCAATGCTAAAGTATGAAGCTCAGGCGAGGTATTCATTTCACATCGTGGGAAAGGCCGTCGCTGAACTTAAAATCATAAGGCTAGATAAGCAAAAAGCCGCCATCGGCAGCTTTAGAGAACAGTGAGGTTATCGCGATATCAGAACAACCAACTACTTGGTTGTGGTAGTGGTTGCTGTTTTTCCAACGCACTCAGGCCTTTGATACAGCGAATAATAAACCAGATCACATTTAAGATTAGAATCAGAAAGCCAATCAGTATCGAGGTGGTAATGAGGCCAATGACCGCAAAGAGCAAACCTATCCAAAAGGTGCGAATCTGCCATTGATAATGGCTTTTTAGCCATTCAGGGGCATCGTCTTTGTAAACATAGGCCATGACTAATCCCACCAAACCCGTGATACCGAATATGAGACTGGTTAAATAGAGAATATAGACAATCTTTGCGTTAGTGCCTTTGTCTGTAGATGGATTGCTCACTTGATTCATGTCGTCGCCTGTATAATTGAATATTAAGAGATTTTTTCTCGAATGATGTCCGGCAGAGGCACAGAACGACCGGTATTATGATCCATCCACACCACTTTCGAATAGCCTTCGGTACAGATTAGTTCGGGTTCATCGGTGGTACTGAGTTCGTACCACGTCATAAAGCTACTGCGGCCGATTTCGCCAACGTAGATTTTTACGATGACCGTGGCTGGGTAGCTGACGGGACGAAGAAAGGTGCAGCCCACATTGATAATCACCGGATCGGTGCCGTTACCGTTCACTGAGGCTCCAATGTCGGCGAGAAATTGAACACGCGCCTCTTCTAAATAGCGCATATAGAGTGCGTTGTTAACATGGCCATAGGCATCCATATCACCCCAACGAACGGCTATTTGTGATTGATGTAATAATCGGCGATTCAGGTTGTCACTCATTGAAAGTTCCCTTTGTTTTCATTGTTATATAGCCGATATTAACTTATTTTGGCGCACCGTTGCCGCTATTTTTATCGTTACCCTTGTCGGTGTCATTACTTCTTAGGTGAAGATCCAGTTGTGGGAAGGCTATTTCAATCCCGTGTTCACTGAACAGTTGATCAATGGTTCGATGCAGATCATGGGTGGCCTGATTACGTTTATCCATCGAGCTAATATAGGCTCGTAGTTCGAAATCCAGAGTGCTATTTCCGAAGGCGAGAAAGTAAGCCAGTGGCGCGGGTTCTGACAGTACATTCTTGTTAACCGCAGCTGCTTTCAACAATAGTTCGGTTACCAGCCCAGTATCGGAGCCGTAAGCAACGCCTACCGGCACAATAATACGGGTGATGGGGTCTGTTAGTGACCAGTTGATGAGTTGGTCGGTGATAAAGGTTTTGTTTGGAATAATGACTTCTTTGCGATCCCAATCGGTAATGGTGGTCGCACGGATATGAATGCGACTGACATTACCGGTGACCCCACCGATGGTGATGGTATCACCAATACGGATCGGCTTTTCAAACAGAATAATGAGGCCTGAAACAAAGTTTGCCACGATCTCCTGTAGGCCAAAACCAAGGCCTACCCCCATTGCCGCGACGAGCCACTGCAGTTTGCCCCATTCTAACCCAAGGAAGTTCAGAAAGCTGATGAGACCGATAATATACAGCGTATATTTCAGCAGGGTGGAGATGGCAAAGCCGGTGCCGGGGGCCAGTGGTAGGTAGTTTAGTACTAATAATTCAAACAACCCCGGTAGGTTACGGGCCGCGACAAACGTGATGTAGAGCACCGCCAGGGCAAAAATAATTTGTTTTAGGGTGATAAAGCTGAGAACTTCATTATCACCGCTGCCGGTTGACCATAGGGTGACGGAATCTAGTACATCGAGCGCCGGTAGAGTCCAGCCGAGGGTAAGCCATGACAAGGTGATAAAGATCAGTACGGTCGCTGTTTTGAGCAGCATGTGGCCCTGCTCTGAGATGGTTTGAATATCAATAAAGTTTTCTTGCACCGGTGGTGAATCGGTTGGCTCATCTCGGGAGGATAGCATCTCAGCTCTGCGTGCTAGGGTGCGTCTAAAGGAGAGTTTACGTTCCTCTATCAAGAGCCAGCGACGGCCAAGATTAAAGATCAGATAGGAGAGAATAGCGATACACACCAGCAGGAACATCAGCCCAGTCAGGATGCCTGCAGAAAGTATATAACCCCATAGAATCAAGCCTGCCATCGCGATATTAAAGGTGGTGATCACACCTATCCAAAGCCCCGTATTACTCCATAACCGGAATTGCTCTTGGTTGTACTGAGGGATAGCGCGCCACAAACTGATCCAGAAGAGGGTAAAGCTCAGGATGGTACCGAGTAGGATTAACCGTGTTGGGCCGGCAATAATCAGTTCATGGCTACTGGCGTCGAGTATAAACAGCAGGGCAATCAATGGGGCATTGATCCAGAACAGTCCCCGTAGCCGCTTCCTGAGTGCGCCAGTGATGTTCTCCGATAGACCAAATTGTCCCTGTAGTAAGCCGTAGGGTTGTTGCAACCAACGCATGAAGGTCATGTAAAGCCAGCTAATGAACGCAATAATGTAGAGCAGGTTGCTAATTGAGGTAGCGCCGCCAAATTGGCGTCCGAGGATGTATAGGAAGAGAGGGATGGGTAGGGCCACTAAGGGGCCATACAGTAAGGGGCGCAGCGTATGTCGAATATGATCCTCAGTGACATTGCCAATCTGTTTACACCACAGCGACTGACGCTGATTTAGATAGCGACGACAGAAGAGTGCCAGTGGTAGCGTGATTATCAGCGAGCCTAAAGGCCAGCCTATTTTACTGCTTAATTGGCTAAGATAGGGGCGCAGCAATAGGGGGAGCTCATCAACCAATGCGATAAAACCCTGTGCGATCTGTCCGGGCCACTGAAGAGAGATAGGGTCGATGCTGGGCAACCAGAGGAGATGTTTATTAAACAGGGCGCGGTTGTTGATGAGTTGGGCGTTGAATTGATCTTGAATCAGCAGTAACTGTGACAACTCACTGATGAGCTTCTGCTGGAGTGAGCGTTGCTCCGAAATAAGCTCGGCGAGGCTTTGGCTGAGTTGTTGGAGTTTGTTTTGCTGTGTGGGCGATAAAGTCTCGAGATCGGCTTGTTGGAGTATGGGCTGACTAAGGGTTAGCTGACTCAAACGCAGCTCTTTGAGGCGGTTTTTAGTGTTTTCTGATTTTAGAGGCTTGGGCAGTTGTTGGATGTGTTTGCGAATCTCTGAACCGGTATAGCCTATACCTAGTTCAAGCTGAGATTGAATCGCCTGATAGGTTTGCCGGATAATCTGTAGTTGTTGTTCTAGTTGTTTACGTCGTTGAGCGGTTTGCTCGGCTTCTGCTAACTCCTGTCGGATGATATCCGCAATTTCACTATTACGGGTGATCGCTTGCTGTAATACGGGGTTGCTGTCGGAGTCCGATGTGGCTACTTGACTGAGTGTTTTTTCAGCGGCGGCACGGTTTTTCTGCTGCAGGTGTTTCTCTGCGTTATTGATCCAGCTATTGTAATACTGAATCTCTGTTTGTAGGTTTATGAGCTTAAGGCGGGCGAGTTCTGTTCGCCCAGGTAGCACGAGGATCTCCAGCTCGGTCACTTCGAGGGTTAACTCAAGTGCCATCTGTTGATAGTCGCGTATCTGTGCCCGCAGTTGCTGTAGATCGCTGGTGGCCGCTGTCTCAGGGGTTGTAACAACATTGTTTAATTGTTGTTGCAAGGCTGCCTTTTGGGTTCGCTTGCTAAGTAGTAAGCGGTCACTATCGCGAATGATCTGCTGTAGATCATCTTGATCTTTTTCCAAGTCGAGCAGTCGAGCTTTTGTTTTTACTAATAAGAGTTGGAGATCATCTTCTGGCAGCGTATCAGGCAGCGTTAAATTCGAGGGTGTTGATTGACGAGCCTGTTCGAGTTGTTTTGGCTGTGCCTCAATTTCGGCGCGTAGACTCTGGGCTTGTTGTTCTAGGGCGATAACATCCTGTAGTTGTTGGATAGCCTGCTGATAGATGTTTTTCTGGGGAGCGTCTGGGTTGCCGTCATACTGTTGCAACTGAGCCTGAAGACGGCTTAACTCTGCATCGAAATCAGGGGTTTCAGCGAACCCTTTAAGGCTGAATAGTAGGAAAAAAAGTATGAGCAGTCGCATAGGTCATGCCTTCAGATGGTGAAGTTTACTATATACAGCAATTGTCTTTGCACAAGGAATAAGTTTTGAGTATGGCCTAGATTATAGGTTAGCAGCGCTTTTTTATGCGCTGGGCCACTGGCTCAGTTTAAGGAAACGTATTATGCAGATGTTGGATGCTAACGACTTACGCAGCAAATTACCCTTCTATAATCAAGAAGAGGGGGTTAATAGTAGTGAACTACTGGAAGAGTATCTTAACTGTTATCGGTTAAATTCGATTATTCATGCAGGGCATAAGTTATTTGCTAGCCGTCAAACGGTGTTGGGCTGCACGTTATTTGTGCAGCATTACTGTTGCCGTGATGATAGTCGTGGAACGGTGGTCGTGGTTCATGGCTATTTTGATCATGCAGGGTTGTATCGTCACCTGATTGCCTATCTATTAGAGATCGGTTGGGATGTGCTGATCTATGATCTGCCTGGACACGGCTTGTCCCAAGGGCGACCGCTGTTTATTGATAGTTTTACCACCTATGCCCAGCAGTTGACGGAGTTGCTTAATAGCCGCAAAGAACGTCTTAAAGGGCCTTGGGCATTGTTAGGTCAGAGTACGGGTGCGTCTATTTTGATGCAGCAGCAGTTAAAATTTGGTCACGATGATTGGCCGATTCAAGCTCAGATATTATTAGCGCCGTTAGTACGTCCCTGCGGTTGGGAGCATATTGTTAGGCAGTATCGTTGGTTGCGATTTTTTAAGCGTTCTATCCCGCGTAGCTACGGTATCAGTTCGGGAGATCCTGCGTTTCTCAAATTTGTGCGCAAAGGAGATCCTCTGCAGCATCGGCGTATTCCGGTAGGCTGGGTTGGGGCTATGTTGCATTGGATTAACGAGATCGAACAGGCAGGTAGCTTGACGACTCAGCCTCTGTGTATTCAGGGGGTTGAGGATGAAACCGTCGAGTGGCGGCATAATCTCGGGGTGATTGGGCGGCTTTATCCGGGATTGGAGATCAAGTTGTTACAGCAAGCACGGCACCATCTGGTCAATGAAGAGGCGTCAATCCGATTGCAGGTGTTTAATCTGATAAAGCAGCGGTTAAACCCTAAAAAAATACAATAAAAAGGCAGCCGAAGCTGCCTTTTAGTCAGTACTTATCAAGCTTCTTAATCAAAATAGGCGACGGCAGCGAATGGTGCCTTTAACCTGCTTCAATTTGCTCAGCGCGACCTTAGAGGTCTCAGCATTGACGTCGATAACCACGTAGCCAACTTTTTCGTTGGTTTGTAGGTACTGGCCGCTAATGTTGAGATCGTTTTCAGAAAATACGTTGTTAATCGCGCTCATGACGCCGGGAATATTTTCATGAACATGCAACAAACGGTGAACGTTTGGATACTCTGGCAGTGCCACTTCAGGGAAGTTAACTGAAGAGATAGAAGAGCCGTTATCACTGTATTTGATCAGTTTTTCCGACACTTCATAACCGATGTTTTCCTGAGCTTCCAAGGTTGATCCGCCCACATGAGGGGTGAGGATAACATTGTCGAATTCGCGCAGAGGAGAGATAAACTCATCTTCATTCGAGCGAGGCTCAACGGGGAATACATCAACCGCCGCACCTAACAGGCGTTTTTCCGCCAGTGCAGTGCAAAGATCGTCGATCACAACAACGGTGCCGCGCGCCGCATTGATGAAGATTGAATCCTGTTTCATCTCTGCAAACTGTGCTGCGCCCATCATATCTTTGGTTGATGGTGTTTCTGGCACGTGTAGGGTGACAATATCACAGGTCGCTAACAGCTCTTTCATCGTGCCTAGTTGAGTGGCATTACCCAGGGGCAGTTTGGTGATGATATCGTAGAAATAAACATGCATCCCCATGGATTCAGCGATAACGCTCAATTGAGAACCGATGCTGCCGTAACCAATGATACCCAGCTTTTTACCGCGAATCTCGTAGGAGTTCTTGGCTGATTTCTGCCATTCACCACGGTGTGCTTTAGCGTTCTTTTCAGCAACGCCGCGCAGTAGGATAATGGCTTCGGCGATCACCAGCTCAGCAACTGAACGGGTGTTAGAGAAAGGTGCGTTAAACACTGCCACGCCGCGCATGGTTGCTGCGGTTAGGTTAACCTGGTTGGTACCGATACAGAAACAACCGACCGCGACCAGTTTTTTAGCCGCATCGAATACTTTGTCGGTCAATTGGGTGCGAGAGCGGATACCGATAAAATGAACATCTTTTACGCGTTCGATCAGTTCATTTTCTGGCAGGGAGCCAGTTAGGTATTCGATATTAGTGTAGCCGTGCGCATTCAGGGTATCCAATGCTGACTGGTGCACGCCCTCCAGCAGCAGAATCTTGATCTTGCTTTTTTCCAGAGAGGTTTTTGGACTCATGATATGGATCTCTTTTTAAGTGGGATGATCCTGTGTGTGGCAGGTATCCTCGGATTAGCCGATAAAAGAAAAGGGGCGCTATGTTAACACAGTGTTATCGCAAAAGGGTGAGGGTGAGGGCGGGTGTATGGTGAATTTTTATTCAGCCAAACATGAACCTAAATCACTTAGCAGAAAAAATAGTGATTCGGATTCATGTTTTTTCGTCTAATTCAGGCGAAATTAGCTATAGAGGCAGAGGTAAGCGGTCGGTTGTGCCACTTTTAGTTGGAACGTCTGATTAGCTGCTACACGGAACTCAGTGCCGCTTGGGAAAGACTGCCACTCATCGCTGTTAGGCAGCTTTACGACGAGCTCGCCACTAATCACTTTCATCAGTTCGTTTTCTGAGGTGCCAAATTCATATTCGCCTACAGCCATTACACCGGAAGTGACTTTGCCTTCCGTATTTTCAAAGCCGATAGATTTTACCGCACCATCAAAGTATTCGTTCACGGTCAGCATGTTATTACTCCTATAAATGGGAGCGCTATAGTAGATTTCTTTGGCGATATTGTCATCTATTTGAGGTAGTTGAATGCTTAAGTAGGTAATCAACAAAGGCTTGATTGGCTTTGGATAGGTAGCTCTGCTTACGCCAAGCGATGCTGAGATCAAAGAGTATCGGTTGCTCAAAGGGAAGACCTACTAAATCGCGAGCATCGTCGATGGCGGGGCGGAGCAGGGCGGAGATCGCAAACCCATGACGGACAACGGACTGGATGAGCGGTATCAGGTTGGTCTCAAAGGCTATTTTTGGCGGTATATGGTAACGTTTTGCTAACTGTTCGGTGACTTGGCGATGAAAAAAGCCCTCTTTGAATAGCACTAGTTCTTCATTGAGAAAGTCGGTGTAGCTGACACTGGACTGTTGGGCTAGCGGGTGGTCTGGACTGACGCACACGAGAATTTCTTCCTGCAGTAAGTGGGTTTTATCCAACTCATCCGGTTTACCATCATCAACCACGATGCCAATATCTAGTTCACCCTGCTCAATCAGTCTGCGGATATGGGTGGTACCACCTTCAACTACCGAAAGTTGAATATCAGGGTAGCTGTGACGAAAACCCATCAGCAGTTCCGGTAGATAGTAAGAGCCGAGCATACTGGGAATGCCAATCCGAACCTGTCCTCGAGATAAACCTGTGAGTTCCTGCATTTCGAGTTCGGCATCGGTAACGGCTTGGAGTATTTTATCGGCATGTAATAACAGCCGCTCCCCTTCATCTGTGAGGGTAATACGCCGTTCAGTGCGGTGGAAGAGTTTCAGGCTCAGTTGTTCTTCCAGTCGTTTAATCGACATGCTAACCGCCGGTTGGGCGAGGTGTAGTTTTTCAGCTGCACGGGTGAAGTTTGCTTCCCGAGCAACCATTTGAAAGCAGCGCAGCGCACGAATATCCACAGGGTTATCTCAACAATAGCGATTGAACGTTAAACTATCACAATAGTTTATCAATATTATCATTTTTATATATTTCTGTGATTTTAGAGAGGCTGCTAAGCTGACGCTATCTTTTTTTGCGAGCACTGACATGATCGAATCAGGTAGTAAACAGTTCTGGCGGGCGACAATCGCTTTATGCATTGGCTCGTTTATGATTTTTTCCAATGTTTATGTGACGCAACCTATTTTGCCTGAGTTGCAGCAGGAGTTTGCACTCACTACGCTAGAAGTCGGCTGGTCATTCACCATCACGACTTTGACGTTAGGGTTGTCGCTGTTGTTTTATGGGCCATTGTCGGATGCATTAGGACGACGTTCATTAATGTTGCTAAGCATGGCGGGTGCCTGTGTCTGTACCTTGCTGTTATCGCAAGCTGATAGTTTTACCTCATTGGTGGTGCTGCGCGGCTTACAAGGACTTTTCCTCGGTGGGCTGCCAGCGATTGCGATTGCCTATATGGGGGATGAATATTCACGTAAAGCACTGCTATTAGCGGTGGGTTTGTATATCAGTGGTAACTCTATTGGCGGCATTTCTGGACGCTTGATCGGTGGTTTTATCGGTGAGTGGCTTGGCTGGGCTGACCTGTTTTTGGTAATGGGGGTCGTCAGTGTTATCTGCTGGTTGCTGTTTTGGTGGCTGTTGCCCGCCTCTAAGCAATTTTCTCCTCAACCCTTACATCTACCGACCATGCTTTCGCAGCTGAAGGGGCATTTGACGAATCCATTACTATTACTGGTTTATCTGATTGGAGGGCTGAATTTTTTTATCTTTATAAATCAATATAGCTATATCACTTTTGTGCTATCTGATGCGCCCTATCACCTCAGTCCTGTGTGGATTGGATTGTTATTTTTGACCTATTTGACCGGTACCGTCGGTTCAACGCTATCTGGCCGAGTGGCGCTGCGGGTTGGTCAGTTAAACTGTATTAAAGCTGGGATTGTGATTTTGATGGTGGGCAGTTTGTTGACCCTGAGTAGTAACTTACTGTTGATTATTCTCGGCTTTTTTATTAACAGCTTTGGTTTCTTTTTTGCCCATTCCAGTGCGAGCAGTTGGGTAAGCCGACAAGCGACGTCTGCTCGCGCCAGTGCTTCATCGCTGTATCTGGTGTTTTATTATCTGGGGGCCAGTAGTGGCGGATTTTATTTGGACCCCTTCTGGCGATGGCTCGGTTGGGAAGGCGTGGTGCTTGGCTCGATTATTATCTTGTCGGTGACCTTATCGCTAACCTTAGCATTGAGCTCACTGAGTGCCAGAGGTATGATCAAAGCCCATTGAAACACTCGGTTCTGAGTGCTTCGATATGGCTTTTTTGACGGCGGTGCCGAATTTATTGATAGATATCCTAAGGGGATGAGGCAGTGATTATGCAGTATAAGCATCAGTATGTAGATGGCGTTGAAGCCGATCTGCCGGTAGGCAAAGTCGTATGTGTTGGGCGTAATTACGCCGATCATGCGGCTGAGTTGAATAATCCGATCCCAACAACACCGATGTTGTTTATCAAACCCTCAACGGCGGTCGTGCCGATGGCCGAGCCCTTTACCGTGCCGGTGGATTTTGGATCGGTGCATTTTGAGACCGAAATGGCGATATTGATCGGCCAGCCACTAAAAAATGCAACCCATGATGAGATTGAAGCGGCGGTTGCCGGTGTTGGGCTTGGGCTCGACCTAACATTGCGGGATGTGCAAAGTAAGTTGAAAGAACAACGCCACCCTTGGGAAAAGTCCAAAGGTTTTGATGGTTCATGCCCGCTGTCTGCTTTTCTTGAGCTATCGGCGGTGGGGGATCTTCAGGATCAGCAGATTCGTTTAACGGTTAATGGCGAGTTGCGACAGAATGGTAATAGCAGTCATATGCTGAATAAGGTTTATCCACTGATTGCCTATATGAGCCATTACTTTACGCTGTTACCGGGTGATGTAGTGCTCACAGGGACACCCGCCGGTGTTGGCGAAGTTAACCCTGGGGATAAGTTACTGGTTGAGCTGGGTGAGCGGCTACGCATTGAAACTCAGGCAATCTGAATAACGACCTAAATAGGGCTGAATAAGCCCTTATCGATGCTTTCTAATAAGCACTGACATAAGAGGAATCTAACAGATGCTATGGGTCAAAGTGTTCCATATTCTGGCAATGACTAGCTGGATGGCGGGTATTTTCTATCTGCCCCGCATTTTTGTGCATTATGTCGAGGGACGTGAAGCGGGGCAGGATGTTGCACGGTTAGCCATTATGGCCGGTAAGCTGTTCGGCTTTATGTCGATCATGGCACTGTTTACGTTGGGGTTCGGCCTGTGGCTTTGGTTAGGTTATGGTATTTCCGGTGGCTGGTTACACGCGAAGCTGCTGTTTGTAGGCTTACTGATCGGCTATCACTTCTGGTGTCTTGCTTATCTTAAGAAGGTACGGGCGGGTACGTTGGATAATACCGGTCGCTATTTTCGGTTTTTTAATGAGGTGCCACTGCTGATCTTTATACCTATTTTGGTCTTTGTCGTGGTTAAACCGTTCTGAACCGAGCGCTATTTGTTAGCCTTCTATTTTTTGCCGTAGCCGTTCGATTCGAGCGGCTGCTCGATCGGTTTCTTGGCGCAGGCTATCGGTCGCCGTGGTGAAGTGATTAATTTCGGCGCGGCTAGGCAATAACCGTAGCTCTTCTTTCAAGTATTCCTCAAAATTACGCATCAGGCTGCTACCGGTATTCAGGTAGAACCCTGCTTTCCACTTCAGATAACGAGCGAGTTCATGGGCCGGCAGGTCGCCTAGTATCTGCGCTAGAATACCTTCCCAGTCCAGCGCCGCATCGATCAGGATTTGGCTGAAGCGGTTGGCCAGCGCATTATCACCACTCAGGTGAATGGTTTTACCAAACATCGCGTCACTACTATCAGCGGCATTCAGCAAGCGTAAGAAATCTGCGGCACTGCCCGTAAGCGTGACGTCGGCGTCATCCCGTTCGATCATATCGATTTGGATGCCTGCAGAACTTGGCTGTAATGATAGAGCTATGGCGGGTGCGGTGAGCTGAATAGCAATCACACGGCCATTCAGTTGGCCGAGCTGATCAACGGTCTCAGGATTGAGCAATAGCAGCCGGTTGATGGCTGCCTCCGCTAGCGTTAACAGTGTCGCGTTGATCGTATCAATAGTCATAACAATTACGGTTTGATACCTGTATGCAGGGCGACAATGCCGCCGGTCATATTCTGGTATTTACACTGCGTCAGGCCCGCTTCTTCCATCATCCCTTTAAGCGTTTCTTGGTCAGGGTGCATGCGGATTGATTCAGCTAGGTAGCGGTAACTTTCTTCATCACCTGCGATCAGCTTGCCAATTTTAGGCAGCAGGTTGAATGAATAGATATCATAAGCTTTGGTGAGCAGAGGGTTGTTGGTTTTGGAAAACTCCAGCACCATCACTTTACCACCGGGCTTTAGCACCCGCGCCATTGAGGCCAGCGCTTTTTCTTTGAAGGTCACATTGCGCAGACCAAACGCAATAGTGATGCAATCAAAGGTGTTGTCGGGGAACGGCAGTGCTTCAGCATTGGCTTGGACAAACTCAACGTTACCGGTGATGCCGCGATCCATCAGTCGATCACGACCCACTTTCAACATGGAGTCGTTGATGTCGGCGAGAACAACCTGCCCTTCAGCGCCAACGAGACGAGAGAAACGCATAGTGAGGTCGCCTGTGCCACCGGCAATATCCAGTACTTTGTGACCACGACGCACACCACTTTGCTCTATTGTCAGACGCTTCCAGATTCGGTGAATCCCGCCTGACATCAGATCGTTCATGATGTCGTATTTGCTGGCGACAGAGTGAAAAACGTCAGCAACCTTGTCCTGTTTTTCGTCGACTTTAACCTGTTCGAAGCCGAAGTGGGTTTTGTCCTGAGATTCTTTCTGGTCAGTCATGGGAAACCTGTAATCTGCATAATTCGCGTTGCCGCATTCTACCTTTGCAGCAGGCAATTGTCTTTACTCTTGCATCATCAACTGACTTAGCTTAACAAAAAGCGGCTGATCGACCCTGTCTTATCGGTTGATTTTGGCTTGATGGCACGATTTATCCTCTGGCAATCATATTGCCGTGCCGCGTTTTTCCTGCTTCAGCAAGATTAGCAAGGTAGCGATCCCAATAGGTATCATAATGTTGGCACAGGTCGTAGAGGTATTCCCAAGTATACAGACCGCTATCATGGCCATCATCAAAGATGATTTTCAGGGCATAGTTGCCGACAGCTTCGACCCCTTTAATGCCGACCAGCTGTTTGCCTGTCTGCAGAGTGCCGTTACCGACCCCGTGACCACGCACCTCGGCAGAGGGGGAATGCACTCGTAGGTATTCAGCACTCAGCTCAAATTGTTCCTGATCACTGTAGATCAATTCAAGGGTTTTTGATTTCGCGTGTAACTTGATGTCTTTAGGCAGTGGTGCACTCATGAATAGACTCCGGTAACGGAGCACGGTGCTCCGTTACCTTGGGGTGGATTATAGAATATAGTGACTCAGGTCTTCGTCCTGACTCAGTTCGGCGAGATACTGGTCAACAAATTCACGGTTGACGTTAATCGTTGTGCCGGCGTTGTCAGAGGCGGTAAAAGAGATCTCTTCCAATAACCGCTCCATCATGGTGTGCAGACGACGTGCGCCAATGTTTTCGGTTTTCTCATTGACCTGATAAGCCAGTTCGGCGATCCGGTCGATACCGTCCTGCGTATATTCCACTGTTACACCTTCGGTGGCCAGCAGCGCGCGATATTGCTCCGTGAGCGACGCATTAGGCTCGGTCAGAATGCGACGGAAGTCCTCTGGTGTGAGTGCTTGCAGTTCCACTCGAATAGGCAGTCGACCCTGTAGTTCGGGGATAAGGTCGGAAGGTTTAGACAGGTGGAAGGCGCCAGACGCAATAAACAGGATATGGTCTGTTTTGATAGTGCCATATTTGGTGGTGACGTTGCTGCCTTCGATTAGCGGTAATAGATCCCGTTGTACGCCTTCGCGGGAAACATCGGCACCGGTGCCTTCGCGTTTACAGACCTTATCAATCTCATCGAGGAAGACGATACCGTTTTGCTCAACGGCGTCGATTGCCATCTGTTTCAGGTCGTCATCGTTAACCATTTTGGCGGCTTCTTCGTCGATCACCTGTTTTAGCGCATCTTTAACCTTAATGCGTTTGCTCTTGGTTTTGTTGTTCCCCATGTTGGAGAACATGCTTTGCAGCTGACTGGTCATCTCTTCCATGCCTGGAGGCGCCATGATTTCGACGCCAACCGGCGCTTGGCTTAGGTCGATATCGATCTCTTTATCATCAAGCTTGCCTTCCCGTAGCTGTTTGCGCAGCAACTGACGGGTGGCGCTATCGGGTTTCTGCTCGGGTTGTTCATCAAAACCGGTTGGGCGAGCGGGTGGCAATAGTGCATCGAGAATTCGCTCTTCGGCGGAATCTTCGGCACGGAACTTGACCTTATCCATCTCCTGCTCACGCAGCATTTTGATCGCCATATCGATCAGATCACGGATGATGGTTTCAACATCACGGCCAACATAGCCGACTTCGGTAAACTTGGTCGCTTCAACCTTAATAAAAGGCGCATTGGCTAGTTTTGCTAAACGGCGAGCGATTTCGGTTTTACCGACACCGGTAGGGCCGATCATCAGAATGTTTTTGGGTGAGACTTCGGCGCGCAGCTCAGGATCAAGCTGCATTCGACGCCAGCGGTTACGCAGTGCGATAGCGACTGAGCGTTTGGCGTCAGACTGACCGACAATGTGTCGATCCAGTTCGGAAACAATTTCACGGGGTGTCATATTGGACATCAGTCAGTTCTCTCTGTTCAGGCTTGGGCTGCGGTGGATTGCAGCTGCTCAATCGTTAAATTGGCATTGGTGAATACGCAGATCTCGGAAGCGATCTGGAGGCTTTTTTCGACAATGTCTCTAGCATTCAGGTCTGTATTAGCGACGAGGGCACGGGCAGCGGCCAAGGCGTAGTTGCCGCCGGAGCCAATGGCGATGACGCCGTCTTCCGGTTCGATAATGTCGCCACTGCCTGAAATAAGGTAGGTTTTATCTTTGTTGGCTACGAGCATCAGAGCTTCGAGTTTGCGTAACACTCGGTCACCACGCCATTCCCGCGCTAAGCTGACCACTGCATTGAATATATTGCCCTGATGTTTTTCCAGTTGCTGTTCAAACAGGTCCAGCAGGGTGATGGCGTCAGCGGTGCTACCAGCAAAACCGGTAATTACATCGTGTTTTGCTAGTCGGCGGACTTTGCGGGCGGTGCCTTTCATTACGGTGTTGCCGAGGGATACTTGGCCGTCACCGCCAACAACGACCTGGTCGTCGCGACGTACAGAAACAATTGTGGTCATGGGTGCGTTTTCCCGAATAGGTGTACTCAATTTGCAATGAGTATAGATATGGGAGCGCGGACCGTTATTTCAAGGTTATCAACAGTCGATGATAAAAGGATTTAGTCGATTTGCCGGACGAGCGGCTGAATATTCATTCTTACTAACCGGTCTTCTGCCTTACTTAACATAGAGCGGTTTTCGAATGGCCCTGCAAGCACTTGATACCAGATGCTGCCATTGCTGTTGGTGACGCGCTTTGTTCGGACGCTCGGTAGGCCTTCAAGGATCAAGCGGGCGCGTAGTTGATCGGCATCTTTACTGCTTTGGAACGAGCCGGCTTGCAGTACATAGGTATGCTTAGATTTAGCGCTCTTAGGCGTCGATTTATACGGTTTTACATTTGCCGTATCCACTTCGCTATCGGGTAGGATTTCATAGAAACCGAACCGCTCCGATTGTTCCTCAACAGGAGTCGTGGGTGTCGCTGTGTTTTGATTGCTGGTTTTGCTATTTGTTTTAGCTTGAGCCGCAGGTTTTGGTTTTGTGGTTTTGGCGATCGGTTTTGTGACAGTGCTCGATGGTTGCGAGGCTGGTTTAGCTGAGGCGTTGGTTGGTGTGGCTGCACTGCTGTCAGGTTTAACTGAGGTTAATTGCCACAGCACATAAACAAAGCCGACAAGAAAGGCGAGGCTGATAACGGTTCGCACCAAGGGGAACGGTTTTTTGACGGGCGCGCTCTTACTTTTAGCATTACTGCGAGTGGTTCGGCTAGCTGCCGAACCACTGTTACGTTTTTTTGCGAAGTCTTTGCGCGCCATAAGTCTGCCTTCTTACATCTTATCCGGCGCGGTAACGCCGAGTAGGTCGAGGCCGTTGGCCAATACATGGCGAATTGCCACCGCCAGTGTTAGACGTGCGTTACGTAGATCGGCATCGTCAACGAGGGTCTTCTCAGAGTTGTAATAGGTGTGGAAATCGCTGGCCAACTCATAAAGATAGGTGGCGACTAGGTGAGGTTCGCGGATGTCCGCTGCGCGCTTAATCACTTCAGGATAACGACCGAGTTTGATCGCTAGACGTTTTTCTGATTCCAGTTCCAGTCGATCCAATGCTTGCAGGCCAGTGGCTTCATCCCATTGCTGTTTGTTCTCTGCCAGTTTACGGAAGATTGAGCAGACGCGGGCGTGGGCGTACTGAATGTAATAGACCGGGTTGTCGGCGGATTCAGAACGGGCCAGATCGATATCAAAGTTTAGATGGCTATCGGACTTACGGGCTGCAAGAAAGAAGCGGGTTGCATCGCGGCCAACCTCTTCAATCAGGTCGCGCAGCGTCAGATAGCTACCCGCCCGTTTAGATATTTTCACCTCTTCGCCACCGCGCATAACGGTCGCCATCTGGTGCAATACATAATCGGGCCAGCCTTTTGGAATGCCGGCATTAAGTGCTTGTAAGCCTGCACGAACACGGGTGATGGTGCTGTGGTGATCCGCGCCCTGTTCGTTGATGACAGTGTCGAAACCCCGTTGCCATTTGTTCATATGGTAAGCGACATCGGGTACAAAGTAGGTGTAACCGCCATCGGTTTTACGCATCACGCGATCTTTATCATCGCCAAAGTCGGTGGTGCGCAACCAAAGAGCGCCGCCTTCTTCATAGGTGAAGCCATTTTTGATCAGGGTTTGTACGGTTTCTTCTACTTTGCCTTCGTTATATAGAGAAGACTCTAAGAAGTAGACATCGAAATCGACGCCAAAGGCTTTCAGATCGAGATCCTGTTCGTGGCGCAGGTAAGCGACGGCAAAGTGACGAATGCCTTCGAGGTCATTCGCATCTTTTGTGCCGGTGAAACTTTGATCGGCCGATTCGACGGTATCGCCGCGCATAAAACTGTCGGCTAGCTCGGTAATGTAATCACCGCGGTAACCATTTTCAGGCCAGCTAGGATCTTCCGGCGTCAGGCCTTTGCAGCGTGCTTGCACAGAAAGAGCGAGGTTGTTGATCTGCTGGCCAGCATCGTTGTAATAAAATTCGCGGGTAACATCCCAGCCTGTGGCTTCCATTAGGCGGCTCAGGCAGTCGCCGACGGCTGCTCCACGTCCATGACCGATATGCAGCGGCCCAGTTGGATTGGCAGAAACAAACTCAATCTGCACTTTTTTACCCGCGCCATCGTTATTGCGGCCGTAGTGGCTGTTTTGTTGCAGAATGGTTTTGATCAGGTTGCCGGTGGAGGCGTCACTGACAAAGAAATTAATAAAACCGGGGCCGGCGATCTCTGTTTTTTCCACATTCTCAGAGTCAGGCAGTGCTGCACATATCTTTTGGGATAGTTCGCGAGGATTGCTTCGGGCTGCTTTAGCCAGTGTGAGCGCAATGTTTGAGGCGAAATCTCCGTGAGACTTGTCGCGGGTGTTTTCCACCATGATTTTAGGCTGAGTGTCGGCTGGCAGTGTGCCATCTTCAATCAGCGAGGTCAGGGCAGTACTAATCAGGTCCGCAATGTGTTGTTTCATGCTCAAAAGATACCGGGTTATATTCTGGAGTCAGATGCAAAGGCGCAGCTTGAAAAGGTCGTATTAAAAACCGACTCAGGGCTTATTAAGCCCGAACTGCGCAGTTGTCTGTAAAAAAGACCGCGTATTATCCCTTTTCAGCTGCCTTTTGTTAACCCCCGGCGGGTTTATTTGTGGCTAAAACATATCCACCGGGTCCACATCGATCGACCAGCGCACTTTGCGTGCCTCTGGATCACTATCAACTTGGCAAATAATATTGTGCAGTTGTTGGTGCAGCGCTTTGCGGTCGTGGCTTTGTAACACTAGCTGAGCACGATATTGGCCGGCGCGCTTCTCCATCGGTGAGGGAAGCGGGCCAAGCCACTGAATACCTTGGGGTTGGAGGATGTCGTCCGCTAATAACTGGCGCAGCCTGCCGAGAAAGCGCTCTGCCTGACCCTGGTGGTTGGCTTCGGCGCGGAACATGGCGCAATAGATCGAGGGTGGCAACTGGGCTGACACCCGTTGACTGAGTTCCTGTTCGGCAAAGGCCTGATAGCCTTCGGTGACTAAACTCATAATAATGGGGTGGTCGGCATGGTGTGTCTGCATCACGACTTTGCCGGGATGATCGGCTCGTCCGGCGCGGCCTGCGACTTGTAGAATAAGTTGGGCAGTGCGCTCCATGCCCCGAAAATCGGCACTGAATAAGCCGCTGTCGGCATTCAGAATAGCCACTAGGGTGACTTTCGGAAAATGGTGGCCTTTGGCAAGCATCTGAGTACCGATCAGGATGCAGGGATGACCCTGATGCACTCGGTCCATGATGTGTTGCATCGCATTTTTACGCTGAGTGGTGTCTCGATCAACCCGAATGACAGGATAGTCGGGAAACAGTGTTTGTAATAACTCTTCGGTACGCTCGGTGCCGGCCCCGACCGGTTTAAGATCGGTGCTGCCGCAGTTGTCACAAACCGTAGGAACTGGACGTTGACTGTCACAGTGGTGGCAGTGTAGATGGAACGGTTTACGGTGCAACGTCATATGCGCATCGCAGCGGCGGCAGTCGGCTAGCCAACCGCAGTCATGACACATCAGGGTGGGGGCGAAGCCGCGGCGATTCAGGAAGATCAACACCTGAGTCCCCTGTTGTAGATGAGCTTTAATCTGCTGGATAAGCGGCTGAGATAGGCCGTCTTGTAGCGGAAGTTGGCGAATATCCAAGAGTTCAAATTTTGGGGGTAGTGCATCACCGGCGCGTTTATTCAGTTTTAACCACTGATAACGCCCCTGTTTGGCGTTGTAGAGGCTTTCGATGGCTGGTGTTGCAGTGCCTAACACTACCGGAATCTGCTCGAAATGGCCGCGCATGACGGCGAGATCTCGGGCGTTGTAACGAAACCCCTCCTGCTGTTTAAAGGAGGTGTCATGCTCTTCATCAATAAAGATAACGCCGGGGTTACGCAGCGGTGTAAAAATCGCTGAGCGAGTGCCGATGATAATGCGGGCGACACCTTCCCGCGCCTGCAGCCAAACATCGAGCCGTTGGTTGTCAGTTAGATTTGAATGTAACACCACGACGGGCAGGTTAAAGCGCGCCTTAAAGCGGGCAACGGTTTGTGGTGTTAGGCCAATTTCGGGCACTAGAATCAACGCCTGTTTGCCTTGGCGGATATAGTGTTCGATCGCCTGTAGGTACACTTCGGTTTTGCCAGAACCCGTTACACCCTGTAATAGATAGGTTTTAAAGCCTTCGGTGGCGGTAATCTGCTGGACCGCCTGCTGCTGTTCTGCATTGAGCGTCAGCGGGGCTTCATGCAGCGGCTGATCATTATGCTCGGTATGGTTCGGTTTGTGGATAAAGGATTCGGCTAGGCATTTATCCAGCAGTTTTTTTAATAGGCCGGTTTGGCCGCCTTCTGTGCGAATGGCGCCCTCGCTGATGCCATTGGGGTGCTCCATTAATAGTAATAGCAGCTCCCGTTGGCGTGCAGCTGTTTTGCCTAGCTGAGATATATCGGCATCGGCAGTGGCGCGCCATAGGTGTTGGTGAGTATATTCACAGGGCTCGCCTTTACGTAGCAATACTGGCAGTGCCTGACTTAAGGCATCACCCAGAGGGTGTTGATAATAGTTACCGGCCCAACGTGCTAGTTTTAATATAGTCTCGGGCATCGGTGGCGCTTCATCGAGAATGGCGATGGCGGGCTTTAGTTTATTGAGCGGAACCTCGGTGGTCTCACTGATCTCGATAAGCACGCCGGTGACTTCTCGGCGACCAAAGGGAACCTTGACCCGTACGCCGGGCTGCAGTGCAGCCGTTTCACAGTCCTGTGGCGGCAGATAGTCGAATAGCCGACGCAGTGGTGAGGGTATGGCTAGTCGCAGGTAAGGCATAAAAAGGACGGCTCGTATCAGAGGAGAATGGCACAGTGTATGTCTTTTTGTTTTCGCTGTTAACCTGTGTATTTGTTAACTGAAGGTAAATGCTTGCTGGGCTAGAAGGCTGTATGTATAATGCTCGCCCTTAATCCTATAAGGCTTAACTTCCGTATCGAAGTCGAAGCCTGCATGCGGTGCCTGGCAAAAGATCAGGTGGCGGCATACAAAACAACTGAGGTTCCAATGAAAAAAGATATTCATCCAGAATACGTAGAGATCAATGCTACCTGTTCTTGTGGTAACGTTGTTAAAACACGTTCAACGGTTGGTAAAGACATTAACATCGATGTTTGTAGCCAATGCCACCCTTTCTATACCGGTAAGCAGAAAGATGCGACTACCGGTGGTCGTGTTGATCGCTTTAACAAGCGTTTCGGCGGACGTGGCCTTAAGAAGTAAGACCTACTTTGTAATTAAAAAAGGCATCCTTTGGGATGCCTTTTTTGTTCCTGATCAATTTAGGCTGATTTTTACTAATCTAAAGAATAACTGGTTATATCCCCTGATTAAGTCGTCTAGGGCTTCTATAATTTCTGTTTACTCCCGCAAAAGTAGTAGTAAATACACTGAATATCGATAAATATTCAGGGATATGAGCTATTTTGTCAGTTGAGAGACAGAGATCTTTTCTATATGATCCCAAGTCCGAATTTCTATAACATAAGTTGGAACCGCGACCATGTCTGAAGATATGAAACAAGCTGCACTCGATTATCACGAGTTCCCTCGCCCAGGTAAGATCAGTGTAGAACTGACTACACCGGCCGAGTCTGCCCGTGATCTAGCCCTGGCTTACAGCCCTGGTGTTGCTGAGCCTGTGCGCGCTATTGCAGAGAACCCTGATAACGCATACCGCTATACAGCTAAAGGTAATCTGGTAGCTGTTATTACTAACGGTACTGCAATTCTGGGCCTTGGCGATCTGGGACCTCTGGCATCCAAGCCGGTTATGGAAGGTAAATCGCTGTTGTTCAAGCGTTTTGCTGGAATCGATTCTGTTGACATTGAAGTCGATTCTGAGAGCCCTCAGGCGTTGATTGATACGGTTGCGCGCATTGCTGATACCTTTGGTGGTATCAACTTGGAAGATATTAAAGCGCCAGAATGTTTTGAAGTTGAACGTGCGTTGATCGAACGTTGCAGCATTCCTGTTTTCCATGATGATCAGCACGGTACTGCTATCGTAACAGCTGCCGGTATGATCAATGCACTGGAAATCGCTGGTAAGAAGCTGGAAGAAGCACAAATTGTTTGCCTAGGTGCCGGTGCTGCTGCGAATGCTTGCATGACGCTGCTCGTTAACATGGGTGCTAAGGTCGAAAACATCTACATGATCGACCGTACCGGTGTAATTCACTCGGGTCGTGAAAACCTGACACCGCAAAAAGCGGCTTTCGCATCTGAAACAGATAAGCGTACGCTGGATGATGCGATTGACGGTGCTGATGTATTTGTCGGTCTGTCTGGGCCTAACCTGTTAAGCGGTGAGCAGTTAGCTAAGATGGCGCCAACTCCGGTTGTCTTTGCCTGTGCTAACCCTGATCCGGAAATCACACCTGAACTGGCTCACTCTGTTCGTGATGATGTGATCATGGCGACAGGTCGTTCCGATTATCCTAACCAAGTTAATAACGTGCTAGGCTTCCCGTTCATCTTCCGTGGCGCGCTGGATGTTCGTGCTTCCGCGATTAACGAAGAGATGAAAGCTGCAGCCGTGCTTGCTCTTGCTGGTCTGACAAAAGAGCCTGTGCCACAAGACGTGCTGGATGCCTACGAATTGGATTCTCTAGAATTTGGCCCTCAGTACATCATTCCTAAGCCGACTGATACTCGTCTGTTAGGTGTTGTCTCTGAAGCGGTTGCACAGGCTGCGATCGACTCCGGTGTTGCTCGTCTGCCGTTGCCTGCGCATTACCCACTTACAACTGTTGATGCACTGCTTAATCGTTAATCGATGGTGGTCATAAAAAAACCGGCTAAGGCCGGTTTTTTTGTATCTGCAGGAAAGTGTCTAATGCATCTCAGAAGATATCTTCTGTCCGAGTAGTCCCTTCTGTACTAGGCAGTAACGGGTTTCTGGCCGTTTCGGTGGGAACGCTTGCTGCTGGGAATATTTCAAAAATAGCATTCTCTTGTCCTGGGTAGGCAAGCAGGCTTGTTTTGGGATCGATTCTGATACTCACGAGGCCGTTCGGCTTAGGAATGGGTAAGTCTGGAACCCCTTCTAGCGCTGTTTGCATAAAGTCTATCCAGATAGGAAGTGCGGCAGTGCCACCGAATTCGCTGCGGCCAAGGGTGGTTGGTTGATCAAAACCAACCCAGGCAGTAGCTACCACATCTTTGTTAAAGCCCGAGAACCAAGCGTCTTTCTGGTCATTGGTTGTACCTGTTTTGCCCGCGAGGTCAGAGCGCTCAAGAACTCTTGCGCGTCGGCCAGTACCGCGGGTAATCACGTCCTGCATGATGTTATAAATCATGTAAGCCGTTTGTGGTTTCATGATGCGTGTAGCAACGGGTAGGTTGGTGATTTGTTGTCCAGTGAGCGGTGTTGATGACACGGCTGTCTGTATCTGATTGCTGTCTAGTGTGTCTGCTTCTGTATCAGTGGGCGTGTCGTTGTTTTGGGCCGCATCGATGATCGTGGCAGGTTTTTGCGGGATTAGGCTGAAATCTGCAGGAATTGCTGAGTTATCCGCGATGTAGGTGCAGTCAGCGCAGACCGTTGTGGGTTGTGCCTGATAAAGAATATTACCTTCGGTATCTTCAATTCTGTCAATAAAGTAAGGAGTAACTTTGAAGCCCTGATTGGCTAGGCCTGCGTAACCGGTGACCAGCTCTAGAGGGGTGATGTCTGCGGTGCCTAGGGACAGTGAAAGGTTGTTGGGTAGGCGGTCTTTGTCAAAGCCAAAACGAGTTAAAAATTCAATGGCGGTATCGATGCCAATGGATCTCAGTATGCGAATAGAAACTAGGTTTCTGGATTTATATAGCGCTTCCCTCAGGCGGGTGGGACCATAAAACTTCTTACTGTAGTTTTGTGGTCTCCAATTTGATTCTAGGTTGCCGTCATGGAGTACCACCGGAGCATCATTAATGAGCGTGGCGGGGGTGTAACCCTGTTCCAGTGCTGATGCGTAGATGAACGGTTTAATGTTGGAGCCTGGCTGGCGTTTCGCTTGCGTCGCCCGGTTAAACTTGTTGTGGTTGAAGTTGAAGCCGCCAACCAAAGCACGTAGCGCGCCGTTTTTTGGGGATAATGCAGCAAAGGCGCCCTCTACTCGGGGGATCTGCGTTAAGTGCCAGTTGCTCTCGTTGTCGGCGCGGACTCTGATTAGGTCGCCTGTGGTGAGAATATCGGCGGCGAGTTTAGGTTTTCTCCCTAAACGGTTTGGGCCTTTGTATTCTCGAGCCCATTGCATGCCATCCCATGTAAGCGTCGCGTGGCCATGGTCTTTGATGAATACTTCCGCCTGCTGTTGGTCAGTGCTGATGACGATGGCTGGCTGTAAAGAGCCGAAGGTGCGCTGCTTGTTCAGGGCGGCGATTATATTTGCGTCGGTGAGTTGTTCAACGGCGGCCGTTTTCTCAGCGCCGAAATAGCCGTGCCTTTCGGTATAGGCTAATAAACCGTTCTCAACTGCTAGGTTAGCAGCGGCCTGCATTTCGCTATTGAGTGTGGTGTAAACGCGAAATCCGTTGGTGTATAAACTCTCGTCAAAGTATTGATATAGCTCATTGCGAACCATTTCTGCAACAAAAGGGGCATACAGTTCAATCTGTGTACCATGATATTCTGCCGTCACTGGTTCATTTTTAGCCGTGTTATATTCTTCATCATTGATAAAGCTGAGGCTATGCATTCGCTTAAGAATCCAGTTGCGTCGCTCGATCGCCCGACTTGGGTTGGTGATTGGATTGTATGCTGAGGGCGCTTTAGGCAGGCCAGCAATCATGGCGACTTGAGCTAGACTAAGTTCATCAATGTTTTTGCCATAGTAGATGTTGGCGGCTGCTTGAATGCCGTAAGAGCGGTGGCCAAGGTAAATTTTGTTGACGTAAAGCTCGAAAATTTCCTCTTTGGTTAGCTCTTGTTCAATCCGTAAAGAGAGTAGTATCTCATTGAATTTACGGACAAAAGAGCGTTCTCTGGTGAGGAAGTAGTTTTTCGCTACCTGCATCGTGATGGTGCTGCCGCCACTTTGAATGCGGCCACTGCTGGCTAATTGATAGACCGCACGGAAAAGGCCTTTGATGTCGATGCCCATGTGGTTGAAAAAGTTACGGTCTTCCGCCGCAAGCAGGGCATTGATGTAATTTTGAGGGATCTGCTTATAGCTGATAGGCCAGCGACGTTTTTCGCCAAACTCTGAAATTAGTTTGTTATCTTCAGAGTATATTCTTAATGGCGTTTGCAACTGAACGTCACGAAGCGTTTCGACATCCGGAAGCTTTGGAGCGTAGTAATAATACGCCGCGGCCAAGGCTAGGCAGCCAATAAAAGCGCCCAGGATGGTGAGTTTTAGGCCGAGCTTAAGTAACAATGTCAATAATTTCATGTATAAGCTATTTAAAGTTAATGTTTTTGTTGCCGAGTTATTATATCTGTAAGAAAGTGTTGTCCACTAGCAAAACAGTGGTTTAATTTTGAATGAAACCGCGCTAGAGTCAGTGTAGGTCGGTTTATGCGGGATTTTTTAAGGATAATTTACTGTGCTTAGCTTTCTTAGCAAACAGGAAAAAGGATGGGTCGGCATAGATATCGGCTCCTCTTCAATAAAAATGGTGGCACTTTCTAGGCGAGGTAAGGGGCTACGTCTCGACTCCTATGCTATTGTGCCTTTGCCGGCATCAGCCGTTATTGAGAGTAGTATTCAAGACGCCGCTCAGGTGGCTGAAGCCATTGAAGCAGGTATAAAAATTTGTGGCGGAGGTCTTTCAACCTGTGTTGCTGCGGTTCCCTCCTCTGCGGTCATTACCAAAACGATTCAGTTGAGTAATGCTTTTACTGATTTTGAACTTGAAGAACAGGTCAAACTCGAAGCTGATCGTTTTATTCCCTACCCTTTAAATGAAATTGCCTTGGACTTTGAAGTGCTAGGGCCGGCAGAAGATAGTCCAGAGCTTAATGATATTCTCTTGGTTGCATGCCGTCGTGATGATGTCGAAATACGTGAAGATGCGATCAATAGCAGTGGTTTGAAATGTGAAGTGGTTGATGTCGACCGTTTTGCCACCGAGCGAGTGGTGTCACTATTAGAAAACCAAGGCGATCAAGAGGATCGTTTGGTTGGGCTTGTTGATATTGGTGCATCGACACTGACACTTAATGTGTTTAAAAACGGCAAGATCGTTTATGACCGAGAGCAAGCGTTTGGTGGCAACGATCTGAGTAATTTGATTCACCAGCAATCTGGGCTGGAAGCCGGCGAAGTGGAACACTTGCTGCGAGCTGGAGAGCTATCGGATGAATTGAAACAAAATGTTGTGTTGCCGTTCCGTAGTACCGTGACGCAACAAGTTTCCCGTTCGCTGCAGTTTTTCTATTCTTCCGGTCCGCATAATGAGTTGAATAAGCTCTATCTACTGGGAGGCACCGCTGCTATTGAAGGTTTGGCAGAGCAGATGCAGAGCGAAATTGGAGTTGAGGTTGAGGTTGCTAATCCATTTGCAGGAATGGATTTGGCTTCAAAAATAAATGCAGGTCGGCTCAATCAGGATGCTCCTACCCTGGTAAAAGCATGCGGCCTTGCGTTACGAAGTTTTGAAGGGTAGCGACTATGGCAAAGATTAATTTAAGGGCCTGGCGCGAAGAACTAGCTGCTGAAAGGCAAAAGCAGTTTGTTGTGAATCTGGTCGCTGCTGCATTTTTAGCCGCTGTTGTGGTGTTTCTTATCGGTTTTTATATTGATATGCAAACCGATAGGCAGAAAGCGCGGAATAACTTTTTACGCCAAGAAATTGGTCAGTTAGATAAACAGTTGGCCGATATTAAAGCGTTAAAAACACAGCGAACCCGTTTGATCGATCGTTTGAATGCAATCCAAGAGTTGCAGGGAACGCGTCCTCTGATTGTGCGTAGCTTTGATGAAATGGTTAAAGTGTTGCCTGATGGGGTGTACTACCAGTCGTTGAAGCGTAGTGGTGATACGATTAGTCTGGCAGGTTTGGCTGAGAAAAGTGATGATGTGTCGAACCTTATGCGGCATATTTATGCCAGTATCTGGTTTGGCGAGCCTAATCTTTCCACGGTTGCTAATGCTGACGGCATGAAAAAATTCAATCTGAGTGTTCCTGTGTTGAAGCCCTCGCTGGAAGAGGTGAACTGATTATGTCAATGGATGCACTGAAAAACAGTTTCAAAGGGTTTGATGCCGATAACCTTGACCTGAATACGGCGGGAAGTTGGCCAATTGGGGTTAAAGTGATTGCTTACCTTTTGGTCTTCTCGTTGGTGGTGGGGGCTGGTTTTTACTTCTATATTACCGATAAAGAGAAGAGCCTAGGGCGAGAGGTTAGTCAGGAAGCTGGCTTGAAACAACAGATATCTATAAAAACCACACAGGTGGCGAGTCTTGATCAGCTCCGTGAGCAGATGAAAGATGTGCAAGGGCGCTTTGCCGAGTTGCTGAAGCAACTACCCACTGAGAAAGAAGTGCCTGGTCTGTTAGAGGATATTACTGAGATCGGTCGTTCCAGTGGCTTGGATATTCAATCTATCTCATTGGGCGGCGAGAAACGAAATGAGATTTTTATTGAGCTGCCGATTAATATCAAAGTGAGTGGTACTTACCACCAGATGGGGCAGTTTGTCAGTGGCGTTGCCGCAATTCCGAGGATTGTGACACTGCATGACTACAGTATAAATCCTGCTGGAGGCCAGTTGAATATGACAATTAGTGCAAAGACTTATCGTTATGATGATACCAAGTAAATTTTTGCGTGTTTTGATTCTAGCTCCTTTTTTTCTCGGCGGTTGCGTCTGGATTGAAGATGTCAGTGATCTGCGTAGCTTTGTCGCGCAGGAGAAGCAGAAAAAAGTGATAAAGGTGGAGCCGCTACCCGAGTTTAAGGCCTATCATAGTTTTGTCTATGAAGGGGCGAGTATGCGCAGCCCATTTAAACCATTAGTTTCAATCATAACCGTCGACACCGAAGAGGGTGTTGCCGATGAGGGCAATACAGGCATTAAACCTGATGTTGACCGTGAAAAATCTTACCTTGAAACATTTTCGCTGGATAATCTTGCCATGGTTGGCAGCATCAATATGAGTGCAAAGGGTTCTCGCTGGGCACTTATCAAGGACAATAAGGGAGAAGTGCACCGGGTATCCGTCGGTGATTATATGGGGCTGGATTACGGCAAAGTGGTTGCTGTTAACAGCGATAATGTTGAGCTGGTTGAGATTGTTACAAACGGCCGGGGTGGTTGGATGCGACGCCCTCGTAGCGTGGTGATGGATTGATGACGATGGTGGTGAATACTGTGAATAAAAATATTCAGGCGGGTAAATTGACGTACTCCGCTCTCGCTAAGATGGCGGGAATGGTCATCGGGTTGTGGATGCTAGCTTTCAATGCGATGGCTGTGGATGCAAAACTAATGGAATCGTCCTTTGTTGCGCTTCCGGACAATAAACTGGAGATACGTTTCGATTTTGATGTGCCTCCTACGCTGCCGAAATCCTATATGACCAATAGCCCAGCTAGGGTGGTTTTGGATATGTGGGGCGTTGAAAATGCTCAAGATAGCCGTATGTTGAGTATTGAAAATGGTAACGTTGATAAAATTAATTTTGCTCAGGTCGCCGGTCGTTTAAGAGTGGTTGTGGATCTGTTTGAAGTCTCAGCTTTTGAAACACGAACCGATGGTAATAGTCTGTTCTTGACCGTGGGTGATCGCGGGATGGTCAAGCAAGAGGCCGCTATCGTTAGTAACAGCGTTGCCTCTGGCTCTAAGGCTCAGCCGGTATTGTCTGATAAAACCCATGTCAGTGGGGTTGATTTTGAACGTACTTCTGATGGCGCTGGCCGGGTGGTTGTGTCTTTAAGTGATGACCGCGCAGGCGTCGATGTGATTGAAGAGGGCAATAATGTTGTTATCAATCTGTTAGGTGTCGATCTCTCTGCGAGTATGCAAAATCGAATCGATGTACAGGATTTTGCCACGCCGGTGATGTTTATTGATTCGATGGCTACCGGTGAAAATGTGTCAATTTTGATCAAACCGTCCGCTGAACCGTATGACTATATGGTGTACCAGACAAATAATCAGCTGTTTGTAGATCTGAAGCCCATTACTCAGGCGGAACAAGATCGCATCGAAGAGGAGCGTTTCCCTTACAGTGGCGAGCGTATTGATCTAGATTTCCAAAATGTTGAGGTGCGTTCAGTACTGCAAATTCTCGCAGAAGTGGCCGAAATGAACTTGGTAGTCAGCGAGCAGGTCGGCGGTAATATCACCCTGAGATTGAAAAATGTACCTTGGGATCAGGCATTAGATCTGATTCTAAATACCAATAAACTCGATAAGCGCGAAATGGGTAATGTACTGCTGATCGGTACCGCAGAAGAGATTTCTGAACGAGAGCGAGTTGAAATGGAAAGCAGTAAACAGGTGGAGGAGCTATCACCACTGCGTACTGAATTTATCCAAGTCGATTTCCGCAAAGCCTCTGATATGGTCTCTCGGTTAAATGAAGCTAAGTTGGTTTCTGAGCGAGGTCTTATTCTGGCGGATGATGAAACCAATGTCTTGATGGTGCGCGAAACCGCTAACCGAATGGAAGAGATTCGTTCAACCTTGCGCCGCTTCGATACCGAGGTTGCGCAGGTGTTGATTGAAGCGCGTCTGGTGACAGCAAATACCACAGTCTCCAAAGATCTCGGTGTTAAGTGGGGCTTAGGATACGGTGATACTGACTCTTCGGGTAACGGCATCTCAATCGGTAGCAGCATTTCTGATGTGTCCTCTCCGGGTTCTATCTCTGATGGTTTAATGGTTGACCTTGGTGCTAACGCAACATCGCCGGCCTCTGTAGCGGTTGGTTTAGCAACGAATAGTGCGCTTCTGCAGCTTGAACTGTCTGCATTGGAGTCTGATGGCCGCATTGAAGTTATCTCCCAACCTAAAGTCGTTACCACCAATGGTAAGGTGGCGCTGATTGAGTCGGGTAGTGAAGTGCCTTATGTCACAACTGATGATGACGGTAACACCGACACTGAATTTAAAGATGTCGTGTTATCCTTAGAAGTGACGCCGCGAATTAACCCCGGTGATCGGATTGCAATGGATCTGGTGATCAAGAAAGATTCGATCGGCGAAACGCTATCAAACGGTGAGATCAGTATCATTAAAAACTTGCTGGAAACATCCGTTGTGGTGGCCGATGGGCAAACCGTTGTATTAGGCGGGGTGTTTGAAAATGAAACACAGAACACCGTTAATAAAACGCCTCTGCTCGGTGATATTCCGATTCTTGGGGCGCTTTTCCGAAATAAGTCGACGTCGAATAGTAAGGCGGAACTACTTATTTTCATCACACCTAAATTGATAAAAGAATCTCTGTCATCTCAGTAAGGTTGTAGTATTGAATATATTTCTAATTGGCCCTATGGGAGCTGGAAAAAGCACTATAGGACGTCTTCTTTCTCAAGAGTTAAAACTGAGATTTGTTGATTCCGATAAAGTGATTGAGGAATTGGCGGGGGCTGATATTCCTTGGATCTTCGACGTTGAAGGTGAGGAAGGTTTCCGTGATCGAGAAGCAAAAATTATTGATCAGTTAAGTGCTGAGGATGGTCTGGTGCTGGCGACGGGCGGGGGCGCAGTATTGCGTGCTGAAAATCGCTCAAACTTACAAGGGCGCGGCACTGTTGTTTATTTACAAGCATCGGTTGCCCAGCAACTGGAGCGTACGGCGCGGGATAAAAACCGACCCTTGTTACAAACTCCAGACCCTGAAACCGTCCTCAATACATTGATGGAGCAGCGTCACCCTCTTTATCTTCAGGTGGCTGATGTGGTGGTGGATACCGAACGTCGTAACCCTAAAGCAGTGGTTACTGATATAATGGCGGAGCTTCGTGCACAGCAAATTATCAAATAGAGATAAGCCCCTCCATGCAAACGTTAAATGTAGATCTTGCTGATCGCTCATACCCTATTTTTATTGGCACCGATCTGTTTCGCCCTGAGCATCTGACGCCTTATATCAAAGGTAATCAGGTGCTGATTGTTAGTAATGAAACCGTGGCCCCGCTTTATCTCGATCAATTAAAATTAGCACTGCCTTCGGTGCAGGTCGATGAGGTGATTCTGCCGGACGGTGAGCAGTACAAGACATTGGATCAACTGAGTGTCGTGTATGATCGTTTGCTGGAGTGTCGACATAATCGCACCACAACGTTGATTGCTCTAGGCGGCGGCGTTGTTGGCGATATGACAGGCTTTGCCGCGGCATGCTATCAGCGCGGTGTTAATTTCATTCAGATACCGACCACCTTGCTCTCTCAGGTGGATTCCTCTGTCGGTGGTAAAACCGGTGTCAATCACCCCTTGGGTAAAAATATGATCGGCGCCTTTCATCAGCCACAGGTGGTTCTTGCCAGTGTTGATGTGTTGCGCACCCTGCCTGACCGTGAGCTATCGGCAGGACTGGCTGAGGTGATCAAATATGGACTTGTCTATGACAAGGCCTTTCTCGATTGGCTCGAAGAGAATATGTCCGGCTTGATCGGTCGGGATACCGCGTTATTAAGTCACGCCATCTATCGCTCTTGTGAATTGAAGGCTGAAGTGGTGGCGCAGGATGAAAAAGAGTCGGGTGTCCGCGCATTATTGAATTTAGGGCATACTTTTGGTCACGCGATTGAATCTTGCCAAGGTTATGGTAATTGGTTGCATGGTGAAGCGGTTGCGGTAGGCACGGTCATGGCGGCAGACCTCTCTGAGCGTATAGGTTGGCTTAGCAGGAATGATGTCCAACGGGTTGTACGGGTCATGCAAGCGGCTAATCTGCCAGTTGAAGCCCCGCAAGGAATGACGGCGGATGAGTTTATGACACTAATGGCGGTAGACAAAAAAGTGATTGATGGGCAGTTACGGTTAATTCTACTACGTGAGCTAGGTAGCGCGGTGGTAACCGATCAGTTTGATCCGCAATTATTACAGCAAACGCTAACCCACTTTACTGCTTAAGAGGGCGTTTAGATGGCTGATCTTAAAGGCAATAGTGTTGATTCGCTGGCCGATGCATTTGCGCAAGCAGAGCAACGTAAAGATTTCTTTTATGAGCCATCTTCTCGACTCCAGATGTTGGAAAAACTTGAACATCTAAGTCGCTTCAGTGATTTTTTATTATTGGTCACCGGTCCGGTCGGATCGGGCAAAACGGTACTCATTCGACAGCTGCAAGCGGCGCCAAGCGATCGTACATTGAGACTTTGTGCTGTCGATGGACGACAAACACCGAGTCTAAACGGATTACTGATTGCCTTAAGTAAACAGCTTAGCCCTGAGCTTGATACTCAGGCAGATAATCAAGCGATGCTCAATGCTATTTACAGCTTCGCTCAGGTGATGGCTGCGGAGCATATCCAATGGGTTATCATTATTGATAACGCGGATGAACTGGAAAAAGCGGCGATTAAATTGTTGCTGCAAATGCTGAGTGAGGCGCAGGGCTTGCCGATCAAGCCGCATCTGCTGTTGGCGGCTGGAGAAAACTTTCAAGCACAGTTGCAGACCTATGATGAGTATGAGCTGTTAGATGCTCAGGTACATCAATTGAGATTGGAACCCTTTACCTTTACCGAAGCGCGTAGCTATTTACTGCAACGTTACAGTGCAGCTGCATCCCTTAGTGAAAAGCAGTTGCAGGCGGTTTATGCCGCCGCCGGAGGTTATCCTGGTGGGCTTAATCGACAAGTAGAGCAGTTGCTTCGGTCGGGTAGCGTGCAGAAAACCACAAAACCCGCAACGCTGACCCGCGTTCACTTTGTTGGCATCGCTGTTGTCCTGCTGGCTGTACTGCTAGGCAGTTTATGGCAGTATTGGCCTGAGAGCGATGTGGGAACGACCCGTACCCAAGTCGAGATTCAGGTGCCTATTGAAGCAGAGGCGGTGATTGCTCAGGCTGATGAGACATCGCCGGTGACCGTGCTTGAAACAGATCATCTGGTTTATAATGAGCCGCAATCTACGGATAGTATTTCGGTGCCAATAACCGATGTAAAACCGGGTTTGCAGTCTGAGGTGCTACAGCAAGAGACTAAGTTGGCTAGCACGCTTTCAACGGCGATTGAGGTTGATGACAAGCCGGAGATGATTGTCTCTGGAGATACGTCCAAACCTGTTGTTCAGGCTCAGCCTTCTGTGCCCGTGGCTATACCTCAGTCTGTCATTCAGCCGGTTGAACTCTCGAAGCTTGAGCCTGCAAAGATTGAACCTCAGCCCGAGGCAAAACCGACGCCTGTTAAGCCCGTGGTAAAGCCAGTACAAGTGGTGTCCAAGCCGGCCGCGGTTGTATCGAAACCGGTTAAAACGGCTTCTGTTGCTAAGCCTGCTGCTACCGTTGTGGCGAGTTCTGCGTTGACTGAAGCGGAACAAACATTGTTGCAGTGGCCGGCTTCGGGGTACACGTTACAGATGCTCGGCGCAGGAAAGCGTTCCAGTGCGGAGCAGTTTATTCAGGCTCAGGCTGAGCCGCAGAAGTTTTATATGTTTCAGACCCGTTACAAAAACAAACCTTGGTTTGTGGTAGTCTATGGGCAGTATAAGGATCGTAATGCCGCGCATGCGGCGGCGACAGCACTCCCTTCAGCGTTAACTAAGCTGAAGCCTTGGGCGAGGACTATTCAGGGGATTCAGGCGGATATAACGACCAGAAAATAGTATTTTTTTGTCTTGCTGCGGCAAACAAAAATATCATCTGTCTTGCTTATAATTTGTCCTTCCTACCCTCGCTGTGTAAAATACCTGTCCCTTTTTCCCTGCATTTACATCTGTAGCTGGAATATAGCGGATGCAATATATTGATAATTAAGAACTTTTTGGTGGGATTCGTTTATGAGCATTGGTCTGTATCGCCCTGGTGAGTTCAAAGACAACTGTGGTTTTGGCCTGATGGCCCACATGCAAGGTGAACCAAGCCACAACGTATTGTTGAAGGCGATTGAAGCGCTTGCATGTATGACCCACCGTGGTGGGATCGCGGCTGACGGCAAAACCGGAGATGGCTGTGGGTTGCTGATGCAGAAGCCGGATACGTTTCTGCGCGCTGCTGCGAAGAGTGATCTTGGGGTTGAGTTAGGGGAAAACTATGCGGTTGGTATGGTTTTCTTATCACAAGAGCCCGCCCTCGCGGCGGCTGCGCGGGAAGTATTGAATAATCAACTGACAGCGCAGGGGCTGACGGTTGTTGGGTGGCGTGTGGTGCCGACGGATCCTAGCTGTTTGGGCCCGATTGCAAAAGATACGCTGCCTCAGATTGAGCAGGTTTTTGTAACGACGGATAAAGCAGAGCGTGAATTTGCGGTCAGTCTTTATACGGCTCGGCGCAAGAGTGAGATCGCCCTGAGTACCGATAGCGATTTCTATATCTGTAGTCTGTCGGATAAAGTGATCTCCTATAAAGGACTGACCATGCCGGTCGATCTGCCCGTCTTTTATCAGGACTTGAGTGACGAACGTCTGGAAACCGCTATCTGTACTTATCACCAGCGCTTTTCGACTAACACGGCTCCCCGTTGGCCGCTGGCTCAGCCATTTCGGTTGTTGGCTCACAATGGTGAGATTAATACCATTGAAGGGAACCGTAATTGGTCTCGCGCTCGTTCAAGTAAGTTTGCTACCGAGATGCTGCCGAATGTTGATGAGTTGCAGCCGATCGTTAATACCACCGGTTCGGACTCTTCCAGCATGGATAATATGCTGGAATTCCTGATGGTCGGTGGCATGAACCTTTACCGTGCTGCACGGATGATCGTGCCTCCTGCTTGGCAGAATATGGATACTATGGATGCCGAACTGCGGGCATTCTATGATTACAACTCCATGCATATGGAACCTTGGGATGGCCCCGCCGGTATGGTTATGACCGATGGCCGTTTCGCCGTTTGTATGCTGGACCGTAATGGCCTGCGCCCATCCCGTTGGGTAATGACCAATGATGGTCTGATCTGTACCGCGTCAGAAATCGGCGTGTTTGACTATAAGCCTGAGGATGTCGTCTCTCAGGGACGTGTTGGTCCAGGTCAAATTCTCTCTATCGATACACAAACCGGTGAAGTGTTACATACCGCCGATGTTGATGAGCGATTGAAGAAGGCTCAGCCTTATAAAAAGTGGATGCGTGAGAATGCATTGCCGCTTGAACAAACCATGAACCTGACTGAAGAGTCGAAGTCTTTCTGTGAGATGACCCCAGAAGCGGTTAAAGCACACATGAAGATGTTCCAGGTGACCTACGAAGAGCGGGATCAAATTCTGCGTCCGCTGGGTGAAACCGGTATGGAAGCCGTGGGTTCCATGGGTGACGATAAGCCAATGGCGGTATTGTCTTCTAAAGTTCGCTCTGTTTACGACTACTTCCGCCAGCAGTTTGCGCAAGTAACCAATCCGCCTATCGATCCGCTGCGTGAAGCGATCGTTATGTCGCTGGAAACCTGTATCGGTGCCGAACGCAATGTGTTCGAAGAAACTCCGGGGCATGCGCGTCGGGTTATTCTGACCACGCCGGTTTTATCTGCGAGTAAGTTTCTGCGTCTGAAAAACAATACCGTTGAAGGTTTTGGTGTTGCTCAGGTAGATCTGAACTACGATCCGGCTGAGATGGACCTTAAAGCGGCGATTGAATCGGTTGCTGATCAAGCCGAAGCGCTGGTGCGTTCCGGTAAGGTTATTATTATCCTGTCTGATTTCGCGATTGCTGAGGGTCGGTTGCCGGTCCATGCAGCGATGGCGACTGGTGCCGTGCATCACCGTTTGATCAACTCGGGCCTGCGGGCTGACGCTAATATTTTGGTCGAAACCGGTACAGTTCGCGACCCACATCACTTTGCCGTATTGTTTGGTTTTGGTGCGACGGCGGTTTATCCATACCTTGCGTATCGTGTCTTGACTGATCTGTGTGCCACCGGCGAGATGCAGATGAACTGGCTCGATAGCCATGAAAACTATCGTAAAGGCATCAAGAAAGGCCTGATGAAGATCCTATCGAAGATGGGGATCTCGACGGTTGCATCTTATCGTGGTGCTCAGCTGTTCGAAGCGGTGGGTATTAGTTCAGAAGTGATTGATCTGTGCTTTTCTGGGGTTGCAAGTCGCATTGAAGGTGCCGACTTTAGTGACTTCCAGAAAGACCATCAGGCACTCGCGAGCGAGGCTTGGGTTGCTCGTAAGAAAATCCAGCAGGGTGGTTTGCTGAAATACGTCCACGGTGGTGAATATCATGCCTACAACCCAGATGTGGTGCGTTCCATCCACACAGCCGTTCGTAGTGGCGACAGTGCTGATTATCAGGCCTATGCCGATCTAGTTAATAAGCGTGGTGTGGCGACGCTACGTGATCTGCTTGGTTTGAAAAAAGATGTTAAATCGATTCCATTGAGTGAAGTGGAACCGGTCGAAAACCTGTTTAAACGCTTTGACTCCGCGGCGATGTCACTCGGAGCCCTGTCTCCAGAAGCACATGAGTGTCTGGCGATGGCGATGAACGAGTTGGGTGGTCGCTCGAACTCCGGTGAGGGCGGTGAAGACCCAGCGCGTCATGGCACCAATAAACGTTCTAAGATCAAACAGGTGGCCTCTGGTCGCTTTGGTGTTACGCCTGAATACCTGATCAATGCCGATGTGATGCAGATTAAGGTGGCTCAGGGTGCTAAGCCCGGTGAAGGTGGGCAGCTACCCGGGGGTAAAGTGAATGAGCTGATTGCACGGTTGCGCTATTCAGTGCCGGGTGTGACGCTTATTTCGCCGCCACCGCATCATGATATCTACTCGATTGAAGATTTGGCTCAGCTGATTTTCGATCTGAAACAGGTTAACCCCGAAGGTCTGGTATCGGTCAAACTCGTGTCTCGTCCTGGGGTTGGCACCATCGCCTGTGGTGTGGCCAAGGCGTATGCCGATCTGATTACTATCTCAGGTTATGATGGTGGTACCGCCGCTAGCCCACTGACCTCGGTTCATTATGCTGGGTCACCATGGGAACTCGGTCTGGCTGATGCCCATCAATCACTGCGTGGTAACCATCTGCGTGGCAAGATTCGTTTGCAAACAGATGGCGGTTTAAAAACGGGCCTAGATGTGGTTAAAGCGGCAATTCTTGGCGCTGAAAGCTTTGGCTTCGGTACGATGCCGATGGTTGCCGTGGGTTGTAAATACCTGCGTATTTGCCATCTGAATAACTGTGCTACCGGTGTGGCGACCCAGAACGAAGAGCTGCGGGATAAGCATTACCGTGGCACCGTTGATATGGTCAAGAACTACTTCCGCTTTGTCGCTGAAGAGACCCGTCAATGGATGGCTTCTGTGGGTGTCCGTACTTTGGAAGAGCTGGTGGGTCGGGTTGATCTGCTGGAACTGCTGGAAGGTACAACGGTTAAACATGGTAAGTTGGATCTTTCTCCGCTGATCTCGGATGCGGGTATTCCGGCTGAATACCCACAAACTTGTCAGGTTGAGCACAACGATCCTTATGATACCGGTGCCTTGAATAGCAAGATGCTAGCACTGTCGGAACAAGCGATTAAAGACAAGTCCGGAGCCGAGTTTGAGTTAACGATTACTAACTGTGACCGTTCGGTCGGTGCTCGGACTTCCGGTGCTATCGCTAAGGTGCATGGGAATCTAGGTATGTCATCCACGCCGATCCGCTTTAACTTTACCGGTCATGCGGGTCAAAGTTTTGGTGTTTGGAACGCCGGGGGCCAAGAGTTATACCTCAAGGGTGATGCCAATGACTATGTTGGTAAAGGCATGGCGGGCGGTAAGATCGTCATCAGTCAGCCGGATGTGGTTACCTATGCGAGTAATGAAACCGCAATTATCGGTAATACCTGTCTGTACGGGGCTACTGGCGGTACTCTGTATGCAGCGGGTAGTGCTGGCGAGCGTTTTGCGGTGCGTAACTCCGGTTGCCATGCCGTTATCGAAGGTGCCGGTGATCACTGTTGTGAATACATGACGGGTGGTCTGATCACGGTGCTGGGTCAAACGGGCTACAACTTCGGTGCAGGTATGACCGGTGGCTTCGCTTATGTACTGGATATGGATAACACCTTTGTTGATAAGTACAACCATGAGTTGGTGGACATCCATCGGGTCGCGCCACAGCACATGGAAGAGTACAAAAACCATCTGCGCTCTGTGATTATCGGCTTTGTTAAAGCAACCGGTAGCCAGTGGGGTCAGGAGATGATTGATAACTTCGATGACTATATTGGTCGTTTCTGGCTGGTTAAGCCAAAAGCCGCTAGTCTGGGAGAGCTGCTGACTGATATGCGCTCTCGTCCGGAGTGATGGGTTCATCGAACAGGTGTTTAGTTATAGCTGTGTCTGCCTGCGGGCAGACATTATTAGGCGGGGTGAAGAATGTCTGAGCGTCTGAAGAATGATTTTCAGTTTCTGGAAGTAGAGCGTGAGGGACCAAGTAAGATCGCAGCCGATGTCCGTAAGAAGGAGTTTGCTGAGATCTATGAGCCGTTCAAATCAGAGGATGCGTCTGAGCAGGCGCATCGTTGTCTGGAATGCGGTAATCCGTATTGTGAATGGAAATGTCCGGTACACAACTATATTCCTAACTGGCTCAAGCTGGTGTCAGAAGGCAATATTATTGAAGCGGCTGAGCTGAGTCATCAGACCAATTCGTTACCGGAGGTCTGTGGTCGTGTTTGTCCACAGGATCGTCTGTGTGAAGGCGCCTGTACATTGAATGATGAGTTTGGTGCCGTGACTATCGGATCGGTAGAAAAACATATCACCGATACCGCGTTTGCCATGGGCTGGCGTCCAGATATGAGCAAAGTGCCGGTCACCGATAAAAAAGTGGCTGTCATCGGTGCAGGCCCTGCGGGTCTAGCGGCGGCGGATGTACTGGTACGTAACGGTGTTAAACCGGTCGTCTTTGATCGTCATCCAGAAATTGGTGGCCTGCTGACCTTTGGTATCCCAGAATTCAAGCTGGACAAAGATATCATGGTGCGCCGTCGTGAAGTCTTCACCGACATGGGTGTTGAGTTTCGACTGAACACTGAAATCGGTAAAGACGTGCAGATGCAGACGTTGATCGATGAATATGATGCGGTCTTCTTGGGTATGGGAACCTACACCTACATGAAGGGTGGTTTCCCCGGCGAAGATTTGGACGGTGTATATGATGCCTTGCCGTTCCTGATCTCTAACGTCAACCGTTGCCTTGGCTTTGAAAAAGATGTGGCCGATTATATCGGTGTGAAGGGTAAGAATGTGGTTGTGCTGGGTGGTGGTGACACCGCGATGGACTGTAACCGTACCTCTATTCGTCAAGAAGCCAACAGCGTTACCTGTGTTTATCGTCGTGACGAAGCCAATATGCCGGGTTCTAAACGTGAAGTGGTAAACGCTCGTGAAGAGGGTGTGCAGTTCATGTTTAACCGTCAGCCGGTAGAGGTTGTCGGTGATGGCACTAAAGTGACCGGTATTAAAGTGGTGACTACCCAGATGGGCGAGCCGGATGAAAACGGTCGTCGTCGTCCTGAAGTGGTCGAAGGCAGTGAAGAAGTCTTGCCAGCGGATGCGGTCTTGGTTGCCTTTGGTTTCCGTCCAAGCCCAGCGCCATGGTTTGCCGACTTTGGTATTGATCTGCAACAGGATGGTCGTATTAAAACGTCGGTTGATGAAACGTTTGCCTTCCAAACCAGTAATGAAAAAGTATTTGCTGGTGGTGATATGGTGCGTGGCTCTGATCTCGTGGTTACCGCCATCGATGAAGGTCGTAAAGCGGCTGAGGGCATGTTGGATTACCTGAAAGTGTAATGCTTTGCCTGTTTGAAAAGGGTCGCTTCGGCGGCCTTTTTTTATCTTTATGTTACAGATCAGCAAACAGGAGAGTTGTTCGCGCCTGTGTGGAAAAACCTGTAAAATCCCCCCAGTTTTGAATCTGAATCGAGAAAAAGCAATGGCTGAATTGAAGAATGACCGTTTTCTGCGTGCGTTGATGCGTGAGCCTGTCGATGTAACACCGGTATGGATGATGCGTCAGGCGGGGCGTTATCTGCCAGAGTATCGTGCCACCCGCGCTCAGGCCGGTGATTTCATGAGCCTGTGCAAAAACAAAGAGCTGGCTTGCGAAGTGACCATTCAGCCGTTGGAGCGTTACGATCTTGATGCGGCGATTCTGTTTTCCGATATTCTGACTATTCCTGATGCGATGGGTTTAGGTTTGTACTTCGAAGCAGGCGAAGGGCCTAAGTTTAAAAAGATTATTCGTACTGAAGCCGATGTTGATGCGCTACCAGTGCCGGATTCAGCCAGCGATTTAGGTTATGTAATGGATGCGGTGAAAACCATCCGTTCTGAGCTGAATGGTCGGGTACCATTGATCGGCTTTTCTGGCAGTCCTTGGACGTTGGCAACCTATATGGTTGAGGGCGGTTCGAGTAAAGACTTTCGGCATATTAAACAGATGATGTATGCGACCCCTGAGGTGCTGCATCAGCTGTTAGACAAGTTAGCCCAATCTGTGACTGACTACCTTAACCAACAGATCCTCAGTGGCGCTCAGGCGGTACAGATCTTTGATACCTGGGGTGGTGTCTTAAGCGGACCGATGTATCAACTGTTCTCGCTGAACTATATGAAGAAAATCGCCAATGGTCTGATCCGTGAACATGAAGGCCGTACCGTACCGGTGATTATGTTTACTAAGAACGGTGGTCAGTGGCTTGAAGCGATGACTGAAACCGGTGCCGATGCGTTAGGGCTAGATTGGACCATTAATATCGATGATGCCCGTGCGAGGGTCGGCGATAAAGTGGCGTTACAGGGGAATATGGATCCGTCTGTGCTGTATGGTTCAGCCGACGTTATTCGTACCGAAGTAGCCGACATTCTGGCCCGTTACGGTAGTGGCCCCGGTCATGTGTTCAACCTAGGACATGGTATCCATCAGTTTGTGGACCCTGATCAGCCGAAGATCTTTGTTGATGCGGTGCATGAACTCAGTGCTAAGTATCACGTTTAACAGACATCATGTTAAATAAGGGGGCGCTAAGCCCTCTTTTGTTATCCAGCGGAAAATCATGAAACGACTGACTCAACTTTTAGACAGTAACCGGCAGTGGGCCGAACAGATTAATCAAGATGATCCGCACTTTTTTGAAACCCTCGCTCAACAGCAGGCGCCGGAATATCTTTGGATCGGTTGTTCCGATAGCCGAGTACCGGCCAATGAGATTGTGGGTATGTTGCCGGGCGAGCTGTTTGTGCATCGTAATGTATCAAACCTAGTTATCCACACGGATATGAACTGCCTCTCTGTGATTCAGTATGCGGTTCAGGTGCTCAAGGTTAAACATATTATGGTGGTGGGGCATTACGGCTGTGGTGGTGTTAAGGCGGCGTTAGAGAGCACGCCCCATGGCTTGATCGATAACTGGCTGAGGCAGATTCGCAAGGTGAATCAAAAGCATCGTGATCTGCTATCCGCATGGGATCATTCTCATCAGCGATTAGACCGGCTTTGCGAACTTAATGTGATTGAGCAGGCGTTTAATGTCTGTGAAACCACCATTGTTCAAGATGCTTGGGTCAAGGGGCAGGATCTGACCGTGCATGGTTGGATCTACGGACTGAATGATGGATTAGTCAATGATCTTGAATTCAATGCTTCCGAAGATGCGGAGGTTGAAACGCAATACAACTTAGCGATCAGTAAGATTGAAGCTTTGCGGCAGTTGGCGCTCGCATCGGAAAAGGGTCACAACGCCCGTACCTTATGGGACCGAGTGCGTAAGCTTTTTGATTGATTGCTGCTTTTCTGCGTCTAGCTCTAATAACAAAAAGCCCCGCAGTAGCGGGGCTTTTTTCGTTCAGCGAGTGTTACTTAGCCGCTTGAAGGGACTGCTCTAAATCAGCCACTAGGTCATCGATATGCTCGATACCGATCGATAGGCGAACCATATCTTCGGTGACGCCTGCAGATTTCAGCTCTTCATCGTTCAACTGGCGGTGAGTGGTTTCAGCGGGGATAGATGCCAGTGATTTACAGTCGCCGATATTCACAAGGCGAGTGAAAATATTCAGCGCATCATAGAACTTGCGGGTCGCTTCACGGCCACCAGCGATACCGAAGCTAAGAATGCCCGATGCTTGACCGTTCATATACTTCTTGGCCAAGGCATTATCTTTATGGCTTTCCAGACCGGCATAGCTTACCCATTTAACCTGATCAT
Source organism: Amphritea atlantica (assembly GCF_018860855.1). Taxonomy (GTDB): domain Bacteria; phylum Pseudomonadota; class Gammaproteobacteria; order Pseudomonadales; family Balneatricaceae; genus Amphritea; species Amphritea atlantica_A. Next base: position 112,861 of record NZ_JAHKQE010000022.1, read on the forward strand.
GACCTTCTAGGTATTTAGCTACCTTGAGGGTGTTTTCACAGACTCGCTCCATTCTCAGCGATAGTGTTTCAACACCTTGTAATAGTAAGAAGGCATTCATGGGAGACAGTGCCGCACCCATGTTGCGCAGTGGTACGACGCGGCAGCGGCCGATAAAGGCAGCAGGACCGAAGGCTTCGGTGTAGACCACGCCGTGGTAAGAGACATCAGGGGTGTTCAGCAGCGGGAAGCGGTCGGCGTGCTCAGCCCAAGGGAAATTACCGGAATCGATAATGACACCACCAATCGAGTTGCCGTGGCCGCCAATGTACTTAGTGGCCGATTGTACGACGATATCGGCACCGTGCTCGATAGGACGCCACAATGCTGGGCTAGCCACTGTGCTGTCGACGATCAGTGGTATGCCGTGTTTATGGGCCAGTTCAGCCAGTGTTTCAATATCGGCAATACCGCCGGATGGGTTGCCGATCGATTCGCAATAGATGGCACGGGTGCGATCATCGATCAGGGCTTCCATTGCACTGAAGTCATCTTTGTTGGCAAAACGGGTTTCAATACCCTGACGCGGCAGTGTGTGGGCAAATAGGTTATAAGTGCCGCCGTACAGTTCACTGGTAGCGATGATGTTGTCGCCAACTTCCGCAATGGTTTGAATCGCGTAGGTGATCGCTGCCATGCCAGAAGCAACGGCCAGTGCCGCAACGCCGCCTTCCATCGCAGCAACCCGTTGCTCTAGTACATCATTGGTTGGGTTCATGATGCGGGTGTAGATATTGCCTGGGACTTTCAGATCAAACAGATCGGCGCCGTGCTGGGCATTGTCAAAAGCGTAAGAAGTGGTTTGATAGATCGGCACGGCGGCCGCTTTAGTCGTTTCTTCTGGGCTGTAACCACCATGGACGGCAATTGTTTCTAGTTTCATCTGATGCTCCTCATGAACAATGTGATACGTATATTTTCGTTTTAGGTCTATTCTTGTGGGCTAGATTGTAGCCCTTCAGCGGCATAAATAAAGTTCTCTTTTGTACAAGCTGCCGCTGCTTCCGCTAGAATGCGCTGACTGATTTGAGAGGAGAGCCTGATGGCTAAGGCAAAGAGTGCGTATGTCTGTAATGACTGCGGTGCAGATTATTCTAAATGGCAGGGGCAATGTAGCGCCTGCCATGCGTGGAATACCCTGACTGAAGTGCGCCTCGGTAGTGCCAAACCCAGTGCCGCTCGAGGCGCTCGGTTTGAGGGGTATGCGGGTGCTGGCGGCTTGGCGAAAGTGCAGGATCTTTCGGAGGTTAACTTAGCTGATATGCCACGGTTTGCCTCGGGCTCTGGCGAATTAGATCGGGTGTTGGGTGGTGGGTTGGTGCCCGGCTCAGCGATTTTGATCGGTGGCCATCCGGGGGCGGGCAAGAGTACGCTGCTATTACAGACCATGTGTCATTTGGCGCAGCAGATGCCCGCGTTATATGTCACCGGTGAGGAGTCGTTGCAGCAGGTTGCTCTGCGAGCGCAACGCCTAGGCTTAACGACGGCCAATCTGAAAATGTTATCGGAAACCAGCGTTGAGCAGATCTGTATTATCGCTGAGCAGCTCAAACCGAAAGTGCTGGTGGTGGATTCGATTCAGGTGATGCATGTCGATGATGTGCAATCGGCACCGGGTAGCGTCTCACAGGTACGTGAAGCGGCAGCCTATCTGACTCGGTTTGCCAAACAGACTGGCACGGTGCTGTTTCTGGTGGGTCATGTGACTAAAGATGGTTCACTCGCTGGACCAAAAGTGCTGGAACACATGATCGATTGTTCGTTGCAGCTCGAGGGGGATAGTGATGGCCGTTTTCGCACCCTGCGCAGTCATAAAAATCGCTTTGGCGCGGTGAATGAACTGGGCGTGTTCGCGATGTTGGAACAGGGCCTAAAAGAGGTAAAAAACCCCAGTTCGATCTTTTTGAGTCGCGGCGATAAGCCGAGCCCCGGCAGCTTGGTCATGGTGGTTTGGGAGGGGACTCGACCGTTGTTGGTCGAGGTGCAGGCACTGGTCGATCAGAGTCATGTGAATAACCCACGCCGCATAGCAGTGGGGCTTGAGCAAAATCGTCTAGCGATGCTGCTGGCGGTATTGAATCGTCATGGTGGGCTACAAACCGGTGATCAGGATGTTTTCGTTAACGTGGTCGGGGGTGTCAAAGTATTAGAGACCAGCGCCGACTTAGCATTATTACTGTCGGTGGTGTCGAGCTTTCGTGATCGAGCTTTGCCGCAGGATCTCATTGCCTTTGGTGAAGTCGGCTTGTCCGGCGAAATACGGCCAGTACCCAATGGGCAGGAACGGATTAAAGAAGCGGCTAAGCATGGTTTTCGTCGTGCGATTGTGCCCAAGGCTAATGTGCCGAAACGGGCGCCGGAAGGGATGACGGTGGTAGGTGTGAGTCAGCTATCGGAAGCGTTGGATGCGCTTTGAGTTTATTTTTTAGCTGTTGGTTGTGAGTTGTTCCAACTCTCTTTCCAGCAGTGTTTCGGTGCCAAGGTTGAGTTCGACGAGTCGGCGTAGATGGGTGAGGCTATCGATATCCATGTTCTGGGCTTCAAAACCCAGATGCGAACCTAAGTGATGACGTAAAATAACCGGCATTTGGATGACAATATCGTTCGATAGCTGAATGATCAGCTTGGCGCTATCGCCTATTTGTAATAGCTCATGGTCAACGACGGATGTTAACGCGCCTTGAAATGAGATATCCATTAGTTGGACAGGCCAGCGATGGTTATCTGCGGTTTGGATCTCACAATGTGCGTCAAAGGTGATGCGTTGGAAACGTCGCCGATCGGTCATAGTTTTCTCCTGCCAGTAGGCTAAGAATATCTGTTCTACAGAGAACATCAATTGGTTTACACCGCTTGAGATATTAAAAAACCGGCACGAGGCCGGTTTTTGACTTTTCTGATAAGACGATTGACGCGTTTACTTAGCGATGCGCTTATACTTGATACGCTCTGGCTGATGATCCTTACCATAACGTTTTTTGTAGTCTTCAGCGTACTCGGTGTAGTTACCTTCAAAGAACTGAACGCTAGAATCGCCCTCGTAGGCCAACATATGGGTACAGACACGGTCGAGGAACCACCGGTCATGGGAGATAACCACGGCACAGCCTGGAAAGGCTAGTAGGGCTTCTTCAAGCGCCCGCAGCGTTTCGACGTCGAGATCGTTGGTCGGCTCATCGAGTAACAGTACGTTACCACCCTCTTTGAGCAGTTTTGCCATATGCAAACGGTTACGTTCACCACCGGATAGGTCTTTAACAAACTTCTGCTGATCGGCACCCTTAAAGTTAAAGCGGCCACAGTAAGCACGGGACGAGGTGGTGTAGTTACCTACAACAATATTGTCCTGACCTTCAGAGATTTCTTCCCAGACGGTTTTATTGCCTGCCAGATCACGGCTTTGATCGACATAAGCCAGTTTTACGGTATCGCCGACTTCAATGGTGCCGGCATCTGGCTGTTCTAATCCGGTAATCATTTTAAATAGGGTTGATTTACCCGCACCGTTACCGCCGATGATACCGACAATGGCACCCTGCGGAATCGTCAGTGATAGGTCTTCAAAGAGCATCTTATCGCCAAATGATTTGGTGACATTATGCAGCTCGATGACTTTTTCGCCCAGACGAGGTCCTGGTGGAATGTAGATCTCGGAGGTTTCATTGCGGGTTTGGAACTCGCGGGAGTTCATCTCTTCAAACTGGCGCAGACGAGCCTTCGATTTAGCCTGACGGCCTTTCTGCCCCTGACGCACCCATTCTAACTCGGCATTAACCGCTTTATGGTGAGCCGCTTCCTGTTTGGATTCCATCTCAAGGCGCTTATCTTTCTGCTCTAGCCAGCTAGAATAGTTGCCTTCGTAAGGAATGCCGCGACCGCGATCGAGTTCCAAAATCCAGCCTGCGGCGTTATCCAAGAAATAACGGTCGTGGGTAATCGCCACCACGGTGCCGGGATATTCCTGAAGAAAACGTTCGATCCAAGCGATCGATTCCGCATCCAAGTGGTTGGTAGGCTCATCCAGTAGCAGCATATCGGGCTTATCTAGCAACAAGCGACAGAGCGCTACGCGGCGACGTTCGCCACCGGAGAGGTTTTTGATTTCTGCATCCCAAGGTGGCAGGCGCATCGCATCAGCGGCGCGCTCGAGCATGATGTCCAGATTATGGCCATCTTTTGCCGCAATGAGATCTTCATAGCGAGCTTGCTGCTTGGCCAGTTCGTCAAAGTCAGCATCGGGTTCGGCATAGGCCGCATAGACGCCTTCGAGCCCATCCAGTGCTTCCTTGACATCGGCAACCGCTTCTTCAACGACTTCGCGGACGGTTTTGCTTTCGTCTAGCTGTGGTTCCTGAGGCAAATAACCGACATTGATGCCCGGCATCGGCCGTGCTTCACCAAGGTATTCTTTATCTAAGCCCGCCATGATTTTTAGCAGGGAGGATTTACCCGACCCGTTCAGGCCCAACACGCCGATCTTGGCGCCAGGAAAGAAGGAGAGGGAGATATCTTTTAGTATTTCGCGTTTGGGGGGCACTACTTTGCCGACCCGGTTCATGCTGTAAACGTACTGAGCCATTACACAACCTGTTAACTGTTATCTCAAAACTGCGCATATCTTAGCCTTACAAAGAGTTTATTGCTATTTGATATAGGTCAAAAGCGGCACTGGCAAACCAATAAAGGTGTTTATAAAATTAGGTTGCATTGGGAAGCAGAGGCTATTTCGATGTTGATAACACGCTGATAACGATTTACTAAGAGGTAACGAATACATCGAGTTTTTGGTCTCTAGCCACTGCATTAACAACGTGTAAATAACTTAAACCATCATTGGGAGGATAGGAAAATGAACAATCTGACACGTTTTAATGGCTTGTTTGATGATACTTTTTTTAATGATTTCTTTCGTCCGGTACTTCATAAAGAAGCAGGAGATAAAGTGCCAGCAATTGATGTGCATGATGGTGACGGACAATATTTAGTGCGGGTTGACCTGCCCGGAATCAAAAAAGAGGATATAAACGTAGCCTTAGAGAATGGTGTGTTATCAGTCAGTGCCGAAACCACAAAAGAAGATAAAGAAGAGAAAGACGGTAAGCTGATTCGACAAGAGCGCCACTATGGTAAGTTTGTGCGGTCGCTGAGTGTGGGGGCCGATGTTGATCCCGCTGGTATCAAAGCTAGTTTTGAAAATGGCGTGTTGAATTTGACACTGCCTAAAGTTGAGCAGCAACAACCTTCCAACACCACCATCGCTATCGAATAGCACTGTTATAACTCTACTCAGTAGGCTCTATATTCCCAGCAGTTGTTTTGCTGCTGGGAATATTGTCTTTATGAGCGAAATTCTCTCCTAACTGACTCACTTTCAAGTGCGTTTTGTATATAAATTCGACTATAATACGCGGCTTTTCCAAGGCCTTGAAAATCGATGTTATAACCGCACGATCATCGGGCCGATGTATATCTCAACTTTGGGGACCGCTAATGTTTAGCAAAGAGATGACTATCGCTGGTTTTGATCCAGATCTGTATGCTGCGATGCAGGCTGAGGCCAAACGTCAGGAAGAGCATATCGAACTGATTGCTTCTGAAAACTATACCAGCCCTCGGGTAATGGAAGCTCAGGGTTCTGAGCTAACTAATAAGTACGCGGAAGGTTATCCAGGCAAACGTTATTACGGCGGTTGCGAACACGTTGATGTCGTTGAACAGCTGGCGATTGATCGCGCCAAAGAGTTGTTTGATGCGACCTATGCTAACGTTCAGCCGCACTCAGGTTCACAGGCAAATGCCGCTGTTTATATGGCGCTGTGTCAGCCAGGTGATACCGTATTGGGTATGAGCTTGGCTCACGGTGGTCACTTGACCCACGGTGCTGCTGTTAGCTTCTCTGGTCGTATCTACAATGCGGTTCAGTATGGTTTGAATGCTGAAACCGGTGAGATCGATTACGCTGAAGTAGAGCGTTTGGCGCTGGAACACAAACCAAAAATGATCGTGGCAGGTTTCTCTGCTTACTCTCGTATCGTTGATTGGCAGCGTTTCCGTGATATCGCCGATAAAGTGGGCGCGTACCTGTTCGTTGATATGGCTCATGTTGCTGGCTTGGTTGCGGCGGGTGTTTATCCAAGTCCGCTACCCTTTGCTGATGTTGTTACAACGACGACGCATAAAACGCTAGGTGGCCCTCGTGGTGGTTTGATTCTGTCGGCTAATTCTGATGAAGAGCTGCAGAAGAAACTGAACTTTGCGGTTTTTCCTGAATCTCAGGGTGGCCCATTGATGCATGTTATCGCTGCTAAAGCGGTGTGCTTCAAAGAAGCGATGCAGGACGACTGGAAAGCGTATCAGGTTCAAGTGGTTAAAAACGCTCAGGCGATGGCGAAAGCGTTTAAAGAACGTGGCATCAAGATTGTTTCTGACGGTACTGATGATCATCTGTTCTTGGTCGATCTGATTGGTAAAGAATATACCGGTAAAGATGCGGATGCCGCGCTTGGTCGGGCAAACATCACCGTGAACAAAAACTCTGTACCAAACGATCCTCGCTCTCCGTTTGTGACTTCGGGTCTGCGTATCGGTACACCAGCCATTACCCGTCGTGGCTTTAAAGAAACTGAAGCTGAGCAGTTGACTCAGTGGATCTGCGATGTGTTGGATAATATTGATAACGAAGATGTTATTAATACCGTTAAGCAGAATGTTCTGGATATCTGTGCCCGCTTTCCGGTTTATAAGTAAACCGTTACAATAGAAGCTGTTGACGATCAGTTTCCCAACTGGGGCGCCTTGTGCGCCCCAGTTGTTTATATAAGCGCTTTTGAATGGAAGTATATAAGTGCTTATATAAGCCTGATAATGCTCTTTTACGGCTGATAGTTCAGCCACGCTCTTTGAGGATGATATATGTACTGTCCGTTCTGCAATGCACATGAAACCAAGGTGGTTGATTCCCGCTTGGTGGCAGAAGGACAGCAGATTCGCCGTCGGCGTGAATGTATCACCTGTCATGAACGTTTCACCACCTATGAAGCCGCCGAGCTTCTGATGCCCCGTCTAATTAAGGCCGATGGCACTCGCCAACCTTACGATGAAGATAAGCTACGTGCCGGTATCCAGCGGGCCGTTGAAAAACGACCTGTCAGTGTTGAAGATATCGAAGCCTGTATTAGCCGTATTAAACAGCGTATGCGGGCGACCGGTGAGCGTGAACTGCCTTCCCGTACCGTGGGTGAAGAGGTGATGCATGAGCTGCGTAAACTGGATCAGGTCGCCTATGTGCGCTTTGCTTCGGTGTATCGTAGTTTTCAGGATATCAATGAGTTTAAAGAAGAGATCGATCGCTTGTCAGAACAGAAAAAAGAGGACGCCGTGAAGGCTAAGTAATCAGGATGACAGACTGGAGCGTTGCAGATCACCAATTTATGTCCCTCGCCATCAAGCTTGCTTGGCAGGGGCTGTATACCACCGAGCCAAATCCGCGGGTCGGCTGCGTGCTGGCTAAAGATGGCAGCCTAATTGCACAAGGGTATCATCGTAAAGCCGGTGAGGGTCATGCCGAAGTTAATGCGCTACGTCAGGCCGCAGAACAGGCCAAAGGTTGCACTGCCTACGTTACTCTGGAACCTTGTAGCCACTTCGGTAAAACCCCTCCCTGTGCCGATGCCTTGATTAAGGCGGGAGTCGCTGAAGTCGTTGTCGGGATGGTTGATCCAAACCCGCAGGTTTCCGGTAATGGATTAGAAAAACTACGGCAGGCGGGCATCGCCGTGCGTTGTGGTTTAATGGAAGATCAGTGTCGCCAGCTTAATCCCGGCTTTATTAACCGTATGGCAAAAGGCAGGCCTTTTGTACGCCTTAAAATGGCGGCGAGCCTCGATGGCCGTACGGCGATGGCCTCCGGTGAAAGTCAGTGGATAACTGGGCCGTTAGCGCGACAGGATGTGCAGCGGTTACGGGCTCGCAGCTCTGCTGTGATCAGTGGCGTGGCCTCTATTATTAGCGATGATGCCTCATTGACGGTGCGCGAAGCCGAATTGGGGCTGGATAATGCGGATGAAATCGCTCAGCGCCAACCATTGCGGGTGATCTTGGATAGTTCGGCACGGATACCGGCGCAAGCGAAGTTACTCAGTTTGCCCGGCCGTACCTTGATTGTTAGCTGTGTCGATGCGCCCGCTTTTATGGCGGCGCATAAGAATGTTGAATGGTTAACGTTGGCGGCCCACAATGGGGCGATTGATCTGCCTCGGTTGTTGCAGGAGCTGGCCCGTCGAGAATGTAATGAAGTCTTAGTCGAAACCGGTGCGACCTTGGCCGGTGCTTTTATGGCGGCTGAGCTGGTGGATGAGTTGGTGTTGTATCAGGCCATGAAACTACTGGGTAGTAATGCCCGACCGATGTTTCTGTTGCCGCTGGATAAAATGAGCCAGCAGAAACAACTTAAGCTGATCGATAGTCGGGTGTTAGGCGATGATGTTCGCTTGACGTTGATTCCTCGGCAGGAGAAATAACGATGTTTACCGGAATTATCGAAGCGGTCGGCGTTGTTGCCGCCGCCGAAAAGGTGCAGGGCGATCTGCGACTGTATATCCGTACCGGTGATCTGGATCTGTCCGATGTTAAACTCGGTGACAGTATTGCGGTGAATGGCGTATGTTTAACTGCGGTAGCGCTGCCTGGTGATGGTTTCTGGGCCGATGTCTCACGGGAAACACTGGTACATACCCGATTTCCAAACTTGGTGCCGGGCGAACGGGTTAATTTAGAAAAAGCGATGCAACCGACTACCCGTTTTGGCGGGCATATCGTCACTGGTCATGTGGATGGGCTTGGCGAGGTGATCTCGGTGGAAACCGATGCGCGTTCGATTCGCTATAAAATCAGTGCGCCGACTGGGATTGCGCGTTATATCGCGGCGAAAGGTTCGATTACCGTGGATGGTGTTAGTCTTACGGCGAATGCGGTGGATGGGCATGTTTTTGATCTAAATATTGTGCCTCATACTGCGCAAGAAACAATAATAGCCAGCTATCAGACTGGCCGAAAAGTACATCTGGAAGTTGATATTATTGCCCGTTACATGGAGCGTCTGATCAATTACACAGATGATAATATAACGGAATCAGCGGGTGGGGTGAGTATGGCTACCCTCGCGAGTGCTGGTTTCCTGAACCGCCGCTAATACGGCAACAGAGGCTTTAGTTTAATGGAATTAAATACCCCCCAGGAACTGATTGATGATATCCGTCAGGGAAAAATGGTTATCCTCATGGATGACGAAGACCGGGAAAATGAAGGCGATATCCTGATTGCGGCCGAGATGGTGCGCACTGAAGATATCAACTTTATGGCCACCCATGCGCGTGGTTTGATCTGTCTGACGCTGACCCGCGAACGTTGCAAGCAATTGAAATTACCGCTGATGGTACAGTCGAATGGCGCGGCTTTTTCGACTAACTTTACCCTGTCTATTGAAGCGGCTGAAGGTGTTACCACCGGTATCTCTGCGGCGGATCGTGCGCACACGGTTCGTACGGCGGTACGTGAGAGTGCTAAGCCGGAAGATATTGTTCAGCCTGGGCATATTTTCCCATTGATGGCTGATCCCGGCGGTGTTTTGAGTCGTGCCGGTCACACCGAAGCGGGTTGCGATCTGGCTCGGTTGGCGGGTTTGACGCCAGCAGCGGCGATTGTTGAGGTCATGAACGATGACGGCTCTATGGCACGTCGTCCTGATCTGGAAAAATTTGCCCAGAAGCATAACCTGAAAATCGGTACCATTGCCGATCTGATCCACTACCGTACCATCAATGAACATACAGTGGTGCGTGACGGTGAAGGCGTCTTGGCGACCGAGTTTGGCGATTTTAATTATGTGACTTTCCGCGATGAAATTCAGGGTTGTACACATATGGCACTAACGTTGGGAACGATCACTCCGGAAGAGCCAACCCCAGTGCGGGTACATCTGCGGACTGAAGTGTTGCGCGACGTTGTCGGTGCAGCGCCTGAAGAAGAGTTGAAATGGACAATGCGTCGGGCACTGAAAAAAGTGGCGAAGGAAGGCAAAGGTGTAGTGCTGTTGTTGGATACCGGCGTTAGGGTTGATCTGGGCGATGCTCTGAATCAGATGCTTAATACCGGTCAGAAAATCCGTCAGCACAATATCAGTGCGTCAGGGTCTTATCTCACGGTTGGAACCGGCTCTCAGATTCTCCGGGATCTGGGTGTAGGAAAAATGCGGGTGCTCAGTTCACCTATGAAATTTAATGCGATCTCAGGTTTCGATCTGGAGATTGTCGATTACATTGCTTGCGAAGAGTAAAGAATATGTCAGTTCAGTATATTGAAGGTGATTTTCTGACCGGGAATGGTCAATACGCGATTGTTGTCGGTCGTTTTAACAGCTTTGTCGTTGAGAGCTTGTTGGAAGGCGCAATCGATACCTTGAAGCGTCACGGTGTTGCGGCTGAGAATATTCGCGTCGTGCGAGTGCCGGGTGCGTTTGAGATCCCTCTGGCGGTACAGAAAGTGGCTGCACAGAAAAAAGAGGATGCCATTATCGCCCTAGGTGCGGTCATTCGTGGCGGTACGCCGCACTTTGAATATGTCTCTGGTGAGAGTTCTAAAGGTGTGGCTCAGGTCGGTTTGGAATATGGTATTCCCGTGGCAAATGGCATTTTGACCGTTAACTCTATAGAGCAAGCGATTGAGCGTTCCGGCACGAAGGCAGGTAACAAGGGTGTAGAAGCTGCACTGTCTGCGCTGGAAATGGTTAGTTTGCTGCGTCAGCTTGAGGTTTAAGATGAGCGACACTGGTACGCCTAAAAAGCAGAAAAAACCATCTCACACTGAAATGCGTCGTGCGGCCCGTAGCTTTGCTTTACAGGCATTGTATCAATGGGAAATGTCCGGCAACTCGGTGACCGATATTGAACTGCAGTTCCGTATGGATAACGATATGTCCGGTACGGATCTGGATCTGTTCAGTGAGTTGTTGCATGGTGTTCCGGCCAATACTGCCGAGCTGGATCGTGCCTACGAGCCGTTCTTGGATCGAGCGCTGGATGATCTTGATCCTATCGAGCGGGCGGTATTGCGGATCGGTAGTTTTGAACTGATTCACCGTATCGTGGTGCCTTATAAGGTCGTGATCAACGAAAGTGTTGATCTGGCGAAAATCTTTGGCGCCGCTGAAAGTCATAAATACGTTAACGGTATTCTTGATAAGTTGGCTGGCCGGGTACGTATGACTGAGATCAACGCTAAGAAACGCAGTCGTTAATTCGTCTATGATCAACGATGAATTCGAACTGATTCGACGCTATTTCTCTGATCTTGGCGTTGATCAGTCGGGCTCGGTGCAGCTGTCCGTCGGCGATGATTGCGCGGTGGTTGTGCCACCCGCTAATCGGAATCTGGTACTTTCAATCGATACGATGGTTGAGGGTGTCCATTTTTTGGCGGGTACGAGTGGTGATAAAGTTGCTTCTCGGTTGTTCGGTGCGGCACTCAGTGATCTGGCGGCGATGGGAGCCACACCGGCTTTCTTCACCCTTGCGCTGACGTTGCCTAAAACCGATGCGATCTGGCTGCAGGCGTTTAGTGTTCGGTTGGCTGAATTGGCGCGTCAGTATGGCGTGCAATTGGTCGGTGGTGATACGACTCGAGGCCCATTGACGCTGAGTATTCAGGTGCACGGTTGGACCTATCCGGATAAAGCGCTGTTACGCAGCGGTGCACGGCCCGGTGATCGAATCTTTGTGACGGGCACCTTGGGGGATTCAAAAGGCGGACTGGAAAGTCTGTTGAAGAATGTCCACGGCCCGCAAGTGCCCTATCTGCAACACCGTTTCTATAATCCTGAACCCCGTATTGATACCGGACTGTTAATCAGTGAGTTCGCGACCGCGGCGATCGATATTTCTGATGGTCTACTCGCGGATTTGAACCACATGCTTGAGGCGAGCAACGTCGGAGCGATGATCAACCCTGGTGAGTTGCCGGTGTCGGCAGAACTGCACCAGTGGGTGGGTGAAGCTCAGTCGCGGGAGTGGGCGCTGAGCGGCGGCGAAGATTTTGAGCTCTGCTTTACGGCACCCGCACGGCTTGAACCTAAGTTGAATTGGGCGCTCCGCGAACATCGAGTCGGAGTGACCTGCATCGGGCAGATTTCAACCAAGCTCGGCATGCTGTTCTCTGAGGGAGGCCGGGTTTGGCCGGTCGAGCCTCAGGGCTATAATCATTTTACCAACAAGCATAGGGTGTAAATCATGAATCAGGCGCCACCTTCCGTTTGGCGAAATCCGATCCACTTCTTGGCCTTTGGTCTGGGGAGTGGTGCATCACCATGGGCGCCGGGAACGGCCGGTACACTGGCGGCAATTCCGCTCTATCTATTGATCCAGCCACTGGCGCTGCCGTGGTATGCCGCGGTTTTGCTGGTGACCTTTGTGGTGGGGATCTATCTATGCGGCAAAACCTCTGCGGACATGGGTGTGCATGACCATGGCGGTATCGTTTGGGATGAGTTTGTCGGCTACTGGATCACTATGTTTGCAGCGCCTCCAGGGTGGCTATGGATTGTGATCGGTTTTGTTCTATTCCGTCTCTTTGATATCCTCAAGCCTTGGCCGATTAGTTGGGCAGATAAGCAAGTCGCGGGTGGTATGGGTATTATGCTCGATGATGTGTTGGCTGGTGTGATGGCATTGGCGGTACTCCAGTTGTTGGCTATGTTTCTCTAAGTTATCTTTCTGCTGATTTCGTCCTGCCTCTGGTGGGCGAAATCCCTTTTCAGCTTGAATTCAGACACCCCTGATAATCTTTATTGCTCAGTATGAATACCTGCCTGTCGTCCGGCTGTGTTGGCATCGGCGGATAATTCACTGCTGATTACTTCGCTAGAAACAGGCTTGGTAACATAGCGTTGGAGTATTAGCGGCGGCCGTGGTTGCCCTGAGTTAAGGCTGTCTTAAACATAAGACAGGTATTGCAGAACAACCTTATTCGCGTATAGATTGACGCTAGGGAGCCGACGTTAGCAGTGGAGCTATTATGAAAGCTATGATCCAAAAAATTGTATTGTTATTCTTGTTGGCATCAACGCCACTGTACAGCGCCGAGTTAGGCATTAAGATGCTTGATGTGGAGGCCTGTCGGGAGCTGGTGGAAGCGGGTGAAATTCTGTCAATGAGTGAGTTGATGCGGTTGGTGAGCACCCTGTCCGAGGGGAAGATTATCGATACCCAATTGTTACAGCAAGGATCTGTCTATATTTATGAGATGGAGATTGCGGCAAAGGATGGCATGGTCTCAATGCTCTATGTTGATGCGCGCAATGGTATGGTGGTCGATCCGGCTATCCTCGAGACTAAGCAGGAAGGGTGAGTTATGCGTATTTTGTTAGTTGAAGATGATGCTGCGTTAGGGCCTGAATTGAAAACGTCACTGGGCAAACATGGTTATGCAGTGGATCTGGCCGTTAACGGTGTTGATGGTGAGGTCATGGGCAAAGAGGATATCTATGATCTGGTTATTCTCGATCTAGGGTTGCCGGATCGCTCTGGGCTTGAGGTATTACGTAATTGGCGCGCCGGTAAGAACAATATTCCAGTGTTGGTGTTAACGGCCCGCAGTGCATGGCAGGAGCGGGTCGATGGTTTTGATGCTGGCGCAGATGACTATCTGCCTAAGCCGTTTCATACCGAAGAATTACTGGCGCGGATGACAGCCTTGTTACGCCGGGCCAATCAGCAGATCACCTCGCAGCTGGAAGCCTCAGGGCTGACCTTAGATGAGAATACCCAGTCAGTCATACGGGATGGCGCTGAAGTGGCGCTGACCGGCACTGAGTACCGCCTACTGCGTTATATGATGCATAACCCCGGCCGAGTGTTATCGAAGCTGCAGTTGGTCGAGCATATGTATGATGATTGTGCCGAGAACGACAGTAATGTGGTTGAGGCCTATATTAAAATGCTGCGTAAGAAGATTGGCCACGAAATGATTTCGACCAAACGGGGTCAGGGGTACGTGTTCGGAGCTGCCGGTTGAAGTCGATTCAGTCTCGTCTCAATATCAACTTTATTGCGGTAACGCTGATTCTGTTTACCCTGTTTTGGGTCGGGCAAAGTTGGTTTTTGCGGCAGATGGCCTACGATTTTGTTGCTAACCGTCTGTCCAGCGACGCCTATACGGTGCTGCGTGCAGTCGAGATGGATGTCGGTGATGGTTGGCGTATTAATGCCGATAACACCTCATCGGTGTATCAACAACCGATGTCAGGGCATTACTTTCAAGTGTCGGTAGGCGGTGAGTGGTTTTTCTCCCGCTCATTGTGGGATGGCCAGATCCCCACCAAAGCAGGGCTCGATATTGGTCAGGAAAATATTAGCCTGATTCAGCAGAATGATAAACCCACTCTGGTATACGCCAAAACCTTTATGAAACAGGGCCGTGAGATACAGGTGGTACTCGCGGAAGATATCAGTCGTATTGAGGAATCACTGTCTCAACTGGGCTGGTTGCTGGCGGGACTCGGTATCGTTGGATTAATTATACTGCTGGCGCTGCAGATCTTTATTATTCGCCGCGGGTTAGCATCGCTGACCGAGGTTAAAGAGGATGTTCTGCGCCTGAAAACCGGTGATATTCGGCAATTGTCATCCTGCAATACTACTGAAATTGAACCGCTGGTCACCGAGATTAATTATCTGGTACAGAATATGGAGCTGCGCCTGCAGCGTTCTCGCAATGCCGTGGGTAATCTGGCCCATGCGGCGAAAACGCCTCTGACCGTCATCGATCGTCATATTGATACGCTATTGGAGCAAGGCGTGGATGAAGGGTTGAGCATTAAAGAACAGTCTCAGCGTCTGCGGGAGATGATTGAGCGTGAACTGACTCGGGCGCGTATTGCTGGGGCCGCTTTACCGGGGCAGCGAATCTATATCGGTGAGGAGCTGGAAAAATTGACCCGTACGCTCAAAGCGATCTATCGAGAAAAGGCGTTGGTGTTTGAGCTCGATATCAGTGCCAAAAGCTACTTTCCCGGCGAGCGGGATGATTTGGTCGAATTGATGGGTAATCTATTGGATAACGCCAGTAAATGGGCGACCAGTCAGATTCGTATCAAAGCCCATATGGATGATCATTGTCTTGAGCTGATTGTTGAAGATGATGGCCCAGGTATCGCTGCAGATAAGCGAGAACAGCTAATGAATCGAGGGGAACGTCTTGATGAGTCGACCAGTGGTCATGGACTGGGTATGAGCATTATCAGCGAGATTGTACGTCAGTATCAGGGCCGGTTTACGCTCGGCTCTTCCGCACAATTGGGTGGGCTTGAGGTGCAGGTAATGTTACCGCGACAGGTGAATCTTCAGCTGCAAGCGTAAAATTAACCCGCTACACCTTTAATAATCTGTGATTGCCCCCATTACAGGGGTATGTCCCACGCCGTATCACTGCTAAAATAGCCGCCTTATTTTTTCGAAGGAATACCTTAGTGTCAGTCAAGTATGTCGCATCGTCTAAGCTGCCGACCCCTTGGGGGGTTTTTACAATGGTTGGGTTTGAAGACCTAGCTTCGGGGAAAGAGCATGTGGCACTGACCTTTGGTGACCTAAGTACCGGTGAGCCGGTATTGGCGCGTATCCACTCCGAGTGTTTGACCGGGGATGCACTGTTTTCATTGCGTTGTGATTGTGGTTTTCAGCTGCAAGAAGCGATGAAGCGGATCACTGAAGAAGGCTGTGGCGTATTGCTCTATCTGCGTCAAGAAGGCCGCGGTATTGGGCTGCTCAACAAGATTAAAGCGTATCACCTACAAGATGGCGGGGCCGATACAGTTGAAGCTAATGAGCGGCTCGGCTTTGCGGCCGATATGCGCGATTACAGTATGTGTGAAAAGATGTTGGCCCACCTAGGTGTAGACAGCGTTAAGCTGATGACCAACAACCCGCGCAAGGTGAAGGCATTAGAAGAGTATGGTCTAAAAGTTGCCAAGCGAGTGCCGTTGCAGGTAGGTAAAAATCGCCATAATGAGCATTACTTAGCGACCAAGATGGGTAAGCTCGGTCATCTGATGAGTGAATATCACTTTCAGGATGACGGTTCTGTCAAAGAATCAAAAGAATAAAAGAAACCGGCTATTGAAGCCGGTTTTTTTATGCGCCAACGGTTTGATTGACGAGTTGAGTCACGAGTCTTATCAGCGACTAAGACCGCGGCAGCGCTAGATATGGCTTGATGGCCGTCACGATACCTTGGCTGTCGAGGCCGCATTCGGCCAGTTGTTCAGCGCGAGTAGCATGTTCGATCCAACGATCGGGGATGCCAAGACTGAGTAACTTGTTGTTGTATTGCTGCGCATGTAGATACTCACCGACCGCCGCTCCGGCACCTCCTGCTACAATATGATCTTCAAGCGTAATCAGCAGTGGATGGGTTAATACCAGTGCATCGATCAGAGCTTGATCAAGGGGCTTAACAAAGCGCATATCCACCAATGAGAGGTTTAATTGCTCAGCGGCTACTTGGGCTTCCTTCAGCAACGGGCCGAAGTTTAAGATCGCGCCCTGTTCGCCTTGACGTAACAGTTGGGCTTTACCTAACGGCACGCTGATCGGCGTCGTCACGGCGAGGCCAGGGCCTTTGCCGCGAGGATAGCGAACCGCTGCAGGGCCAGCATGCTCATAGCCGGTTTGTAATAGATTACACAGCTCTTGTTCATTCGCCGGGGTCATGATGACCATGCCGGGAATGCAGCGCAGGTAGCTAATATCAAAGCAGCCCGCATGGGTTGCGCCATCTTCACCGACTAATCCGGCGCGGTCGATAGCAAATAAAACATCCAGATGTTGGATTGCAACATCGTGAATCAGTTGGTCGTAACCGCGTTGTAAAAAGGTGGAATAGATCGCCACAATGGGCTTCATCTTGCGATAAGCCATGCCAGCGGCCAGTGTTACTGCATGTTGCTCAGCGATGGCGACATCAAAGAAGCGGTCGCTGAAACGCTGCGAAAATTCAATGAGATCCGAGCCTTCACTCATCGCCGGCGTAATCGCTACGGCACGGCTATCCTGTTCAGCTAGATCACAGATCCAGCGGCCAAAGATATTAGCGTAATTGGTTTTCTTCGCTTTTGGGCTAGGTGTGACTGCCCCCGTTTGGGGGAGCGGCTCTATTTTGGTGATGGCATGATAGCCAACCGGATCTTTTTCGGCGGGCGCAAAGCCTTTGCCTTTAATGGTGGTGATGTGCAGAAACTGTGGCCCAGGGGTGTTTAGCGAGCGTTGCAGGGCGGGTAGCAGTTGGTTGAAATCATGGCCATCTACTGGGCCGTTATAATGGAAATTTAACGCTTCAAAAAGGGATGCTGAGGTAGCGGCCATATTATCTTTTAGATTTTTCGCCAGATAAGTTGCCAGTCCGCCTTCATTGCGCGAGATCGACATGTCGTTGTCATTCAGAATCACCAGCAGGTCGGCATGGGTATGGGCAGCATGATTGAGCGCCTCAAAGGCCATCCCCGCGGTCATGGCGCCATCACCGATAACGGCAACGGTTTTATGGGGCAAACCCTGCAGGCGATCCGCTAATGCCATCCCCAGTGCGGCGCTGATGGAGGTGCTTGAGTGTCCAGTGCCAAAGCTATCGTAGGGGCTTTCATTGATGCGAGGAAAAGGTGCTAAGCCACCTTTCTGACGGATAGTTAACAGTGCTTCTCGGCGACCGGTAAGGATTTTATGGGGATAGCTTTGGTGACCGACATCCCAGATGAGGTGGTCGTTGGGTGTATTGAGCAGGTAGTGTAGGGCAATCGTCAGTTCGATGACGCCTAGTCCGGCACCAAAATGCCCTCCCGTCTGGCCAACCGCAAAGAGCAAAAAGGCGCGCAGCTGTTCGGCGACCTCGGGCAGTTGATCCGCCGTGAGGCACCGTAAATCTGCAGGTGAATTAAGGCTGTCGAGCAGCGGGGTGTCCGGTCGGCTCTCCGGTAGGGCATAAAACATAGTGATCAATACTGGCGCTCAACAATGTAGTCGGCGAGCCAGTGAAGCGGCGCAGCGGCATCTTTAAAGCAGTCGATACTGGCGTGGGCCTGTTCGTTGAGGTGAGTTAGTTTCTGCTTGGCACCGGCCATACCCAAGAGAGCGGGGTAGGTGGACTTCTCATGCAGCAGATCCGAGCCCTGGGGTTTACCCAGTGTTTCGGTATTGCTTTCTATATCGAGAATGTCATCTTTCACCTGAAACGCCAGTCCGATCGCGCGGGAATAGCTATTCAGCGCTTGCAGGTCAGTGGGGGTGGCATGGGTGCTGGATAACGCGCCCATTTCGATGCTGGCATTGATTAGCGCGCCGGTTTTGTGGCGATGCATCAGTTCGAGCTGGGCAAGACTGATCTGCTTGCCTTCATTATCGAGATCGATCGACTGACCGCCCACCATGCCTTGATAGCCACTGTCGCGGGCGAGTATTTGCAGCATGCGCAGGCTGATTTCTGCTGGGAGTGTGTTGTTAGTGGCTAATAACTCGAATGCCAGTGCCTGCAAACCGTCTCCGGCAAGAATCGCGGTGGCTTCATCGAAGGCGATATGGCAGGTAGGTTTGCCGCGGCGTAGCTCATCGTCATCCATCGCCGGTAGATCATCGTGCACCAGTGAATAGCTGTGGATACATTCGATGGCGCAGGCGGCTGCGTCGGCCTGTGCTAACGAGCCATCAAGTAGTTGATTGGCCATATAGACCAGCACGGGACGTACCCGCTTACCACCATTAAACAGTGAGTATTGCATCGCCTGACGCACTTTTTCAGCATCACTTGAGTGGTTTAAAACCGTTTTCAGGTGTTGCTCTACCCGATGCTGGTACTGCTGCAACAAAGGCTTAGCATCCATTGGCTTATTCCTCGGGCAGGATAAAGGGCGCTTCTTTTAACTCCCCATTCTGCTGAATCAGCATCTGCACTTTCTGTTCGGCATCGGCGAGAATCGTTTGACAGTCGCGAGTAAGGCGCACGCCCTGTTCAAAGGTTTGCAGCGATTGCTCTAGCGATAGTTCGCCCTGCTCTAGCTGGTTAACCATGGATTCTAATTCTGCCAGCGATGTTTCAAAATCAGGTGTTTTTTTCTTTGCGCACATAGAGCATACCGTCGGGGATTGGAGCCGTTTTAAAGGCGACAAGTTACCGGACAGGCCGGTCAGGGTCAATGAAGCGAATAAATTGTACTCTAAACAGAGTGATATAGGGGAACCCGGTTAAAATTTTGCTATTATCCGGTTAAAGTTTTACCGCTATGCGGGCGATAACGTGAGACTGGTCAGGCCCTCTCGGCTCTGATGTGTATGTACACGAAGGGGATTTGTGTGGATTTAGCAACGCTGATTGGGTTAATTGGGTCATTAGGTATTGTTATTGCCGCGATGGTACTGGGCGGTGATCCGGGTGTGTTTTTCAACATACCGTCACTGCTGATCGTTATTGGTGGCATGCTGCTAGTGGTCTTGATGAAGTTTACTGTAGGGCAATTTCTTGGCGTTGGCAAAATTGCTGCAAAAGCCTTCCTATATAAGTCAATTAGCCCAGAAGATATTATCACTGAAACCGTTGAGCTGGCAGATGCCGCCCGTAAAGGTGGATTGCTCTCCCTTGAAGATAAAGAGGTGAGCAGCGATTTTATGCAGCGCGGCATTCAGTTGTTGGTGGATGGGCATGATCCGGATATTGTTAAAACATTATTGAATAAAGAGATGAAGCTCACTAATGACCGTCACCAGACGGGTATTAGCGTGTTTAGCTCAATGGGTGATGTCGCCCCGTCCATGGGCATGATCGGGACTCTCGTGGGTCTAGTGCAGATGCTGTCAAACATGTCAGATCCTAAATCAATTGGTCCAGCGATGGCGGTAGCGCTGCTGACGACGCTATATGGTGCGATGGTGGCGACGATGGTGGCGCTACCTATTGCTGATAAGTTGGCGATTCGAAAAGATGAAGAGGCGCTTAATCAGGCGCTGATTATCGATGGCTTGTTGGCGATTCAGGCAGGCCAGAACCCACGGGTTATCGAACAGATGTTGCGTAACTATCTGCCAGAATCGAAACGGGCCGCCGCGGCAGAGCAAGGTTAAAGGGGCAGACACGGATGAGTGACGAAGAACTCGAATGCCCCCCCTGTCCGGCCGGTTTACCTGGCTGGATGGCAACCTTTGCCGATCTCATGTCACTACTGATGTGCTTTTTTGTACTTCTATTGTCTTTCTCTGAGATGGATGTTCTTAAATTCAAGCAGCTGGCTGGGTCTATGCGTGAAGCCTTTGGGGTGCAGAACCAAATTAAAGTCGAGGATATTCCTAAGGGAACCAGTATTATCGCGCAGGAGTTCAGTCCCGGGCGACCAGAGCCAACGCCATTGAATGAAGTGCGGCAGATGACCCTTAATAATAATCTGCAAACCCTTGATGTAAGAACTCAAGAGGGAGAGTCGGAGGTTCGAGAGAAACTCGCAGGTGAGACTGCTGATCAGCTAGAGCAGATGTTAGAGCAGATGGAAGCGCAAGCTGAAGCGCAGGCACAAAAAGAAGCCGTTGAGTTTGCCGCTGCATTACGTCAGGAAATAGGTCAAGGCAGCATTGAGATCGCTACAGAAGGTAAAAAGATTGTAATCCGGGTTAAAGAGAAAGGCTCTTTCGAGTCGGGCTCAGCGGAGTTGAAGTTTGCCTATATTCCGGTGATTGCAAAGATCCGAGATGTTCTGCTGAATGTCGGGGGCAAAGTGGCCATTGAAGGACATACCGATAATATTCCCGTCTCGGGTGGTCGGTATGAATCGAACTGGGGCTTATCCACGGCTCGAGCGTTGGCGGTTGGTCATGAGTTGTTTGCCGATCCGCGGATTGACCAATCTCGCTTCACCATTATTGGTTACGCTGACACTAAACCATTGGCGCCCAATAATACTGCGGAAAATCGAAGTATGAATCGTCGGGTAGAGATCATTATTCAGAAAAGTACTGATCCTGAAGAGCTTGAGAAGCTAGAAACGCAGGAACCTGGAGATCAGGGTTTTGGGCCATTAGCGCCGCAAGATGTGTTTTGATGTTTCAACGGGGTAAGGTTTAGCGCAATCTTCTCTAAGCGTACTGCTTGACGTTGAAAAATAAAAAAACCGATGCCATCACTGACATCGGTTTTTTTGATTCGATACTGACGCTGATTATTTGGCGTTATCAAGCATGTATTGGATCGCGCCTTTGAGTTCGCTTTCTGTACAATCCATACAGGTGCCTTTAGGTGGCATAGCATTAAGGCCATTGGTGGCGCTAACGAGCAGAGCGTCGATGCCTTTAGCTGCACGAGGGGCCCACTGCTCAGCATTGCCAAACAATGGTGCGCCAGCTGCACCGGTCATGTGGCAGGCCATACATTTTGTGTTATATAGCGTTGCGCCATCACGATCAGCCATTGCTGCAATCGGAGTCATTAGCATGGCAGTTACTGCCAGAATCATTGTCTTTTTCATTTCACCATCACCTTATTAGTATCCGTTAATCGCTGCCATTTAATCGGCCCGGAATTTAGTCATCGCAGTGTATGCGTATGACTATAATAATGTAAATACCTTAAATGGTCTTAATCGAAGCTGAATCAATAAAACAGAATGCATCGGGAAAGGGTGGTGAAACGCGGTTGTTAGGGACGAAGGCTCATTGCGTAGGAGGCTTGATTATGTTGATTAGAGGCTTTTAATTGCTGGGTTTTACGTTGCCTGATGTAGCTGTCATAGTGAAACATAACTTGTTCGGCAGGCAGGTCAATGATCGCTTTAATTTGATCGGGGCTATGGCCATCCCGTAGTAGTTGGCCAATTTGGTGTTCAGTTGAGTTCATTGTCATTGTTTCGGTCCTTTTGTCTTTATTAGAGAGTTTCGCTGAAAATTGTGACAAAAATGTTTCTGAAATAGATTAATCCTATTAATAAAGGGGTTTTTGTTGTCGTTTGGGGACAGAATAGTATATGTTCTCTTTAATACTCAAAATGAGACGTCTGTTTGCTTTTGCCTCTACAATAGGTAAATAACGAGTACAAAAAATGCTTACGCGCAGGTGTAATGAGGAGGCAGAAATGGGTAAGGCAACGTTGAGCCCAAGCGGTTCAGATCAAATAAAAAATACACTTTTGGGAGGGGCTATGCCGACTAGTCTGCGTGCCAGTTATGATGCTGATGAATTGGCTCAGAAATTGGGGTTTGTTTCTTTTTCAACTGATTTTCTGATTCGTTGTTACCGGGTCTTTGATGGTGACATTAAATCGGCCATTATTTTTAATGTGATCTCTCTTTGGGCGCTACGCCAGCGTGAAGAGGCTGAAGATAGTCAGCAAGTGGCAGGCTTCTCTTGTAATAATCATTCGATCAGTATTGCTACCGGTATTCCCTATGAAACCGTGCGTCGTAAAGTAAAAGCGATGGTTGAAAATGGTTGGCTTGAATTCAGTGATTCTTCCCATGTGGTGTTGAATTCTGATAAATGGCAAGAAGTGTTAAGTGATGTTGTCGATCCGGAACGCTGTGTTGTCGGTTATGTACGTAGTACCGATGTGACGCCGTCATTTTCCCGTAATGAACGTCGAGGTAGTCCTGCTGATCGTCGTAGCTAAGGGTTACGTCTTTTGATACAGGGGTCGCTATGGCGGCCTTTTTTATTGTGTGTGATTAGCTGATCGAGATCTATCATCCGATGGATATTGATTGCCGAAGATGTGACTTTTAGGTCCAATGGTTCGATGATTGAATGGCGAGATAAAGATAGGAGTTTGTGGTGTCAGACCAGGTATTTGAACAGATTGCCGAAGAACTTTATCAGCAAGGGTATTCTGTGCTTAGCCACGCGCTGCCAGACACGCTTTGCAGGGCGTTAGCGCAAGAGGTTAGGGATTTACCGGCTGAGCGCTTTAGTCGGGCGGGTGTCGGTCGTCAGGAGGCTTACGTCAAAGCCGAAACCATTCGTCGTGATGAGATCTGTTGGATCGACAATACTACCGAAGCGGGGCATGCGTGGCTTGAATGGGCCGATAAACTTCAACAAGCGATTAATCGTCGTCTGTTTTTAGGGCTGTTTTCATTTGAAAGTCATTACGCTCACTATCAGGCGGGTGATTTTTATAAAGTGCATCGGGATGCTTTTCGTGGGCAACAAAACCGTGTGCTGACGCTGGTCGCCTATCTTAATCCTGATTGGCAGGCGGAAGATGGCGGTGAGCTGTTGATCTATCCTGACGAAGGGCACGAGCCTCTCTTGAGCGTATTGCCGGAGTTCGGCACTTTAGTGGTGTTTCTCAGTGAGGAGTTTCCTCATGAAGTGCTGCCGGCACAAACAGACCGATATAGTATTGCCGGTTGGTATCGAATCAATAGTGGCAATAGTCGGCGGGTTGACCCTGCTCGTTGATTGTCTGGTGGCCGAATGCTTTCGCCAAAACGAGATTCGCCAGTATGAGTTTTATGGCGAGGGGCGGTTATTGCCTCTGGCGTGATTAGTGCTCGATTTTGTCTGACGTAGTGATGCTGTTGTTTATCTTTCCGCTTTATTTGATAAGCCGAGCGGATGCGGCAGGGGTATCGAAGCGGCGAGAAATGGTATTACGGTCGGTGGTTGTTTTTT
The DNA here is from genome assembly GCF_018860855.1 of Amphritea atlantica. Taxonomy (GTDB): domain Bacteria; phylum Pseudomonadota; class Gammaproteobacteria; order Pseudomonadales; family Balneatricaceae; genus Amphritea; species Amphritea atlantica_A. The sequence continues at coordinate 136,582 of NZ_JAHKQE010000022.1, forward strand.
TTGCGGTGATCGTGATTGTGTTGCGTTTTAGTCAGTTTTGGCTGGCGCCTTACATGGAGCGGAATCCTAACCGGATGCAATATCCCTCGGCTGAGTTGGCTGAACAACTGAGACAGCAAGGCTTTAATGGCGGAACCATTATTGGCGATAGTAATCTGAGGGCATCAAATATCGGGCTCTATTTTGATGGTGCGCGGATTTTAAGTCCCAAAACCGAGTTCTTTACCGTAGATAACAATCCACCGTCGGTTGATGGGCAGTGTTTGATTGCTTGGAATGCCAATCGTCGGGATCTGTTACCTAACGTGTTGTCTGAATATTTACGTCGCCAAGGGATTGTCGTTACGGCGGCAAAGCAGCATTATATTAGTGCGCCCTATCAATATACGGATAGAGGTGAACATCGAATTGGTTATATTTTGCTTGGCTCCGAAACTATTTGTAATAACGCGGCGACGGATTAGGGTATTTTTAGCCGTTATTTGGGGTATTTAAGCTTACAACACAGCGGTGGTTGTGTTCATGATATTGGGTCTGATGATATCCGTGTGATTTAACTCGGGTTCAGTGTTGGATTCGGTTATAACATCAAGGCGGGGGTTATGAATCAGGATTCCAGTGAGAGCGCATTTGCTAAACTCACTCAAATTATTCAATCAGCAGCGAAAGCGAATACGGTTGAGGCGCAGATTCAACATATCGTTGATGCGATTAGCGAAACGCTGCTGGTTGAGGTGTGCAGTCTCTATCTCAAACAGCGGGATGAGAGCATGCGGCTGGTGGCTAGTCACGGCTTGGTGCGTAAAAATAGGGTTGTGATACCGGCAAAAAAGGGATTAGCGGGTCATGTGGTGCAGATGCAAAGCGCGATCAATATCATCGAGCCTGATCAGCACCCTGAATATTACTTTGTCGCGAAGTCAAAAGAGGAGCGTTATCACAGTTACTGCGGCGTCCCTTTGGTTTATCGAGCGCAGGTCTATGGTGTTTTGGTGGTGCAAAGCCGCCGTGCAGAGGTTTTACCCTCAGATTATGTTGCATTACTTTCCACGCTAGCAACGCATCTGGCGATGCTGTTGGCCACCTATCCGAAGGAAGTGTTTCCCGGCCGCTCAAAAACAAAACTGTATCAGGGTATTACGGGTGCTCAAGGTGTGGCGATTGGCCGTGCCTTTATGCGTAAGTTGCCTCAGCTTGCCGAGATTCAAAAACTTAAATCCACCGATATGGACGCGGAATATAGCCGCTGGAAGAGCGTTAAAGCTGAAGCAGTGAGTCAGTTGAGGGATGAGCGAAATACGGTTAGCGAGACCCTAGGTGAAGGTCTTGCTTCAGTGCTTGATGCGTATCAGATGTTATTGCAAGACATCACATTCGAACAACGGATCAGTGATGAGATTGCGGCCGGTTTTCAGTTGCCTTGGGCGATAAAACAGTCGGTTGGGTTCTTTGCTGATAAGTTTAAAGCGATGGAAGACCCTTATCTGCGCGAGCGACATGAGGATATTCAACAGTTAGGGGTCAAGCTTTATCAGATCTGGCAGAAAAGTGCCGAACCGGAGATGCCCATCGGTAATGAGCCGTTGATTCTGGTAGGTGATCATATCAGTGTGTCGGATATTGTTAATCTGACCACGGAAAAGCTAGCGGGTATTGTTTGTTTTGCTGGTGGCTCGTTGTCTCACATCGCGGTATTTGCGAATGCGTTGGGTATCCCCGCGGTGATGGGCATCGGCGAAGTACCGATGTTAAATGGCGATCAATTGGTGGTCGACGGTGATGCGGGTCAGGTGATCTGCTCGCCTAGTTTGAGCACACTCAGGGAATATCAACGGACACTATCAGAAAGGCGGGTACTCGAAACCCGCTTGCAGGCTGACAGCCAACTGCCAGCAGTAACCAAAGATGGTGTTCGAATTACTCTGCTAGCCAACTCAGGGCTACAGGCAGACGTCTTGCCTGGCCTAAGATACGGCGCGGAAGGTATCGGTCTGTTTCGTACCGAAGTGCCGTTTATGATTCGTTCTAGTTTGCCCTCGGAAGATGATCAAGAGATTATCTATCGTAATCTGATCAGTCACTATAAAGATAAGCCCGTTTATTTTCGCACTCTGGATATTGGTGCGGATAAACCTCTGTCCTATATGCCGGTGGTCAAAGAGGATAACCCTGCACTGGGTTGGCGTGGTATTCGCTATACGTTGGATAACTTGCCGCTGTTGATAACTCAACTTCGGGCTATTTTAACCGCAGCTGCTGGTAACCCCCAAGTTCACCTGATGTTGCCGATGATCGCCTCAACCGAGCAGTTGGATCAGTGTTTGGCGGTACTGCATGAAGTTCATCAGCAGTTGGTGGATGAGGGTGTGCCGGTGTGTCTGCCGAAGATCGGCATTATGGTCGAGGTGCCCAGTTGTATCGCTTTACTGCCTTTCTGGCGTAAGAAGTTAGATTTCATCTCGATCGGCACCAACGATTTGAGCCAGTATCTATTGGCACTGGACCGAAACAGTCCGCTGGTGGGTAAATGGTACGATCCTTTGCATCCTTCGGTACTGCATGAACTGATGCGTATTGCCACCACGTCTAAGCAATTGAGCTTACCCGTCAGTGTGTGCGGAGAGATGGCTTCGGATCCGGTAGCGGTACTCTTGTTGTTAGGCATGGGTATTCAGCAGTTGAGTATGAGTGCGGCAAAAATTCCTTTGATCAAATGGATTATTAGGGAGGTCACTCAAGCGGAGACAGAAGCGTTACTCGAGCTGGTGTTGCAGCAGGATAATGCGACGGCTATTCGGCAGCTTGGGGAGCAGTTTCTAGCATCGAAACAGTTATTGTTTAATGAAGCCGCGCAACGTTAACCGAGCCTAATGGCTAGCGTTGAAGATGCTAGGGTTCGGCTACTCAGTTGAGAATCTTGATTCGCAAAAGTATTTCGTGCAAAGCATGAGAATAAACGTTATCAAGGGGGATTAGCCCGCTGGAAAAGCGGGCTCGCCCCTCAGTTTATTCGGCCGCAGAGCGGCTAGGAAGCTTAGTATGATGAAGCGTGATGAAGTGCTTACGGCCTCGATTCAGACGTTAGATAATGCTCTGTTCGAGCAGGTCAAAGGGATCAATATTCTTGATGCGGTATCTCCGCAGAATTTTCGCCAAGAGAAACAGGCTTTTTTTGCCTCTAATTTTTCCCAAAGTCCAAACTTTAGTTACGCAACGAGGCCGATCGATTCATTTCGCCTGAAGCGAAATCTGTTTAATTTACCGGTTGACGAGTTGGGCGACGACGATCTGTTCACGCTCTATAGCAGTGTTATTGAATCCTATGTGGATAAAATCGATCAATATAAATCGATCGGCACGCCGGACTTTCTTTATGATTCGTTGCGTTATTACGGGGAGCCGAGTGAGAAAGATAGCCGTAATGCCAACTTTATTTTGCATCTGCCTGATACAGAAGAGAGCAGCGATACGCTGCTCGGTGCGGCGGATATTGTGGCTAACCTTGAAGCGTTTGCACAGCGGGAAAACTATCAATATCAGATTAAACTGGACGATAGCTTGATTGCTAATGCATTGGTGTCGGGCACCACGGTTAAGGTGAATAGCTCGGCATTGATCTCGCCCACCGAGGTCAATGCCTTAGCGCATCACGAGCTAGGCGTACATCTGGTGACGACGCTCAATGCGCGCAGTCAGCCCCTGCGGGTGTTGGCGATGGGCTGTCCGGTTAATACCATGACTCAAGAGGGTCTGGCGATACTGAGTGAATATCTGGCCGGTTTCATGACGCTGCCCCGTTTGAAAGTGTTGGCGCTACGGGTATTGGCGGTTGAGTCGATGATTGAAGAGAACGACTTTAAAAAAACCTTCCTGCTGTTGAAGGAGCAACACCATGTTGGCGATGAGCAAGCTTTCACCATCACCGCACGGGTCTATCGAGGCGGGGGCCTAACTAAAGACTACCTCTATCTACAAGGATTGCATCAGATGCTCAACGCCTACGAAACCCGTGAGGATTTTAGTAATCTGCTGAGTGGTAAGGTGTCGATTGCCCAGTTACCACTAATTACTCGGCTTATCGATAAGGGCTATCTGATTAAGCCTAAGTTGATCAGTCCTGCGATCGCCAATCCGGTTGAAAATGATGTTATTCAGCAGTTCATTACCCACGCGATTAAATAGAGAATATCGCTCTTCTAGCCTATAGTTAAAGCGTTAGCTGGCCGTGATAAAGAGCGCGGCCGATCAACTGAGGCGAGATCATGAAAAGCAAGAGTAAAAACAGCAAGGATAGCGATCAACAGGGACAAAGTAGTGATTATTTTGCCCCCGTCGTGGTCGAAGACGGAGCGCTTTGGGGTACGCAAACGCAACGTTCACTGATCAATTTTAATATCGGTAAGCAGTGTTTTGAGGCCGACTTTATAACCGCATTGGTGGCCATAAAGCGTGCTTGCGCGGTGGTGAATCATCGTGACGGACGCCTATCGGTCGGACATTATGACGCCATTATTCAAGCCTGTGATACATTACTGCAAGGCGAATATCGAGATCAATTTCCGCTAAGGGTTTGGCAAACCGGCTCTGGCACTCAGACCAATATGAACGTCAATGAGGTGATCTGCACGCTGGCAAATCGCTTTCAAGAGAGTATCGAAAAACAGATAGGCGAAACAGGCGAGGCGGTTCACCCTAATGATCACGTCAATATGTCACAGTCATCCAATGATGTGTTCCCTAGCGCGATGCATCTGGTGGCGGCGCAGCAGAGCCATACACTGTTATTACCGGCTATCGATCATCTAATTGGCCGTTTGAAAGAGAAGCAGATCGAATTTGCCGCGGTGCATACGGTTGGTCGTACCCATATGATGGATGCGTTGCCATTGACCATCGGCGCGATGTTATCTGCTTATATCACCCAGCTGACAGAGGCACGAGACGCGGTGAATGACAGTCTAACCGCTATTTATAAATTGGCGATAGGCGGCACCGCGGTGGGATCAGGCAGTAATGCCCCCACAGGATTTGGCACGCAGGTGGCTGAGGTTCTAGCGCAACAGTATGGCTGGCCCTTTAGTGCCCATGATAATCTCTATGCCGCGGTATCGGGAGAGGATGCTTCTCTTCGCTTTAGCGGCGCGTTGAAGCAGTTAGCAGCGGCACTGCTTAAACTAGCCAATGATTTTCGTCTGTTAGGCAGTGGCCCGCGCTGTGGCTTTAATGAGTGGCAGCTACCCGCTAATGAGCCGGGCAGTTCGATTATGCCGGGTAAAGTGAATCCAACTCAATGTGAAGCGTTAAGCATGGTGTGCTTACAGGTGTTTGGTAATGACTTGACCGTCTCAATGGCCGCCTCACAGGGGCAGTTACAGCTGAATACCTATCGACCGGTGATTATTCATAACCTGATGGAAAGCCTTCAGCTGCTCACCGATGCCATGCAATCATTTGCTAACAACTGTGTTGCTGGATTAACGTTGAACACCCCGCAGATTGAACAGCATATGGCGGATAACCTTTCAGTTATCACGCTGCTGGCTCCACAGTTAGGTTACGATGTCGCCTCGGCGATTGTGCATCAGGCGCATCAGGATAACAGCTCACTGGCCGTGGCGGCCGAAGTTTTGGGTTATTACACCCAAGTAGAGTTTGACCGGCTGATGCGGGATGTATTGGATAAACAGTTATAGCCCCTGTTTGCGAATGATAGATGACAGTGTGATGGTCATCTAAAGCTTTGCAGAGGTCTAAAAAATTTATTTAGGTGTATTGACCGACAGTGAAATTAGGCTGATACTCAAACCAATATGAAACAGCAAACGAATACTCTTATTTTAACAGCTAACAGCCCGAATGCATTGCGACGCCGTGCATCGATTACCTGTGTCTGTTGGGGTGCTGAAAGCTGATGACGATCACCGTCTAAGCTCACAAAATTCTAAACAAGCCGCAGGTAGCCCCTGCGGTTTTTTTTGTCTTAAATAAATGATTAATAAGGAATGTTAGGATGGATGACTCATCTGCAAACGATTTATTGGCGAAACAGCGTTACCTGATTCCGATTACCCCACGGCCTGAACTTTGTTTTATGCGAGGAGAGGGGCACTATCTATTTGACCAGCATGACAAACGCTATCTGGATTGGATTCAGGGTTGGGCAGTTAACACCCTAGGGCATAGCCCTGACGTGATGCAGCAAGCATTGATCAAGCAGTCAGCACAACTGATCAACCCGAGTCCTGCTTTTTATAATCAGCCGATGCTCACGTTAGCTGAACTATTGTGTGAAAACTCAGCATTAGATGAGGTTTTTTTTACCAATAGTGGTGCAGAAGCCAATGAAGGTGCGATTAAACTCGCCCGTAAGTGGGGTCAGAAGCACAAAAATGGTGCTTATAAGATCATTACTTTCGACCACAGTTTTCATGGTCGGACCTTGGCCACGATGTCGGCTACGGGAAAAGATGCATTCGCCCCTTTGTTTGAACCTAAGGTCAGTGGTTTTACTAAGGTGGCATACAATGATCTAAGTGCCACCGAGGCCGCCGTTGATGATCAGACAGTGGCTATTATGCTGGAGTTAATTCAGGGGGAAGCCGGCGTAATTCCTGCTGATGCAGAATTCGTTGCTGGGCTGGATGCGCTGTGTAAACAGCATAACCTGTTGTTAATTGTGGATGAAGTACAAACCGGTATTGGTCGTACCGGTAGCTTGTTTGCCTATCAACAGTATCAGGCGCATCCACATATCATGACCTTAGGTAAGGGGTTGGGTGGCGGTGTTCCTATTGCGGCGATGGTGATCGATAAAGCGGTGAGCTGCTTTGAGTACGGCGATCAAGGGGGGACTTTTAATGGTAACCCTTTGATGTGTGCCGTCTCTGGTGCGGTATTGCATGAAGTATTGGCGGACGGTTTTTTGGCCCAAGTTAACCGAGTGAGTGAGTATTTCTGTCAACAACTCGGAGTGCTGGCTAAACGGTTTGGGCTAGGTGCGACCCGAGGAAAAGGTTTGTTGTTGGCAATGAATACCGGCGAGATCTCGGCCCCGCAGATTGTGACATTAGCCAGGGATGCAGGATTACTGCTTAATGCACCTCGAGAGGATTCTCTAAGGTTTATGCCCGCGCTGACTTTGACAGAAAAAGAGGTCGATGACGGGATTGTGATTTTGAACGATGTGTTAACCGCACTGACTTCATCCCAGAAAGAGAGTTAAACGATAAGGTGGAATCTGGCTAGGTCGTCCTAGCTCAGTGGTTTTGCCGGTTATTTCTGGCCGCACTTTGGCGGCCAGAAATTTAAAGCATATCGGCGTCGATCACCTTAATCGCAGACGTCGAGGCTAATGCGCGCTTACCTGAAATACGCTGACTAATTGATTGAGCTTATGGGCAGTGTTTTTAACCGAGATAGACCTATCTTGTAGTGTGCCGATAGAGTCGTTCATCTGTTCTGCCGAAACACCTACCCGTCGAGCTGTATCACCATGACGTTGACTGTTCTCATCTAGCTGTTTGATGGCTAAGAACATATGCTCAACTAGCTTATGCAGGCTGGTATTTTCACTGGATGCTTGTTCGGTCTTTTTCAAACTGCGATCTACATCCTGCACCCCTGATTCCATAAAATCGACCGCACTTTGGGTTTCCTGCTGGATGCCCTCAATCATCTGTTGAATCTCGTTGGCTGAGGCGGCGGTTCTATGTGCTAATCCACGTACTTCCTCGGCGACCACTGAGAAGCCGCGGCCATGTTCGCCGGCTCTTGCTGCCTCAATCGCTGCATTTAGGGCCAGTAAGTTGGTTTGATTGGTAATATCAGTGATGACGCCAATGATTTTTCCGACTTCCACCGTTAGGCTATTAAGCGATTGTACTTTCTTCGCGGATGTCTCAACGATGTTGCGAATATCCTCTGTGCCTGAACGAACCGATTCAAATTGTTGCCGTGCATCGGAAACGACGGTGTCCATGGCATCTTTCAGCGATTCAGCGGTGTTAGATGCTTGGCCTATTTCAACCAGTTGCTCTTCGAGCAGTGTCAGTATTTCTTGAATAGAGTCGCTCACCTCTGAGGACACCTGACAGGCTTCTTTATTGGTATCAAGCATCGCTTCATTGGTGAGTTTTACATTACTGCTAGAGGTAATAACCTGGCCTACAATGCCATCTAGGCTATCAATAAAACTATTGATCCAGCGCGCCATATCACCCGTTTCATCGGCGACTAGCTGACGGGATGAAATACGTTGACGAAGATTACCTTCACCTTCAGCGATCGTGCGGATGACCTCTGTCATATCATCCAGTCTTGAGGCTAATCGATTGGTACTTAGCTTAGGGAACATAAAGGTTGTTATGAGCAGTAGTAATACTGAGATAGCATCAATGGTGTACTGTGGCAGCGGCGTGAAATAGTGCAATCCACTGTTAACGCCGAGAATGGCCGCTGCAGTGAGACCATAGCCTTTCATTAAACTGAGATTGATTGAGCGTCGACGATAGACCTCCTCTAAGTCGCCTTCACACATCATCCCCCAACGATCAGGAGACCCTTTGAGTTGAAACGTGACGCCCTTGCCGATCACAGGGATATGGCGATAATCCGAGTAGCCAGGATAGGTGATAAATAGATTTTCGCCTTTGTTTATGGTTTCACGGACACCGGGATGGAGTTGCCCTGTGGCGGGGTCGGTGAAGCGTAGCTCTAACTCGGTATGCCGCCTAACTCTGACGGTGCCCCACTGGGTATGGATGCCGCTTTTTAAATTCTCACCATGGGAAAAGGTATTATCTTCAAAGCGGGAACGTGAAAGGGCGGTACCTTGCTGAATACTGCTATCGACATGGGAGTCGACCATGAAAATATAGTTATCACCGGACTCAGGATAAATATGCCCCGCCTCTCGTTGAATAAGGTCGCCGAGTACATCGTTGGGTACACGACCACAAATAGCGCCCAGAAATACGCCATCTTTTTTGATCGGCTGATAGAACATGAGCGTGACTTCATCATGGAATTTAGAGCTGGAGGGGCCAATATCTAACGTCAGCGGATCTACATATGGGCCGTGTAGGAAGGGTTGCTTGACTCCGGCTGTCCATGCGGCAGTCGGCAGATCGGTATGACCTATATGATCTGTATAAGTAGAAGTGATCACCGAACCATGCATATCAATTACAAAAAATTCGGAAAAATCGGGGGCTGAGACTAGGCGTTCATTGAGCCAAGTTAAGTTAATATCCGCAAAGGTGGGTGCAAGATAATCAGCGATAAATTCCAGCTGATCCCATTGATGTTCTACCCATTGATTGAGAATTTTCACCCGTGTTGAGGCGATGCCTTCAAATGTCTGCTCTACCGAATGGTATTGATGACGATTGAGGAAACACGACTTGTACATCGATAATTTACTGGTTTTACCAAACCAATTAAGCCACTTTTTTTCCTGTTGGCTGAGGTTCATTGAACTACTTTTAAGCTTAGTCATGGATGATAACTTTCCTCAGAACAGAGTATTAACAGGCGATATAGTGTTGAATGCAATTTTTATTCCATTAGGTTGAAAATTAGCAAAAGCCAACCTCACCCTTATCCATTTTAAAAGTATGGCTTTATTGTGGGGCGCTTCGTTTTGCATAAAGCTATAAATGCACAATAAGGGTGCGTATTGGTGTTTTTGTGCTACGTAGGGGTATTTGGCAGCAGACCCTCTGGGTTTTTCTTTTTGGTGATCTGCTCAGCGGTAAATAGCTTGTTCTATCAGTGCCAGCCATCCGATATGAGTAGCGGATGAAGTTGAAGGTGGTTTAAAGCGCCAAGCGGGCTAACAATGACCGGATTAACGTGCGATGTTCACCATGTAAACTGTAGGCGGCATAGGCGGTCATTTCGATGGTGGGGGCGTCATTAACAAGGTGTAACCGTTCCTGTTCGAGTAATGGGTTAGCGATGACTTGGGGAAGATAAGCCGCGCCGCCACAGCTGAGTATTAAGTTAAGAGCCACACGGCCACTATTGGCCCGCACTCTAGCCAGTGGTCTTTGAGGAAATGTGGATTCGTGCAGTCCCGCAAAGGTTGCACCCCATTCAACTCGGATATAACCCTCTGCTATGGCTTTATCTACCGCTGTATCCGCTTTATCTGATACGAGTATCATGGGGACCGTCGCCACTTCCTGAACGACATACCCTTTCAGACTTGGTTGCTCATACATAAAGCCGACATCGATCAATCCCTGCTCTAATTTTTCGACCACGCGTAAGGGGGTGCTTTCTTCTGCCCTCAAGCTAATATTTGGGATAGTGTTGTAGATATCACTCAACCAATCTTGTAAGAAGATATCCCAAAGACTCGATACACCGGCAATTACGAGTCGTTTGTGGTGCCGGTCACTTAACGCGGTGTCCTCATAAGCTCTTTCCCAAGCATTAAGAATAAAGCGAGCATGTCGTTCAAAGCCTTCACCAGCAGGGGTTAGGCTGACTTCATGATGTTTGCGGGTAAACAGTGATAAACCTAATAGTGTTTCTAACTGCTTGATGCGGGCACTGACGGTTGAAGAAGAAACGTATAGGTTTTCAGCTGCGCGGCCAAAGTTGCGGGTTTGAGCGACTTCGATAAAGGTTTGCAGAAGAACTAAATCCACATCAATATCCTGTTTTTTTGGCCGTAATAGCCATTTAATATCGTTTCTCATGATAGCAAGACTCTCGTAGGATGTCTGCCTCAAGCCTTGTGGGCCTCGATGAGAGGCTCTGCAAGCCAAACCAATGACAACAGATACTGAGTATGAGCAAGAGAATCGTAGCGTCAGATCATGCTAGACGAAACCTAATGAAAACATTGCGCTGCTGGATGCCTTTTCTGGTTTGGGGGCGGGAAGTTAATCGTCACTCTTTGGTGGCGGACTTACTGGCGGGTCTTACCGGTGCAATTGTTGTATTACCCCAAGGTGTTGCTTACGCCATGATTGCGGGTTTACCTCCTGAATTTGGCTTATACACAGCGATTATTGTCCCCATTATTACCGGTCTATTTGGCTCATCCCGTCATATGGTGTCTGGCCCTGCGGCGGCGATTTCGATCGTGGTGCTGAGTGTAGTCAGCAATATTGTGCCTCAGGGAATCGAGGCTTATATTCCGGCGGTGCTGACACTCACATTATTAGCAGGGCTGTTTCAATTCGGTTTTGGTTTGGCTCGCATGGGGATGTTGGTTAACTTTATCTCCCATACGGTGGTGATCGGCTTTACCGCCGGTGCCGCGATCCTTATTGCTTCAAGTCAGTTTAAACATGTTCTCGGATTATCAATCCCTGCCGGAAAACCTTTCTATGCAGATTGGGAGTTTATGCTGGGTCACTTACAAGATTTTAATGGCTATTCACTGAGTATTGCGCTGGTGACGATAGGTAGCACTCTACTGATCAAAAAAATGAGCCGGAAAGTTCCGGCGATGTTATTCGGTATGATCATGGGAAGTCTGTTCTGCTGGTTATTAAACGGTGTCAGCCAAGGCGTGCCGATGGTGGGGGAACTATCAGGGCAACTGCCGGCTTTCATTCTGCCTGACTTATCTGTCGGTACACTCAGTGCGATGCTGCCTGGGGCACTGGCAATCGCGATACTCGGGTTGGTCGAAGCGGTGGCGATTGCGCGGGCCATTGCGATTCATTCGGGCCAGCGTATCGATGGGAATCAGGAGTTTATTGGTCAGGGGCTCTCTAATGTGGTTGGGAGTTTTTTCTCTTGTTATATGAGTTCGGGTTCGTTTACCCGTAGTGGGGTGAATTATGATGCCGGTGCAAAAACACCACTAGCGGTGATGTTTGCCGCGTTGATCGTGGTACTGATTTTACTCTTTGCGCCACAGGTGACCGCTTTCTTACCGCTGCCAGCGATGGCTGGTGCGATCATGTTAATCGCTTGGAACCTCATCGATGTCCGTCATATTCGAGAGATTCTCCACAGTAGTAAGCAGGAAGCCTCAATCCTTCTCGTAACCTTTATGTCGACTTTGATTGTCGCCCTAGAATTTTCTATCTATCTGGGGGTGTTGATGTCGCTAATTTTTTATCTAAAACGAACCTCGACGCCGAAGATGATGGAGGTTGCGCCTAAGTCGATCGATCAGGGGACGGATCTGCGCAGCGTCCAGCGTTTCCAGTTACCCGAGTGTCCACAACTTAAAATCATCCGTATTGACGGTTCTCTCTTCTTTGGTGCGGTGGATCATATTCAGAAAAACTTGATCCGTTTTAGTGAGGAGAATCATGGTCGAAACCATATTTTGATTAATTGTACCGGTATCAATTTTATTGATTATGCGGGGGCTGAAATGCTGTTGAAAGAGGCTCGGTATCTACAGGAAAAAGGTTTCACACTAAGTTTCTGCGCGTTAAAAAACACTGTTAAAGACGAGTTGGCCGCGTTAAATTTTTTGGCAAAATTAGGAGAAGAGAATTTTTATGCCACAGTGGATGATGCCTTGAGTACCTTAGTGCCACGTTTAAATCCCGATATCTGTAAGCAATGCCAGCAAAGGGTATTCAAGCAGTGTCCTTGATTGAGCTATAGGGAGCACTGCTGAGGTATTTTGTGTCAGTGCTTGTTAAACATCTAAACGGCTCTGGATATTAATTTTTTGCCGTTAACGGTGTTTGATGTTTAGGTAAGCCCAGCGAGATGAGCGCAGTAATGGCGATAAACAGTGTCGCAACCCATAAGCAGGCGGCGAGACCAAAGTCCTGATAGATCCAGCCGGATAGCACGGTACCTATCAGTCTACCCATGGCGTTTGCCATATAGTAAAAACCGACATCAAGGGATACGCCATCTTCACCGGCATAACTCACAATTAAATAGCTGTGCAATGATGAGTTAACCGCAAACAGCGCGCCAAAGACTAGCAGGCCACCAATGAGTATCAAATGCACATGCCAGTGATAGGTGAGTGATAGCGCGATGAGGGCTGGCGTTATCCCCAGCGCAATAGCCCAAACGACCGCTTGGCGGCCATCAGAAAGTCTACCGGTGCGTTTACCTGTTACATGGGGGGCTAAACTTTGCACAATGCCATAGCCGATGACCCATGTGGCTAAAAAGCCCCCTACTGACCAGTGATCCCAGCCGAAGCTATTAGCCAGAAACACCGGTAAAGCAACTACGAACCAGACATCCCGAGCGCCAAACAGGAACATGCGTGCCGCAGAAAGGTAGTTAACGGCTCTGCTTTTAGAGAATATATCCGTGAATTTAGGCTTGTTTTTCGCCTGACCTAAGCCCTTTTTTAAATTGAGTAGGCTGAGTATCCACACCACGGTTAATCCGATCACCATGGTGAGTACCGCATCGGCAAATCCGAATAGGCTTAGTAACGCGCCGCCTAAGAAAAATCCGACCCCTTTCAATGCATTTTTGGAGCCGGTTAAAATAGCGATCCATTTGTATAGCTGACCGGAGGCATCATCGGGAACCAACAATTTGATCGAACTCTTGGCACTCATCTTATTGAGATCTTTGGCAATACCCGAGAGGGCTTGCGCGGCCATGACCCAAGGAATTGTCAGTAGGGTGGTCGGCACTAGCAACATACACAGGGCAACAATCTGCATGAATAAGCCAATATTCATGGTTTTATTCAGACCGATGCGAGCCCCAAGCCAGCCTCCGATTAAGTTGGTTATTACGCCAAAAATCTCGTAAAAAATGAATAGCATGGCGATTTCCAGTGGGCTATAGCCGAGCCCATGGAAATACAGCACAACCAGCATCCTTAGTGCGCCATCCGTTAAGGTAAATGCCCAGTAATTACCCGTGACAACCATATATTGACGGATTTGAGGGGATAGTTGTGCTAGCCATTGCATTGTTTACTATTCCTTGTCTAACAGACCCACTAGGCGGACGAGCTCGGCTGTACGATTTGCGTATCCCCATTCGTTGTCGTACCAAGCGTAAAGTTTCACCTGCGTACCGTTGACCACCATCGTCGATAGCGCATCAATGACGCTAGAGCGAGGGTCCGTTTTGTAATCAATGGATACAAGGGGGCGCTCTTCATAACCGAGAATATCTTTTAATTCATTCTCCGCAGCCTCTTTTAAAAACTGATTTACTTCAGTTTCGTTGGTGGCTCGGCTCACTTCAAATACACAATCGGTAATGGACGCGTTGGCTAACGGAATACGAATGGCATGGCCATTTAGTTTGCCTTTCAACTCGGGAAAGATTTGCGTGATAGCGGTAGCAGAGCCCGTGGTGGTTGGGATTAGGCTCATTCCGCAGGCACGGGCGCGCCGCAGATCTTTATGGGGCGCGTCAAGAATTGTCTGGGTATTGGTAATGTCATGAATGGTGGTCATGGAGCCATGCACGATCCCTAGTTTTTCATGAATCACTTTTACAACCGGTGCTAGGCAGTTGGTGGTGCAAGATGCAGCGGTGACAATAGGGTACTTCGATTTATCATATAAATGCTGGTTAACGCCCATGACAATATTGAGTACATCATCATCTTTGACAGGAGCAGTAACGACGACACGCTTAACACCTTGGTCAAGGTAAGCCTGTAATAGATCTTTTGATTTCATTTTGCCACTGGCTTCAATGACGACGTCACAACCAGACCAGTCAGTATCGGTTATCGCTTTATTCTGCGTACATGAAATGCGTTTATCCTGAATAAGGATCTCAGAGCCCTCAGCAGAGGCTTCATGGTGCCAGCGGCCATGTACCGAGTCGAAGGTAATCAAATGGGCCAAGGTCGCTGCATCACCAGCGGGATCGTTAATTTGGATAAACTCTATTTCAGGCCAGTCGAATGCTGCCCGAAGTGATAAGCGACCCATACGGCCGAAACCATTGATACCCACTTTAATTGTCATAAAAACCTCAAACCGAATAATGTGTATTAATAAAACCGATATGACTTGGCAGCGTTAAAGTATTAGAACCTAATGCCTGAATATAAGAGGCAACTGATTGCCATTGTTTACCTGCTTTTAGTCGTAATACCGTTGCCATTAAGCCTGTACGGCCAGCGCCTTCACCATAATAAATAACGAGCATTTCCTGTGCCCTTTTTAAGCGTGAGTGCGCCTAGAGCGTCATGACGACTCTTTAGTCAGCCATTCTTTTATCTGTGCTGCGTTAGGCACCGACCCTGAGTGAACTAAC
The DNA here is from genome assembly GCF_018860855.1 of Amphritea atlantica. Lineage (GTDB taxonomy): Bacteria > Pseudomonadota > Gammaproteobacteria > Pseudomonadales > Balneatricaceae > Amphritea > Amphritea atlantica_A. Next base: position 151,768 of record NZ_JAHKQE010000022.1, read on the forward strand.
TGTTCATCAATCGCCACAGCAGGGGTGCTCATCACGCCAAAACCCATAATAACTTCAGGACTTGTCTCTTTTGTGACACTTACCGGTATAGCCAGCTCATGTGCTAATTGTTCGATCAACTCAGCAGTTTTTTTACACTTACTACAACCGCTACCTAACACTTTTATCTGTTTCATATATCACCTCATAAGAAAGACGAAAAGGCATTGAACAGCCATCCAACCACCGAAAAGGATACTAATAGCATCACAAAAACGATGGCCAGCAACCGCCATTGCATCACTTGTTTAAGCAGAATAAATTCAGGAAAACTGGCCGCAACGGTACTCATACAGAACGCCAGCGTTGTACCGATGGGCAGGCCATTGATGATTAGGCTTTCCATCACCGGAATAACGCCTGTCGCATTAGAATAAAGCGGAATGCCCAATAACACGGCGGCAGGGACAGACCACCACTGCCCATCACCTAGGTATGTTTCAATCCAACCGTCAGGCACAAAGCCATGTAAGGCGGCACCTAAGCCAACACCGATAATGACCCATTTCCAGACGCGACCAAAAATCTCCAGTGTTTCACCTTTGGCGAACTGGTGACGTTGTGAAAAGGGTAAGACTGTAGGCTCTTGTTTAGGCTGGTTGGGCGCTGTTTTATTCTGCCCTGCGGCTAGTGCTTTTGCGGCAAAGGATTGCAGCCAGCGCTCGGCCCTGATGCTATCCAGAAAGAAACCACCAATAATGCCTACGGACATACCGATAACGACATATAGCACGGTGAACTTCCAGCCAAGTAAGCTCATGAGCAATAAAATGGCAACTTCATTGATTAAGGGGGAGGTCAAAAGAAAAGACATGGTGATGCCAACAGGAATGCCGGCGGAGGTGAAGCCTAAAAATACCGGAATGCTGGAACAGGAACAAAAGGGGGTGATCGCACCAAACCCTGAACCCAGCAGGTAACCAATGCCGCGATGCCTTCCGGCCAGATAATCCCTCACTTTTTCAACATTGAGTGACGCTCTTAATAGCGCGATGAAATAGATCATAACCAGTAGCAGTACAAAGATCTTGCTTACATCTTCGATAAAAAAGTGAGCCGCGTCACCGAGTTTTGAATCTGGCGAAAGGCCAAGCACTGCATAGGTTAGCCAGTCGGCTAATTGGGTAAATATTTCAAACATTATGCTTCTCCAAACCAGTGTCGGGTTCGGTTAGCAAACCAAACGAGACTCAACATAACAGGAACTTCAACGAGAACACCAACGACCGTCGCTAAAGCGGCCCCCGAGTGAAGTCCAAATAAAGAAATGGCGACTGCGACGGCGAGCTCAAAAAAGTTCGATGTGCCAATCATGCAGGCAGGGGCTGCAATATTGTGAGGTAGTCGCATTTTTAAAGCGATGAAATAGGTTATAGCAAAAATTCCGTAGGTTTGTATCAGGAGCGGAATCGCAATCAAAAGAATCGCCTCGGGCTGTGCTAAAATGGTTTGCGCTTGAAAACCGAACAATAAAACCACCGTTGCTAAAAGCCCGATCACCGACCAAGGTTTGAGTACGGCCAGTAAGTGGTTTAGCGCGGCGTGATCCTGTTGACGATCGACCTTTTTTCTTGTGATAGCACCGGCGACCAATGGGATAACCACATAGAGTATGACGGAGAGGAGTAATGTATCCCAAGGGACCGAAATGTCGGTCACACCTAATAAAAAAGCCGCTAACGGGGCAAAGGCAAATATCATAATGATATCGTTTACTGAAACTTGCACGAGGGTATAGTTTGGATCGCCCTTGGTCAGCTGGCTCCAGACGAAGACCATCGCGGTACAGGGGGCCACGCCTAATAAAATCATCCCAGCGATGTATTCATTGGCTGTTTGAGGGTCGACCCAGTCGGCAAAGATACCTTTAAAAAATAGCCAGCCAAGCAGTGCCATAGTGAACGGTTTGACCATCCAGTTAATCACTAAGGTAAGAATCAATCCCTTGGGTTTTTTACCGATGTCTTTCAGTGAAGAAAAGTCGATTTGCACCATCATAGGGTAGATCATCAGCCAAATAAGAAGGGCAACGATCAAGTTGACATGGGCAAACTCTAAGGCCGCAATGAGTTGAAATAGCGCAGGGAATAGATTGCCAAAGGCAACACCGCCGATAATGGCGATGGCTACCCAAACACTTAAATAGCGTTCAAACATACCCATAATGACTTTCTTCCTTTTTATCTGTGTATGGCGAAAAATAGCTTATTTTTCATCGTATTCTTAGCAACCCGCTAAGACGTTGTTTTGATGCTTATATTCTCAATACGCGTGACAACATCTCTTGCTGCGCTGTGCGAGGTGACGGGAGATCTTAGGTTGGCTCTCGCTAAGGCTTGCATCAGCTCATAAACACATAGCTCCTGCTCTGACAGAATCGGTAGCAGGCAGCGAAGGTGTGTTTCATCAGTGAGACATTTATAAAACTGTGTAGGCTGCATAGCGGAGCTGCTGTTCATTTTACTCTTGTCTCATGGATCAAAGAGCCGATGGCCAGTCTCAGGTCGAGAGTTTGGTCAATCGTTAGCCTTAATCTCATTAATATGTGTTTTTTCATATATGTGATTGTAACTATATATGGTAATTCGTATATATCAAGCTTGTGAGGCTGCTTTTGTGGAGAGATTACGGTGACGGATGGCCAAGTGTTAAAAATTAACCCAGTAATTCGCTATTCAACGCATAGCGCATAAATTTTAAATATCTCTGTTTTGTCTTTGTATTTTAGCGGGTGCGAATCTTGTCGCTTCACGGTTTAGTCTAGGCTCTGATATGAAACACTGCTTACTCTCTCGTTACGGGAGTACAATCATCTCTCTGATTTAAAAATAGGGTAGAGCGGGTATTGTAGTTGTATGACGTTATCGCGTGAATTTTATCGCCATGGGCCGGATGTACGGCAAGGCAATCCCGTTGGCTTTGTTGAAGTCAGGAAGCGGTTTGATTTCAGATTTATCGGCATTGGTCGTTGGGTGACGCAGGCGGAGCAAAACCGAGCGGCGGGGTTATTTTACGATGCCTTGGTTGATCTGATGACCATCTTGAAATGCCCTGAGCCGCTGATCTCATTGCGCGGAACCTTGTCGTTACAATATGGTATCGGTGGACGCCCCGGTGTTGCAGCTCATTATCAACCGTCGATGCGGTGCTTTTCTTTGGCCAAAAATGCAGGCCCAGGCAGTATTGCACATGAGTGGTTTCACGCACTCGATCATTACCTCGGTGGTACCGCCTTTGATGATGCTCCGGCAGGCATGTTCGCGTCAAAAGCTTGGTTAGCCGATGCGACGCCCGTGGTTCATCCCTTGAATGATGATCTGTACGCCTGTTTCAGGCAGATCATGTTAGCTGAGGATGGTGATTCCCCGAGTCCGTTATTTGAGGCATCAGTGCGGGTCGATAAGGTGATGAACCAAGTCTATTACAGTCAGGCTGAGGAGTTATGCGCGAGGGCGTTTGAAGCCTTTGTTCAAGATGCGGCTATCACCAATAATTTTTTGGTTTCGGGGACTAAAATGACCGCCGAAGCTGAGCAGGGCTTGTATCCGCGAGGTGAGCAACGTGAACGTATCAATCTAGCCTTTCAGCGTTACTTTAATCGCTTAGGGGCCGCTTTAAATAGCGAGATTCGTAGAAGTATGCGTTAAGAAACACGCTTTCCGATGCAGTCTAAGTTGAGGCCGTTCAACGCTTTGTGTTGGTAAGCATGCTTCGGTCTATCTAATCGTTCAAACCGTTAGATAATGAATGGCTAACTTTGTGTGACGTGTTCTTTATTTTAAGATCAATACCGCCTGTACATCTTGATAAGTTCAGTAGGGTGTCAGCATTATTGACTAGCTGTTTATTAGCGTTGGCATCTAATTCTACGAGAGATATTTAAAATCTCACTTTATAAGGAGTAGACTATTGTTACTGACGTAGCATTTTGAGTATGACTTTCAGTATTGGATACTGAAAGTCGTATTGTATCAGTCGCGTCCTGTGACTTGATTTACACACTGTTGTTACCGTCAAATAGTTAGCTTGCTCCTATATAGTTCGTAGCGTTTGTTGTCTTGGATGAAAAAGGAGTTAAGTGGCTACTTCCTACCAATACAACTAACAAACATTTTCCTCGCTCATGGATATGAGTGAGGTTGATGCTGGAGCGAACTTTATATATGTCGATACCAACTTTTAAGTTATCGCGACGTGGGTTCATGGCAGCAGGAATGGCAGGGACGGCGCTCGTAACGCTTGCCCAGCACCCTTTTGGCCACGCAGCGGTTCCCGATCTCGCAGATTATGTTCCTGTGTTCTTCTCTGCAAATGAGTGGACTTTTATCAATGCCGCAACATCTCGGCTTATACCATCTGATGGCGAAGGGCCTGGTGCACTGGAGGCGCGTGTGCCGGTCTTTATTGATCTTCAGCTAGCCGGTGATTTTGGTGCTGCTGCCGATTGGTATATGAATGCGCCACATAATCCTAGTGCTAATCCTCTTATGGGCTTTCAGAGTCCATTACCCCCAGCGGATATTTACCGTCAGGGTATTCTTTACTTTGATGACTGGTGTAAAGAGACTCATGGCTCTGCATTTGAAAGTCTTGATGCGGCGACCCAAGATCTTGCGTTGGTCGCTCTTGAAAAAGGTGATGTGGGTCTGCCTGATAACTTGCGAGATTTCTTCGCTCTGTTACTGCAAAACACCAAAGAAGGTTATTTTAGCGATCCACGTTATGGTGGTAATCATGGCATGGCTGCTTGGGTCTATATCGGCTTTCCTGGTGCCCGAGCGAGCTTTCTCGAATGGAACGACCCGGCAATGGACAATGTTATATATCCATTGGGTCCTGTATCAATTTCCGGCGAGAGGGCTTAAGTAATGGCACGTAGAGATCCTAAAAAAGATGTTGTTATTATTGGGCTTGGATGGACGGGGTCTATCGCCGGCATCGAACTAGCTAAAGAGGGGTTGGATATTCTAGCGCTTGAGCGTGGTGCCGATCGGGATACGGTACCCGATTTCCAGTATCCCAATGTAGCGGATGAGTTGCGTTACGGGGTGCGGTACGGTTTCATGCAAAAACCGGCTAAATCAACAGTCACACTTCGACATGGGCAAAACGATACCGCCTTGCCGATGCGTCATCTTGGGTCCTTTTTGCCCGGAGATGGTGTCGGTGGCGCAGGTATGCATTGGAACGGCAATACGTGGCGCCCTCAGGCCGAAGAGTTAAGGCTGAAGTCCTACGTCACTGAAGAGTTCGGGGCCGATATTATTCCCGAAGATATGACGATTCAGGACTGGGGTGTGAGCTATGAAGAGCTAGAACCCTATTTTGACCGCTTTGAGTATATGCTGGGGATTTCCGGTCAAGCTGGGAACCTCGGTGGCAAGACTGTCCCTGGCGGTAACCCCTTTGAAGCACCCCGATCGCGCGAGTTTCCGATGAAACCGCTGCAGATGCAACTTGGGCCACGGATGTTCCGCGATAAGGCCGAGGAGCTGGGGCTGCATCCTTTCCCTATGCCTGCTGCGATAGCGAGTGAATCCTACGTTAACGAATATGGCATGCAGCTTGGGCCGTGTAATTATTGTGGCTTTTGTGAGCGTTATGGTTGCTTGAACTACTCTAAATCATCACCGCAAACCTGCATACTCGATGCACTGAAACGCTATGATAACTTCAGCTATCGCACGCATTGCGAGGTGCTTAAGGTGGAGTTATCGGCCGATGGTAAAACCGCGACGGGTGTGACCTATTTTGATGAGGCCGCGCAGGAAGAGGTCTTTCAGCCGGCAGATCTTGTCATTATGGCAGCCTATTCACTGCACAATACCCACCTGTGTCTGCTATCTGGAATTGGTAAACCTTACGATCCTGTGAAGGGCGAGGGTGTGGTTGGGCGTAATTATGCTTACCAAATGACTGGCGGCACGAAGGCCTTTTTTGAAGATGTAGAGTTCAACCCCTTTGTCGGCTCAGGATCTTCTGCCTATGTCATCGATGATTACGGCACCAATCAGATAGACTTTGCCGCCGAAGGGTTTATCGGTGGGGGCTACATTCATGCCTCACAGTTAAACGGTCAACCCATTCGAAATCTTCCTCTGCCCGCCGGTGTACCTAGTTGGGGAGCCGGATGGAAAAAAGGAGTGAAGGATTGGTACGGGCACTCATTGGGGGTGAGCCTACATGGTTCTAACATGTCTTATCGAGATTGTTATCTTGATCTTGATCCGACGTATACCGATCGTCACGGTAGGCCGCTATTACGGATGACCTTTGATTGGAAAGACAACGATATCCGTATGTCACAGTTCATGAAAGAAAAGATCGAACGGGTTGTGGAAGAGTTAAACCCAACGTCTTTCAAATCGTCCTACAAAGATATAGGTGCACGCTACGATATCCGTCCTTATCAATCGACGCATAACGTTGGTGGAACGGCGATGGGTACAGACCCTGCGACGTCGGTCATTAATCGCTATCAACAGAGCTGGGATGTTCATAATGTTTTTCTCCTGGGGGCTGGGTCGTTTCCGCAAAACTTGCAGTACAATCCAACCGGTGCGCTAGGTGGACTCACTTACTGGACTCTTGATGCTATTCGCCGTGATTATCTGTCTGCACCGGGGCCATTGGTATGAGTATTATGAGTAAAGTTTTGAGATTAGCTGGGGCTCTCATTGTTTTGGGCGTCATCGTTATTCTAGCCATTATGTTTGTGCCGACTCAGCGGACTCCCGTGCAGGCTCAGATTGCATCAGATGATGTCGTCGTTGCCAGTTCTGGCGAGTATGTGAGCCGGTTAGGTGACTGTATGGCTTGCCATACCGTGGAAGGCGGCAAGCCCTTCGCGGGAGGGTATTCTATCGATAGCCCATTGGGCGCGATCTATTCTTCCAATATCACGCCTGATCCTGAGTATGGTATCGGTAATTGGACATTGGATGATTTCCGGGCGGCACTTTACGATGGAATCGGTAAGGGTGGACATCGCCTCTATCCAGCGATGCCTTCGGCTAACTATCGTAAGTTGAGTGAAGCTGATATCGCTAGCCTTTATGATTACTTGATGAACGAGGTTGAACCTGTTGCTGAAAAAGCACCGGAAACAGAGCTGCCGTTTCCCTTTAATCAGCGTTGGGGTCTTCGGTTGTGGGATTGGGTTGCTTATAAGGATGCGGGTTTCGAGCCACGTTACAACGATCCAGTGCTTGATCGGGGCGCTTACTTGGTCGAAGGACCCGGTCACTGCGGTGCATGCCACAGTCCTCGCACGGCTCTTTTCGTTCAATCTGGATATAACGCCGAGGATAGCAAATTCTTAACGGGTGGCGTTATCGGCGGTTGGTATGCGCAACCACTACGTGGTTCTAACAGTGTTTCGGCATACTGGGACGAAGCGCAGATGGTGTCCTTCCTCAAGACGGGGCGTAATGCACACAGCGGTGTTGCCGGTGAAATGACAGCCGTTGTTTCGCATTCGTTGCAATACTTTACGGATGAAGATTTAACTGCGATTGCTAAATATCTACGGCACATTTCAGTCGATACCGAGTCATCTCCTCGGGTTCTTAATGTGGAAGCAGAAAAGAGCACGGCGGCGATGTTATTGGCGGCATCACCGGATATGGAACTTGGGGCAAGGCTTTATCTCGATAACTGCAACGCCTGTCACTTTAGCGCGGGTCGGGGGGCTGATGGCGTATTCCCAGAGCTCGTCGGGAATTCAATGGTGTTGGCCGATGAACAGGGAGGCTTCCTTGATGTGATCTTGAACGGTGCTGAAATGCCATCGACAGCAACCCGACCTTCGCGTCTTCGGATGCCTGGATTCCGCGAGCGGTTGTCGGATGATGAAGTCGCAGCGTTGGCAAGTTTCGTTCGACAGGCGTGGGGTAATAATGCAGGCCCAGTCACTGCAAAGACTGTTGCCGAGGTGCGTGCGACAACATCTAAGTGATATCAAAGGGTAACGTCGTTTTGTGTCACTTTCTGTAGGGTTAAGCTATAGGGTTAAGCTATAGGAGTGACACAGGATTAAATGATACCGAACACGGCAGAAACACTTTCTATTCGCGAGAATAGAAAGTGCTAGTCAAGCTAGCAAACGGTTTAGTCACGTTAATCGCAGCTGACTCAGTTAATAAACATCTTCACGGTAGCGTCCCTGCGCTTTCAGTGTCGCCACATCGATCTCCAGGGGGGCAATTACCTTGTCCAGTGCCGCCGCTACGCTACTCGCCATGTTACGACCGCCACATATTAAAAACTGCGCCCCCTCCTCGATCAATTGACGTATCACCACCTCATCTTCAGTAATCTTATTCTGCACATATGCGCCTTGGTTGATGCGGGAGAAAACCGGATTTAATTTAGTTAACCGCTGATCTTTTATGTAGCGCTTAAGCTCTGTCTCATAGAGAAAATCAGACTGTGGACTACGACCGCCCCAATAAAGGTGTATTGGGTGATGTGCTTTATTGTTACGGATAAAACCGACTAACGGCCCAATGCCAGTGCCCGCGCCGATCAGTATTATCGGTGCTTTGCCCGATGCTGGGCGAAAGCTCGGATTAAGCTTGATGAAGGCCTCAATGGTGTCACCGACGGATAGGCCATGAAGAAAACCGGAGCATAAACCGTCAGGATGATGACGAACGCAGATCTCGAGCACGCCATTCTTCGACGCGGATGCTAACGAATAAAATCGCGGCACACTGCTACCTGGGGCTAAGATACCCACAAGATCACCCGCATCAAAATGCGGTAAACCGGTGCGTCTCAGTAAACGATTTAACAGACCGTTATTACGCTCTACCGATGACTTGAAGCGTAAGACCGCCGTTGGTGCTTGCACTGCTGCACCGTAATCGACACGTTCGACAAGCGTTAACGTCGTGCTAGCGGGATGAACCGGGACATGCTCGAGTGTTAATTCCCTCTTGATGACGTTACCCACAGCATGGCCCCAGCGGGCAAACTCCTGTGGCGATTGTCGATGGATGGTTTCGAGTGGCAGTAGTTGCGGCCAGCCCTTGGTGATGAGCGCGGCCTCAACCTCTTTGGCAAACTGGCAGAACTCAGGGAACTGTCGATCACCAAAACCTAATACGGCAACAGGAACATCGGGTGTCTTCGACATTTTCGCCAGTCGTGTCAGAAAATGATTCGCCGATGCCGGTGCGTCACCATCCCCATAGGTGGCGGTCAGCATAAACATCCGTTTTGCCTGTGGATAATGGTTGCCAATCTGATTCATGGATGCGGTGTGAACCTGAAATCCTAAGCGATGAAGGGCGTCATGCAGGGTTTTGGCAAAGCCCCAAGTACTGTTACTTTCACTGCCAACCAGAATGATGGTATCGGCAACGCGAGCAGCACTATTATGATTAATGGTTGTGGCGGATTGCTTACGCTTCCACCAGATCTGGATGCCGGTCCATGCCATCAATGGCACAGTGAGCGCACTCAAGCCAAGCAATAGGCCAAGCCACCATAGCCCTTTGCCGGTGTGTAACATGTAGATAAACTCATAGAGCTTTTGTGGATTACCGTAAGCTTGATAAGAGAGCAGCTGACCGGTTGCTTGATCAACAAAGCCGCTCCCTTGATCGGTGGTAATGGAGTAAACGTCCATTGGGTCATTTGGATAGGGATAAACCAGCTCTTTGAACTCGGTAATCGGGATCGCTTTTAATGCCGACAGGGTATCAATGGGTGCAGGCACACCGCCATCGACATGGGTTGGAAAATCGGGCTCAGCCGATGAGTAGTCCGGTATCAACTCAAAAGTCATGGCTGACATATACAGGCCGGTGGAAGCCGATAATATCAGGCCCAGTACCGCCACTCGACCTACCTCTGTATGTAGTCGTTGCTTAACGGGCCCTTGGATCGGTCGAAAAATATGGCGCCAACCGCCGAGTCGATTGATCAACATGAAGGCACCGGAAAAGGTTAACAGCAGCATAAAGAAAGCGGCAACCCCAGCCACCACTCGTCCAGGTGTTCCCAACAGATAAGAACGGTGCAGGTTTTTTATCCACACCATAATGGGTGAGCTGGAATAGGCGCCAATCGTTGCCCCCGTTAGCGGGTTGATTAGATCCGCACCTGTTTGGTCGCCGTCAGTAAAGTAAACAATGATACTGCCTGACGGATGTCGTTGTATTTGCTCGGTGCCAGGGTAGCGAGTGATAAGCTTACCCGCTAGCTCCGCCACGCTGATTGATGATGTGCCCGCTATTTTAGCCTGTGAGCGCTCTAAAATCGGATCAAGCGAAAGCACAGCACCGGAGATGGTGAGCAGCACAACGAACAGTGTTGCTATTAAGCCGGACAGGGAGTGAAACTGACGTAACATGACGGGGTTCCTAGGCAGTCATTTAAAAACGAGTAGGTGAACGTTTTGATATAACCGCGGCCATTATTGGGTTTATCGACCCCTTCACTGGTTAATGGCACGACAACATCATTACGGTTATCTCGCATATCTTCGACAGCGGTATCAACGTGGAGCTGAAATCCTGCATCAATATAGGTGTCGGCTAGATCAAGGGTGACCGTTAATGTCTTACCCTCTGTAACGCTGGCACCAGACAGTCCATCGTATTCACTTTTACGTTGACCACTTCCTCGCGCCCAGCCGCTCAAGTGTTTGTAATATTTTGATTTTTTCCCTGCCACCCATAGGGTCTTTTGATACTGACCTTCGGCATTGGTTAAATAGATGGCTAGATAAGCACCATCACCGCCATAGTTTTTTAGCTGAGTGGTCAAGGTGACATCACGCGCATAAGATTGCGAGGATAGTAAAGTTGCCGCAACCAAACACAGGGTTGTTGCTAAACGTTTCATGGTTTTATCTCCCTTATTCGATTGTGACTTTTGGTTTGTTTGTTGGCGTGTTACTACCGGAGTTTAAGTCGCTAGTTGATGATGGTTGGGCCTGGTTACCTAAGTTCAGGTAGTCGGATGCGTCATCTGAATCATCAAATTTTATTTCAAGTTCGATAACCCTTAGTGAAGCGGGTGAGAATTTAGCTTCAACTCGATGACCTTTACGATCTCGTCCTTTGAGCTCATAACAGCCATCGTCCACTTTGATGCGCTTTACCTCCCAGCCATTGTCTAGCATCATCTGACGAAGACGCTCTTTAGGTTGCCAATCAACGGTTGGATCGGTGCAATCATCGCTGGCTAGCGCGGCACCACTGATCAAGCAGGTGCTTAAAAAGGCAGTAATTAGTGTATTTTTCATGTTGTACCTCCTAATGACTTCATTGTTTATCCTAAACCTCTTTCCTGACATTCAGCTGAAGGCGGTCAGTGTTATAGATTTAGCGCAGTTCAAATGCTTCCTGTCGGAACGACAGAGACCCTTGTAAATTTTCACGTAGCTCTTTTTCTAAGGTATTGGCCCAGCTTGAGGGACCACAAAACCAAACCTCCATCGCTTTTGCCTTAGGGTGTTGTGTGAGGAGTTGTTCAGCCGTGAGTTTGTGGCCCTGACTGCTGTTATGTATCTGCAGCTGGATGCCGCTTAAACCGTTACAGGCTGTCTGTAATCGCTTAACAAAAGGATCTGTAATGCCATCATGGGTGGAATAATGCAGTTCAGCTTCGAGAGAGTCTTCCCGCTGATTTTGCAGTGCTTCAAGCCATGCTAAGAAAGGGGTGACACCAATCCCGCCGGCGATCCAAATTTGTGCCGCATTGTGCTTCCGCTGTTTGAAGTTAAACTCTCCATAAGGTCCTTCAACGGTAATGGGGTGGCCGATTGCTAACCGATAACCCAACTGCCGCGTATAGTCGCCCAGCCCTTTAATGTGAAAGGTGATCTGACCATTACCATGATCCGCACTGGCAATGGTAAAAGGGTGGGCACCCTCGTTAGGCTCAAAGGTCACAAACGCAAACTGGCCTGCACGGTGACCTTTCCATGGGCGCTCCAACTGACACTTCACTTCGGTGATACCCATGGCTGATGTTGCGATCGAGGTGATGGAGCCCTGCACCTGCCGTGATTTCCCTATTAGCCCTTTGATCGATAAGAGGCTAGCGAAACTACCGCCTGCGAGTAATAATCCCATCAGCCAGCCAATGGGCTGTTGCCACCAAACCAAAGGCGCTAGCCAGACCGCGTGGAAAGCGAGTGCTAGATAAATAAACGGCATAGCACGGTGCACAGAGTGCCAGAGGTTGTAAGGAAAGCGTTTCCAGAGTGTCAGTATCAGCATGGCAAATACCAGATAGACACCCCATTCGCCAATCCCTTCTGCCGCCTCCCTCATCATATGGGTAAAACCTGAAAAGTCTTGCTCAGGCAAACGTCCCGCTCGGCCAAAGAGCGCTTTAACTAGATCATCACCCATCTCAATTAACCAGTGAGATAGGGCAAAAACAACCGCTAGAATACCGGCCCATTTATGCAGGCGATAAATTTGATCGAGACCATTAAAGGATGTTTCTAACCAAACTGGACGAGTAGCCAGCATCATAGTCACAGACATAAATGCGATGGATAACAAGCCGCTCAGATAGAGGCCGTTGTCATAAATCTCCCAAGGTAGTGAAGCCTTTACCGTCGTGCTCATCTGGTAGCTCCAGCCCCAGATAATAAGAATGCCGGCGGTGATCAGTGCCAGGGTAATGTTGAGTTTTTTCGGTTTCATCTTAGTCATCCCGTACTGCATTTAGTACGTATGTTATCGCCTATTCCTGACAATCAGCTGAAGGCATTAGCTGGATTAGTCGAGCCTAATCAATCAGTGAGGCGTAAACTGTAAGAGAGCTTATGTGTTGATATTATTAATCACGGCGCTTTCAGTTTATTGTCAGGAATTGTGGTTATGATCAGCCTGACTGCGAAGATCTAAGGATAAGAGATGCGATTATTACTGGTAGAGGATGCCGAGGGTTTAGGGGAAGTCATACGAGATCAGATCAGCGATGAAGGGCACGCGGTCGATTGGGTTAAAAATCTGTCCCATGCGGACGCCAGCCTACAGATCACCCATTATGATCTGATTCTGCTTGATCTCATGCTGCCGGACGGCAACGGAATTGATCTGTTGAAAAAGATACGCAGGTCCGGTGAAGCAACGCCCGTGATTATTTTAACCGCCAGAGATCAACTGTCTGATCGTATCGAAGGATTAAATGCCGGCGCGGATGATTATCTGGTAAAACCCTTTGATCTATCAGAGCTTTCCGCGCGCATCGCTGCTGTTTCTAGACGTTACAGTGGCAACCCAAACCCTATCATTAAGGTTGGCACATTAGACGTCGATCTCAACAAACACTTTATTTCTCGTGAGGGTGTGGCCATCAATTTAACGGCCCGAGAGTGGGCGCTGTTTGAAGCCTTTGTTCAACATCCAGGCAACGTCCTCTCGAAGTCACAGTTGGAAGATCACCTTTATGCTTTTGGCGCCGAGATCGAAAGTAATACCATTGAAGTTTATGTCAGTCGGCTACGGAAAAAACTGGATAAAGGCCAGTTAGAAACAGTGCGCGGACTAGGCTATCGCATGAGGTCCTCATGAGATCAACGCAGATAAAGGCACCAAAAAGTCTCCAAAAAACCTTAGGTATTGGCTTAACCTTGGGTGTGACTTTACTCTGGTTATTGGCGCTATTGAGCACCGTCTATGTTTCACAGAATAAGCTGAATACCCTCTTCGATAGCGCATTGGCCGAAACCGCTCAACGTATCATGCCCCTTGCGGTAGTTGAGATAACCAACCGAGAGGAGCCAGGGCAATTACAACAAATCATGTCATTCGAAGCCCACGATGAACCGCTGGTATACCTTGTACGTGATGCGTCAGGCACGATTTTATTGCAATCCCATAATGCGGATCCGCTGATGTTCAATACAACATTATTAAAAGGTTTTAGTTCATCGGAAAATTACCGATTCTATGGGGCGTGGGCAGTACAAAATACATTACACATCGAGGTTGCCGAGCCTCTAACTCAAAGGCGAAAAGCCATCTTTGCAATGGCCGTTAGCTTACTCTGGCCACTCCTCTTGTTGATCCCGCTCTGCTTTATCGGGACGTGGGCCTTTGTGCGTTACAGTTTGCGTCACGTGCTGGTGTATAGAAAAGCGATTGAATCCCGTGGTAGTGGCGATCTCTCACCGATTGAAACCAAAGACCTGCCAACCGAGCTTCACACGATCGCTACCTCGGTAAATGACTTATTGGAACGCTTACGCCGAGCCTTAGAATCGGAACGATCCTTTACCGCCAATAGTGCCCATGAGTTGCGCACGCCTATTGCAACGGCACTGGCTCAGATTCAGCGCCTGCAACACGGGGTTTCAGATAGTCCACTTAAAGAGAAGATGCAGAAAGTTGAAACGACCATCCGAGGCTTATCCGCTTTGTCAGAAAAACTGATGCAGTTAGCCAAGGCGGAAGGGGGCGGTCTGTTATCAACGCAGCAGAGTGATCTCATAAATCTATTGCAGCTGATTGTTGATGACAGCCAGCGGTCGGCTCCCGCGGCAACTATTAGGTTAACGCTACCGCCCAGCGAATTTAAATCGACTATAGATCCCGATGCCTTTGCTATTTTGGTGCGCAATTTAATCGACAATGCCATCAAACATGGCGACTCAGACCAGCCGATCGAGGTTAGCTTTTCTGCCAACGGGATATTAAATATTGTTAATGGTGCTCGGGTTATTCCTGCCGAAACGCTTGCGCGACTGCAGCACCGGTTCGTTAGATCCGCGACTAAGGCACAAGGTTTAGGGCTTGGCTTAGCCATTGTCGATGCCATCGTTACGGGCGTGGGCGCAACGATGACATTTAACTCCCCAGCGAGGGGACGAGAAGATGGCTTTGAAGTCAGCGTTGATTTTTCGCTGATAGATGATTGAGCTTTTCTTGTGAGCGTTAGAACTTATTTTTAGGGGCATTTAACACGGTTGTCAGCTCATCACGCATGGCTGATTAACTTCTTTTTAGTCCCAGTTAAAAAGGCAGTTACCGTAAGCCCTATTCAAGCCGCTAATGTGGATAAAAGGTGATTGAATTTTTTACGGAACCCCGTATCTGCAAGCAAATTAATAACCATTTGTTGCCCAGAAGCCTCTAAGTGGCTCTTGATAAAAAAGGTACTCGGCTCTCCTTCAGCGTCGATATTGAAGTTGGCCAAGTCTCGAAGGCCTCGATAGGCGACACGGTCACCGATACGAGCAGCTAAATAAAGTAATATGGTATCTTTCAATTCATCTTCTTTTAAATCCAACTGCTCGGGTGCGTTAGCTAGTGGAAGGGTAGAGTTGGCAATGGCTCGTTCAATTTCCTCTGGTAAACCCCAATTTCTAGCTAACATTGAACCAACGATAGACGAGTTTAAACGACAGTTTTGTTGCTGCGCTTTAACTCTGTCTAGCAACGTCATATCTTCTGCATACCATGAGTGTGCGTCCTCATTCCCTAGGATAAACGCTAAGTCGCCGAGATTAAAAAATAGAGCTTTGGTGGCTAGCACTGAAGGGCGAGGATGACCCAAGTGTTGACCCAATAAGGTTGCAAACGCACTTGCCACCGCAGTGGATAACCATACACGTTGCAAAGCCGTTTTTTGTGCCGCAGAGCAGTCTTTGGTTTGATGAGTGTTAGCCGCTTGGGAGATTAAACTCTTAACAAAACTGACACCTAGATAATTAACAGCGTGTTGTGCGCTGGAAATCGGTGAGGTTAAGGCAAAGGCGGCAGAATTGACTGTGCGTAATACATCCGCGGTGAGGCCAGGGTCGGCCGCGAGTGTTTCAATCAATTCTTTAGGTGTGTCGAGGCCGCCGGCTAACTTCGCTTGTACTGGGTGCGGGGCGGGCAATTTTTCGCATAACTGCTGTGCTTGTGCCAGCTGTTGCTCATCAATCTGTGACGAGACCAATAGGTCGAATTCGGCAAGCGAGGCAGGCCGCTCTTTTGGCGGTTCGGGTACAACTTCAACCTGTGATTCGCTCAAAAGCTTTCCGAGAGACTTCGAGGGTTTACCCGACAATTCGCTGGTCTGCCTTCTAGGCTTCGGTCTTTTATCAGCGGTTTTCTTTTTTTTTCTACTAAATAGTCCAAATAATCCGAATAGCACGATGTCGACTCCAATAGTTGGCGTATATCGTTTAACCAAACACAGCTTAAGCGTTTATGTATAGTATTTTGATCATAGCAGAGCTTTATAGCTAGCTCTTGAGTCAATATTTTAATCGATTTTATATCGTTCCGGTTTACTTATCCCCATTTGTCCGCTTTTTAACCGGGTAAGTCGCAGCATCTGTCTGACTCAGTAGGTCTCTTCGGTTGGGTAACCCCAAAAAATGTTACGCAACAATAGAATTATCTCGCGCAGTAGATAAATACGTATATCGCGGTTTAGCTGTCGTAACTCGCCAGCACACATTGATTGCGACCATTGCGTTTAGCCTTATACATTGCTTGGTCGACTGTTTTGAGCCACTCTTCAGTGCGTTGGCCTTTGATATAAAGTGCAACACCGATACTAATCGTTACCGTCACACCATCGCTGCCCGGAATGGTGATTTGAAGTTCAACCCGCTTGCGTAGTTTTTCTGCTATTTGTAAACCGGTTGCGCCATCAACACCTGGTAATAAAAGGCAAAACTCTTCACCACCATAGCGACCCGCTACATCATAGCTGCGACAGCTTTCCATCATCACTTTACCTAGATCCGATAGAACTTGGTCACCGGCCAAGTGCCCCCAAGTATCATTGACCTTTTTGAAGTGATCCACATCTAGCATTAAAAGGGTGATGGATTGTTCCAAGCGGTGGGTACGATTAATTTCCTGCTGAAGCCGCGTCATAAAATAGCGACGACTATAAACACCGGTGAGCATGTCTTGATGCGCAATCTCTTCTAGTTGTTTATTCAATACCTTAATTTCATGTGTCCGCTCATCGACTCGTTGTTCAAGTTGACGTAGTGCTAAGCGAAGACCCAAAAATAGGGCAAACTCAATCAAGAGAAAACCAACAATTGCGTAAATAATATTAACCCAAGTCTTATGATTCAGGTCGTCGACAATCCCTTCAGCCGACTTCCAGATCATAATGCGACCCACAGAGGTCTCAAGTTTGTCGCGTTCTCCGATATAGTCTGTCAGCGCAAATTCAGTCAGAGCAATAGGGCCATTAGGCGTGCTGACCAAAAGGGTGTGTCCATTTTTAGGTTCATACCAGATCTGTCGCGCTTGCGATGCCAATAAAGCTTCCAGCGTCGGTGATGAAGTCGCTTCAATAAAGCAGCTGCAAGGCGTTCTACTGCCAGGTTCACTCGGGCGAGACCAAGTCGCATTCTCTACCCGGGCATTTTTAAGCAAAACCGCAATATCCCCGTCAATCGAGCTGCTCAAAGAATCAATCAACGTTTTGAACGACGTACCCACCTCCAAAGCGCCAATCGGGTGTTGAGAGTGGCTATTCGCAAAAATGGGGACGATGCCACGGAGCCCTGAATATACGCGTCCTAGCTCAAAGCCTTGTCGAGGGCGGCCATCATGATTCACATCTACTACCATGTAGCGGAGGTTATCCATATTGTCGCCAAACTTACTAGGCTTGTGAACACGGAGAAAACTGGTCGAACCCGGGCCAAGGTGAAAATGCAGTTGACGCACCTGATAATCTTGCATCATCTTGTTCCAGCCCGGCGACACACTATCGTATAACATGCTTCGTATGCGCGCGGATTTTGGGCCACCCGGTCCACCGCCCTCTTCTTTAACCGCGGATACACCTTGTGCAAATAAGCGTTGCACCTCTGCTGAACTGGCAACAAAGGTCGCCAGTTGAGACATATTGTTGAGTGTCATGGACAATGCGACGTTGAATGAGGTCTTAAGCTGTTGACCTTCATCATTTAGGCTCTGATGCATGATACGTTTGTCACTGATGTAATTAATAGTGACGAACAGCGCATCCGCTATAAAAAGCAGTAAAGAGAGCAGTAAGAATAGTCGTTTATGGGTTTTATTTACCTGCATACACCTATGCCAGCCTCTGCTGCATACTGCAGTGCTGACGTGACATCTGCTGAAGAATGAAAAATATAATACGCCCTGATGATTTCGGGCCTTTGCGCAGCGGGCACCTAGACGTGAGTTGCCGCGCTGTTCTTACGATTTCAATGATTAATAAATTATCTTTGTTCTGCTTTTGTGTCATTCAGCTCAATCCAAAACTTCAAGGCTATTGTTTTTCTTATCAACAACAAATAACGACTATAGGTTGCTCGTTATAAAATCTTAGCCACGGTTTTAATCAACCTAAACGCGATGACACTCATTTTACTTGGGCTGATAAAGTACTGTATCGATCCATGAATTACCACACCTGTTGCTTTTATTGTCTGAGCAATGATGGGGTTGTGGATGACTGTAAGCGTTTAATTAGCGGCGTCTTACAAAGCCATATTCCAGAGTAGCAGAACCTCTGTTTGCTCAACGCTATTGTTTACGCCGTTGCAATCAGGCGGTAGAAGTTGCCGCTGGACGTTGCCCTCGGTGATCCGCACCACTTTTGACATCGAGCTAAGCGAGTAAAATAACTTAACGAGGTGAGCAATGAAATCCAAGTTCAAACATAAGCAGTACGCCCCAGAGTTCAAGTCAGAAGTTTTAAAGCTGCAGCCAAAACCAGCGTCGCTTTAGTAGCCAAAGATAGCAGCCAAAGAGCTCAGTGTTTATGAGTCGCAGATCTATCATTAGCGGGCAATATCCAAAAAAACTATGAGTCTGCGCACGGGGATGTAAATTGGCAGCGGAAGTCGCCAAGCTTAAATAGCCACTCGCTGAACAGCGGCACTCGAAATTATAAAAAAGGTAGCCACCGACTTCGCGAACAACCAAAAATAGAGCGGTTCTCCTTTATGCTCGCGCACGCTTGCTGGTTCTCGGTTACTCGAATGATCCATGCGTTAGTCATCCGCCGAAAAAACGTTCGAGGAGGTCTTCGTTTATCAATTTGGTGGAAGTGGCGGGTGACGAACCCGTGTAGCTAACTGCTTGTTTTCATTGGGTTGGCCTGAGGCCATAAATCAATAATGGCACACCAAAGTGGCACAAATCAACACAAAGTGCCACTTTTTGGTCTAGGTTTGGTGTCTCGCCTATAACGGCGGAAAGCTGGTGAGCTTGGTTATAGAAATAAGTCATAGGAAATTGATTTGAAGTGCGATGTCGCTGCGTATGAAGGCTTCGAATTAATTCAAGTACTGGCATATCTGGTGTTATGCCGAGTGGACAAATGAGCATCTATGGTGCGATGGAAAAGAAGTTAAAACTGAAAGATGTGGTAATACTTAATCAGCGGTTGATTGTTTATGGTAATTGGTTAGAAACCAATACTTATAATGTCTTCAGCCGCTTTAGTTTAGCTTTAAGGAAAATAGAAATGTCCGGTTGGCGTTGATCATAGATCTGTGGCTAAGCTTTCCTTGATTTACTATCACTTTACTATCGAGCCGGAATCCTTTTGCAGGTGAATCGCCTCTTCTCGGCGATGTCGGTAATGCTTCGGTGATTCATTATATTTACGCTTAAACCAGCGGGTCAGGTGGGCACTGTCAGCGAAGCCACATTCTTGGGAAATTAGGGTGATGGAACGGGCGCTATTGGTGAGTAGCCATTCAGCATGTCGGATACGCATATCCCGATAGAAATCAGAGGGGGTGACATTGAGTGAGTCCATGAAGGCCTTATTCAACTGCCTCATGGTGACATTCAGCTGTTGAGAAATTTCTCTAATTTCTAGCGGTTCAGCGATGGTTTTTTCCATCATAGCGACCGCGCGGCGAACGCGAACATCATTCACTTGCAACACAATATCAGCAAACTGATTACCTATATGAGTTTTACTTTGCTCGTCGTTGCCATAATCCAAAATAACCAGCTTGAGCGCTTTGCGGGCCAGCAAGGGGCCGCAATGTTTTTTCACTAACTCGGCGGCTAAATAAGCGGGTGCAGCGCCGCCAATAGAGGTAAAACGATCGCGATCGACGGTATAAGTTTGGTCTGATAGGGGCAGTGGGGCTGAATATTTTTCGGTAAATTCATTAAAGTGCTGAAAGTGGATGCTGCAGCGATAACCCTCAAGCAAGCCGAGTTCTGCCATGATAAAACTACCGGTGCAGATGCCCACAATTGGTAAGCCATGTTCTGCACCTCGCTGGATAAATTCGCCTAAGGCATCAGGTAATATATAGCTTCCGCGCAGAATACCGCCGACAACAACTATATAGTCGAAGTCGTCATAACTAACCTCTGTGATTAGTTTTTTTGGGGCTATTTCAATTCCTGAGCTGGCGCAAATATTATCATTGTTGTTGGATACGACGGTCCAATGACACAGGTTCATCTGGCTGCGGTCAGCGGTATCACCGGCCAAGCGCAATACATCAACGAAGGCCGAAAAAGAGAGCATGCTGAAAAAAGGGCTTAGTACAAAGGCGACACGCAAGTTAGGCTCCTGAGTGTTAATTAACATATCGATGGGAGGGAGAGTTTCATCTGCGTCAGTCATAACAGCAAGCCTGATTAATATCGTTAATTGACTATAACGTATCGACTAGCGTGCTCAAACTCGTTATGTAACTCTCAGTTAAATAAGGCAGCAATACTGCTTATAACTTTTTTGGTTTTGGAGGGTTAGGCTTCTGGCCCCCAAGTGTCCGGCAGAGTGTACCCCAACGGAAAGGGGTCGGATGGGTCAACGCCATACTCTTCCATCGAGTAGATCCAAGCCCGGCCCTCTATACGCGGGATAATAGCCTGCTTATCACCCACGGTGGTCTCAGCGACGACTTCACAGATAAAGCGCCCATCAATCGTGGATTTTATCTTCACCGGCTCATTCATTGCGATCTGATGACGGGCATACATCACTGCTAAGCGAGCAGAACTACCAGCTCCGCATGGTGAGCGATCAACTCTGCCGGGGTAAATAATATTGGTACTGCGTAGTTCGCCTGCATAGTTGCCGGTAAAAATGGCATATTCAATTTTATTTAGGGATGGGTAAAGAGGGTGCTGAACGCTAATTTGCTCGGCGGCGGCCTGCTTAATGCGAGTGCCTAGTTCTACTAAGGTACGGGCTTCGGATGGGCGTAGTTTTAAGCCTAGGGCATTGGCATCGACGACGGCAAAGTAGCAACCACCATAAGCGATATCAACGGTCAGTTTCCCGAGACCCTCAACCTCGATCTGCTGATCGAGGGCTTCGACAAAACTGGGCACCATGGTCAATGAAACGCTTTTACACTTGCCGTTTTCGCAATGTGCCGTGGCGGTGACTAAGCCTGCTGGGGTATCCAGTACCACTTCGGTGTGTGGCTCCTGCATCGGTATCATGCCGGTTTCGAGCAGGGCGGTGGTGACGCACATACTGTTGGAGCCCGATAAGGCATGGGCACAATCGGGTTGCATCGGAATAAAGCCAACATCGGCTTCCGGTTGGGTGGCGGGCAATAACAGATTCACGGTCATCTGAGAAAAACCGCGAGGTTCAAAGAGTGCAAAGCGACGGATGGAGTCATCGACCGTATTGATATAGTTCATTTTGTCCATCATGCTGCGTCCCGGAATATCCAGGACACCAGCCGTAATCACCCGGCCAATCTCTCCCTCGGCATGTACACCCAGAACCGATATTTTTTTATTCCATTGCATGGTATTACCTCTGCTGAGAGTGTCGGCCAGTAGCCTGACCGACCCTCGTTGCTGCTGTACGATGCTAGTGGTTATATTCCTTTGCGGCGTCGAGCAGCCAGCTCCAGATATACTCGCTATAGCTGCGTTCGACATAGATGTCGAAACTATCGACACTGTGCCGATGCAGGAACACTTTAGTGATGGCTAGGCGGGTTTGTAAGCACTGTCCCGCAGGGAAGGTCGTTTCACTAAAATTAAGACTGCAGCCTTTTTTTAGCAGATCGACACTGGCTTGACCCTGAAGGTGAAAGCAGCATTGCCCATCGGTTACCGACATATAAACCTGACCACTTTGTGCCAGTTTATTCGCCAGTGTAGCTTCATCTTGCTCTTCACAGATCAGATACCAGCGTTGCGGGTTGGCCCAGATAGCGCGAAAGGCTCCTGCTTGTGTGACCTCTCCGCTTTGTCGTGGCAGTGTTAATCCCGTTGCGGCAAAGACGGCGTCGGTGAAGTGGCTATCCTCTGGATTGCCCCACAGAATAAATTTACCCCGGAAGCTTTGATCCGATAGTTTCAACGTCTTCAGATTGCTACTTTGCTGTAGCAAGCGGGTTGGAATAGGCCCAATGCGCTGGGCTTGCATGCTCTTAGAGGCGATATTAAGCATTGAGTAGTCCTCCATCTTCGTCATAAAACAGTGGTTTGGTGACCTGAGCGGTCACGGTTTTACCATCAATATGCAGGGTGACTTTTTCGCCCAACCGTTCGAGGCCATTTTCCAGCAGCGCCATGGCCATTGAGCGACCGAGGGTTGCGCTCATATAGCTTGACGACACATGACCTTGCGAGCGTGTTTGCCCAGCAGATTCAAGACGAATTTGAGCCCCTTCAGGGATAACATAAGCGGGTTCATCGGTCAGCAAACCAACCAGTTGACGTCGGCCAGAACGGGTTAATTCCGGTAGGCTAAGTGCCCGCTTGCCGAGGAAGTCCGCTTTTTTCTTACCGACTGCCCAGCTCATGCCAAGGTCGAAGGGTGTGACCGTGCCGTCAGTTTCTAGACCAACCGCGATATAGCCTTTTTCTGCCCGTAGTCGATGGATCGCTTCCAACCCGAAGGGCTGAATACCTAAATTGGCACCGGCTTTTATCAACGCATTCCACAGGGCCGGCGCATAACTTGAAGGCACATTAATTTCATAACTATGCTCGCCGGTGAAACTGATGCGGAACACTCTCGCCGGTATCTCGGCAACGGTGCCTTCTCTAAATTGCATATGCGCAAAGGCTTCGGTGGAGAGATCAATATCCGTGCCGACCTGTTGCAGTAATTCACGCGCATTTGGTCCGGCAATCGATACGGCGGCCCATTGCGTGGTTACTGGCGTGACATAAACATCCCAATCGCTCCATTCACACTGCAGCCACTCTTCAACCCAGCTATAAACCGTTTCGGCATTACCGGTAGTGGTCGTCATGTGATAGTGGTTTTCACCCAGACAGGCGGTGACCCCATCATCAAAGATAAAACCGTCCTCTTTTAACATCACACCGTAGCGGCAAGCCCCCGGCTTGAGGGTGTTCCAGCCGTTGGCATAGAGCATATTAAGAAGTTTCAGTGAATCAGGTCCCTGAATATCCAGTTTGCCTAGGGATGAGCCATCGAAGATACCGACCCCTTGACGCACGGCACGGCATTCGCGCAGTACGGCTTGTTCGCGGTTTTCGCCCGCGAGTGGGTAATAATCGGGACGCAACCAGAGTCCTGCCGGTTCAAATACCGCCCCCGCTTGTTGGTGCGTTTCATACAGGGATGTCTTGCGTCGAACTTGGAAAAACTCCCCAACCTGACGGCCAGCAACAGCGCCAAACGAAAGCGGAGTGTAAGGCGGACGGAAGCGGGTTGTGCCAACGGCCGGAATGGTGCTGTTCTGTTCTTCGGCCAGAATGGCGAGTGCATTGATGTTGGATGTTCGTCCTTGATCAGGGCCCATACCGGTTGCAGTATAACGTTTCAAGTGCTCAACGGAGCGGTAACCCTCACGGTTAGCCAGTTCCACATCGCTGCTGGAAACATCATTATGTAGATCGACAAAACGTTTGGTCCCTTGTTTGCGCACAGGCACACGCCATAGCGCCTGTGGTATGCAAGAGGACGACTCATCGGCCTCTGGCCAGTTAGCTTGAGTGCTTTGGAAACCTGCCTCGAGCAGTGCCTGATGAGCGGCCTCAGCGCCTTCACGTAAGGCATCTGTCAGGCTGAAGTGGCCATTGCAGGCACCCACTGACTGAAGCTCCTGAGGAATGGAGGCAGGGTCGGGTCGCAGACAAAGCTGTGCTTCATCATATAGCAGCTTACCACCGGCCTGTGAAAACAGGTGTACCGTTGGTGTCCAGCCACCGGATTGGATAACCAGGTCGCACTGAATCTGCTGCTGTTCAGAGGTGAGTGTGTTTTGCGCGCTAAGGCCGGCTACTTCAACCGCGGTGACACGCTTCTTACCTAACACATTGTGCACAACCGAGCCGCTTATTAGCGGGATATTGTGGTTGCTTGCTTGCTGGCGCAGGGCTTTCGGTGGCGCTTGGCGAACATCCACAATAGCGGCAACGGTAACGCCTTTTTGCTGTAATTCAATCGCGCTCTGATAGGCCGTATCATTATTGGTAAACAGAACCGCTTTTTGCCCCGGTTTAACGCCAAAGCGATTGATATAGCTACGGGCGCCAGAGGCTAACATCACACCTGGGCGATCGTTATTACCAAAGACTAACGGTCTTTCGATTGAGCCCGTGGCCAAGATGACCTGTTTGGCTCTGATTTTCCACAGCCGTTCACGGGCAATGCCTCGACGGCGGACGTTTTCCGCTAGGTGATCGGTGACTCGTTCAAGGGCGGTTAAAAAGTTACCATCGTAATAGCCTGTCAGCGTGGTGCGCGGCAATAGGGTGACGTTGGCAAATTGTTGCAGTTCGGTGAGGCTTTGCTCGACCCACTGTAGCGGTGTTTGCCCATCGATTTTAGCGGTGTCTGCTAATAGGCTGCCGCCAAATTTAAAATCTTGCTCGACCAGCAAAATACGGGCGCCACTCGGTGCCGCTTGGCGCGCTGCCATGAGACCGGCAGGGCCGGAACCAACGATGACGAGGTCGAAGTGATCATAGCGATATTCATAGGTATCGGCATCTTCGACTTCAGGAGCCTTACCTAACCCCGCAGAGCCGCGAATAGCATGTTCATAGATGTTCCAGAACTTAGCCGGCCACATAAAGGTTTTATAATAAAAGCCGCTGGGTAATAGGCGTGAAAATGCCCCGACCATTGCGCCAACGTCATGTTCGACACTCGGCCAGCAATGAATGCTGCGGCTGTTGAGGCCTTCATAGATCTCAATTTGGGTCGCACTGACGTTGGTGGTGTGCCGAGCACCATTACCTACTTGAACATAGGCGCTACACTCTTCAACACCGGCGGACATGATGCCTCTTGGGCGATGCAGCTTGAAACTCCGGCCTATCAAGTCGACACCATTAGCCATCAACGCCGAAGCGAGGGTATCACCAGCGACACCGGTATAGGGCTTATCATTAAAACTGAAGTTGATCGTTTGCTGACGGTCGATCAGTCCGCCTTGAGTGAGACGGTTGTTGGCATGGCTCATGACAGACCCTCCGGAGCGTCATCGCCCATTTTATACACGGCCTTAAATTGATGGGTTTGGCTGCAGCGTAACGCGTTAAACCACTGGCCACAGCCAAAGCTGTGCTGCCAACGCTCGGCCTGCAAGCCCAGAGTGTTTTTGCGGTAATACAGATAATCCGCCCAGGCTTTATCATCCACCTGTTCTGGATCTGCTGGGCGGGTAATATGTGCCTGCCCACCGTAATGAAATTCATGTTCTTCGCGAGCCCCGCAGAAGGGGCAATTAATCAATAGCATGGTCTTTCCCTCTGTTAGTGCACGCCGGACGCCGCGCCTTCATCAACCAGTCGGCCGGATGTAAAACGATCCAGCCCAAACGGTTTCACTAGCGGATGGGCTTTATCATTGGCGACGGTATCAGCCATCAAATCGCCGGCACCGGGTGTTGCTTTAAAACCGCCTGTGCCCCAACCACCATCGAGATAGAGGCCTTTAACATCGGTTAGTCCCATCAGAGGACTACGGTCTGGGGTAATATCGACGATACCGGCCCAGTGACGCATCATCTTGACACGACTGAACACGGGATAGAGTTCTAGTATCGCCTGTAGCGTTTCTTCGTTGACTTGCCAGCTACCCCGTTGCGAGTAAGACAGGTATGGGTCGTTAGAGGCACCGATAACCAGTTCACCTTTATCGGATTGACTGATATAGGCATGCACGGTGGAGTCATTAATAATGGTGTTCATGCAGGGCTTCATCGGCTCAGACACCATCGCCTGTAACGGTACGCTGACCATTGGTAACTCCAGTCCCGCCATCTTAGTGAGGTGGCCTGAGTGGCCTGCGGCGCAGAGCAGCACTTTATCGGCTTTGATCGTGCCTTTGGTGGTTTCCACCCCTTTGATCGCATTATTGGTGACAATCAAATCCTGCACTTCGCATTGTTGAATGATATCGACGCCTAGTGCATCGGCACCACGGGCATAACCCCAAGCAACAGCATCATGGCGGGCGGTTCCGCCACGGCGCTGCACGATGGCGCCAGTAATGGGATAGCGGGCAGAGCTTGTTAGGTTGGCGTTAGGCAACCATTTCTTTAATTGCTGCATGTTGAGAATTTCGGATTCGATACCGTTCTCGATCATGGCGTAGTGTCGTTGTAACAGGGTCGACATCTCGTGATGGGAGTGTGCGAGGTTGAGCAAACCGCGCTGGCTGAACATCACGTTATAGTTAAGCTCTTGCGAGAGACCTTCCCATAACTGTAGGGAATGCTCGTACAAGCGGGCACTATCATCGCGTAGATAGTTCGAGCGAATAACCGTGGTGTTACGGCCGGTGTTACCACCACCCAACCAACCTTTTTCAATGACCGCGATACGTTTAACGCCATGCTTCTTAGCCAGATAATAAGCAGCGGCTAATCCATGACCGCCACCCCCGACAATAACGATATCGTATTCACGGGCAGGGGCCGGATTACGCCAAGCGGCCTGCCAGTTTTTATGATGGCTAAGGCTGTGTTGCAGGAGTTTGAAAAACGAGTACTTCTGCATAATGGACTCCTATAGAGCGTTTATATTTGTTGATGCCTTCGAGTGGATGGCCATTACAATTTAAGAATATATGGCTTGTTTAAATTGAACGCTAAGTGCGTTTTATTGAACAGAGAGGTAATTGAAGATAAAAAAATGCAGAAGCGGGGCTTCTGCATCAATTGTGCTGCGAATTTGCCTTAACTTGCCGGTTATTAAGCGAGTTAAGACGAATCGGTTAAAGTTAAGTGAGGGCGCTTAGGTCCATTCAAGAATGACTTTGCCTGAGGCTCCAGACAGCATGGCATCGAAGCCCTGCTGATAGTCATCAATTTTAAAACGGTGGGTGATAATGGGTGAAAGATCGAGACCGCTTTGTAACATAGCGCTCATTTTGTACCAGGTTTCATACATTTCACGGCCGTATATCCCTTTAATGATCAACCCTTTAAAGATCACCTGACTCCAATCGATGGCCATATTGTCACCGGGAATGCCGAGCATGGCGATCTTGCCGCCGTGATTGATGCAGTCGAGCATGCTATGAAACGCCGAGGCAACCCCAGACATCTCCAAGCCTACATCGAAACCTTCGCTCATGTTGAGTTCCTGCATGACGCTTTTGAGGTCTTCGGTGGCGACATTGACCGCCCGGGTAACGCCCACTTTCTTGGCCAGTTCCAGTCGGTAGTCATTAACATCGGTGATTACCACATGTCGGGCACCGACATGACGACAGATCGCCGCTGCCATAATGCCGATAGGGCCAGCACCGGTAATCAACACGTCTTCACCGACCAAATCGAAAGACAGTGCCGTGTGGGCTGCATTGCCTAATGGGTCGAGAATCGAAGCCATTTCATCACTGATCGAATCCGGCAAATTGAACGCGTTACTCGCCGGAATCACCAAGTATTCGGCGAAGGCGCCGGACCGGTTGACGCCGACGCCGAAGGTTTCTCGGCAGAGGTGTTGTTTACCTGCACGACAGTTACGACAATGACCGCAGACTATATGACCTTCACCGGAGACCCGGTCACCCAGTTTAAAGCCGGAAACGCCTTCGCCGATCTCAACCACGGTACCGACATATTCATGACCAACAGTCATGGGCACGGGAATGGTTGACTGAGCCCAACTGTCCCAGTTATAGATATGCATATCGGTACCACAGATGGCGGTCTTATTGATCTTGATAAGAATATCGTTATAGCCCGGCACCGGTTTTGGTTCATCACATAACCAGAGTCCGGTCTCGGGTTTTGATTTCGCCAGTGACTTCATTCGATGACTCCTAGCTCTCGTCCGACCTTGGCAAAGGCTGCGATTGCTTTATCGATATGCTCTTTATCGAGCGCAGCGGATATCTGGGTTCTGATACGGGCTTTACCTTGCGGCACGACAGGGTAGAAAAAGCCGACGGCATAGACCCCCTCTTCTAATAAGCGAGCCGACATGGTTTGCGCCAGTTTGGCATCCCCTAGCATCACTGGAATGATAGGGTGTTCACCGGGTACTAAATCAAACCCAAGCTCACCCATTGCTGCACGGAAATACGCAGCGTTGTGGTGCAGTTTCAGGCGAGATTCGGCCGATTCTTCCAGCATATCCAGCACTTTTACCGAAGTCGCGGCAATCACCGGCGCAAGCGTATTTGAGAACAGGTAGGGACGGGAGCGTTGACGCAAGATCTCAACGACCGATGCCTTGGCGGCCACATAGCCACCCGAGGCGCCTCCGAGGGCTTTGCCCAATGTACCGGTGATGATATCGACACGGCCCATCACATTGCAGTGCTCATGGGTACCACGGCCATTTTCCCCCATAAAGCCGACCGAGTGAGAGTCATCCACCATCACCTGAGCATTATATTGTTCAGCTAAATCGCACACGCCCTGCAAGTTGGCAATGGTACCATCCATGGAGAAGACCCCATCGGTGGCGATCAACTTAAAGCGCACACCCGCCGCATCGGCAGCTTTTAACTGAGCTTCTAGATCGGCCATATCATTGTTGGCATAACGGTAACGTTTGGCTTTACACAAACGCACCCCGTCAATAATGGAGGCGTGGTTGAGGGCATCAGAAATGATCGCATCCTCAGGCCCTAACAGGGTTTCGAATAAGCCGGTATTGGCATCGAAACAGGAGGAGTAAAGGATGGTATCTTCCATCTGTAAAAACTGGCTAATACGGTTTTCCAACTGTTTATGGATGGTTTGAGTACCGCAAATAAAGCGCACGGACGCCATGCCATAGCCATATTGGTCAATCGATTCTTTGGCTGTTTCTCGTAGTTGTGGGTTATCAGCGAGGCCTAAATAGTTATTGGCACACATGTTGACCACCTGTTCACCGGTGGTGATGTTAACCTCCGCTTTTTGATGCGAACTGAGCACCCGTTCGCGTTTAAACAGACCTTGCTGCTCAATGTTTTCAAGTTCGTTTTCAAGGTGATCAAAGAATGATTGTTTCACAGAGGTTGCTCCTCATTAATTATTAGTGGGTAAAAAAAGCGTTGTGCAGGGATTGAACCGCCTGACTAATATGAACATCGTCGATAAGTAACATTAGGTTTATGCTTCGATAGCCAAGACTGAGCATCTCGGTGTCTATCTGTTGTGCTTGTAGGATGGCCAATACATCGACGTTATAGCGGATGAAGTCGTTTGGCTGTGGCGCAACAATCGCGATAATGGTTTTGTTGTTAACCACTTCACAGTCGCTGAACGCTTTTAGCTCTTGCAGTGCTAAACTGAGTTGAGCAGAACTTTCCGTCGAAAATGATAAAGATACTTCTGATGTTGAAATCATATCGACAACAATCTGATATCGACCCAGTATAGTGAAAATTTCCGCGAGAAAGCCTGAATGTTGCAACATCGCTGAAGAGTTGATGGTGACAATAGTTTGATGTTCTTTATAGGCGATGCTGGTGATCTGATCCCGATGATTCGATGTCGTTTGGCGAATCAGTGTGCCGGGATGCTCCGGGGCATTGGTGTTCATCACCAGCAGAGGGATAGCGGCCCGTGTGACCGGCTCCAGTGAGGCAGGGTGCAAAATACGGCTGCCAAAACGAGCTAATTCGGAGGCCTCTCTAAAGCTCATCTGGGGAATATTACGGGCATTGGCAACCAGTCCAGGGTCTGCACTCATGACGCCGTCGGTATCGCTCCATATCTCGCAACTGTCGGCGACTAACGCCTCGGCAAACAGAGTGGCGCTAAGGTCGCTACCATTACGACCCAAGGTCGTTATATTGCCCTGCTGATCTTTGGCGATAAAGCCGGTTACGACTGGAATAACGTTTTCAAAGGTGGGTCGGTGTTTGGCAATCGCCTGTTGATAACCCTCGATAGGACGGGCGGCACCAAAGTTCGAATCGCTGATTAAGCCTAACTCCCAAGCATCGAAAGGCAGTGCGTTGAGTCCCTGCTGTCGTAGATACCAAGCAATCACCCTGACCGACATGCGCTCGCCGAAGCTGGCGACATAATCGAGTGTGCGAGCACTCAGTTCCCGAACCAGCGAGATACCACGCAGTAGGGCGGTTAACTCTTCATAGAGTGCTTTTAAGCAGGCATCAGGGCAGCCTAATGATTGGCAAATTTGCTGTTGTCGAGCCAATGCTTGGGGGATATCGAGATGGCCTTGTGCAGCTTGATGTGCTGATTCGATCAGCTGCGATGTCACTCCTTTATGGGCTGAACTAATGACCACCTGAGGCTGGTCAGCACGGCTTTTGATAATGTTGGCTACTTTCTCTATCTGCTGTCGGTCGGCAACTGAGCTACCACCAAATTTAATGACTATCATCATGTACACCCAGGTTGTTATTTTTCTTCTCAGTACCCCGCGAGAAGACAGGAAGTATGGGAATAACATTAAGCGGTGATGGATTTTTAGAATTGAATAAAAACCGCGTTTTTCAGAATGAAAAAACAGCCGCGAGAGATGTGTTCGCGGCTGAAAGGGGGTTCTCAAGTGTTTTATATCACCTGAGTACCGAGGCAAGGTCAGTGAAACGGATATTATCGAGTTCACTTAATGGTTAAGCATTAGCAAAAATAATCGTTTTTCCTTGGTCAACGAAAATCCTTTTTTCAATATGGTATTGCAGCGCTCGGGCCAGTGTTTGGCATTCGATGTGTCGGCCCTTTTCGGTCAGGCCAGCGGTGCTGTAAGTATGATCAACCGTCTCAACGCGCTGAGTAATAATGGGACCTTCATCTAAGTCGGGGGTGACGTAATGGGCGGTTGCTCCCACTAGTTTTACGCCTTTATCAAAGGCTTGCTCATAGGGTTTAGCCCCTTTAAAGCCGGGTAGCAGCGAATGGTGGATATTGATCGCCCAACCATTTAACTGCTGGCATATCTCCTGAGACAGCACCTGCATATACCGAGCGAGAACGACGAGGTCGGCGTTTTTCTCTTGGATAATCGCCATCATCTGACGTTCTTGATCAGGTTTGGTGTCAGCGGTTATCGGCAGGTGATAATAGGGGATACCATGCCACTCGGCGAGTGATGCCAAGTCGGGATGATTGGAAATAATGGCAGGAATTTCTATTTTAAGCTGCTGGGTTCGGTAGCGATAAAGTAGATCATTGAGGCAGTGATCGTGTTTGGAGACCAATATGATAACCCGAGGTTTCCTATCTATTTCTGATAGTTCCCAAGTGATATCGTGTTGCACGCTTTTAGCTTTGAAAAAACGGTTAAATTCAGCCATATCAAAGTCTTTACCGTCATCAAAACCAAAGGCAGAACGGAAAAAGAATTTATCAGTTTTAACATCGTCGAAGGAGTGAACCTCGTTCATATACGCGCCAAAATGAGATAGGCTGGAGGTGAGTAGGTCAAGCGCGCCGATCTTTCGAGGAGCCGATGCGGTGAGTATATGGGTGGTATCTGTATTCATATTGGCATACCTGTTTCATTTTAGTTGTTATAGGGTGATCTAGGGTATTCAATGCGGCGCGCTAGCATTCGATAACATTGACCGCGAGACCGCCGAGTGAGGTTTCTTTATATTTACTTTGCATATCGATGCCGGTTTGTTTCATGGTTTTGATTACTTTATCGAGACTGACAAAATGCTCGCCATCACCGTTTAAGGCGATCCGGCAGGCATTGATCGCTTTCACCGCCGCCATCGCATTGCGCTCAATACAGGGCACCTGAACTAAGCCGGCAATCGGATCGCAGGTCAGGCCGAGATTGTGTTCCATGGCAATTTCAGCGGCATTTTCGATCTGCTGGGGCGTGCCTCCAGAAACGGCGGCTAAACCTGCCGCCGCCATCGAGCAGGCTGCGCCCACTTCACCCTGACAGCCGACCTCGGCACCGGAGATTGAGGCATTCTTTTTACACAGAATGCCGATCGCAGCCGCGGTTAAGAGAAAGCGAATCACGCCGCTTTCATTACCGGAATAATAGAAACGCATGTAGTAATGCAAGACAGCCGGAACAATGCCTGCCGCGCCATTGGTGGGAGCCGTGACGACTCGGCCACCGGCGGCATTCTCTTCATTAACCGCCAAGGCATATAACGACACCCAATCCAGCGCGGAAAGAGGATCACGCAGTGATTGTTCTGGACGGGATGTCAGCTTGCGGTGCAGTTCTGCGGCTCGTCGTTTGACGTTGAGGCCACCGGGAAGAATACCTTCCTGCTGACAGCCTCGATTGACGCAGTCTTGCATCGCTTGCCAGATGATCATTAATTGTTCGTTGATCTCGGCACGGCTGCGCCATTGTTGTTCGTTAGCCAGCATGATGTCACTGATCGACAGTCCCTCGCGCTGACAATGTCCTAACAGCTGTTCCATACTGTCGAACGGGTAGGGTGTTTGAGCGTCGATTAAGTCACTGTCTTTTGCGGCGGCGTTTTTGAGGGCCGCATCATCGACGACAAAACCTCCGCCAATAGAAAAATACTCGCGGTTTAGGAGGGTTATTCCCGCCGCATCTCGCGCGCTAAACCGCATTCCATTAGGATGCTGCGGTAAAGGCGTGAGAATCAGTTTGAGATCGTCCGCTTCATTAAACGGAATGCGATGGCCATCAGGTAGGCGCAATTGGCCCTGCTTGCGAATCTCTTTTAAGCGTTGCTGCATCACCTCCGGCTCGGCGGTATCGGGTTGCTGTCCTTCTAGCCCGAGAATCACCGCCATATCAGAGGCATGGCCTATCCCTGTGGCGCCGAGCGAACCCAGTAGTTCGATTTGAATACGCACAACCTGCGGCAGTAGGCCACTAAGCTGCAGTTCGTGGGAAAAACTGGCTGCCGCCCGCATCGGTCCAACCGTGTGCGAACTAGACGGACCGATACCTATTTTAAAAAGATCGAAAACGCTGATGGCCATATATACCTCTTAGGTTCGTAACCGCTTATGCGTAGACAGGAAAACGGGCGCAGAGCGCTTTGACGTTCTCTTTTACTTGGTCGATTACGTGAGGGTCTTCGAGGGCGTCCATGACGTCACATATCCAGCCGGTCATTTGACGGACTTCTGGCTCTTTAAAGCCTCGGCTGGTGATCGCCGGTGTGCCGACGCGAATACCGCTAGTGACAAACGGCGATTGTGGATCGTTAGGCACGGCGTTTTTATTAACGGTAATGTTGGCTTGGCCTAAGGCGGCGTCGACGGCTTTACCTGTCAGTCCTTTATCGATCAGATCAACCAGCATCAGGTGGTTGTCGGTGCCGGCGGAGACGATGTTATAACCCCGCTCAATAAAGACTTCTGCCATGGTGTAGGCATTCGCGACAACCTGACCTTGGTAGTGCTTGAATTCGTCGCTCATCGCTTCGTTAAAAGCGACCGCTTTTGCCGCAATGGCGTGCATCAACGGGCCGCCCTGTTGTCCTGGGAAAACCGCAGAATTAAGTTTATTTTCAAGTTCTGGATTGGCTTTCGCCAAAATTAGACCACCACGAGGGCCGCGCAGGGTTTTATGGGTTGTGGTGGTGACGACATCGGCATAAGGAATCGGAGTGGGGTAATGGCCGGTTGCTACTAGTCCGGCAACATGTGCCATATCGACCATCAAGTAGGCGCCGACACTGTCTGCAATCGCGCGGAATTTAGCCCAGTCAACGGTTCGAGAATAGGCAGAGAAACCGGCTAAAATCATTTTTGGCTGGTGCTCATGGGCGAGACGTTCTACTTCGGCGTAATCAATTTCGCCGCTCGCTTCATTTAGACCATATTGTATGGCGTGATACATTTTTCCTGAAAAATTAACGTGAGAACCATGCGTTAAGTGACCGCCGTGGGCAAGGCTCATACCGAGTACGGTATCGCCGGGCTCTAGCAGGGCCATATAGGCGGCGGCATTGGCTTGCGAGCCTGAGTGAGGCTGTACATTGGCATAGTCGGCATTGAAGAGTTTTTTCGCCCGTTCAATCGCCAGAGATTCGACAACATCGACATGTTCGCAACCGCCGTAATAACGTTTAGCGGGGTAGCCTTCGGCATATTTATTGGTCAGTGAAGTGCCCTGAGCTTCCATCACGAGTGGGCTGGTGTAGTTCTCTGAGGCAATAAGCTCAATATGCTCTTCTTGGCGAATACCTTCAGCGGTAATGGCGTCCCACAGTGCCGGATCACTTACTTGAATCGAATTTTTTTTATTAAACATAGAACTAATACTCATTAGCAAATCAATTGGAGCGCTAACGTTAATTCACAGCTCGGTCTTTGAAATAGAACGGTTGGTACTTAAATTTGAATATAAGTGGTTTGCTGGTGGCTTAATTGGAATGACATTTTTCGTCTTTTAAGGAGGTCGTTTTATAGCGTGAAGGTCGTTTTGACATCGCGCGTGGCTGGCTTGGCGTCGATTATTGTTGAGGCTGAGTACTGTGGCTGGTGGATTGCCCGTTCTAGAATAAGTTGTCTGCGTTCAATTTTGCTTTGGCGATAACTTGCAGGATGAATAGACATCAAAGCGACGTTCCCCGTCTGGTGTGAGCAACAAGTATAACAACGAACTCTTTCAGGGCTACTTTTATGAACAAGATAAAATCGATATCGAAAAGTATTATTTCTAGTATTACCATCGCAGCCGCTTGTTTAGGCGCTATTGAGGTTAGCGCGGCCACACGACTGACGATGGCAGGGCAATTTAACGAAGACCACATCGCTACCAAAGCACAGCGGGTGTTTGCTGAACGGGTTGAAGCTGAAACCGACGGTCGGGTACAGATTCGGGTGTTCGCCGCCAACCAGTTGGGTGATTATACCCAAGTGTATGATGAGCTTCGTATCGGTACCATTGATATGGCGTTGATCAGTGTGCCGAGCCAGTATGATAAGCGGTTAGAGCTGGGTTATTTGCACTACATTGCCAAAGATTATGAAGGGATTCGTAAAAATTATTCACCGGGTTCTTTTGTCTATAACAAAATGAACCAGCTTCATAATGAGCAAGGCGTGAAGTTCATGGGATTCCATGTTGATGGTTTTGGTGGCATCGGACTGACCAAATTACCTGCAAATATCAAAGATGTTAGCTCTCCTAAGAATGATGTCCTCGTGCGTGTACCACCGATGGATATCTTTAAACTCACGGCGGATGACCAAGGCTTTAGAACGGTTTCCATTCCTTGGGCCGATCTTTATACCGCGATGCAAACCGGCGTAGCGGATGGTTGGGTGGGCGGTACTTCTAGTCTGAACTATCAGCAATTCCGAGATGTGATCAAATACTATGTGGTCAATAATAACTTTATTGAACATACCGCTTGGCTGATGAGTCAGAAATCTTTGAGCAAGGTATCGCCAGAGGATGCCGTTACGATTGAGCGGCTTGCCAATGAGTTGGCTGCGCAAAGCATCAATGAAAGTGAAGAGAATGATGAAAAAGGGCTGCAACAGCTCGAAGAAGCAGGCATTCAGGTTATCCGTCTGAATGATGCTGAACTGCAAGACTGGGCTAACAATGCCCGGATTAAAACTTGGTCAAAACTCAGAACTGTTTTAAGTGCTGACCTGATTGAAGAACTAACACAGGAATTTGTTAAGTAAACCCTGTGTAGTTGCGGAGGGTAACCCCCTCCGTTGTTTTCGTTCAGCTTTTGATCGGGTATATCACATGTCATTATTATGTAGGTTAAACAGACTGCAACTTAAAGGTCAGGCCGTGCTGATGGTGTTGGCTTCAGTCTTTATTGTTCTCGGCGTTAGTGCGATGGCGATCATGCGCTATGTTTTTGAAAGCAACCTTTACGGTGCTGAAGAGATCATTCTAATAAGTGCATTTTGGATCTATTTTCTAGGTGCTGGCCATGCCAGTTATCAGCGTAAACATATCTGCGCGGAAGTTTTTTCAGTCTATTGCCGCTCGGAAACAATTAAATCTGCCGTCAAAGTGCTGGCCGAGACGATCACTCTAGGACTTGCAGCACTCTATACCTACTGGGCAGTTGAGTTTGTCTCACGCAGCTTTTTGGAGGGCGGGGTAACACCGGTTTGGCGAATTCCCTTAGTCGTTGTACACGTATCAATTTTAATTGGCTTTATCCTGATTGCGCTTTATTCCGTACGGGATCTAAAGCACACACTAAAAAAAATACGTTCATAAAGTTAATCTTTATATTCTAAGGATGGCGGTTCTATGGTTATTGCACTTGCGCTTACTATTCTTATCTTTACCTTGATTATCGGGGTGTCTGTGCCATTCGCTTTTTTGGCTTCGGCAACCTCAATTATATTTTTATATGATTATGATCCAGCATTTATATTGCCCTATGGCTTTAGCCGTATGAATAATATTGTATTATTAGCCATCCCCCTATTTATTATTGCGGGTAGTGCTATTAATAAATCTCACCTAGGCAATAAACTGGTTGATCTGATCGAACTGTTTGTTGGTCATATAAAGGGTGGCCTTGGGGCGGTAACAGTTGTCTCCAGTGCGGTTTTTGGGGCGCTAACGGGGAGCGCATCAGCAACGCTTTCAGCGATCGGCACCATTATGTTTCCGCGCTTGGCAAAATCAGGATACCCGGTCGGGCACTCAGCCGCGTTGATTGCCAATGCCTCGGTGTTAGGGTTGTTAATCCCCCCCAGCGCCTTGATGATTCTCTACGCTTGGGTCGGTAACCAATCGGTCTTAGCCTCCTTCTTAGCCTGCTTTATACCGGGTATTATTGTCACGATATTGCTCTGTGTCGTTAACTACTTTCTGCTCCGTAATCACGATGGTCTTACGGTCTCGCCAGCGCTAAAAGGGCGTGAGTTTGTCACCGAGTTTCGTCGCCGCGGCCTGAATTCAATGCCCGCTCTGGCGATGCCTATTTTGATCTTAGGCGGAATCTATGGCGGCTTTGTAACCCCGACAGAGGCGGCTGCGTTATCGGTGTTGTATGTCATCCCTGTGGGTATCTTTGTGTATAAAGAGCTGAATCATAAAACCCTATGGGAGGTTTTTTTAGAGTCCGCCGTTACCACCGGTGTGATTATGATCATGCTGTATTGCGTCATGATTCTGAGCCGCTTGTATGTGATGGAAGACTTACCCGGCACCATTTTAAGCTTTTTTGATGACCTATCGATTAGCCCAATTATGGTGTTATTACTGATTAACATCGTCATGGTTGTTATCGGTATGCTCATGGATGATGTCAGTGCCGTGTTGCTGGCAACCCCACTAATGTTGCCGCTGGCGCTTGAGTTAGGGGTGTCGGGCACGCAGTTTGCCGCCATCGTTGGCGTGAATTTAGGGATGGGTAACATTACTCCGCCCACCGCGCCATTACTGTATCTTTCAGGGCAACTGAGTGGGGCGTCAATTAAAGACACTATGAGGCCTACTTTGTATATGATCGGCTTTGCCTGGATACCTACCTTAATGTTGGTAACTTTTATACCGGAAGTATCACTTTGGTTACCTAGGTTTGCTGGCTTAGGTTAACCGTCTGAAGGAATTGTGTAGCGTCACGCTGATGTCGAGACGCTATTTTATTATTGTTCAGTCGTGCGTATTGCAGTGAATATATTTAGCTAATAATCAATGGAGGTTATTTGTAATAATAGTAAAAAAGTGCGTTTGCTAATAATGTTATCGTCGTCTACATAAGATCTATTTAAATATTAAGTTATTAATAAATGGAGTCGTATATGCAATGGCACCAATTAACTGGTTTTTACAATTTAATTAGGCTTGGTAGTTTTACTAAAGCAGCAGAAGCGTGTTATCGGACTCAGTCAGCGGTGACTCAACAACTCCAAGCACTGGAAAGTGAACTTGATTGTAAATTGGCGATAAGGATCGGTCGAGGAAAAATAGTCGCTACGGATGAAGGGCAGGAACTGTTCCAATTTGCTGAGAAAATGTTACGTGAACAAAAATCGGTTGTGGAGCGGATTCATTCTATTCGAGATAAATCAGAGCGAACATTAATAATAGCTGCACCTACCGATACAATGTCAAAAATTTTATCGCCTTATGTGAAAAAGTTTTGGCAAGCAAGGCCTGATGTTAAATTAAAAATGATCGAATGTTCGTTGGACGAGGTCGTCGCTGGTATTCGTACCCAGAAGTTTGATTTAGGATTTGGCTTGTTAGCCCAGGTGCCTACAGACCTGACACAGGTTCGCTGGCTACCGATGCATCATTATATTATTGCTCATAAAGATCATGATATTTGGCGAGCCCCCATTGATTTATTGGCCATATCTAAATGTGACCTGATACTTCCTCCTTGCTCGGAGTTTGCGCAGACTGGATACGTATTATCATCTGCGTTGAGTAAGAAAGGCCTGCCCTGCAATATTGTAATGGAAGCCTCAAGTAACGACCGATGTATTGACTATGCATGTAGCGGTATGGGGGTCTTTTTCGGGCTTTGCAGTGAGGAAATGTTAGAGCACTTGCCCGAAGACGTTTTGGTTAAAGATCTTCAGTCTTTATTTAGGTCGGATAATGTCGGTGTGTTTTATGAGTCTATCCGAAAGTTACGTGTTCATGATAAATATTTCATTGATATTTTAAATATTGAAATATAGTTTGTATCTATGTATTAGAAACGCTAATAAAAAGTTAAAGAATTATTAAATAGACAGTGGGTTTGTTAAAAGTAATTATGGTTTAACAGTATAGTAAATAGACCTTCTGGATTTAATATGAAAAATAAACCTAATATTGTTTTTATTTGTACAGACCAACTTCGTTTTGACCAGTTAGGGTGTACAGGAAATAAAATTGCACGAACACCTAATATTGACCGAATCGCTAAGATGGGGACATCTTTCACTAATCATTTAACACCTTGTCAGATTTGCGCACCTAGTCGTGGGAGCATGTTTACTGGCCTATATCCTCGTCATCATGGAATGACAAGAAATGGTCTCGTTTTAGATCCATCGAAAGAACATTTTACACATGTACTTAAGCGAAATGGTTATAAAACGTATGGGTTGGGAAAGTTCCACTTTGAGCCTACGCATGCGCCTGTTGAATATGGTATGCCTGAATCTAATGCTTTTTGGACGTTACCTCAAAGTGAAGGATGGAATGGACCATTCTACGGTTTTGATAAAGTGGATTTTGTTATTGGTGATTCCTTTACCAGTGCGCGTGGAGGACACTACGCAAAATGGCTTAATACAAATCATCCTGGAGCCGCTGATTTATATCTACCAGAAAACAGTTTAGACGATACACCTGATGATATGGAAGAACTGTGGCGCGCCTCGATACCATCTGAGCTGCATTACAATCATTGGATGGCAGATAATGCAGCAGCGTTTATAAAAGAACAAAAAGAAGATGAGCCGTTCTTTCTATTTATATCAACGCCTGATCCTCACCATCCGTGGGCACCACCTGCACCCTATTGTGATCTCTTCGATCCTGAAGATATGCCGATGCCGAAAGCCGTTGCTGGCGAATTAGAAAAAATGCCAGATTATGTTCGTAAGCAAATTTGGACAGACGGTAATAATGGCGATATCAGTTATAAAGATTTTCTTGATTCAGGTACATTCCCAATTGAACAGGGTAGTTGGCAGAACACAACTGCTTTCAGTGAAAAAAGCTTGAAGAAAATTATTGCTTATAACCATGCCTTAGTGACTTTAATTGATGACTGTGTCGGTAAGGTCCTTAATGCTTTGGATGAGCGAGGTATTATGGATGAGACCGTCATCGTATTTACGTCTGATCATGGTGAGTTCATGGGGGATCATGGTCTTATCCGTAAAGGCCCTATGCCATATCGACAATTGCTACAGATCCCTTTCTTGATGTCGGGGCCGAGCATTCCTCAGGGAATGGAAATTGATGCGTTGACAAGCCATCTAGATATTAAAGATACATTATTAAGCCTCGTTGGAGTTGAAGGGCAACCAACTGATGGACATAGTTTAAAGCCGCTACTTGACGGTACTCAAAATTCCGTTCGTGAGGTTGCTTATGCCGAATATTATACGCGAGCAGTATCCAATCAATATAATAAAACGATTGTTACTAACGATGATAGGTTGACTGTTTATCCGTTCGCCCAAGAAGAAGGTTGGGGGGAGTATTTCGATTATGCACAAGATCCTGGCGAACATAATAACTGTTTTTCTAATAGTTTGAATGATGGCCGTATTGAAGAACTAAAATCTAAAATTGAGGAAGAACTACCGCTCACACCAAAAGCACCAGGTAACATACTTGGGTTTTTTTAATTATTAAGTCGATTGTTTTTTAATAGTTAAAACTTTTATGTAGATATTTACCTTAAAGGATGCGGGTTGTAGCCCGTATCTAATGAAATATTGTCAGTAATCCAGATAAATAAAAATACAGGATGAATCATAATGAAAAACTTTATGAGTATTTCGTTGCTTGCAGCGGCACTAATATCACCTTCACTCGCAACTGCAGAAACGTGCGAGAACGAAACGTGGAATAAAATTATGACGCGTGGAAAGCTGGTCGTCGGGGTCAAGGCTGATTACAAGCCCTGGGGGTATCGTAATTCTGGTGGCGAAATTATTGGCATGGAGCCTGATTTAGCCGCCGATGTTGCTGAGACGATGGGTGTT
The DNA here is from genome assembly GCF_018860855.1 of Amphritea atlantica. Taxonomy (GTDB): domain Bacteria; phylum Pseudomonadota; class Gammaproteobacteria; order Pseudomonadales; family Balneatricaceae; genus Amphritea; species Amphritea atlantica_A. The sequence continues at coordinate 192,728 of NZ_JAHKQE010000022.1, forward strand.
GAACTTGAGTTGATGCCTGTCGTTGGTTCAAATCGACTGCAATTTCTTGAACAGGGTCAGATCGATATTTTGATCGCCTCGATGACGGACCTACCTGATCGTCGTAAGATTGTGGGTATTCCCAGCCCTAACTATTATTCGTCGGGTACCAATATATTATCACCTAAGAAACTCGGGTTTACCCAGTGGGAAGAATTGAGAGGTAAGCCTGTTTGTGCTGTTCAGGGAGCATATTTTAATAAGCTTGTTGAAAACCGTTATGGCGCCAAGATTTCAGCTTTCCAAGGAACTGCTGAAGCACGACAAGCGCTGCGAGATAAGAAGTGCGTTGCTTTTGTTTTCGACGATAGTGGCATTATGTCTTCGCTAGCATCTGGTCAATGGGATGATTTTGAAATGCCATTACCAACAGAGGATGCTGCGTCATGGGGGTTGGCCGTTCCTAAAGCAGAGGAAAACTGTGTTCTTGGCCGTTTTATGTCGGGCATGCAATTCTATTGGCATCGCGAAGAAACTCTAGTCGAGCTTGAGAAAAAATGGGGTATACAATCAACATCATACCTTGCTGAACAAGCCGATAAATACGCGGATCATCTTTTAGATAAATGATTTAGGGAGCCTTCGTTATGAGTAGTTTTGAAGAGTTCTTTATTCAATTGGCGGTGGACTTTCCCCGATGGAACTTCATTTGGTTATATGATGACTTGCAGGCCGACCGTATTCTTTCCGGGCTGTGGGTGACGGTTAAGCTGAGTCTTGCTTGTGTTTCCTTATCTGTTGTTATCGGTGTAGTTGGAGCGATGCTACAGGGATCAAACAGCTCTAGAGTCCGAGCGTTAGTTCAGGGGTATATTCAGTTTTTCCGAAATACTCCCCCTCTTGTCCAGTTATTGTTTTTCTACTTTGCGTTGGGGCAGTTTACGCCCACGGAGGTAGGTCCCGATGGTTGGACGGAGCAGCCGCTTATCACTAACGTTGGCTGGGCAATTATTGCGTTATCGCTTTTTGCAGGTGCTTTTAATGTAGAGATATTTCGTGCGGGAATTGAAGCCATTCCTTATTCTACTCGGGAAGCGGCAGAGTCTTTAGGGATGAGTCAGCGACAGACGTTTTTTTATGTCACGCTGCCTTTGTCTCTGAGAGTTTCAATCCCTGCATTGAACAACAATCTCGTTAACCTTGTTAAAACAACGACACAAGCTTACGCAATTGCAGTACCGGAATTGCTCTATGAGTCGGTATCGGTTTGGAATGATTATCCCTCCGCTCAGAACCCTACCATGCTGCTGTTGTTTCTTGCCTACCTGACGTTAGTCGGAATCCTTGTTTTTTGCATGAATTCCTGGGAAAAATCAATGAGGATCCCCGGTTATGGCCATTAAATATATACCTGTTACCACACAGTACAAGCAGGATCGTCTTGCTGTATTAAAACCGTTTAGCCCTAAGGGAGCCGCCTATGATGAAATGTATTTTGTTCGTTGGTTAGGTGGTCTTAAGTTAAAGTATGTCGCACTTGCGGCTCTACTATGGCCTGCTATCGCCTTTGCTCAAAGTGGTGGCTATGGAATGGGTGATGCATTCGAGGCACTACTTCGGTGGATTCCATTCTTAACTTTTCAGGGTTTTTTATATAACGTTTTAATCTCTATCTTTGCCATGACCATTGGAACGGTTGCTGGTATGGCATTAGGGTTAGGGCAACTATCCAATATCTCTGCAGTGCGACGGTTTGCATACTTTACAACACAGATATTTCGTAACTCGCCTTGGCTGGTTATTCTGTTTGTAATACTGCTGGCATTCCCGTTCGAGGTAACGGTATTTGATATCACTATTCCAATTCCTGCATGGATGAAGGCTGTCGTGGGACTTTCACTTCCTGTAATGGCTAATATCTCTGAAATTGTCCGTGGAGCAGTAAGGTCTGTACCTAGTACTCAATGGGAAGCTGCTGAGTCACTTTCCTTTAATCGAACACAAACGATGTGGCAGATTATATTACCGCAATGCTTTAAACGAATGATTCCACCTTGGATGAACTGGTACGCCATTTTGACGATGGCTACTCCTTTATGCTCTTTGCTAGGCGTGGGTGAAATCATTACGCATTCTCGTCAAGCTATGGCGGCGGAGAATAACTATCCTGAGTTATTGGTGCCTTTTTATGGCTATGCTCTGGTTGTGTTTTTTGTTTATTGCTACCCAATTGCTCGTTTAACCATTGCGCTTGAAAAGCGTTTTGCTTTCAAATAATAAGAGGACCTACAAAATGATTAATTGGTCACCTGAACAACCTATCGTTTCTATACATAACGTGCATAAAAGCTTCGGCCCTCTTGAGGTTTTAAAAGGCGTCAGTATGGATATCATGAAAGGTGAAGTGATTTGTATAATTGGCCCATCAGGCTCGGGAAAATCTACCTTGATTCGATGTATTAATGCGTTGAATGATATTCAGGGGGGCTCGATTACTCTTGAAGGCCAGGAAGTACATGATGAAAAACTAGATAAGCTTGAATTGCGTAAAAAAGTTGGCATGGTGTTTCAACAATATAATCTTTTCCCACACAAAACAGTGTTGGAAAACGTCATGATGGCTCCTATTAAAGTGTTAAAAGAGTCTAAGGTTGAAGCTCAAAAAAGAGCGTTGGAGCTGATCAAAAAAGTACGATTAGATGGTAAAGAAAACAGTTACCCAGGGGAATTGTCTGGTGGACAGCAGCAACGTGTGGCAATCGCGAGGTCTTTGGCGATGCGTCCAGATGTGATGTTGTTTGACGAAGTGACTGCAGCGCTTGACCCGGAAACAGTGAAAGAGGTTTTGATTACAATTCAGGATCTTGCTGCTGAAGGTATGACCTGTATCCTCGTGACCCATGAGATGGCTTTTGCTCGGGAAGTCGCTGACCACATCTACTTTACCGATAGAGGTGTGATAGTCGAGCACGGTTCCCCGAAGGAATTTTTTGATAATGCCAGTGATCCGCGTACCAAGGAATTTCTATCGCAGGTTTTATAACCCAGAGAATCTGATGAGTAATGATTGTGAAACCGTTTTGCTACTATGCTGAAGGGGGGTTATAGTTATTTTCAACGTTAAATATTCACCCTAATATTATATTTTAGGGTGAATAATATTTCATAGAATTGAGAGGTGATATAGTCATTCGATTGGAGTTAGTAATTTAATTGGTGGTTTTCAGATTGAAACAAAAAAATTTTCTGTTTAATTTTGGTGATATTGAGAGGAGAGTTGTCTTTACATTTATTCTGGATTTTTTGGTGTCTTATTTTCTTGTTGCTTATTAATCATAAGTATTATTAAAAAATAAGGTTTTTATATGATTCATCTTGCCTATACTACGATGAAACTCGAGAGTGGGCTATGTCAGTTTCTTACGAATATTTTAGCGATGATGTTCCCCGTCGAGTAGAAGGCTTTATATTGGATGCTATTGGTTGTGCGGTTATTAGTTTGAATGTTCCTAATGTCCGGTTTTCAAGAGCGGCTGCAAGTAAACAGTATCGAGATGGGGAGTGCCGGTTATCTTTTCGCTCATATCGGGAATTAACCCCCGACGTTATGCACGATACATCTCAGTATGCGAACAAGAAGATCGATCTTCTTCGTCGGGCTATTCGGGTAAGAGAACGTGGTATGTGGCTGTTTAAATCAATAGATCAGGCACAAAGATTTTTAACTGTTCATGCAGTGGTGTATAACCTTTTCAACTTTGGTATGGCTTTAGCCACGAACTATCGAAATTTCAGGGAAGTGCGTTTAACGAATGGAGAGAAACGGTAACGCAAGGCTTGCCGCTTCATTTAGATCTTGGTGACGAAGTTAGTTTGTCTGAACCCTCTAAAATACTTGGTAATTGCGATCGAACTTGATGTCTTCTCTGAGGTAATACGATGCCATATCTTGTCAGAAAACCACGAACCTAATTGACCAAAGCGACTCACTCACCAACCAGAAGTGAACGAGAGCAATGAAGCGCTAAGCTACCTTGTTGCTCTTCAATTTATTGGGTACAAACTGAATTTTGGGTCGTACCACGGCTTCGCAGATCGCCTCGGCATCCCTATACGCATAATTTTCATGGTGCACTCCTTCGGTTCGATTGATGGTTCCCTTACCATGTGGCACAAGATGCCAGGGGTGGAGGAGTCCATCCCATTTCCCTAGCTTCAGATCTTTGAGTGTGTTTACAAAACCCGAAGCGATTCAGTGTTCGCTCGGGCAAGTATTCAAATTCAACCGCCTTTGACTTCTCCGTCTCGGTATTGGCCCCAGGCCTGATGTAACTGCTCCATTGCGGGTTCATCATAATCGCGCGTTGGTAGCGCTTCCTCATCCCAATGGCCAAAACGGTCTTCTCCGCGTACCAGTGTCGCGCGGCGACGGCCAATGGTGGAAGTGACGTGGGTGGGAATGTAGAAGAAGGCAAAGCCGATTCGTCGATCATCGGTGGTATTGCAACGTGAGCTATGTGCGGTCCGTTCGTGGTGAATAGAAAATTCACCAGCCTGCAGTGGCATTTCTAGGCCGAAGTTATCATTCACACCAATCAGCGACTGGCCTTTGGCAAGCATATTGTCCTCGTCGAACGTTTCCTTATGTTTGAAGTCCGGTTCACAATTCGATCCTGGTAGGATGCGCAGGCAACCGTTTTCCGATGTTGCGTCAGTAAGGCCGACCCAGACTGTTACCTCTTCATGTGGTGCCAGGCCGAAATAGGTGGAATCTTGATGCCAGGACACGTAGCGCGGATCGTTTGCATTTTTGGCAAAGACAGATGACCCGAATAACAGAATATCCGGGCCAATAAGGTCTTGCACTGCATCGAGGATGCGTGGGTTTTGTGCCAGTTCAACGAACGCAGGCGATGCGAGGTGAGCCTTGATCTTCAGTGAGCGATTGGCATCTTCACCCACATGTGCTTCATAGGCTTCAATACGTGCTCGGTACTGCGCTGCTTCACTCGTATCGATGGCACGAAATGGGAACGCGTAGCCATGCTGCTTGAAGTGTTCGACTTGAGGGGCCGTCAGATGTTTGGTCATAGAAGTCTCCTATTGAGAGAAGGTAGGGTTAAGCCTGTAGGCGGTATCTATCTGAAGCAAAAGCCGTGCCGTGAAAGTGTATAGAGGTAAATAGCTTAAAAAATAACTTCATTGAAATTCATGGTGGCTTTAAGAAAGGGCTATACCACCCAATATTTCAAGTTTTGACTCGCATAAACGGTCTCTGACTCAGCTATAGCGCAAATTATTACGTATTAAATCGATGAGCTTTCTAGGCTATCGAGAGCTTGTGTCCCTCTTTGGTTGTTCGCTAGCACTGTTTAATATGAGCGTTTTCTTGATGATTTTTGCTCAATTAAGAGGCATAGCACCTATTTTTCGAAGTAATTTGGTGCGAAATATTTTTGGCGCGGCTAATACAGATTTCTAACAGTTGCGCTGCCTGGCGCACAGTTTGGGGTTTTCACGTTTAAAAAAATACATGGCATACCTCTTGCTTTGTTCTAACAAGCGCCAGAAGCGCTGCTAGCCTGGATCATCACAATGGTCCGTTCTCAAAACGAACTCAGTAAGGTATTTTCATGACGACTATATTGCATAAATTTAAGCTTCGAATGCGCATCGGTACTTTGGCGGTTGCGATGACTGCTGCATTGGCAGGCACAGCTGTGAGTCATGCTGCAACCATTGACGAGGTCAAGGATCGTGGTTATCTGCTCGTCGCGACTGAGGATAACTACCGCCCCTTCGAGTTTATGGAAGAAGGCAAGGCCACTGGTTACGACAACGAGTTATTGCTTTTAGTGGAAAAAGTTTCCGGTATTAAGATTCGCCAGCAAGTGCTGCCTTGGGCGGGAATTCTACCAGGCGTGACCACCGGTAAATACGATATGGCATTGTCTGCTGTACTGGTCACAGAGGCTCGCAAGTCAACCTTTGACTTTACATCGCCGACTGCGGAAAGCACTACCTACTTTGCGACTAAAAAAGGTAGCGAAATCCTACAATCCGATGATTTGATCGGCAAGACCGTTGGCGGAGAAACTGGCAGTGCGATGCTAGCCGAGTTAAAGGCGTTCGATGCCAAGCTCAAGGCCAAGGGTAAAGGCCTGAAAAAAATAGTGGAATATCATGGCTACTCTGAGGCTTATCAGGATTTGGCTAATGGCCGTCTAGATGCGGTCGCCAATACCAACCTGTCGCTTAATGCACTGATCAAAGAGCGCGAAGATATGTTCGTTCTAGGACAGCCCATCGGCGAGCCAGGTTATATTTCTTGGGCGGTGGCCAAGGGCAATGCTGGTGTTTTGGAGGTGATTGACGCGGCACTCCTAGAGTTACGCAACAACGGCGAGATGTATCGGTTGCAGAAAAAGTGGCTGGGAGCGAGCCAGGAAAATATGCCTGTCAACGTTAACTGAGTTAGAGCTATGACAGCATACGACTACTGGAGCATCCTCATGGGTGGTCTGTCGACAATTGGGGTTTCGCTGGTCAGTATCATTATTGGCGTTCCCCTCGGCCTTGGCCTAGCGTTAATACGCTGGGGCAAGGTCCCAGTGGCCAGTCAGGTGGTGTTCACCTATGTGAGCATTTTGCGCTCTTGCCCGGCGGTGACCTTGATTCTGTTGATTTTCTTCGCGTTGCCGCAGTTCGGCATTTCCCTGAGCCCTGCAAGTGCGGGCATCCTTGCATTGACGCTGTCCACGGCGGCGTTCAATTGCGAGGTCTGGCGCGGAGGACTGATTGCCTTTCCTCGGCAGGAATATGATGCTGCGCTGGCGTTCGGCATGCCTCGTGGTTTGCGCTTGCGCAATATTGTGCTGCCGCAGGTCTGGCGTTCCTGCCTCCCTGGGTTGGTCAACGAGATGACCATGCTGGTGAAATCCAGTCCTGCGGTGGCAGTCATCGGTATGGTGGATATCACTCGTGCCGCCCAGCGTGTCGGCGCCCGCACCTATGACCCATTGCCTCCATTCATTTTCGCTTTGCTTCTTTACAGCGTGATTGTCTATCTGATGATTCGCCTGCAGCGCCGTCTGGAACAACCTATTTCTAAGCCAGAGGGGGTCTCATGATCAGTGATTTTCTGACAATATGGGGGCAGTTACCAGACATTTGGAACGGTTTTCTCAACACGCTGATACTGGTCATCATTGCGGCAACGATATCGTTGCTGATGGGAATCCTGCTAACTCCGATGTTGATGTCATCGCGGCCTGGTATTGCACGTATCGTCGAACTATTTTGTGACGCCATGCGTTGCGTACCATTTCTGCTATTCGTCTATCTGATCTATTTCGCCCTGCCAACAATGGGGATTCGTTTGTCAAACTGGACCAGCGGTGTACTGGCGTTGGTGTTATATAACTCAGCTTATATGGCGTTGTTGCTGCGCGGTGCTTGGCAGGATCTACCCGCAGACACGATTGAATCTGGTAAGGCGTTCGGTTTTCAAGGTTTTAGCCTAATGCGACGCATCATCATGCCGCCAGTCATCATGCGCGCCATTCCAAGCCTTGGCAATCAACTGATACAGATCGTCAAAGACAGCGCTTTTCTTTCGATCATCGCGGTCACTGAGCTGACTAGTGTCATGAATTCAATTCAGTCTACTTACTTCATCCCTTTCGCGGCTTTTCTCACCGCAGTGCTGCTGTATTGGCTGCTTTGCCTGTGCATTGAGATCATAGCCAGTATTCTTACCCGTTATTCAGAGGAGCGTCGAACTTGAACGCATTGCAGAATTCTCCCAGAGACAGCGCTACGACTGCGCAAACTAAGGTGTTACAACTTCAGGGCATCTCCAAGTGGTTTGGTGATAACACTGTACTTAAGGATGTATCCCTAGATGTCATGAGCGGCGATGTCGTCTGTCTTTTAGGTCCATCCGGTTGCGGTAAGTCTACCTTGTTGCGCTGTATCAACTGGCTAGAGGAGCCTAGCGCCGGCAGTGTCTTTCTCAACGGACAGTGCATGGGGATCCACAAAGGGGGCATGAAGATGAACGATACCAATCTGGCGCTGATGCGTTCGCGAATTGGTATGGTATTTCAGCACTTTGCTTTGTGGCCGCACCTGACTGTCCTGCAAAACATCATGCAAGCACCGTTGTACGTACAAAAGCGTGCTTTTGATCAAGTACACCAAGAAGCTCTGGAATTGCTAGAGCGCGTTGGACTAGCGGCTAAAGCTGATGTCTTTCCGTCGCGCTTGTCTGGAGGCCAGAAACAGCGGGTGGGTATCGCTCGGGCACTGGCGATGAAGCCAGATATCCTGTTGTTCGATGAGCCTACCAGCGCCCTTGACCCGATGTTGGTGGGTGAAGTTCTTGAGGTTATTCGTGATTTGGCCGGCGAAGGAGCGACCATGGTGATCGTTACTCATGAAATGGAATTTGCGCGGCAAGTCGCCAGCCGTGTGGTGTTTATGGATGCTGGCGACATTGTTGAAAGTAGCGCCCCTGAAGCCTTTTTTAGTGCTCCTAAGACCTTGCGCGCGCAACAGTTTCTGTCACGTTTTCACGGTAGTGGTAGCTCAGATCCGAGAGCGGTTGATTAATCGTCGGTGCACTCTAAACTGAAAGGTGCGCAGCCTACGTCATTATTAGCCTCTACCAATCGAATGAGCTGCAGCATGAATAAAGCTCGCTGATCCTGCGGGATTTTATCAATCGTACGGTCATGGGCGCGTTGCACGCGCTCTTCCATCTTCTTGATCAAATACAAACCTTTGCGACTGAGCTTGACCAGCTTCACCCGACGGTCTTCTGTACTCTGTCGCCGCTGTAGCAGGCCGCGCGACTCCAGCCGGGGAATAACTTCCGCAACGCTGGTGCGCTCAAGACCGATTTTCAACGAGACTGACTTCTGGTCCATTTCCCCATGTCTGTTCAATGCAGTCATCAAACTGTACTGCACTGGCGTGATATTGAACTCACGGGTTTCTTCCAGAAATAGCCCGCAGTGAATCTGATGCAATCGACGAATCAAAAAGCCTGGTCGACTTAGTAAAGTGGAACGATCGAAGGCGAGGCTTAACTCGGTCTTTATTTCATCGTCTTGAGTTGTATTCATGGGTAACGAAACCTGTCATTTGTGAGAGACACCAATGGTGAAAAGTCGATTAGATTATCAGTTTATAAAACTTGGATTATAGAAGTAAATAGAGGTGTACCTCTTAATACAATTGAATCCTCCATAACGCAGACAATACTATAACATATGTGGCATACCATGTAATGCACCGGTCTAGTGCGCCTCGGCTTAAAACGGTGCAAAATCGATTCGAAAAGCTACCTTTAATTCAATGCTAAAGAAGGCATACCACTCTTTGTTAATTAGAAATAAATCTATAAAAAACAATAAGATAAATTAGTATAATTGTTTTTAGTATTTTAGTTGGCATGTACATTGCCTAGCATAATATACCTTAGCTACTTCTAGAAGATTTCCATGAAAAAAATTCTTCTCCACAGCGGTCGTGTTATCGATCCTGAAAACTCTATTGATTGCGTTTGCGATGTTATGATCCAAGGAAATCAGATAACGGCCGTTGGCTCTTTGCTTGAATCCCACGCTGGTCCAGAAGTCGAATTGATCAATTGCACCGGTAAGTTGGTATTGCCAGGACTGATCGATACTCACAGCCATATCTATCAATATGTCAGCGGCCGCTTTGGCCTTAGCGCCGATATGTGTGGCGTGTATTCCGGTGTGACTACGCTTGTTGATCAAGGCGGCGCCAGTTGTATTACCTTACCAGGATTTCGTAAATTCATCGCCGAGCCAGCCGAAAGCCGAGTGCTGTCTTTCCTGTCAGCGTATTTGGTCGGCGGGCTAGAAGGGCATTTCTATCCCGAGCTCTATCGTCCAGCGTGTTCAGATGTTGACGCCACGGTAAAATCGGCCTTGGCCAACAGCGATATCGTTAAAGGCATCAAGGCTCATGCTGAACTCGGTGGATTTGCTCGCTGGGGGCTGGACGTGATGGCCAAAGCTGCGCAGATCGGCGAACAGACGTCGTTACCGGTCTACATTCATTTTGGCCAATTATGGCCAATGCCCGACAAGCCCGAATATCAAGTCGATCCTGACAACATTTTTCCGCAAGTGCTAGAGTTGTTGAAACCGGGCGACGTGCTGGCGCACCCTTTCAGTCGTCATCCGGGTGGGTTCGTTGAGCAAAATGGGGAGATGCACCCCTTGGTGGGGGAGGCGATTGAGCGCGGCCTTAAGGTCGATGTGGGTTATGGCTCACACTTCAGCTACAAGATGGCGGCCAAGGTCCTTGCAGCGGGTGTGGTGCCGGACACGCTAGGTTCCGATATGCATGGCTACAACACGAATGTCCCAGCACCTGCTGGCACACCTGACGAGCACCCAGACGAAGAGCATCTGTTCACCGGCACTTCACGCTTCAGCCTAGTCTCAACCATGGTCAGCATGATGGCGTTGGGCTTGAGTCTTGAGCAACTGGTGCCGATGGTCACTAGTAATGCCGCGAAACTGGTAGGGATGAGCGGTGAGATCGGTACACTGGGCGTAGGCCGGGAAGCCGATATCAGCGTTCTCAGCGACGAAGAGGGCGCCTGGCTGCTGCGTGATAATGAAGGCACTGAAGTTATTGCTCATCGAATGCTGCAACCAATCTTTTGCCTACGTGCCGGCAAACGCTTTGATGCTACCTCGCAGATTTTACCCGTCCCCTGCGTTGCTTATCCTGAAGGCTTACCCGCATGAATTTAGAATCGATCTCTATGGATGCTAAGACAAGTTTGCTTGAGGCGCTGGACAGGCTCTATGCCGTTCGCCCAGAGTGGACGTGCGTACGCAGTGCAAGTGATGCAATAAGCCTGGCACCGAAGAGACTACTGCATGCTGGGCCACCCTTCGCTGATCCTCGCTGTCCTAGCCCTCCGGTGTTGTCGTCTGCTGTGTTGTGTTGCCTGTATGAAGGGTGGGCAGACACCGAGGAACAGGCTCTGGCGTTGATTGCCAGTGGTCAGGTACGTCTGCTGCCAGCCCAGGACTACCGAGTGGTACTGCCCCTAGCTGCGTTAGTTTCGCCTTCGACCAGCCTTGTTGAGGTGGCTGATGCTGCGCGGCCGCAAGGGCTCTCCAGCTGGTCTATATTAAGTAGCGGCTTTGGTCCGCAGATCCGTTTCGGTAGCCGGGATCTCGCTATCATTCCGCGTATGGTCTGGCGTGACCAATATTTGGCGCCTTTGCTGCATAACGTGCTGCAAAAGTCTCCTGTTGATCTGTTGACCTTGGCAGTTGCCGGACTGCAAGGCGGGGACGACTTGCACAGCTGCACCACCGTAGCGACAGCAACCCTTGCGCGTGAGTTACACCTGCCAGACGGCGAAGCCAAGATTATGCTCGATACCACGCCGCTGTTTTTCCTTACCTTGTGGATGGCGGCTTGCCATCAGATGCTTGATGCAACGCGCAGCGATGACCCGATGAAGGCCATTCAATTGGTGCTGGCATTGGCTGGCAATGGCATCGATGTTGGCGTGCGACTGGCTGATGAGCCTGAACGCTGGATTACTACAGCAGCACAAGTACCGCAAGGTCCAAAATTGAATGGCATTCACTGCGCAACAAGCCCTATGCTGGGCGACAGCGGGGTAATCGATGCAGCAGGTTTTGGTGCCCAGGCCTGGTCTTGTAGCAGTGAGGCAGCAGCTACTATTCGGGGCTGGATGCCAGCACTTAATAACACGAAACCGCAGTGGCTTGTGGGTCAACACCCTGTATTCAATGGTCTAAACCTCGGTAGCGCTATTGATGCCGCCTGTGTGTCGAATCACCAGCCGACACCGTTGATTGCAATCGCGATGCTAGAGGCTGACGGTCATCACGGACTGTTGGGCCGAGGAGTGTGCCAGACCGACCCGACTTTGTTTGGTGCGGTCGCGTCCTGTGACCCAGTAGTTAACGAGCCCAAGACCTTTGCGAGCCTGAACATGGCTTTCGAACGTTACGAGCAAGCGTTGATCGGTAATGATATTGCGGTCCTAGATGAGCTGTTTTGGGATAGCCCACACACTCTACGTTACGGCTCGGGTGAACACTTATACGGGTATGCAGCGATTCAGGCATTCCGTCGTGAGCGACCAGGGAAGGGGCTAGCTCGCACGATTCTTGAGCGTTCTATCAGCACTTTTGATAGCAAATTCGCGATTACTAACATGGTTTTCACCCGAGACCAGGAGCAGCGCCAGGGCCGCCAAACCCAAAGTTGGGTGCGTATTGATGGGGCTTGGCGGATCGTCGCTGCCCACGTCAGTTGGGCGGATCTATGAGTAGCTTTGTGCAACCAGGACTACACGGCGCATTTATGGCAAGCGGCTATGCCGACCTGCCGTCACCACCGGTGAGGATGAGTTCATCACGTCTGATCGGCATACGCCTAGCTGTCAAAGATGTTTTTGAAATTGCGGGTCTAAACTGCAGTGCTGGTAATCCTCAATGGCTTAAGCAATCGTTGCCAGCCCCGCGTACAGCAACGGCGGTACAGTTTTTGTTGACTCAGGGTTGTCAATGGATCGGCAAAACGGTTACCGACGAGTTGACTTACAGCCTGGCCGGAATTAACGCTCACTTCGGTACACCAGTTAACCCCGCAGCCCCGGAATGTCTCCCTGGCGGGTCCTCGTCCGGCTCTGCAGTGGCCGTGGCAGGGCAGTATGCAGACCTTGCGCTGGGCACAGATTGCGGGGGCTCAATTCGTCTTCCTGCCAGTTATTGCGGAGTCTGGGGTATGCGTCCGAGCCATGGTAGGGTGGCATCAGACGCCTGTTTCACTTTGGCACATAGCTTTGACACTGTGGGATGGTTTGCCCGTGATGGCGAAACTCTGGGCCGCGCACTAGAAAGCCTGCTACATACTCAACTACCTCTTCCTCCTGCAGCGCCCTATCGCTTGTTGGTCAGTGATGACGTCCTGAGCCAGTTGGATATTTCGGTCCGAGTTTCGTTCGAGCAATGGTTGATTAAGCACGAGATTGTGTATGAGCGTTTGTGTATGGGCTCGTTGCCCTTGGATATCTGGGCACAGGCATTCCGTACGCTGCAAGCAGCCGAAATCTGGCAACAACATGGAGAATGGGTAAAAACTACTGCGTGTGGCTTCGGTGCCGATGTGGCACAACGTTTCGCTGTCGCCAGCAAGGTGACGCGGGAGCAAGTGTTCTCTGCCTCGCAAGTACGTTCGCAAGCTCAGTCTGTCCTTACTCAGTTGTTGAGTAATAATAGTATGCTGCTCATGCCACCCGTTCCTGGGGGGGCACCTCGACTGGATGCCTCTGCACAGCAAGTCAATGATATTCGAACCCGTTCGCAAAAACTGTTATGCATGGCAGGGCTGGCTGGCCTGCCACAAGTAGTAATGCCGTGGCAGTGCGTCGATGGTGCGCCTGTGGGCCTATCTCTGATGGGAGCACGCTTCGCAGATGAACATATCGTGCAGGCGGCACATCTGCTGCATTCCACTCATTTTTCTCAACCTTCAGGAAGACTCTAATGCCGCATATTCCCAACCCAGTTCGAGCCACCCGCGCCATGGCCGTCGCTCCGCATGCCTTGGCCGCACAAAGTGCACTGGCGGTCATGCGTGAGGGTGGTAATGCAGTAGAGGCCATGATTGCTGCAGCTGCATCTATCGCCGTGGTTTATCCGCACATGAATAGCCTTGGGGGGGACGGTTTCTGGTTGATCTCTCGTCCTGGCGAAAAGCCGCTGGCTCTGGATGCCTGCGGCCGTGCGGCGGCAGGAGCCAGTTTAGAAAGCTATCGCGAACAAGGTTTGCAGAGTATTCCGTTTCGGGGAGGACTGGCTGCCAATACGGTGGCCGGTACCGTATCTGGCTGGGATGCGGCTTTCGAGTGGCAGCGCGAGGCGTTAAAAGGGCGCTTACCGTTAGGTAGGTTGCTCAACGATGCTATCGACTATGCTAAGGATGGCATTCCTGTGACATCCAGTCAAAATCGCTGCACACTTGCGAAGCAGTCTGAGCTGGCGGCAATCGATGGGTTCAGCCACACCTTTTTACTCAACGGACAGGCGCCTAAGACAGGCCAGCGTTTCAAGCACGCACGCCTAGCCGATACGTTAGAACAGCTGGCCAGTGCTGGATTGAGTGATTTCTACCGAGGCGACTTAGCGCATAATATTGCTGCTGAACTTGAAGCTGCGGGTAGCCCGCTACGGCTAACGGATTTACAAAATCAGCGTGCGGATTGGCGTGAGGCACTGGTTCTGACTCACTCGCGGGGTGATGTGTACAACTTCCCGCCACCAACCCAAGGGTTAGTTTCATTGTTGATACTGGGCCAGCTTGACCGCCTTATTACTCCGGAAATGGATGCCTTGGGTGCGCCATTCGTACATGCATGCGTTGAAGCCACTAAGCGCGCGTTTACCATCCGCGACCAGCATATTACTGATCCAGCCCACATGACCCAACAGGCGCAAGATTTCCTGACACCGGACCGCCTTAATGCTATGGCCGATGCCTTTGATCCTGATTGTGCTGCACCTTGGGGGGCTGGTGTGGGTCCAGCAGATACTGTGTGGATGGGCGTCGTGGACAACGAGGGTGTCGCAGTCAGCTTTATCCAGAGCCTTTACCATGAATTCGGTAGCGGTATCGTGCTGCCAACCTCTGGGCTGAACTGGCAAAATCGAGGCTGCAGTTTTTCGCTTGATCCAAAGTCACGTAATCCGCTGACGCCTGGCCGTAAACCTTTTCACACACTCAACCCCGCCATGGCCAAACTGCACGACGGACGAACGCTGGTATACGGAAATATGGGTGGCGATGGCCAGCCGCAATCCCAAAGCGCAGTTTTCAGTCGCATTGTCCATTTCGACATGAATCCCCAGGCCGCCATTGATGCGCCTCGTTGGTTGCTGGGTCGAACCTGGGGCAATGATAGCGAAAACCTCAAGCTGGAGGCTCGGTTTTCCAATTCCTGTATCGATCAATTGATCGCGAAAGGGCATGAGGTCGAAGTCCTCGACGACTACGACGAAACCATGGGCCACGCCGGCGCTATTATCCGACACGCGGATGGCTTGCTTGAAGGTGGCAGTGATTCACGCAGTGATGGGGCCGTGGCGGGTTGGTAAAGGGGATAACTTAGATGTCAGGCATAAAATTTCAGGCCGCTTGTGTTGATGAATAAAGGTAAAAAGTGGATGGCGAACAAGTTGATCCGCCACACGCTTTCAAATTGTACCTTGGCGATCGTCTGATAGACGCTAGGTTGATGCCGGGGCTGTACCCGAATTATTCGAAAACTAAATTAAGGTAACGTTATGAACAGTAAGAAACATTTGGACCAACTTGATCCACCGCTTGAGCCAGCATTGCTTAACGACTGGCATGTCGTGGGCAGCAGCGAGGAAGTGGTTGCTGGGAACTTGTATCCGGCCACCCTTTTTGGTCGCGACCTAGTGATCTGGCGTGACTCCAAGGGAGAGGCATACGTCTGGGAAGATCTGTGCATCCACCGAGGTGCGCGGCTATCGAAAGGTGTCATCGTCAGCGACAAGGTTGTGTGCCCGTACCATGGATGGAACTACGATGGGACTGCTCAGTGCACGCTAATTCCCGCATCGCCGAATGAAACACCAATGAAAAAAGCGAAGGCAATCGCGCACCACGTTAAGGAAGCTTATGGCTTTTTGTGGGCCTGCATTGGCGAGCCGGAGCATGAGATTCCTAGTTTTCCTGAATGGGATGACGCCAGTTATAAAAAAGTTGTCTGCGGACCGTATACTTTTAAGTCAGGTTATCGCGCTCTCGAGAACTTTATCGACCCGACACACTTTCCTTTCGTGCATGCGGGGGTCAACGGCCTGATGGACAATCCGGATATGATCGGGTCGTACGATGTATGGGAAGAAGACGGCGGTTTGGCGTCCTCCGAGGTAAGGGTAACGCAACCTTATGGTGATCCTCGGGAAGTGCCGGTGATTGCTTATTACGCTTACAAATTGCTACGCCCTGGCGTCGCTTACTTCAAAAAACGACTTGTAATTTCGGATCCCGAGCGAGCTCACGAGGGTGATGAAGCAGACCGTTTCTGCACTTTTTTCACCATGCAGCAGGTCAGTGAAACAGAAAGCATTGTGCGCATTTGCTGTGCCATGAATTTCGACCCGGTACCCAGTGATGCCGATGTTCGCCGACGTCAGGATTTGGTATATGCCCAAGATGCCGCCATTGTCGACACTCAACGTCCTGAGCGAATTCCTACCGATTTACGCGAAGAACTGCACCACAGTACCGATTTGCTGGGCATGAAGTATCGGGCTTGGTTGCGTGGCATGGGTATCAACTATGGAACAGTCTGAATCATCGCTGCAGCGTGTACGATTAGTTAGCATGCGCTATGGTGCGCGAGACATCGTGCTATACGAACTGGAAGCGCTGGATGACACTGAACTGATGAGTGTCGAGCCAGGTGCTCATTTGGATGTTCACTTGCTAAACGGGATGGTACGTCAGTACTCCCTGCTCACTTCGCAGTGTGACGCGCGTCGTTACGTTATTGGGGTCAAGCGTGAAGAGTCCGGTCGTGGCGGCTCGATATGGTTACATGATAACGCTAGGGTCGGACAGGTGTTCGAGGTCAGTGTGCCACGCAACCACTTTGCACTGACCGAGGGGGATGCCCCTGTGCTGTTATTGGCTGGAGGTATTGGCATTACGCCGATTTTTTCTATGTTTCAGGTGTTGTGCGAACAAGGGCGTCGAGTCCATTTGCACTATTGGTGTCGATCTACTGAGCATGCGCTGTTTCGCGAGTTACTAGAAGGGCGCCAGAATGTAACGTTGCATTACTCCAACACGTCGGATACTGGGCGCAGACCACTGCTTGACGTGTTCCAAGGTGTCGACAGCAACACCGAGGTTTACTGTTGCGGGCCGCAACGCATGCTGGCCGAGATTGACATCATCGCCCCCCAATTGGGTTCTCGATTGCATGTAGAGCGTTTTCAAGGCGCCGAGTCAGTGGCAACCGCAGATCAGGCGTTTACGGTAGTGTTGGCTAGATCCGGTTCCGAAATCGGAGTCGGGGTTGGAGAGAGTATTCTTGAGGTACTGCAAGCCGCAGGGGCAGACGTGATGTACTCCTGTGAACAGGGCATTTGCGGCGCGTGTGAGGTCAAGGTCATCGAGGGTGAACCCGTGCATTGCGACAGCGTACGCAGCGCGCAAGAACATCAACGACGTGGCACCATGATGATTTGCTGCTCAAGCAGCGTTTCGAATCGTCTGGTTTTGGATATCTAGGTTCATCAGTGAAATGGAAAAAACGTTGATAAAAAGCAGCAAATTCATTCGAATTTCAAACCAAGAAACGAGAGGTAATGAAAGAAAAAGAGCGTGTTCGGTGAGCAGGCTGCGCGGCGGTATGTTCATACCGATGCGGCTGAACTGCATTAGTGGATTCGGGTATGGGGATATGTCTTGCTGGAGGTGACAACATTAGCTGGAAGACTTCAGCACAGAATATCCTGTCAATAATTGCGCAGTGAGTTTTGCCCTACGCTGATCGTCAGTGTTGTTATCGCACGCTTCAGTATGCGAGCCGATGTCGGCGCAGATCGACTTCGGCTTTGATCTGAATCGATTGAGAGGCGAGTACGCTCAAAGGTGATTCCGATCCTCCTAAAGGTGGCTGTGCCATAAGTTATTAAGGAATTGAACGATGGATTTATTTACGCAGGGTGGCTTCCAAGAGCTTCTTGCTCAGACCGGCCTAATAGATTTTATGTCACAATACAGTCTTTCTTGGTTGCTCTGGTTGGTTGTAGCGCTTTTGGTTACTGGAATTATTGCAGGCCTTTTAGCCGGATTGTTAGGGGTTGGAGGTGGTATAGTCATCGTTCCGGTGCTTTACCACTTATTCACCTTACTGGGTGTCGATCCAGAGGTGCGTATGCATGTCGCTGTAGGTACCTCTTTGGCTACTATTATCCCGACATCAATCATTTCCGCGCGAGCACACTACAAGCGGGGCAGTCTCGACAAACAACTGCTACAACATCTCATTCCATCTGTAATTGCAGGCGTTATTATAGGCGCCGTGGTTAGCCACTGGCTAAGTGGCGATGCTCTCACGACCGTGTTTGCCGTGATTGCCTTTTTGGTTGCAGTAAATATGGGGCTTCGCAAAGAGTCACCTCAATTGAGTAATGGCCTACCTGGAACATTTGGATGCTCGGTGATCGGCGGCAGTATTGGCGGCCTATCTACTCTAATGGGGATTGGCGGTGGAACGCTTAGCGTGCCGATACTAAGCGCCTTTAAAATCCCAATGCATGTAGCCGTTGGCACTGGTGCAGCTCTTGGTGTCGTCATAAGCCTGCCTGGGGCGTTTGGCTTTCTGATCAATGGTCTTGGTGTCGATAATCGGCCGCCATTCACTTTTGGCTACATTAATCTCGCAGGTTTAGCACTTATAGTACCCATGACGATGCTGTGTGTGCCATATGGTGCCAAACTGGCTCACTCTGTTGATGCTCGCCGTTTACGTCAGCTGTTTGCGTTGTTTTTGTTTTTGACGGCATTACGCATGATCTATAGTTTGATGTTCTGAGAGGGTAGCTTCAGGTTTTCTAGCTAAAGAGCCTGCGATTAAGTGCCTAGGTTTTGCTTAATTCGCTGATTTCAGCGGATATGATCAATATGATGCAAAACCGTTCTCTAATCTCACCGTCTGCATAATGGTTTATCTGAATGCAGACGGACTTATACAGTGCTCTCAGCATCTGATCGACTCGTGCGATGTCGGCAAGTGTGAATAACATCGCTAATTTTCGATCGTTTTAATCAAGCCACGATAACGTACTTCTCAAAATAAAATCAAACGGGCATTTAATGATCAAAAATGGATGCTTAACTTTGACGCGCGTATACACTTTAAAATATTCAGTCCGTATTTTCAGCTTATTGATTCTAGAATGTTTCTTTATCTCTCGCAGCTTTATAAGCTGATCTGCGATGTACCCGTCGGCTTTTATGCTTTGAAGGGTAACCCTCCCCCTTTTTTAGAACTTTTTAAAAAAAGAGGGGGCGAAATTCATCAATACTTGGCTATCACTTAACAGCTTTAACTGAACGAAAGGTTAAAATGTTGTGGTCTATTGAGGCATTTCCCAGAGAGGAAATGGGTCTGGGAGCTGTTCCCAGAAATCTCGGCCCGCAAGCAGTTGTTCGTCGGTCAATAAGCAATCATCTAGCGCCTTAATGGTCGTGCCTTGATCAAGGTTTTGTCCGATAAAAACGAGTTCTTGGCGCATATCGCCAAAGGGTTCTTCCCAATCGGAGAGAATGGATTCTTTATCCTCTTCAGGCCATTTGCTTTCGGGAATAGCTTTCCAAAACATGCCCGCAAAACCATAGCGGGCCATACCACCTGCTTGACTCCACTGACCTGCGAACTGTGGTCGACTTGCTAGCCAAAAGTACCCTTTGGAACGAATCAGTTTGCCCTGTAATGTTGGGCTGTGGATAAAGTCATAAAAGCGTTGCGGATGAAAAGGTCTACGTGCGGTATAAGTGAAACTTGCAATACCGTACTCTTCCGTTTCACGAATGTGCTCACCACGCAGCTCTTTCAGCCAGCCGGGGGCTTGTTGAGCATTTTCAAAACTAAACAGGCCTGTATTGAGGATTTTATCAATCGGTACATTGCCAGCTTCAATGGGGATAAGTTCTGCTGTGGTGTTCAATGTTTTTAATATACTCATTAAGCGGCCTAAAGCATCATCGTCGATCAAGTCGCACTTACTGATAAGAATGATATCGGCAAATTCCACTTGTTCTATGAGTAAGTCCGCAACGCTGCGTTCGTCTTCGTCGCCCAATGATTCGCCTACCGACTGGAGTGATTGTGCGGCGTCATAGTCGATAAGAAAGTTGAGCCCATCAACTACAGTCACCATGGTGTCTAAGGTGGCGATATCAGAGAGGCAGATGCCGTCATCATCGGTGAAGGTAAATGTTTCTGCGACGGGTAATGGTTCAGAAATACCGGTGGATTCAATCACCAGATAATCGAAGCGGCCTTCGTTAGCTAGCTTGTTAACTTCTAAAAGTAGATCTTCGCGCAGCGTACAGCAGATACACCCGTTGCTCATTTCAACTAGCTTTTCTTCACTTCGGTTCAGCGATACTTCATTTTTTAAGGTAGCGGCATCGATATTAATTTCGCTCATATCATTAACAATGACGGCGACTTTTCGCCCGTCTCGGTTGTTTAAAATATGGCTTAGTACGGTTGTTTTCCCCGCACCTAGAAAGCCGGATAATACTGTTACGGGAAGTTTTTTCTGCGTATCGGCCATTCGTATTTCCTTTAATATTTACGCTATAGCGGCTTATCGTTGTCTGCTAAGCAGTTTAAATGCCTGTGCCTAGGGCTTTTGCTGTCATTAAAATATGTTATATCATAACATTATTATTATACAAGATGCTTCCTGTCCCTGTGTTCACAACGGCTGGCATTGCGCCTATCACTTATATAACTACCTACCGTATAGCAAATCCGTATTCGGCTGTTTTGCCGCGTGTAGTCGAGTGCCTTCAAACGTATAGAGGTTTAGTAAAAACATGTTGAGATCTGAAAAGTGTTACTCGTTGTATTTGAGTACATGCTTAGCTTTGTTGGCGACTCAGGTTGTTGCAGAGGAGTCTGTTGTATTAGAGGCCATGGTTGTGACGGCTAGTCGTCATGAAACCGCTATACAGGAAGCTTTCGCCAGTATTTCAGTGGTGGATAAAGAGGGTTTATATTTGAGGGATGAGTCAAATATCTTTAGATGGGTTGGGTGAGGTTTTGCCTTGGCAGTTACACAGAATTATTTACAGGATCTTACTCTCAGACGGTCAGTCGTTTTCATTCTCATGCTTTTTTATTGTAATGCCTATTAAGCCTGTCGTGCCTGATAAGGCTCATTCTTACTGAAAAGAGCATACGCTATTCAGAATAGCGTGTTTGCTAATGTAGCGTAACCGTATTAAATAGCTTGCAAGTTTATAGCTTTCTCAGTCAATCATACATCGGCTCTTGATAGCTATTTAATCGTGCTAGAATTGCTCTAGCTCCATACGCCAATAAGCACCTGAGGCGTTTATTACCTCGTTTAGTAAATCAGAAATAGTCATTAGTAACGGGTAACTCCTCTGACCAAGAGGGTACCGTTGCTTTGCCCGTGTCATGAGGAGTTCCAATGAATAATCGACAACCCCAGCAAACTTTGCCATCCATTACGACTCTTGACGATCTGGCGCCGTTGGCAAATTACTCGCTGATGGATCGCCTCAATGCTGATCCGGATGCAACACCGCACGGGGATGACCACCAGCAGCGCCAAGTATTTTCGGGTCACTATGTGCCGGTAAAACCCACGCCGATTGCCGATCCAGAGTACGTCGCTCATAGCTCTGGACTGTTTAACGAACTGGGTTTCGCTGACAGCATGGCTCAGTCTGACGATTTTGTGCGGATGTTCTCGGGTGATATCTCTCAGGTGCCGGAGCCGATGCGAAAAGTTGGATGGGCCTGTGGTTACGCGCTGTCTATCTACGGCACCGAATACGATCAGCAGTGTCCGTTCAAAACCGGAAATGGCTACGGTGACGGCCGTGCAGTCTCCGTGCTTGAGGCGGTTATCAACGGTCAACGCTGGGAGATGCAACTCAAAGGCGGCGGCCGGACACCATACTGCCGCGGCGGTGATGGTCGTGCTGTGCTGCGTTCCAGTGTACGAGAGTTTCTGGCGCAGGAGCATATGCATGCCCTTGGCGTGCCAACCTCACGCTCGCTGAGTCTGTATGTGTCAAAGACTGAGCAGGTTAGACGTCCCTGGTATTCCGAAGGTTCGCATTCGATGGATCCTGACACGATGGTATCTGAGGCTGTTGCTATCTCGACCCGTGTCGCACCATCGTTCCTACGCGTCGGTCAGTTGGAACTCTTTAGTCGCCGAGCCCGCAAGCAGGTGCATCCGCACGCGCTGCAGGAACTGGAGATGATTGTGCGACACCTCATCGAACGTGAGTACGCCGATGTTATTGATAACACTCTGCCCTTTACTGAAAAAGTGGTGTTGCTCGCAGATGCGTTCCGCGACCGTTTGACCTCGTTGGTGGCGAACTGGGTTCGTGTGGGTTTCTGTCAGGGCAATTTCAATAGTGATAACTGCGCGGCTGGTGGCTTTACCCTCGACTACGGTCCCTTTGGGTTCTGTGAACGTTTCGACCCGCAATATCAGCCCTGGACTGGTGGCGGACAGCATTTCTCCTTTCTTAATCAACCGGTAGCCGCAGAACGGAACTTCCATATGTTCTGGACCGCCCTACGACCTCTGCTTGCTGCGGATGAAACGGCCCTGCAGCAGCTCGATGAGATTCGCGGCGGCTTTGAAACCGTGATGCAAACAAAAATGAGAAAGATGTGGGCTGAAAAGTTGGGACTCGACACATTTGATATGCCATTGTTCAGAGAGTTAGCGGCGCTGATGATGGAAACATCGGTGGATTACACCATCCTCTTTCGTGAACTGTCGCATCTGCCTGACGATATTAGTCCACTCCAGAAAAGCTTTTATAAAGGGCCAAGCTATCAGACAGACTCCGCAGCGTTGGATCAGCGCTGGGCTGAGTGGCTGACAGCGTGGAATGCACTGATCGACAGTCAGTCTTTCTCCCGTGATGAGATATCAGTGCAGATGAAGCGCGTTAATCCAAAATACAGCTTGCGTGAGTGGTTAGTGGTGCCCGCTTATCAGCAGGCCGCTGTGGGTAACTATGCGCTGCTAAGAGAACTGCAGGAGGTGATGACTCAGCCTTATGCTGAACAATCGCAAGCGGTGGAAGATAAATACTATAGGCTGAAACCGGCTGAATTTTTTGAACTTGGTGGCATGTCTCATTATAGCTGTTCGTCGTGAGTGCTTGGTAAAGGACGGAAAGCAGGTTGATACGACCATCATTGAAGCGCCGACTTCGAGGAAGAACAAAATAGGAGAGCGTGATCCTTTGAATTACGAGTTTGAGATATGTTTGGATTGGCCGCGTTACTTAGCAGACAACCCAATGAATGAAGAGCATCAGCGTCGGTTGAACTTACGCTGAGTGCTCCTTCAAGTCATAGACTGCATAGATGTGTCACACTTCGGCGTTGAATTCGAAAATTGCTATTATATTGACAATATTTAGATCATTAATATGGGCATAATTCATACGCATCTAGGCCCTGACCTATTCTCGAGTGACGATGTTTTTATTCACAGCGTAGGTTGGTTTTAGCCCTTTAGAGAGACTCATGACTATCTGCTCAAGCGCAATTCTTCGGCTCTCCATTAGAGATTCTTGCGATAGAAAACCGACATGAGGCGTTACAATGACATTCTCTAGCGAGATCAGTTGACTGTTGTGGTTGGCTTCATCCGCGAGCACATCTAATCCCGCTGCCGATATTTTTTTAGATCGAAGGTTCTTGATTAATGCCTCTTCATCAATGAGTCCACCGCGTGCTGTGTTGATTAAAATGGTGCCATCTTTCATCTGTGAGAATGTTTCTTCATTTATCATGTTCTCTGTTTCAGGTAATAGTGGCGTATGAAGAGAAACAATATCAGATATCGCGAGCAGTTTTTCCAAGGAGCTACACTTAGTAATCCCCAGTTTCTCTGCTTCTTTATCTGTTTTAGATGAATGGCAGAAAACCACGTTGATACCAAAGCCCTTTAGCATCGGAATCAATGCCAGAGGAATGGAGCCTAATGAGACAAGACCGCAGGTTTTTCCTTTTAACCGGTGAAGTTCGTTGCCGATAAAGGGAGTCCAGTTCCCAGCTTTGACACTAGTGTTGTATGTACTGATACCTCTACTGAGGTCGAGTAACAGTGCCATAACATGGCTAGCGACTTCATAGGCACAAAAACCGGGTGTATTGGTCACATAGATACCGGCTTTATCCGCAGCCTTGATATCGATCTCATTGGTGCCAATGCTTTGCAGCGCGATGATTTTCAAGTTGGGTAAATGCTTTAAGGTATCGGCACCCACCTCGGTGTATTCCAGTGTTAAAGACTCGGCATCCTTAACATCCTCAATCAGGTTGTTTCCAGTGACTTGGGTTAGCGCTAAATCGCTGATGCCCCACTCATTTAAGAGTCGGTTTTCATAGTTCAGATCACCCGGCATATTGTAATAAACGACGTTCTTTTTCTGACTCACTAGAGGCCCTCCTGAGCGTTTTAACACTCTATTCACTTTCTGCTATAAAGCTTATCCAGGCGAGTTAAACGCTTAAGGTTAAGCGCTCATCCAGCGACGCAGGTTATCGAGCATGAAACGGCAGCGTTCAAGTTGTTCATTGCTCACATACTCATCGGGTTTATGTCCTTGCTCCATACTGCCAGGACCGCAGACTAAAGTGGCTACTCCAGCTTCATCAAACAATCCACCCTCTGTACCAAAAGCTACTGTGCCAAATGTTTGGCTGTGACTCCAACCTGCGAGCCATTGGGCAAATTCAGACTGGGGATCGGTTAGCAGTGGGGGATAGGCCGCTAACGATTCGAACTGGATATCTGCGCCCGAGTGGACTGATTGCATAACAGGTTGAAGAGTTTGTTGTGCATAATCCTGCAACTGATTAAAGGTGCTGCTGGCATTAGCTTTAGGGAGATAACGCATTTCTATGTCGAATTGGCAGTATTCAGGGACAATATTTAAAGCAGCACCGCCTTTGATCGTTCCCGTTTGTAAGGTGCTATAGGGCGGGTCAAACCGATCATCTAAATGCTGTTTCAGTGGTTCTGCAAGCTCGGTTATTTTTGTAATTAACTTTGCCGCATACTCAATCGCATTGACCCCCTCAGGAGCGTAGGCTGAGTGGCAAGCATGACCTAACACCTTGCAGCGCATGGCTACTTTGCCTTTGTGGCCATAGACCGGTTGCATACTAGTTGGCTCACCAATAATACACATTGCTGGTTTTTCAGGTGATGCCTGTAGATGCTCAATAAGGCTTCGAACACCAAGGCAACCTATCTCTTCATCATATGAAAAAGCTAGATGTAAAGGCATGCGAAGGTTGGTTTGCTGAAAATGCGGAATGGCCTCTAACACACAGGCGATAAACCCTTTCATATCCGCACTGCCTCGGCCGAAACACTTGCCCTCTTGCTCAGTGAGTTGAAAGGGCGGATGTGACCAGTTTTGACCGTCTACGGGAACCACATCTGTATGCCCCGACAGCATGACACCGCCATCACCACTAGGTCCAAGGCGTGCATAGAGATTGGCCTTGGTTTTTTCAGCGTTGAAAATGAGTGTCGACTTGATACCCAATTGGTCAAGATAGTCACTAATCGTGTTAATTAGCTCTAGGTTGGACTCTCGACTCGTGGTATCAAACTCCAACAGCGTACTGAGCAGCTGTCGGAGTTGTGCAGAAAGCTTTGGTTGAGCGTTACTCATTACCCGGTACACCATAGCTAGGTGCTTGGCGTGGGTCCAACGCACGGGTTACGTAAGCCTGCATCTGTGGCTCGTAATCTTGCCAGAGTTTCGACAATTCACCGAGAGGATCTTCATCGGCCCAATCGACACGCAGGTCGACTAATGGCCAGGTATAATCGTCGACGACTTTAACGGCTGCCGAGTGTACGGGCCCTGCTTCTCCACCTTTTTCTATACCGGCTGCTAACGCGGTGATTAAACGGCTGGTTAGTTCGCCGCGAGATGTTTCAAAACTATGGGTCATCGCCTCAATCACGTTTGTATTGTCCAGCATGTTGCCCGCGGCAACACAATGCTGAGCTTTGACCATGTTGTGTGTCCCTAAGGTTTCCGTACCGCTGAAACACGCGGTTTCGCCACTCGTATTGATAACGGTAACCTGACGGTAGGCGCTGAATTTGTCTTCTGATAGAGCAGACTTTAATGCTTGGTCGGGTGTTAATCCGTCTTGTAGGTGCTCAAGAATCTTTTGGCCCAATGCGGGCAGTGTGATATTTTGGCTTGAGACGGCGCCCACACCTGCCAGTAGCCATGGGCAACGAGCACCGACAGCAATGCTGGATGAGCTGATGGCGATGCCTAACTGGCCACTTTCGGGGCAATATGCCGCAATAGAAATAGTCATGCTTGCTCCTAATTATTGTTGTTCAGGGATCACTGCAATAATATCGATCTCCATCAACCACTCAGGTTGTGCTAATCCAGCAACGACCAGCCCAGTAGAGATAGGGAAAACACCTTTCATCCAGCGGCCTACTTCACGGTAGACCGGTTCACGATAGCGGGGGTCGGTAATATAGGTTGTTGTTTTGACAACGTGCGATAAGTCGCTACCCGCCTCTTCTAGCAGCTGTTTTACGTTTTTCATGGCTTGCTCTGCCTGAGCTTGCGGGTCTCCTAAACCGACGAGTTTACCTTCGAAGTCAGTGCCAACCTGCCCTCGGACGTAGACGGTATTGCCGGCAACAACTGCTTGGCATAGATCATTATCTAGAGACTGGTTTGGGTATGTCTCTTTAGTATTGAACATTCTGATACGCGTATGTGTAGGCATGATAATTCCTGGGTTATACCTCGTTGCGGTATTGTTGATACTGGCGCTGGATAACAATTTGGTCGGCAATATATTTTGCATCGTGCCATACACCCCAAATAAAGGTGGAGCCGCGCCGTGAAAGCCATGGGAGGCCGAGAAAATACACCCCAGGTTCGCTGGATACGCCACGGTGATGCTTGGGTTGATTGTTCTCATCAAAGGCATCGACTTTGAGCCAGTTATAGTCTGTCGCGTAGCCTGTTGCCCAGATAATCGATGTAATGCCTTTTTCTGCTAGATTCATTTCCAGTATGGGGTTAGTCATACATTCAGGGTCAGGTAATAGCGTGTGAGCTTCGGGCTCTTCGGGCAAATCTAAGCCGTTATTGGCAATATAGGCATCGGCTCGCGCGAGCAATGATAGGTAGTTATCATCACCTGCTTTAATGTTGGCGGCTAGGTCATTATTAAAACGAACAACGCCGTTGCTGAAGGATTCCGTGCGGCCAACTAAGTTTAAGCCTTGATTAGCGAGTTCTCGGAAATCGATAGTTTTTCCACCATGAGCACCACTCACCGCGATGGTGACATGTTCTTTACCGGGCTCGTTGGCAGCGGCATCCCATAAGCCAAGCACACCGAGCCACCACACAAAATCACGGCCACGATAACTACGAGGTGGGCGGTCGTGTGGACCAACTGAGAGGTAGACTTCTTTGCCGGCACGTTGCAGCTCATCAGCGATTTGTACGCCGGAAGAGCCTGCACCAATCACCATCACGCCACCCTCTGGTAGCTGCTCTGGGTTGCGGTATTTAGCCGAGTGAATTTGGTAAAGTTCTGGTGTTTTTGGTGCAATAGCGGGAATGACCGGAATTTGAAAGGGCCCGGTAGCGGAAACCACACGTTGTGCATTAAAGATGCCGTCTGATGTTTCAACGGTAAAACCACTCAAACCTTCATTTCTTACGACACTATGAACTTCCACACCGGTTCGTACCGGTACGTGAAACTTGTCGACGTAGGCTTCAAAGTACTCGGCAACTTTGTCTTTAGGCACAAAGCTATCTGCGTCGGCGTTAGGGAAATTCATACCTGGAAAACGGTCATGCCAAGCGGGGCCGTTAGCGACTAGAGAATCCCAACGCACACTGCGCCAAGCTTCAGCAATACGATTTTTCTCCAATACGAGGTGTGGAACGTCCTGGCGAGTTAAATGCTCGCTCATAGCAATACCCGCCTGACCAGCCCCGATGATAAGTGTATCTATATCTGTAATATCTACTGTCATTTGTAAATGCCTTTATATATCGGGTTCAATTACCCGCGAAGGGATGAGTCCAGCTTATGGCAGTAAATAAAGGCAGTAAATTATTATAAATATACGATCTAAATAGGAAAAATATCATGCCTTAACTATTTTTATGTAAATAGTTAAGGGAGGGGTTATCAATCAACAACGTTTTTTTAAATATTATCTAAATCGAAGTTATGACAGTAGTCTATAAATAAGCGTGCGGGTTTAGTTGGCTCATTCGTTTTTAAATATGCCATTATTAATGTGGAGCTTTCCATATCATCAACGATGTCAACATAGGCTAATTCTTGACCATCATAAGTCATATTAGTGCTGGGGCGAGTGACCAGTATGGAAAATCCCTGTCCCTGTCCAACCATACATCGAACCATTTCGATGGATGGTGATGTATAAGCCACTTCAGGGTGTAAGCCCTTTTCAGCAAAAAGGCTGAGAAAGTAATTTCGACTAGGAATAACATCGAGCAAAATCATGGGTTCATGACTTAACTCGGCCAGTGATACAGAGTCTTTTAGAGCGAGAGGGTGACCTGCAGGTAGAAGGGCATAGGGTTTGTGAGGCGCGTTCAGCGTCTCTTTACGAATTGAGTTATCCAGTTCGAGATCATACAAGAATGCTAAGTCAAACTGCCCTCTATGTAATCCCGCCATAATCTCGTGCTGTTCGCCATCATGCAGCTGAATTTCAATGTCAGGATAAGTTGCTTTAAAGCCTGCAATCAACTTAGGTAGATACATTGGCGCAACTGAGGCAAAACTGCCAATAGATATCTTGCCCCTGGTTTTTTCGCTGCCCGCTAAAGTGTTTTGCTCAAACTCATAAGATAGGCGCAGTAGTTCAGATGCTTTGTCGTAGAAGCTTCGCCCGCTGGGAGTCAGTGATACACCTTGGGCATGATGTCGGATCAGTAGTTTTTGGCCGAAGGTTTCTTCGAGATTTTTGATGGCAATAGAGATCGAGGGTTGGGCGATATGAAGTTTTCTTGATGCTTCAGCAATACTTTCTGTCTCGACCACTGTGGCAAAATAGTGCAATTGTTTTAAGGTAAAATGTCTCATAATGGTCCATTGTTAAAATGTTGCTTATCGTTGCTCACCTATACATTATCATTAGGCAACAAGTATGCCACGACCTGCGATTTCGTATTCATTGCGGGGAAACTCCCATATTTCAGCACTTTAAATCTATTTGACATTATAAAAAGCGAACATAAAAAAAGACTAATTTTTGCGGTGCACCGTTTTGGACGACCATGTTCTTTTTTGGGGCGATAATGTGATATTTATTTAAAAAATCTATTTTTTGTTATCTGAAGCCGCTAGATAGTTTTTTTAAAACTAGAAGAGAACAAAATAATAATTGCTACTGATGCCACTATAACCACATAGTAAATGCATGCATTTGAGATCCCAATGTTCTGATTCAGAACAATCTCTCGTTAATTATTATAAATGAAGGTGGCAATTCTATGATGTTTGATTGGGACTATATGTTCAGTTTGTTTAGCGTGTCCGATTTTTGGTGGGCAAGCTGGACGGTTATTAAGCTGAGTCTAGCGAGCTGGGGTTTGAGTATTATTATCGGCTTTATATTAGCACTAGGTAAACAGTCTCGGTTTGCTGTACTCAGTATCCCGTCCAATATTTATATCTGGTTCTTTCGAAGCTTGCCGTTATTGGTACTTCTTATTTTTGTATATAACATGCCGCAGATGTTGCCAAGTACGAGTGCGTTTCTGTCAGAGCCATTTTGGGCCGGTTTGATTGCGATGGTTCTGTGCGAAAGTGCTTATGTTGCAGAGATACATCGAGGTGGATTGTTATCGATTCCTAAAGGTCAGGGTGAAGCTGCTAGAGCACTCGGTATCCGTTTTGTCGGTACTCAATGGTTGGTGGTGATTCCTCAAGCATTACGT
Source organism: Amphritea atlantica (assembly GCF_018860855.1). Classification (GTDB taxonomy): domain Bacteria; phylum Pseudomonadota; class Gammaproteobacteria; order Pseudomonadales; family Balneatricaceae; genus Amphritea; species Amphritea atlantica_A. Next base: position 222,587 of record NZ_JAHKQE010000022.1, read on the forward strand.
GTTGCATTGCCTGCATTGGCCAATGAATACATATCTATTGTTAAACTTACTTCGCTGGTATCGGTCATCTCGCTGACTGAGATTCTGATGGTAGGCCAACGCTTATATTCCCAAAATTTTTTAGTGTTAGAGACGATGGCTGCTGTAGCCGTATTCTATGTGTTTATCGTCACTGTGTTCGACTTCCTGCTTAAACGCTTAGAGAATTATCTCGATGTGACTAAACGTAATGTGAGTCGCCAGCCTTCGGAGGAGTTTATTGAGGCTGTCCGAAGCGCCCCAGCACCGCAATTAAAACCGACTAGCGAATTTGATGGGCCTGCATTACATGCTTCCAAACTGCACAAAGCTTATAACAATGTTGAGGTATTAGGCTCGGTCGATCTCAGTATTCAGACCGGAGAGGTTGTGTCAGTGATTGGGCCATCAGGTTCGGGTAAGACAACCTTGATTCGATTATTGAACGGTCTTGAGCAGCTTGATAATGGTGAAGTTGACTTAAACGGACAGCCGTTTCTGAAGCTGCAACGCAATGGCTCCAGTACCCCTCGCTTTATTGAACATTCAGAACATCGTAACAAAATTGGCATGGTGTTTCAGAGTTTCAATCTATTTCCGCATCTGACTGTGCTTGATAACCTGCTATTGGCACCACGCTATCACCATATGGGTAGTAAGAAAGATCTGGAAATGCAGGCATACCAGCTACTGAATAAGGTCGGAATGTTGGAACATGCGTGGAAGTATCCACACCAACTATCCGGTGGTCAGCAGCAGCGTGTCGCTATTTCACGTGCATTGATGATGCGTCCTCAAATTATGTTATTTGACGAACCAACATCGGCATTAGACCCAGAAAAAGTCAACGAAGTATTGCAGGTGATTGAAGACTTGGCCCGTGAAGGCATCACCATGGTAATTGTTACCCATGAGATGAATTTTGCCTTCAAAGTGTCCGATCGGGTTGTGTTTATGGAACAAGGGCGGGTGGTTTGTGATGACGCGCCGCAGGTACTACGCGAAGGCCATAATCCCCGTGTAGAAGCCTTTCTTAAAGATGTGTCCTTAGCTTGATTAAATGATTTAGGAGTGACCCATGATTGAACAATGGCAGATAGATCAATACAACGAACAGGGATTCCTAGTCGTTGATAATGTACTAACAGAACAAGAAGTTGCGGCGTTACAAAATGATTTTGACCGTTGGGTGGAGGAGAGTCGACAGCATGAGCAGCCTTGGGGGGAGACCTTAGATGGTCGAGCTCGCTTTGATATTGAAGGAGACCATAGCGCGGACCATCCATCTTTGCGCCGTGTGACATCACCGACTGAAATCTCTGATGCTTATAAACGCACGGCACTGGAATCAAAAGTTGCCCAGATCGCCGGTCAGTTAATCGGCGGTAGTGGTACGCGATTACATCACAGTAAAGTGAATTCCAAGTTACCCCGCACAGCGACCGAGGTTAAGTGGCATCAAGACTTTCCGTTTACACCACATAGTAACGATGATCTGGTGACTTGCTTGCTAATGGTGAGTGAAGTGACGTTGGCCAATGGGCCGCTACAAGTTATTCCCGGCAGCCACAAAGGGCCACTGTTTTCGCATTGGGATGGCGATCAGTTTACCGGCACTATCAGTACCGAGGTTGAAGAGCAATATTGTCAGCAACCCGTCTCTTGTTACGGTTCACCTGGAGCTGTGTGTTTTATGCATACACGTTTGTTGCATTCATCTCGCCCGAATGAGACTGAGGCCCCTCGAACCATCTTTATCAATGTCTATGCCGCTGAAGACGCCTTGCCATTAGGCGACAATCCATTGCCGAGTATTCATACCGGTAGTTTGGTGTGGGGCAAGGAGAGCGGTGAAATTCGTTGCACTACCAATCAACTGCGTTTGCCACAAAAACCAAAAGGGGCCTCTTTTTTTGTTCAACAAGCGAGGAAAGACTCGGTTAATGCTTAATCCTATAGAGTAATGAGAGGAATAATGATGATGTTTTCTGTTTTGACTAAACGATTAACTACACGTTCTGTTGCCATTGGTGTTGCTGGCGCAGTTTTGTCCCTGAGCTCATTGAGTGCGTTGGCATTTAAAGAGCCAGATAGGATTATTTCCGGTTCTGATATGACCTTCTTTCCATATGAATATATGGATAACAATCAGCCAGCGGGCTTTGATGTTGAGTTTTTAGCCGGTTTAGCGAAGGTTATGGGGCGAGAGGCTGTTAATGTTGATACACGCTGGGCCAACTTGATTCCAGGCTTGCGTGGAGGTCGTTTTGATATCATTAACTCCTCTATGTACATTACCGCTGATCGTATGAAAGTGATCGATATGATTCCCTATTTGAAAAGTGGCGAATCTATCCTATCAGTGAAGGGGAGTGAGTATCAGCCTAAGGTGCCTGAGGACTTTTGTGGTCATACTGTTGGCTCTATGGCGAGCACGTCTTGGTTAAAACAGTTACAGAAACTGTCAGTGAATTACTGTGAGGCAAATGGGCTTGACCCGATTGCTATCAGAGAATATCCAACCGATCCTCAAACCACTCAGGCAATGTTGTCTAATGCTGTTGAGGCTCAGATTACTGACGCAGCGGTAGCACGTGGAGTGATTGATAAAGTGGGTCAACGTGTCGTGATCTCTTCTACTACTCTGATTTATCCTGTGCTGAATGGTTTTGGTGTTAAAAAAGGGAATGATGAAGTAAAAGATGCGCTAATCAAGGGGCTAGAAATGTATAGCAAAACCCCTGAGTATGATGCTTTGTTGAAGAAATATAACTTCCAAGCCCCAACGGCTGAAGACCTTGAAACTCTGATGCCTAAATCCTGATGACTTAGCGTGTACAGAGTCGCTCTGTATACGCATTTATAGGAGTAAGTTATGTCTCTTTCTATCGAAGAACAAACGCGAATAGACCTAGCTGTCGCTTTTCGTATTGTTGCCCACCTTGGAATGCATGAGGCGGTAGCAAACCACTTTAGTGCAGCAGTCTCAGCTGATGGTAAACAATTTCTTATCAATCCTAAGTGGATGCATTTTTCTCGTATTCGCGCCAGCGATCTATTACTGCTTGATGCGGATGATGCGTCCAATAATGACAACCCTAAAGTTGATGCAACAGCATGGTCGATACATGGACAGCTACACCAACGCTTGCCACATGTTCGTGTAGCGATGCATTTGCATCCGGTGTATACCACGGCTGTTTCCACGATGGAAAATCCGCATATACCGCCTATCGACCAGAATACTGCTCGCTATTTCAATCGGGTCTCTGTCGATACGATGTTTGGTGGCATGGCTGATACGGTCGATGAAGGTGAGCGGTTAGTCGGTTTATTAAAAAATAATAGTCGTCTGTTAATGGGGAACCATGGGGTGATGGTTACAGGTACGGATATTGGTATGGCCTTTGATGATATCTGGACATTAGAGCGAGCTTGCCAAATTCTGGTAACGGCTTGGTCAACCGGTCGTCCCCTGAATACTCTTTCTGATGAGGTTGCTGAAAAAACCGCTCGAGATTGGGAAAAATTTGTAGACTTCTCGCGGCAGCACTTTGAAGAGATGAAGGCTTTGATTATTCAACAAGATCCATCTGTGCTTGATTAATTAAACGTGATGCTCGTTTATCACGTTTAATAGTAGTTGAATCGGATATACCTTTATAAGAGAACTAGCTTGGTGAAGCTAACAGACGCCAATGTTTTTTAAGCTGATTTTTAGTGGTTTACAATAATTAACCGTGAGTTAAATTCATATGCTTATGAGTATAGATTCATTCTAAACGATTAGATATCGTGACAATATATGATAGTAGCTTTGCATGTATTTTAAGTGCTTATAGTTGGTTTATTGGAATAAAATTATTCTGTTATATTGGTTTTTTTTATATCCAGCCGTAAATAATTTTATAATGCATGGTGGCTTTTTATGTTTTGTTTTTTAGGGTGTTTTCTTGAGTTTGATGTTGATTTATTACGTTTATGATTGATTGATCTATAAGTAGTTTATAAGAAATATAATGGAGAAATTATGGAATATTTTGATGCTATTAATTGGCAAGATCGTTTAGATAATATTGATTTTCCTAAAGGACTTTTTATCGAAGGTCAGTTTTGTGCTGCATCTGAAGGTAAAACCTATGAGTCCATAAATCCTGCAACTCAAGAGTGTTTGAGCTTAGTCGCATCGGCTGATGTTACTGATGTTGATCTGGCTGTTAATTCGGCACGCAAAGCGTTTGAAGATGCTGAATGGTCTTCAGCTTCACCGGCATATCGAAAAGAAGTTCTTTTAAAGTTAGCACAGCTTATGCGTGAGAATGCTGCTGAGTTGGCATTACTTGAAACACTCAATATGGGTAAGCGAATAAAAGATTCATATGAAGTGGATGTCGCTAGCAGTGCGGACACTATACAGTGGTATGCCGAAGCCGTAGATAAAGTTTATGGTGAACTCGCGCCGTCAGGTAGCGACAGTACGGGCATGGTTGAAAGAGTTCCCCTTGGAGTCGTTGCCGCAATAGTTTCTTGGAATTATCCACTTACCTTAGCTGTCTGGAAGCTTGCTCCTGCATTAGCTGCTGGTAATAGTGTTATCCTAAAACCATCAGAGCAATCACCGCATTCAGTTTTACGATTAGCCGAATTAGCAATTGAAGCAGGGTTGCCGGCAGGTGTATTGAATGTTGTTACAGGGGCTGGGTCAATAGTAGGCAAAGCTCTAGGGCTTCATAATGATGTTGATTGCATTACTTTCACGGGCTCAACTAATGTAGGTAAATTATTAATGACTTACTCTGCTGAGTCAAATATGAAGCCAGTCTGGGTGGAGTGCGGTGGGAAAAGTCCGAACCTTATTTTTTCAGATGTAGAGGATTTAGATCAAGCTACCGATATGGCTTGTTATGGTGTTTTCGGGAGTCAGGGGCAAGTATGCTCTGCAAATTCTCGCCTATTTATAGAACGTAGTATCTATCAAAAATTTGTTGATTTAATAATAGAAAAGTCTAAATCATATATACCTACGGATCCTCTTAATCCATTATCTGGTTGCGGTGTAATGGTGGATCAACATCAGGCAGATACCGTTCTTAAGTATATATCACTTGGTATCGAAGAAGGTGGTACGGTTATTTTAGGCGGAGAGGCTGGAAGCTTACCCGCATCTGTTATGCCTACAATTATAGGCGATGTCAGTAACTCAAGCAGGATAGCTCAGGAAGAAATTTTCGGGCCTGTTCTTGTGGTTATACCATTCGATAGTGAAGACGAAGCTGTGAAAATGGCAAACGATTCATGCTTTGGTTTGGCGGCATCGATATGGACTAATAATCTTTCTCGAGCACATAGAGTTTCTCGTAAGTTGAAGGTCGGTACGGTGTCTGTAAACGCTATGGATGCTATTGATTTAAGTACTCCTTTTGGAGGATTTAAACAAACAGGCTTTGGGCGGGACTTATCACTACATGCGTTTGATAAATATACTGGATTAAAGACTATTTGGATTAGTCATTCTTAAATAAATGATATAACAATAACGATATTAATGAGGTGAGCTATGAATAATAGTAGTCAGTCGACGAAGACGTCGATAGGTATAGAAAAAAGAAGCGTTGAATTCATTCCTTTAGATGAAAGAAAAGGAAGCTCACGTGAGCTATTTGGAATTTGGTTCGGTTTTAATATGATACCTCTTGCTTTGATAACCGGTGCTATTGGTGTTGCTAGTGGGCTGTCTTTTTGGTGGTCTGTACTAGCAATTACTATCGGGGCTCTTTTAGGCGGTATTACTATGGGGCTTCATGCATCCCAAGGGCCAAAGCTTGGTGTCCCTCAGATGTTACAAGCTCGAGGTCAATTTGGCTCACAAGGAGCAGGGTTACTTACTATAATTGTTCTTCTGGTAATAATTGGTTTCTTTGTGTCAAATTTGGTCGTTGCTGCCCAGTCTCTCATACTTGCAGTACCAGAAATTTCTACAGTACATGCAATTTTATTTGCGACATTGACTAGTTTAGTTATAACCACTGTTGGTTACTCGCTTGTTCGGTATCTCTCGTCAGTTACAGCTTGGGTTGTAGGTGCAGTGCTGTTGTTAATTGCAGCCGAAGCTATTTTCAACATAGGGAATTACCCAACTATCACTGAAGCAGGGGACTTTACTGTCGCTGCTTTTTTTATGATGATGATGATTTCCGCTTCATGGTTAATTGGATTTGCACCATATGTATCTGATTATTCAAGATATATGGCTCCAGATAGTGATGAAGTGGCAGCATTTTGGGGAACTTATTTAGGGTGTACATTAGGTGCTGTAGCAACAATGATCGTTGGTGCATTTTTAGCGTCTCAGATAGCTGCTGGTGATCCACTCGCTGCATTAAAAGAAAATTACGGGTTTACAGGTGTATCTGTTCTTGTCATTTTCTTTGTAGCGTCATCGTTGGTTAACTGTATCAATTCTTATACCGCTACGTTAAGTATTTTGACACTATTAAAAGGTATGTTTCCTAAGTTGCACGTAAGCTCATCGATACGTATTTCAGCTATTGTTGTTTTTCATATCATTGCTTTCTTTATGGCTACGGCGGCTAGTGAAGATTTCTTAACTATTTTCATTGATTTTATATTGTTCCTGATTTATTTCTTGGTTCCTTGGTCTGCAATTAATCTTGTGGATTACTTCCTAATTAAAAAAGGTGAGTATGATATAGACTCGTTTTTTAAAGCTGGTGGCGGTATATATGGCCGGTGGAATGGAAATGCAATGATGATTTATGGTTTTGCAATGCTTTTTGAATTCCCATTTATGAATACTAGTTTATACGCAGGTAGCATGGTTGATTTACTTGGCGGCGTAGATATTGCGTGGATAGTAGGATTTATATCTGCTGGATTTTTATATTACTTAACAAATAAAAATAAAAAACAGGTGATGAACTATAGCTCATCCATGTCTTCTAAGTAATATTTGATTTGAGAGTAGGGTTTTAAAATGAATTATGATTATATAATCGTTGGTGCTGGCTCTGCAGGATGTGTGCTAGCAAATAGATTAAGTAAGGATGAAAATATTAATGTGCTTTTGCTGGAAGCAGGTTCTTGGGATAAAAACCCATTAATTCATATCCCTGCAGCGCTTCCTGCTGTAGCACCTAATGAAAAAATTAACTGGGGCTACTATACAGAAAAAGAAAGCAACTTAAATGATCGTGCACTATTTTGGCCTAGAGGTAAAGTCGTCGGTGGGTCAAGCTCTATAAATGGAATGGTATATACCCGTGGTAATGCTGGTGATTATGATAAATGGGAAGAGTTAGGTGCAACTGGTTGGTCTTATAAGGATGTATTGCCTTATTTTAAAAATGTAGAAGCGAATGACCGTGATGACAGTGTTTATCATGGAAAGACGGGGCCTTTACGCGTAACTCGTGCTGTTCCAACATCGGAGTTATCTGGTTTATTCGTAGAAGCAGGAAAGCAAGCTGGATTTAGATGTAGTGATGATTTTAATGGAGATAATCAAGAAGGCTTTGGTGAATTCGATGCAACCGTATATCAAGGACGGCGTTGGAGCACTGCTACTGGTTTCTTGAAACCTATTAAAACAAGAAATAATTTATCGGTTATTACTGGTGCACTAGCATCTAAGATTTTGTGGGATGGTAATCGCGCTATAGGGGTTGAGTACCTGTGTAAAGGTAAGCTAGAGAAAGTTTATAGTGAAAGAGAGGTTATTTTATCGGGCGGCGCAATTAATTCACCTCAATTATTACAACTTTCAGGTGTTGGCCCAGCAAAACTGTTAAATGAGCTTGGTATAGATGTCGTGGCTGATCGTTCTCAGGTTGGAGAAAATCTTCAGGACCATCTTTGCGTTTGTATTATGTCTCGAATAACTAAGCCTATTAGTCATTATCGTTGGTTGAATCCATTCCGTGGGATGTTGGCTGCGACACAATATATGGCAGGGAGGAAGGGTATTGCTGCGCAAGCTCCACTCTCGACGGGGGCATTCCTTAAAAGTGATCCAAATTTGGCTTATCCAGATTTACAACTTCATCTCACGCCGGCTTTGGTGACGAGTCATGATAGTTCTTGGCCGAAAGAGCATGGCTTGACGATTTATGTTAATCATGGTTATCCAAAAAGTCGCGGATCAATTAAAATTTCTAGCAAAGATTCGAACGTTCATCCTTGTATTGTTGCTAATTATCTATCTGATCCAGAAGACCTTACTATTCTCCGTAATGCTGTAAAGATGACTCTTAATATTTTACAGCAGCCTTCTTTTAAGGATGTACTAGGAGAGGGGATCGGGCTTACTAATCAGAATGCGGATGATTCCGATATTGATGAATTTATTCGTTCAAATGCTGAGACAGTATACCATCCCGTTGGGACTTGTCGGATGGGTAGTGATGATGAGGCTGTAGTTGATACGCAACTAAGAGTGAAAGGTGTTAAAGGTTTACGTGTTGTTGATGCTTCAGTAATGCCATCGCTTATTAATGGTAATACTAATGCACCTACGATTATGATTGCAGAGAGAGCTGCTGAGATGATTCTTAATTATGTGAATTATTAAGTTTCATAATGTCTTAAGTTAAACTGTTTTATATAAAAACCCTGATTAAAGATTGGTCAGGGTTTTTTTATGTTTGTATTAGATATTTAAAGGCTCATTCAATTCGATAATGTAGTTGTCTGGATCGTATATGAAGCCCAACATTCGTTGCCCGTGGTTCATTTTTTTTGCTGCACTTTTGATTTTAACTCCTTCGGATTCTAGATATTCCATAGCTTCGACTAAATTGCCAACATTAAATGCAATATGTCCATAGGCATTCCCTTTATCATAAGGTTTATTGATGTCCCAGTTATTGGTTAATTCTATTGTTGTTGTTTTATTTTCAGGTCCATAACCAATGAATACATTGGTGAACCTACCATCATGATATTCATTTCTTCGTAATACTTTCATTCCCATAATTCGAACATAGAAGTCTAAAGATTTATCTAGGTTCGAGACTCTTATCATTGTGTGGTCAAGATTAAATTCGATTTTTTTAGCCATATCATATTTTTCATTAGGTTTTTGGTAAGAATTATTTTACAAGATAAAAAAATAAAATTACCCGTAGTTATGCTCAGGTATCATTGAATTATACTTGCTTTAACGTTCTATGATAGGTGTGTATATTTATATCATTGTTGTGATTTTTGAAATTTACTTAAAGAAAGTATTTGTAAGGCTTATTGTTGCTATGTGAAGATTTTAAGTTGCTTAGCATGTTAAATACTCGAAGGATTTTTTATAATATGACTGCGAAAATAATTAAAAGCCCAATTTCTATTGCCAATTTTGATGCGAGTTATAGTGATAGTGGGCCAGTTTATTCTATGCCACCAGAATGTTTTACTAGTGAAGAATTTTATCAATTCGAATTGAATGCTGTATGGGCTCATGAATGGTTTTGTATTGGCCGTGTGAATGATATTCCTAAAACGGGTGATTATTATACGATTGAAGTGGGTGAAGACCCTTTGATTGTTATACGTGATCGTAGCGGTTCAGTGAATGTTGTTTCAAATGTATGCCAACATCGCGGAATGGTTATTGTCGAAGGTCGAGGTAATACCCGTCGATTAAGTTGCCCGTTACATGCTTGGGTTTACAATACGAGCGGTGAATTAACTTCAGCACCAGGATTAAGCGATGAAAAAGTAGAAGATTTTAATATTAAAGATGTGTGTCTTCCGAAAATTCGTACTGAGATTTGGGAAGGATTTATTTTCATTACTTTTGATGAAAGTTTACCTCCATTGAGTGACCGTTTAGGTAACCTAGGTGATCAGTTAAGTAATTACAAAATGTCTGAGTTACGTGCTTCTGAACCGCTAAAAATGGAAGTATTTGATTGGAATTGGAAGATTTTTAACGACGAATGTTACCACTGTTCATATTTACATGGAGGATCATGGGGTGAGATGTATCCTTTACCCCAGAGTAATGTCGATGAGATGGTTAAGTTTAATGATGTCGAAAAGGGCTTAGTGTCATATAACTTGATTAGTCAACATATAGACGCTGCACCTACACATACAGGTTCAATTCTTCAACCGTCGATCGATGGTTTGACAGATCAGGAACGTCAGCAGTTGAGTTACATTACGGTTGCCCCCAATCTTCTGATTGTTGCAATGCCCGATAAAGTTAAGTATTTCATGTGGTTACCTAAAGGCGCTACAGAGTCTTGGTACGGTGTTTCTTGGATGTATCCAGAATCAACTCTGGCTTTGGATAGCTATGAGAAAAACTACCAACAAGAGCACGATGATTTATGGCAGGTTATGGAAGAAGACCTATTCGCTTGGAAAGGCGTACAAAAAGGCATGCAGTCTAAATATGCGCCTCGTGGTCGTTTAACATCTCATGAGTTGGTTATTCAGCGCTTACAAAACTGGCTGATTGACAAATATAGAGCCGAAGAAAAGCGTGCGGATGCTGAGTGAAAAATAAGTTAAATGTTGTTTAGATAATTATAATTAGGATGGGTTTTCTAGTGATGCTAGATAGCTAGATCTCCATTTTTTAGATAGGTTTTGAGCTGTCGATTTGTTTACAAAGTGGAGCGTTAATAGGGTGATCTTATGGCTATAAATAATCATGTTTTGGTTAAGATAGCTGCCAAACAGCAGTTAACCGAAGATGTTGTTGAGTTGACGTTAGTATCTGCTGATGGGGACATTTTACCGATTTGGCAACCCGGTGCACACGTTGAATTAGTATTAGAAACCTGTACTGATGCAAGTGGTAGTGTGGACGATAATAATGTTTTGTTGCGTCATTATTCCCTATGTAGTGATTATCTTGATTGCAGCCAATGGAAAGTGGCTATTTTGCGCGAAGAGGGAGGGCGTGGAGGCTCACTATTCATTCATAATCAATTGCAGCAGGGAGACACGCTTAAGGTTTCTGAGCCGCGTAATCATTTTCCTTTTACTCCTCGTAAAAAATGCCTGTTTATTGCCGGAGGTATCGGTATTACTCCGATGTTGCCGATGTTACAGCAGGCGGATAAGGAAGGCGTAGATTGGCGCTTGGTTTACCTTTCTCGTGAGCGTAGTCGGATGTCATGCCTTGAGAAGTTGGCGCAGTATGATCAATCACGTATCACACTGAATTGTGATAAAGAGGATGGGTATATTGACCTGCCAGGCTTGTTAGCAACCTGTGACACGGAAACCTCTGTTTACTCTTGTGGCCCTAAACCGCTTTTGGATGCTTTAGAGTCACATTACAGCGCTCAAGTTAATCCAACCTGGAGTTTAGATATTGAGCGTTTTGCCGCAGACCCTGTTGATAATTCTGGTGGCGCTTTTGATGTGGTTATCAACAGTACAGGTCAGCGTATTCATATTCCTGAAGGTCAGTCTGCTTTAGCCGTACTGCGTGAAGCGGGTATTAAAATCCCTATTTCTTGTGGCGATGGTATCTGCGGCTCCTGTGAAACCCGTGTGTTATCGGGTATTCCTGACCATCGTGATTCTGTTCTTTCTGAAGAAGAACGTGAGGAAAATGATTACATGATGTTGTGCGTTTCTCGTGCCTTGTCTCCCGAATTGATTCTAGATCTTTGATGCTATGTCCCAGAGTAAATAGGGGATAGGAAGAAGAGATTGGATCTCGCTGTATAACTAGAAATATATTAGGTCATTCTATGTCAATTAAACGTGTTGTTGTGACTGGCGGTGCTGGTCGTGTTGGGGGCTATGTTGTCCGCCAGTTACTTAAAAGTTATGAAGTTGTTATTGCTGATCTAGTCGCAGGTGAAAGTGGCGTTGAATACATTGAAGCTAATGTGATGGACCTGCCGCAATTACGTAAAGCGTTTGAAGGTGCAGATGCGGTAGTGCATTTAGCGGCTTTAGATTATGACTGGAACTGTGCCCCTGAGAAATATATCGATGTCAATGTGCGGGGTACTTGGCATGTATTGCAGGCTGCTTCAGAAGCGAATGTACAGAAAGTAGTGCTTTGTTCTAGCGTGTCAGCCTGTGGTCTGAGTGAGATGCGCCCTAACTGGAAACCGACCCATTTGCCTATCGATGAGACGCATGAGAATAAGCCAGTAGAGGCTTACAGCGTTTCTAAAATAGTAATGGAGCAGATGGCGAAGAGTTTTGTGGATGGCACTGATATGGATGTGATCTGTTTGCGTCCGTTAGCGGTTGTGCTTGATGAAACATTGGAAGAATACATTGCGTTTGTTGATACGCCTGATCGCAATTGGTTGTTCTATTATGTAACAGCTGAAGATGTGGCGACTGCATTTGATTGTGCGTTGAAAGCGGAAGAGTTGCGTTTTGGTACGTTCTTCCTGAGTGCTGATGATACGTCGCATCCAGAGCCAACATTGGATTGGTATCGGAAAATTATTGGTGAGCAACCAGAGATTATCATACCTCGGCGTTTCCAAGTGAACCCTCGTGCATCCGTTTTTTCGAGTGCAGCGGCAAAAGAAGTTCTGGGTTGGCAGCCTACGTCAAATTTTGAACAACTTCGGGCAAAAGCGAAAGCGCGTGCCTGATAGCCACTTTGTTAATTCGTAAATAACAAAAAAGTTACATAAGGATCTATGCTATGAACTCTATTCGTACAGGTAAGGTCGACTGGACCGGCGATAACCCATTTATTTATCTAAAAACCGATTCTGAAGGCGATTGGTCTTCTTTGTCGTTGTACTTCCGAATAGCTGCGTCTGATTACGGCCGCGGTGAAGTTATTCTGGTGTTGGAAAACCCTTATCAGAAAGAAGATGGAAGTGCTGTGCGTAAGTGTCTCACTGATAATCTTGAGCTGGCACAGTACCTAGTGGAAAATTTTGTCCGCCGTTTTGGTTTATTTCGTGCAGCGGTGGCTCTGGATAATCTGGAATATATTGCCGATGCCTGTTTCAAGACTGAAACTGATTATCCGAAGCAGCAGGCCTGTATTGCTCACTCTGAGAGTACTGGCACAACCTTGAGCATGATCTGGAAAGATCTGGCGGAACCTTTTGCGGTGGCTTTACCGCCGGAAGAAACTCAGACGGGTGAGCATGAGATGTTCGCTATTTTCCAGCCTGCTGGCGCTGCGCAAGTTGAAGTGAATGGCACTCCGCTTCCGGGTACAACGGTAGAGCGAGATTTTCTGAATCGTATCGCTCAATCTGCTGCTTTAGCGAACAGTGAAAGCTGGGTTCGCGCTGAATGACCCTTAAGTTTTTGGTCATTACTAAGTAGTCGTTAAGTCATTTCTACTTCATATTTTTATCATTTATATGAATGCCATCTTAGTTGATGGCATTCTTGTTAGGAGAGTCCCCTTATGTTGTTATCCGCTGCTGATCAGCTCGCATTTGATCGGGTTTCAGAGTGTCGTCCTCAATGGGTTGGCATGTGCCAAGTGAGCGATGTTGTTGCTGAGCAAAATAATGTGTTGCTGTACGCTGGCCCTCCTTTTAGCTCAGTCGACATAATTCCCGCTCCCGTCATGAATTCCCTTTGTGTTGGAGCCGTATGGGAGGGGTGGGCTAAGACTTATGCACAAGCTAAAGACCTGATTTTGCAGGGACAGATTAAAATCGCTTCGGCTCAGGATCATAATATAGTCGTACCGTTAGCTGGAGTTGTTTCTCCTTCAATGCAGTTAATGGTTATCGTGGATGCTAATAATCCTAGCGCGCGTAAATATTCAGTATTAAATGAAGGTATGGTGCACTGTACCCGTTTAGGTAAGTTAGACCCTGAACTTCAAGGGCATTTAACTTGGTTGAATGGTGAGTTGAGTGAGTGGATCAAACCCCGACTATTAACACCAATCGATCTGTTACCCATTATTGAAGCGGCCTTAAACGAGGGTGACGATTGTCATGGACGCACCATTGCAGGGTCTGCATTGTTAGCTGATTGGCTGTTTCAGGTTGATGATAATGATGTGCCAGAAGCTATCGAAACGTTTTTAAAGGGGGCAATGGCTTTTGCGCTCAATGTTTGGATGGCCGCGAGTAGCTTAATGATGTCTGTGGCCGAAGGTGTCGAAGGGGCGTCTTTGATTACTAAAGCGGGCGGGAATGGTCATGACTTTGGTGTTCAGATTGCGACGAAACCTGGTGTTTGGTTCACGATGCCTGCGCCTGAAGTGAAAGGGGCGGTCGAAACTGCATATGCTGGGCGTACCGCGGTTGGCGCAATCGGTGACAGTGCCGTTGTCGATTTCATTGGTTTAGGTGGTCAAGTGTTGAATACTGCGCCGGCATCTTATAACGGCCTTAAAGATTATCTACCTGAAGATGCTCTGAACCGACCAGACAAAGCGTTAACGGCTTCTCTTGCTGGGTTTGGTGGTCGTCCTGCTATGACTTGTGCCCGTCAAGTTGTCGATCATGAAGGTGGTCCAATGGTGGTGTTGGGGATGATAGAAGATCGTGGCGAAGTGGGTCGTATCGGCGGCGGTGTAGCCGATGTGCCGGTCAGCTTTTTCCGTCAAGTGTTGCAAGAGGCCGGATTATGAGTGATCAAACATCAAAAACCGATCTTAAAGTACAGAGTTTAAGTCAGGCGTTAAAGCTGATCGCCGCCGGTGATTGTACTGCCGAAGATCTGATTAACGCCTATTACGATCAGATTGAAGCCCGCGAAATGGAAGTCGGGGCTTGGCAATTCCTGTTGTCTAGAGAAGAATACCTGCAAAAATATCAGCAACAAAAGGCATTTTATCAAGCGAGTGTGCTTAAAGGGTTGCCCATTGGTATCAAGGATATTATTGATACATGTTGCATGCCAACAGAGATGGGATCGCCTATTCACCAAGGGCGGCAGCCCGTCGATAATGCCAGCTGTGTCAATCTGCTGATGCAGGCGGGTGGTATCGTATTAGGTAAAACAGTGACGACAGAGTTTGCCTATTTTAAACCAGGTAAAACGCGTAATCCGAAGGATCTTGATCGTACCCCAGGTGGATCGTCGAGTGGTTCTGCTGCCGCTGTTGCTGATTTTATGGTGCCAGTTGCAGTAGGGTCTCAAACTGCCGCATCTGTTATTCGCCCTGCCGCTTATTGTGGTGTTGTAGGTTATGTCGGTAGTCGAGGTGAATACTCTTTGCGGGGTGCGCAGCCTTTAGCTCAATCACTCGATTCATTGGGCTTGTTTGCGCGTCGAGTGGACGATATTGAGCTGCTACGCAGTATCTTATTATTACAGCCACTGAAGCCCTCGGTTAAGCCTGATCGTCCATACCGTATTTTGGTGTGTCAAGGTAGTGCGGTGGGTGAAAGTGATTCTGCCATGAATCTTGCGATGCAACGGTTCAGTGATCGTTTACAGCAGGAAGGGGCTGAAATGGTTGAGATGCATAGTTGTGATCTGATGCGTCGTTTAGTTGAGCATCATCGTAATATTATGGCTTGGGAAGTCGTCCGTAATCTGAGCTATGAAGCTGAACATCCTGAACAGGTTTCTGCAGCCTTGCTACAGTTATTTGAGCAAGGACGTGAGATGACGCGAGAAAGTTATCTTGAATCGTTAGAGGCCGTCGCGAAAATTGGTCGTTGGCTCTGGTCTAATCCTGATCATTTAGGTATCGATGCAATACTGGCTCCTGCTGCACCAGGTGTAGCACCTATGGGTCATGAAGCAACGGGTCAGCCGCATATGAGTCGACCTTGGCAAGTACTCGGATTGCCCGTCGTTACCTTGCCTGGCATCACCGATGAGCAAGGTTTGCCACTGGGATTGCAGTTGATTGGTCGTGCTCGAGAGGATGATCAATTGTTGGCTCTGTCTCGTTGGGCTGAAGGGTATTTAGTTTCCAAATAGTCTCTTAGCATTATCCTCTCAACTAAGGTAGCAACTTATATTATCGAGGGAGAGAGGGTTTGATTTCTTTTAAGACTGGTGTATTGCTTTGCTCAGCCTTTTGGGGGATCGAACCATTTTATATCAAAATTATTAATATTCGATAGGTATTAGCAGCTATTCCGTAGATGACCGATATTTAATGGTGAAAAATTATAGATAAATAATATATTTCATGAGTATAAAAATTCTAAAAGTATGAATATATAATTGATATTATGTTCGAATTTTGAATTTTGCGTCCTTGCATTAGTTTAGTTAAATCGATTTAAAAAACAGAAATATTCATGTTTTCCATTGTGTGTGCTTCATTTATAAGCCAGTCGATAAAAATTTCCATATTATCAGTCAGCTGCATTTTTTCGGGATATACTAAGTAATAAGCATAAGTATCCAAATAGGTATCAAACAACTGAACTAATCGGCCATCATCTAGTTCCTTTCTCAGTAAGGTAGGACAACCTAACATAACTCCTTGACCATTGAGTATTGATTGGATTCGTACATTTGTATCGTCGATAATTAGATTTGTTTTGCAATTGACACTGCCTGCGCCAGACTTCTCTAGCCAAGCATCCCAAGCCGAGCGATCTTCATCATGGATTAGGGTGTAATTACTTAAATCAGCAGGGGTTTTCGGTCGCTCATGTTGTTCAATTAAGCTGGGAGCGCAAATCGGAGTGAGATTTCCAGGGATTAAAAATTTAGTTTCCACTCCAGGCCAGTCTCCTTTTCCCCAGACAATCGCAATATCGATATGATCTGACATAAAGTCAGTCATCTTTATACTATGAGTTAGGTCAATCTCTATTTTTGGGTTTTTGCCCCAAAAACTATTCAGGCGCGGTGCCAGCCAAGCACTAGAAAAAAAGGGTCTAAGTGCAATATTAAGAGATTCACGACCTCGGTTATTCAGAGTATCCTGTATAGCTCGAGCAATCTGATCGAAAGGCCCTACAAGAGAAGCGTGCAGGTGTGCACCATCTATTGTGAGTGTCAAGGTTCGATTTTTTCGAATAAATAATTTAAATCCAAGATAGTCTTCCAGTACTTTAATCTGATGGCTAACAGCCGAAGGCGAAACAAGTAAGTACTCAGAAGCTTTCGTGAAATTAAGATAATGACCTGCTATGACAAAAGTTTTTAACGCATTTAATAAAGGTAGATGAAGCATGAGAAACCTCATGAAGTTGATATATGAATTAATAAAGTTGTGAGTGATCAATTG
The DNA here is from genome assembly GCF_018860855.1 of Amphritea atlantica. Lineage (GTDB taxonomy): Bacteria > Pseudomonadota > Gammaproteobacteria > Pseudomonadales > Balneatricaceae > Amphritea > Amphritea atlantica_A. The sequence continues at coordinate 239,733 of NZ_JAHKQE010000022.1, forward strand.
TCAAATTGTTTATTTAAATAGTCTTGAATTTAACAAGAATAAGAGAAAGAAAAATCCTTCTCTGCCTTGTATACATATATTATTATAAAGTGTTAAACATACCTGTATATAGTCGCTTGAGTAAAGCTATTTAACGATTTTATTTTTCGTATCTCTACATAGAATAAGGATTGTTATTGATAGATAGTCCTTAACTTTGTCGTTAAGCAATGGTACTGACCTTTACTTGATCACGTAAGTGAAAGAACGTCAGAGCACATTACCTGAAATTTAATCCTTCGTTGTGTGATAGATAGAAGCGAAATTCACTGCAAAAAATAGGTTGAGGATATACAGAGTAATAGCATATTTGTGCTGCAGTTAGTTCAGCATCTGATGTTATTAGGCGAGGAAAGGTGCTTTCACGTATGTTGAGTTTTTTCGATTTTTCAAAAATATTCTGAATTAATAAAAGAGATAATTTTTAGTTTTTGGTTTGGTTTTTGTTATATATTAGAGTGTCATATTTTAAAGGTGTGCCGCATGCATTTTACTTTGAAGCAATTACGGTATTTCACGACTGCTGGTGAATTCGGCAGTGTCACGAAAGCGGCAGAAGCGTTACATGTGTCTCAGCCGTCGATATCCTCTGCCGTATTATATTTGGAAGAGCAAACAGGTCTTCAGCTCTTTGTCCGTCATCATGCTCAGGGGCTATCTTTGACTCCAGCAGGAAGGAAGTTTCTACGTAAATCTAAACAACTACTAACAGAGGCTGATGGTCTGGGTCATTATGCCAACACTCTTGGTGAGGATATTACTGGGAAGCTACACATTGTTGGTTTTCCTACATTTACGCCGGTAATGCTACCCTCTTTGATGAAAAAATTTATTAAAAAATACCCTTCAGTCACTATTCAGTGTGATGAAGGGCATCAAAAAGAGATTATTCAGAGCTTAATAGATGGTCAATATGAAATCGCGTTGACCTACGATTTGCAAATTCCTCCTGAAATTGATTTTGAACCTATAATGGAATTTCCTCCCTATGCGGTGTTAGCCTTCGATCACCCTTTAGCAGAGAGGAAAGCCCTCTCCTTGGATGATTTGGCCGCATATCCTATGGTGTTACTGGACTGGCCAATGACGCGTGATTATTTTTACTCGCTTTTTCTGAGTCAAAACTTAGAACCTAATATTGCCTATCGTGCTCAATCGATAGCAATGATTAGAGGGCTTGTTGGAAATGGTTTAGGTTATTCTCTTTCTAATGCGCCATTAGTGAGCAATAAGGCGTTAGATGGTACCAAGATGAAAGCCATTCCTTTGTCTGGTAATTTACGTCCTTTACGATTAGGTATCGCAAAGATTTCTCAGTTTCGTTTAACCTCAGTGGCTGAAGCCTTTGCGGTTTTGCTTAAAGAGCAAGCTTTAGAGTTAAGTGAGTCGGTTTTTCTAGATGATCGGTTTTATATAAGTTTGAACTGACATATTTATAATAAATTAGCTCTTTTACATATACATATTTCGGCAGGGACTCATATAGTAAGCGCAACACTCATAATTGAATAGTGAGAGGTGGTTAATTGCTGCGTAAGCGATCAATAAACC
>NZ_JAHKQE010000041.1:0-21183 GCF_018860855.1 Amphritea atlantica
GCTCGGTGATCGGCGTTGGATTAGCATTGGATCACGGGTTGTTTGGGTTATTGCTCTGGTGCGGTTCGTTCCTCACCTCACCCTACTGGTCGTCCCGCGGCTATGGTGCGGATCGTATGTTTTGTGCGGTTCGTTCCTCACCTCACCTACGGGACGTCTGCGGATCTGCGGTTCGTGCGTCGCGCGGTCGTTCCTTGCCGCCCCCCTGCAGGCACAAAAAAACGCACCGGAGGTGCGTTTTTCCCATCTACTGTTTAATCTATACCCGTGTTACTTTGTAAACCGCTTTCAGTGCTTTAAGTTTACGCATTACCTTGGCTAGGTGTACACGGTTTTTGACCGTTAGGTCTATGTGTACGGTATTGAGTGCATCATCCGTTTCGGTAATGTCTATTTTGAGTACATTGGCGCTAACGCCTGAGGCGGTGGTCGCTAATGTGGCAATCAGTCCGCGTTCGGGTTCGACTTTAAGGTCTAGGTTAACGATAAACTCATCATCGATACTGTCCGACCATTCCAGATAAACACATTTCTCGGCATCATCTTTCATAAAAGCGATATTGCGACAATCGGTACGGTGGATAACGAGACCGCGTCCGGTGCTGATATGGCCGGTGATGCTGTCGCCCGGTATAGGGCCACAGCAGCGCGCATAGTGTAGAACCATGCCTTCGGTGCCTCGTATAGCCAATGCGGTTTTGCCGGCCTCTACGGGCTCCTGAGCATCAGTTTCTTGCAGCTCGGCAGGGCGCAGTCGGCGTGCAACGACATAGGCCATACGGTTACCCATACCGATATCTTCGAGCAACTCATCAAGTGATTTTAATTCCGCCTCCTCAAGCAGACTTGTGAGTGCTTCTGGATCAATATCATCAAGGCTAGAGCCATAGTTCGATAGGAACTGAGTGAGCAGGCGTCTACCAAGCTCAATCGATTCACCGCGATGTTGCACTTTAATAAAGTGTCGGATGGCTGAGCGGGCTTTACCGGTAATAACAAAGTTCAGCCAAGCCATATTGGGTTGAGCACTTGGGGTGGTAATAATCTCAACGGTCTGGCCACTATGAAGAGGTTGTGACAGTGGCGCTAGATGACGATTGATACGACAGGAAACGCAGGAGTTACCAATGTCGGTATGCACGGCATAGGCAAAATCGACAGCCGTTGCGCCCTGGGGTAATTCGAAGATGCGCCCTTTAGGTGAGAAGACATAGACCTCATCAGGGAATAGGTCTGTTTTGACGGTTTCGATAAACTCCATGGAGTTACCGGCCCGTTTTTGCATCTCTAACAGGCCCTGAACCCATTTGCGTGCTCGGTTATAACCATCGATTGCTGAGCTTGAGTCACCATATATTTTATAATGGCTGTGCTCGGCAATGCCTTGGCTCGCGACTGCATCCATCTCTTTGGTGCGGATCTGAACCTCAATAGTAATGTCTCGAGTTCCAAATAGGTCGCTGTGGAGTGATTGATAGCCGTTCGCCTTAGGGATAGCGACATAATCTTTAAAACGCCCGGGAACGGGTTTATACAGATTATGGACGATACCTAGCGCGCGGTAACAGTCATCGACGGATTCAGTGACAATCCTAAAAGCAAATACATCCATGATTTCAGCAAAGGATTTACCTTTGGTTTTCATTTTCGTATAGATGCTATAAAGATGTTTTTCGCGACCGGATACCGCGCCGGGAAGTCCTTCTTGCTTCAGTCGGTTGCGAATGGCTTCTTCGATAGAGGTAATGACGTATTTTCGTTGCCCGCGTGCCTGTACCACCGCACGGCGAATATATTTAGCGCGCATTGGGTAATAGGATTGAAAGGCGAGGTCTTCGAGTTCTAGCTGTAAGTCTCGCATACCTAAGCGGGCAGCGACGGGAGCATAGATATCCAGTGTCTCACGGGCGATACGGCGTTGCTTCTCAGGCGGCATCGCGCCTAGGGTGCGCATATTGTGTAGACGGTCGGCGAGTTTAACCAGAATGACTCTGATATCCACCGCCATGGCTAAGACCATTTTCTGGAAGTTTTCAGCCTGAGCTTCTGCGCGGGTTTCAAATTCTAGGTGGGTTAGCTTGCTGACACCATCTACAATATCGGTGACGACTTTACCAAATTGGGCTTCTAGGCCGTCACGGGAAACAGCGGTATCTTCTATAACATCATGGAGCATGGAAGCCATTAGGCTTTGATGATCCATATGCATACCGGCAAGAATTGAAGCGACTGCTAAAGGATGGGTAACATAAGGTTCGCCGCTTTTACGACGCTGGCCGTCATGGGCTTGTTCGGCATAAAAATATGCACGCCTGACTAGCTTGATCTGTTGCAGATCAAGATATTCGGTCAGGCGGTCTGAAAGGGCATCAACAGTTGGCATCAATTACTCCTATGCCTCTAACGTAGCTAGGGAGTCTAGACTACAAAACAACAGAAACTATAGTGATGATGCCTTATTTGGGCGGATTGAAAAAGAGTTAATCTTCTTCGCGTTCATCCAAGATGCTAACGTCGATAAATTTTTCTGCTATTTCGCGTAGAGCGACGACGGTTGGTTTGTCGTTTTCCCATTCTACTTTAGGTTCTTGACCGCCGGTTGCAAGCTGGCGAGCACGCTTAGACGCGATCATTACCAGTTCAAAACGGTTCTCTACATTTTCTAGGCAATCTTCAACAGTTACGCGTGCCATTTACGACCTCGGTTATATAATTCAGTCATTTAGGTCAAATATGAGACCTGATTTTGATAGCCGGTCAGTCTACCTGAATATAGCTATTCTGACAAGAGCCCTGCTAGCATTGTGGCGTGCTTTTGTTGCTGGGGTGTTAGTTTCAGGCGTTGTGCGCTAAATACCGCCTGTAGTTCTTGTAAGGTGGCGTCAAAGTCATCGTTGATCAACAGGTATTCATACTCATTGTAATGGCTCATTTCACTCATCGCTTCTGACATGCGGTGGTTGATAACCTCCTCTGAGTCCGTCCCCCGCCCAGTCAGTCGTTTTCGCAGCTCGGTATTTGAGGGTGGCAGAATAAAGATAGAAGTACATGCCGGCATCTGTTGGCGTATTTGCTGCGCACCTTGCCAGTCAATTTCAAGGATGACGTCCATTCCCTGTTGTAGCTGCTCTTCAACCCAGAGACGTGAGGTGCCATATTTATTAGTGAAAACATCGGCATATTCCAGAAACTGGCCCTTCTCAATCATGCTGTCGAAGGTGTCCATCGAGACGAAGTTGTAGTCTTGGCCGTCGACTTCTCCAGAACGCATGGCGCGGGTTGTATGGGATACGGATACACGAACCTGTTTATCTTGTGCCAGCAGAGCTTTTACCAAACTGGTTTTTCCGGCACCGGAGGGTGCGGAGATAACATACAGGGTTCCTAGCTGTGTCATAAGTCGTTTCGCTTTTTCGGGTGTCTATCACCGTTGAACACGGCATCAATTTTAGGAGGGGGATTATAGCGCTTTTACCCCCGTTAGAATATTACCCGAGAGAGGTATGCCATAAGTTGCGTGAAAGCGGATCGATGGGCGTTGAAGGATTATGCTTGACGTATTTTGCCGGTCGCTAGTGCAGACGTAGAGGGTCTGCGTTAGCGACGCGATGGGGATTTAAAGTATTACTCTAATGCAAACCAGCACTGACCAAACTCTTGGTGCAGGTTAGCAAAGCTGAGCTGCAGTTCATTGAGGTAGTCGCTAAGCGATTCATCCAACTCATGATTGTCCTGAGCTAACAGGGCTTTTAGTTTGTCTAGTTCCGCGATATCACATGCCGGTAGCAAGCTCACGGCGGTTTCGATTTGTTCAGCACAGAAGCTGATTGAGCGAGGGAAGTGTTTATCATGCAGTAAGAAGTCACACACCTTAGTGGCTTCGACTGTCACGCGCATTGTCCGGCGGAAGTTCATTGCGCCATCGCAGGAGCGTAGGACGTTCCCCCAAATGATCTGGGAAGGGTCGATATCCTGCTCAATATCGGTGGTGCTCAGCTGTGCCGTGATGCCTGCATCGAGTATCCGGCTAGCCATATCGGCCCGCTCTAGGTTGCGACCTAAGCGAATAAACTGCCAAGCGGCATCTTTGCTCATATTGTCTGCTAACAGGCCGTTGATCTGTTGGCAGCTTTTAATGACGGTATCGAGAAAACCGTGACGATTGGTGCGGTTAATACCATCACGAATATGTTCGGCAACATACATGCACAGCTCGTTGATCAGTTCCCATAGCGGGAGAGGCAACACATCCCGGCTGGTGCGGACGTTTTCGCGCGCCATCTGTAAGCTGGAGGCCATAGAATTGGGGTTGGTGCTATCCGCTAACAATAACTTGACGACATTTTTCTCATCTTGGACGGTGTAACGTGCGTTAAACACATCTTCGGATGAATTGATGACGACCAAGTTGAACCAACTGATATTGATGGCGCGGGGTAGATCAAAAAGTAGGTTGTCGTAAACACCAACCATACGGGCTGTATTTTCAGCCCGTTCGATATAGCGGGAGAACCAGTACATCCGTTCAGCAACTTTTGAGAGCATTAGTCTTTCTCCTCAACAATCCAGGTGTCCTTACTGCCGCCGCCTTGGGACGAGTTAACAACCAAAGAGCCTTTCTTCATGGCTACTCGGGTTAGGCCACCGGTGGTGACATAGAGTTTTTTGCCCTGCAGAATAAAAGGGCGAAGGTCGAGATGGCGAGGTTCGGGTGTCGAACCCACTAAGGTCGGCGCGGTTGATAGGCTAAGCGTTGGCTGACCGATATAGTTACGCGGTGATTTGGTGATCAGTTCAGCAAACTGTTCCTGTTCCTTCTTCGTCGAGTGTGGCCCTACCAACATGCCGTAGCCGCCAGATTCATTGGCGGGTTTAACAACTAACTTATCTAAGTTATCCAACACATACTGACGCTGTTCTGGATCGGAACAGAGGAAGGTTTCAACATTAGGTAGTAAGGGTTCTTCATTAAGGTAATAACGAATAATTGCAGGTACATAGGCATAGATCACCTTGTCATCCGCTACACCGGCTCCGGGTGCGTTGGCGAGGGCCACATTACCGGCCTTCCAAGCGCGCATTAAACCCGGGACACCGAGCATTGAGTCCTCGCGGAACACTTCAGGATCGAGGAATTCATCATCAATGCGACGGTAGATCACATCGACACGCTCGAGCCCGCTGATGGTTTTCATGTAGACACAATCATCATCTTCGACGATAAGGTCGCTACCTTCTACCAGTTCGGCCCCTATTTGCTGGGCTAGAAACGCATGTTCAAAATAGGCAGAGTTAAAAATCCCAGGCGTTAAAACGACAATTTCCGGTTGCGGGATATCCCGTGGCGATAAAGAGGCCAGCATATCGAAGAGGTGAGCGGGATAATTATTAACCGGCAAAATCGAGTCTTCGGAAAATAGCTCGGGAAGTACCCGTTTAGTGATCTCTCGGTTTTCCAGCATATAGGAGACACCGGAAGGTACGCGTAGGTTGTCTTCTAATACATAGAACTGACCGTCCAAGTCACGCACCAGATCGGTACCGCAGATATTTGCCCAAACGCCATGAGGCGGTGTTACACCTACGCATTCGGGGCGGAAGTTTTTCGATTTTAGAACGAGGTCGGCAGGAATAATGCCGTCATTGAGAATGTTTTGATCGTGATAGAGGTCGTTGATAAACATATTCAGCGCTTTCAGGCGTTGCTTCAAGCCTTTGGCTGTTTTCTCCCAGTGGGTCGCTGAAATAGTGCGTGGGATGATATCAAAGGGCCAAGCCCGATCAATATTGCCCTCTTCGGTATAGACCGTGAAACTGACCCCCATTTCTTGAATGGTTGATTCAGCCATTTTTTTACGCTTATTGATCTCAGCTGTGCTCATCGAGCCAAGGTAGTTTACCAGCCGGGTCGCAGGTTCTCTCGGAACGTGGTCATCTGCGATTAGTTCATCATAAAAGTTGCCGGTGGAATACTCAGTCCAGTCGATACTCATGTAGATACCCTCGGTTCCATGAACCCTGTTGCACTGTTCTTGTGCGGCCTTGTTAGGCTAAGTTAACCATGCCATATAGTTGTGCAATATGGCATTAAATTTTATCCTAAACGGTTAAAAATACTTTGCGTTATAGGTTTAGCAATATACAGGCCACAAGGTCTTCAGCGTGTTATCTTTCAGCAATTAATAAACTACTTTGAAATTAACACATTACATTTGCATAAAGTATTAATCATAAGATTAATGTGAGTGTACCCCTGACGCCGTCATTATCAACGCTCATCTTGCCAGTCTAGGTCACAACAGAACACTTGCCACTGATTATCGACTTTAAATGCCTGTGATAGGGTGATGCACATTTGTGAATCGGCCACTGAAAGGTAGGGGTCACTGATAATCGTGATGCCGGGTTTTTCTATGGCGAGGTGATAATAGGGGCGATGGGACCAGTTGCCTCTGTCACCACATAAGAGTGGGGCAAAACGGAGTTCGATGCGCTGCCGTTGATGAAAAGCGTTGAGAGTGCTCTGGGTTTGATAGCCGGATTCATCTAATAGAAAGCAGCGAACCGCGTGAGGTGTGCGGAATACTTGTGCGCTGCTTTGTTGCAGGTTTTGATGTGTTTTAAAATCATCGAGCGTCGCCTGAAAGAGCGTTTCAATGCGGAGCAGGCTGTTTGCTTTAATATGTGACTGGTGGCTGCGCTGATGCTGTTGGTTACGTAGTAGTTGATCAATAATATCCGATGCATTGCTGTCGGCCGACAATAACGGAGCCGGGCGAGCAAAATAAAATCCTTGCAACATATCCGCATTGGCCGCAATCGCGATGCATGCTTCTTGCTCTGTTTCGACGCCCTCTACAATAACTAAACTGCCGGTTTGATGAAGGAGAGATATGATGCCTGACAGAATGCGTTCAGCGCGTTTACTCTGCGCAGCTTCATGAATAAGGTTGCGATCCAGCTTAACGATGTCGGGTTCTAGCTGCCAGATACGATCAAAGTTGGAGTGGCCCGCGCCAAAGTCGTCAATGGCGATTAAACTGTTAAGTTGATGAAAATAATCAATAAAATTCTTTAGATAACCGATGTCTTGAACTTCAGTTTCAAGAATTTCGATGACTAAGCGGTGGGCGGACAACCCCGACTGGGCTAATAACTGCTTAGTAAAACCGATTTCTGGCTGCTCGTTAAGTAATGACTGGGAATCAAGGTTGATGAACAACCACTCATTATTAGCACTCTGTGCCGTAAAGTTTTCGACATGCAGGGCGCCACAAAGACGATCCAGTCCCAACATCTCTTGGCTATTTTCAGGTAGCGCGAGCAGTTCAATAGGCGGGACGGCTAAGTTCTGTGGGCAGGTTGCCCTGATCAGTCCTTCGTAACCAATAGCCCGTCGATGAGCGATACTGTAGATCGGCTGAAAGTGACTCGCAAGCGTGTGCCCTCGGTAAAGCTTAGGGCGATCAGATTGAGTTTTACCCCAACAATTATGCGATCGGTCTAGGGCGATATCTGGCACGTCAGGTCCTCTTGGTTACTTGTTGCAAGTCCTTTAGTGCGGCATCGATCATCCCTAATAGATCATTGATCGCCATGGTCGCTTGTTCAAAATAGCGCTTGGCTTCTATCTGCGGATGTTCGCAGTTTAGTAACTCTTCCTCGAGGCATAACAGTAAAGCGTTTACGGTTTGTCTGGATTGTTGCAAGTTGAGGTGATCAGCTTGATGTTCTTCCAGTACCGTAAAGGCTTTCAATGAGAGTTGTTTAATTCTCGAGTGCAAGAATCTTAGCCGAACCCGCTGCGCGGCGCTACTACACTTTTCGGCGGCGATGCTGGTGCCTAGTGCTCTAGCTTGTCCTGCCCATTCTGCGGTTTGTACGACTTCCTGCCAAATACAGTGTAAATAATCGAGTTTCAGGGTGTTATCCCTTAAATCTAGTTCATCTGCGATATCTTCTATTAGGTAAGTCGTATGAAGGATTAATTGGTGATGATTGGATAGGTTGATAGCGACGGTGGTGCTACGGCTCTGACGAATATGCTGCCATTGGCTAATAAGGTTTTGCCATTGCGTATCGTGCGAGGTGTTCAGCGTGACGACCTGCTGAATGCTTGTCTCAAGTCGTTGTTGGGTGTTTCTTAAGTCTGCTTCTAGGCTGGTATCGCCGGATAATAACGCGGTGCTTAAACCTCGATGGCGTTGAAAATCAGCCAGCAGAAGACGTAGTAGTTTGAGTTGCTCGATACCGGTGTATAACTGTGCTTGCTGTTGCCTACGCATCCGGCGATATAGGATATAAAAGATTAGCGAGATACTAATGAGGACAGCAAGGCTTAATCGATAGCCGTCTACGGTGTTGGCTATTTCTATCATGCGGATGCTCCTGTCAGGTGCGCCAAGTGATGAGCCATTGCGCGTGCTTGAGCGGCGGCATGTAGGTTAGCTTCATTGCCTTGAGATACTCGTTCTGCAAGCGCGGCGATCTCGGCAACCGCCTGGCTCTGTTGTTCGGTGCTCACGGCAACCTGAATCACTTGTCCCGTTAATGCCTGGGTGCAACCGCAGACGAGATCGAGTTGTGAACAAACGCTTTCTGACCGTTGCAGGCTCTGATTCGCACTCTCGGTCAGGCTCGACATTTTTGCTGTGGTTGAGGCTATATGTTGCTTAACGGATTCGATCTTTTGGGTGATATGTGCAGCGGATTGCTGACTATGATGGGCGAGATTACGAACTTCATCAGCCACCACGGCAAAGCCTTTACCGCGCTCACCAGCGCGAGCCGCTTCAATCGCCGCATTCAGTGACAGCAGGTTAGTCTGATCGGCAATACCCTGAATAACACTCGACATCTTACTGATCTCTTCAGAGTTGGCGCTGAGTTGGCACATCAGAGTATTGGTTGCGTCGGCTTGGATCGCAATATCGGCAACGGTGGCCAGCAGTTCGCGTAATTGCAAAATACTTTCTTCTAGTTGTGTACTGGCATCAATACTGGTGTGCCGAGAGGAGTCTGCTAATTGGGTTACTTCAGCGATACTGACGTTGAGTTCTTCAACGGCGCAGGCTGCGGTGCCGGCAGCATCACTTTGCTGTTCGGCACTACGGGTGACGCTCATCGCGCTTTGTTCAAGCTCTTGCGAGGAATGCGAAATCTCATCCAAGCGTTGTTGTAAGCGTTGCTGTTGTCGATTTGATGCTTTGAGCCGTTGTTGTTGTCGATGTACTAACGGCCGCAAGATTAACCCGTTAGCACCGCCGAGGCGTTGGTCGGCGAGTGTAGTGTTATCACAAAGATGGTTCATTTCGTTCTGCAACAACCACAGGGTCGATACGCCAATATAGCCGCTGATCAGTAATGGCCAGATAACCCATTCCGTTAGCAATAAGCCGAAGCCTAAACCGATGAGGGTGGAGCCGAATAGTAATGCGGTCACCCCTTTAATGCCGATCTGGTACAGCAATAGAAATACTGGATAAGTTATCCACAGCATCGGTCGGTGCTCCTAAAAAGACAAAAGCCTCCGCAAGTCCTAAAAAGGAATTGTCGGAGGCCTCGTTGCCTAGCAAAAAATGGTTAGAGAGATAAAGCAAAAAACAAGCCGAATAAAGTTAACCAATTGAGTTATAAGACCTTTAATTTTTCATGTGTGAAAGATGGGCGACAGAGGAGGATATTAGTAAGGAAATGACGCCAGCCCGCACCTTATTGGTGCAGGCTGTGATTTTTTTATTTGATTAGCGGATATTCGTCGCGGAAGCTTCTTTGGCATCGTCACGCCGTTGGGTTGTTTTCGCTACATGCTCTGCCACCAGTGTTTCCGCTAAGTGATTGATCGGGCGAGAATCGGGTAGGGGAATAGGGATAAAGGGGTTTAAGCGTAAAGAAAAATACACGCAGAGACGACTCGAATGAGGGGCGGCGATCCCTCTGCGATGAAAGCCGGAAGTGTCGGCAATGACCAGTGTATTTGCTGGAACTTCAAAGCGTTCGATATGGCCAAGGTCCAGCGATGCTAATGTCTTCTCCTCGATACGAAGAGATCCTCGAGCAGCGTAACGCTCATCTAAATCACGACCTATAATACTTTGACGATATTCCCAGAGAAGTCGTTTAAAGGTTAGCCGGTGAGAGCCTGTTACATACTCAAATGGACCTTTATCCGCAGTGACATCCTCAAGAAAGAGCCAGGCTTTCATGGTTGGGTGAAAGGTGTCGGAGTGGAATTTTTTTTGTGGGTCATCCGTGCTTAAACCCCCTAGATTGCGTATCCGCAAAAAATGAGGCCAGGGGCGTATTCCTGTTGAAGCGACATAGTTCAGTAAATTTCTGATGTGCGACGAGCTGCACAACGCTTTGGCCGCTGGTAGCTGATTCAATTTCTGCTGATCAAGAAAGACCAGTTGTGTGGTGGTGTCGCCTTGAATAAATTCGCGAACTTCTGGCCAGCAACTTTCACCCTCTATCTGTAGGCGTTTAAATAATTCAGGAGGGAGGACATTGGATATCCGTAAATAGCCATGCTGACGAAAGAGCCTACGATGCTCTGAACTGATCTTCCAGCCGAGTAGCCAGCGGCGAAAACCGGTGATCAAACGGGCGATCATCATGCGTATTACATGTAATCCTAAGCGGTTGAGTAATCGATTTCCTAATATGGGGTTCGCTTCAAAAGACTTGGCTTCGGTAAATATTTCTAGGAACCAAGTTATGTATTGAATAAGCCGATTTTTTTTCAACGGTGACTCCAATGCACAAATATAAGCATTATCAATAGGGCTAAAAATAGCAGTTTGATCGTGGTTAATCGAGTCGGTTTAATGACCTAGATCGTTTTGCCGGCGAATACGTCTAGATCTAGAGAGGCATTGAGTGAGGCCAGCCTGTTCGTTATGGAGTGCCCAGAGTGAACGTCTCTGCATAGCCTTTATTGATCGGTGAATAGCGCGACTGGATCGATGATTCCTTTGAATCGTGCGAAAGTCGCCATGCTTTCATCCGCTATTAGGTCTGGGTAGTCGGGGTTGTTGGCTCGGAGTGTATAGCTACCATCGGTATTTTTAAGTACCCGTCGTAGTAAATATTGATTATCGCCCGCACTATCTTGACGCTCGATGGCCACGATGTGATGGGTGATGCTACCGGCGCTTTGCGGTGTTATCTGTTCCAGCAGCAGGTAGTCACCATCGTGGATGGGGTTCTTACCACCGTTCATCGAGTTCCCTGAGGCTTGGGCGATGAAATGGCGATCGGGAGATAAATGGCCAAAGCCGCTCGGAGCAGGAAGACGCTCTTCGATATCGGCATGGCCTGTTTTGAAGTGACCACAGGCAATTTTAATATTGGGAAAGAAGGCTAACTGAGTTATGGGGTCGGCGGCTGATGGGGTGGATATTGTAGGAATATCCGCTTGCATCAATATCGGTTTACTTTGTGCATACAGGCTTAAGCGCCAAGCAAGAATTTCTTCGGTCATGGCGTTAAATGTCGATAGTTCTGCTGCTTCCACGGGTTGCTGGTAATGAAACAGCATCCCCTGTTGCGAAAACCATTCGATCTTGGAGCTTTGTTCAGGGGTACACCAATGATGAATGGGCATTTTACGCCAGTGGCTTAGCCATGCGCTGTCACTGATACTCTGTAAGGGTTGCAGGCTTGATGGTAAATCAGACTGCCAAGCTGGATGTTGTAAATACCATTTTTTGCTCCAGTGAGCGAGCTGTTGCAGAGACACCGGCTGATTCAATGCCTGTTGTTCTAGCAGGGTTTGCAGCAATACCAGTTTGTACGATTTAGAGATTTTGGTCGTGGTTAAATCACGATACCACTGGGCATGTTTTTCGAGCACCAGAAGTTCATCGTCAGTGGCGTCGCCCTGTTCATCAATGAATTCCCACCAACAACCATAGTTGCGACGTAACAGGCTTAAGTTCGCGCCACTGCGCCAAAACTCTTTCAAGGTTGGTCGGCGCTTGAGGCTCTGTTTTAGGCCGGCATACTGCTGATCGAGCTTGCCCATCACCAAGCTATCTAGAAATTCGATAAAGGCGAGGTCGTAATTAACGTAACAGCCGTCAGGTAATAGATCGCTGGGGTGTTTGGCTGCTTCGGCCAGTTGCTTGCGGGTGGGTTTGTGAGGAAAGGCGGAACCGAACAACATTTCGGGGCGGTTGAGGAAACTATGATGATTCCCGACAAAATCCAGCACCACCAGTTTTTCTTTGCCCATGCTTAGGCGCAAACCGCGACCTAATTGTTGCAGAAAAAGTATTTTCGACTCGGTGGGACGTAACATCATCACCGTATCGATTTGCGGTAAGTCAACGCCCTCATTGAAGAGATCGACGGAGAATAATACCTGCAGTTTCCCGCTCTCAAGTGACGCCAGTGCTGTCGAGCGTGTTAGGTCTGATTCCGTATGTACACTGGCCGCACGTATACCCTGCTGGTTAAAATAATCAGCCATATAATCCGCATGGCGACGGGAAGCGCAAAAAGCGAGGGTGCGAGCCTGTGATTGATGTCGCCACTCTTTTAAAACATGACGACTGCGGCCTCGCGTGGCGAGTTGGGTGGATAGTTTGGTTGGGTCGAAGCGGCCGTTACGCCATGGAATGTGTTCATAATCCACTTCACTATCAAAGATGCCGTAGTAATAAAATGGGCAGAGTTGTTGGTCGTTGATACCGTCAAATAGATCGCGACGATAGACCAGATTATGATCACACAGGCGTAGTATATCGGAGCCATCGGTGCGGTCGGGTGTCGCGGTAAGACCTAACATAAAACGAGGCTGGAAGTAGGTTAGCTGCGATTGATAACTGCCTGCCGCCGCATGGTGGAATTCATCCACGACCATGTAATCAAAGTAATCCCGACTGAAGCGTTCAAGATTGGCTGTGGGGCCTAAGGTTTGCACCGAGGCAAACAGTAAGTCACATTCACTATCTTTCTGTTTACCCGTATAACGACCCACTCGCTTATGGGGTAGAACGGCTAAAAAAGTGGCTTCCGCTTGCAGCAGAATCTCTTCTCGATGAGCGATAAACAATACTCGCTTAGCCTCTATCTGAACCGCATCAAAGGCGGCAAGGTAGGTTTTCCCCATCCCCGTGGCGAGAACCACGAGTCCCTTTTGCCAGCCTCGTTGTCGAGTGGTTGTTAATGCCTGTAATGCTGCCGCTTGTTGGGGCTTCGGCAATGGAGTGTCAGGAACGGGCTCTTGCTCATCCACCTTGGCGGTATGCATGGGCACCACCTTTCGAGCCTGTTCATAGCGGCGCTGGTAATTTTCTATCCAGTCAAAATTCAAGGCGCGAATTTGTGGCCGAAGTAAAAGTTGCTGGAATTGTTGTCGTACTTCAATGAGCCGTTGTGCTGCGAGTGAATCCGCTTCATTGGGATAGTCGAGGTGATAGTTCCATTCCAGCCCATCGGTTAACGCTTTGGCACTGATATTACTCGAACCGACAAATGCATCCGCACTCATCAGACTGCCCTGTTTTGAACGGGCAAAAATGTAAGCTTTGAGGTGAAAACTGTCTGCCGAGCCGGTTTCAAAAATACGAACATCCGCACCACGCTCGGCCAGTAGCATGAGTTTCCTTAACGCACTAGGATCTGTAATACAGAGGTAATCGCTGGTTAACAGGGTGAGGCGCACATCACGGGTAGTGGACTGTAAAGCAGCTTCGAGATCCCCAAAAATCAAATTCAAACCCGTGGAGCGGATAAAAGAAACGGCTATCTCGATCTCGGTGGCATGGGTTAAGGCGCGTCGTAGCGCTGGCAGCAGCTGGTGGCCATCACCGCCAGTGAGTAAGTATGATGGTGAACTCATATATGAGGCTCGTTTATCGGCCTGAGACAGAGGGTTTTCCAACGGATGTCATGACGCTGTAGGCAGTCATTAGTAGAGATTTCACTGAGTGTTTGTGTTTCTAAACGCATTTGCTGAGCTAGTGTTTCTAATTCAGCAACGCTCACAGGATACATAGGGCGGTTGGGATCTGATGGGCCAAAGCGCAGGGTAATAATAATGACGCCTTGAGGGGATAAGCACTGATATAAACGCTGCATCGCCATAGACCGTTGTTCCGGCTTGAGGTGCATCCAAACGGCGGATAATAAAATCAGATCATAGCCTTGTGGCGGACATTGCAGATCATTTAAGTCGGGCAGTTGGGCACTAATCCATGTAACGCGATGGCCGGTTTTATGCTGGCCTAACTGGCGTAGATTAGTGGCGGGTTCAACTGCGGTTACCTGCCAGCCTTGCTGTTCGAGCCGGAGTGCATCGCGGCCACTACCGGCGCCAATATCTAAAGCCAAGCGGGGCGTTAATGTTTTTAATAGGGGAGCCCAAGCGGCATGTACGTCTTGGGCGGCCACCGAATCATACTGTGTTTGATAGCGGCTGGCATGCTGGTGGTAGTGTGAAATTGTTGGATCTGTCATGCCAATTCCCTGTTAAAAATCATCCTTTGAAGCATCCTCAGAGTATACACAAAAAGATGTTTTTTCTATTGTGGGAGATCAGCCTATCTATCACTAGTCTTTGGCTTTTTTGCAGATGTTAGCGATCAACACAGCCATAGTTTGGTCGTGTTTGTTGCGTAGGTATAATGATACAACAGCAAAAAATAAAATAGCGTAGAGTGATTCAACATGAAGCTTGGTCGAAACGATCTTTGTTCTTGTGGTAGCGGTAAAAAATACAAACGTTGCTGTATGGATAACGTATCAAAACAGCATGCAGAGATGTCTGAGGATTTTGAGCAAATTGCCGCGATGAATCCTCACTTGACGTTAGATGAACTCAATGTGGTTGCACAGCATAGAGTGCATGAGCGCAATAATCAGCCCAATGTGGATTTTTGTGGTCTTTCACCAAGCCAAATATCAAACTGGTTATATGCGCCGTTCAATGAATTGGAGTGGGTTAATATCAGTACGCCAGAAGACCTCTCTAGTAGCCCTGTGATGCGATATTTAGCGCTTATTCTGGATGAAGCCATGCAGAATGAAGGGGCATTTAAGGCAACGAGCAAAGGTAACTTACCCACAAAGTTGGTGACGCAGGCCAGTGAGCTTATGCCTGAGTTTGTCATTTCTCAATATCAAATTCATACCAGCGTCAGTGAATACTCTGGCAGCAATGAAGATAAGTTTAACGCGCTACATTACACCCGTGTTTTGGCTGAAATTAGCGGCGTTATTTATCGTAGAAGTGGCTGTTATCATATGAAAAAAGCGGTTCAAAAACAGTATCAAACTCAAGGTCTTAAAGCCTTTTTTCTGCCCATGCTCGAAGCTGCAACCACTCAGTACAATTGGGGCTATTTTGATCACTGGGAAAATGATGTCGATCTACGTACCTTCTGGTTGTTCATGCTATGGAGACTGCAAAGTCATGGTATTGTTGATCAATTGATAGAAGAGGTTGTCTCGGCATGCCCTGATTTACTTCTTCAGTATTCATCCGAAGAGTATTTCCCGCCAGACCAATTATTCAGCATACAGGTTGAATCTCGTTTTATTGAACGATTCTTACAGTTTTGGGGATTTGTAACGCTTGATCCGATGCTGCGCTTCTCTGAAGATCCATCGTTTAGAAAGGTTGATATTCAACCGCTGCTGACGCAAACCTTTCAGTTCACAATTTAACATGTGAATGAATTGGATTTAGCTGTCCCGCAGTGAGTCATTGCTTAAACTCTGTTACCGCTATTCGATATGGGGATACTTATTTGCTGCTGTAAAATGCCCATTTAAATCGATGGTGTAATAATCTTTTGCTCAAAATTTCCGGAATTTTCCGCATTGGCTGGACGTTGGCACTTTTACGCGGATAAAAGTCTAGCTTACTACCCCAAATCTAAGTGTTATGGGTTTTGTAGACTCTCCCTCAGATTCTTAAATATAGGATAATAATTCCATTTTTTTGGTTTATGTGGAGCCATAACCCTGAGGTATAGTAGAGGGCCATCAAAAGCGAGTTTTCAGCGCGAGGCAGGTGAATGTAGCACTTTTTACGATAAGTAAATGAAGTATCGCGAGTGTCGAAAATTCAGATTACTTAAAAGAGCCGGCTTTTCGATGAATGGCTAAGTAGTCTTTATGTGGCGGCATAGTTTTGGGTACATCAATAGGCTTCCCTTCTATCGATAAGAAGTGCTGCTTGAAGCTGTCTTGGGTATTAAATTCTTTCAAATCAGTGGATAGAATTATTCGGTAATCATCATCGAGTGATATTAAATGCTTATCGAATGCTGCATCGTAAGTAGCGGATAAGTATAACCCATTTCGCGGATCTAACCGTTTGGTTGGGTCTTTAGCCCAACCGATAATGTGGCTAGCTCGATTAATGGCTGAAATGTTGAGCCCTGTTATGCAGCAACAGTTCCTGTAGTTTTTCCTTAAGATGTTTCTAAAGACAGATTGATTGGTGCGTTGCTTTACTAATTGAAGTGCATCGGTACCTATTGGTACTTGATCAGCATCAATGAGATAACGCGGCACGGTATAGTCGTTTTCCAGTAGTTCCAATTCAGATGAATCAAGCTCTCTTTTCTCTGTATAGACACTAACAAGTTTATCCTCAAAACGTTGCTCAATTAAAAATAGATGGTATTGCTTAATGGCGGCGGAACAGAATCCATCCCTTAGGTAGCTTGTCGGTAGATCTTCAAATACCCAGATAGAGTTCTCATTATGAGACTCTTGAATCAAAAATTTATAAAGGGGCTCTAATTGTTCTGTTGACGTTATCGACCAAAGATTTTGAATCTGGTTAAACCTATCAGGCCGACGTTTTATCATTTCGCAAATTAGATCAAGTGCTCTTATGTAAGAGTTAACCTTATTACTTCGAGGTTTGTCATCGTCAAGAAGAAAAAACTTAAAATCAGCCTTTCGACTCAATTCAATATTTTCCTGAATCAAATGCTCTGGCATGTAAAACCTCCGATATAAAGGCGATTCGTCGTCAATGAAAGAATCGTAGTCTGCTGGTACATCGTGCCGAATATTTAAAAATGTAAGGCACTATTCGATATTTTGAATCTGTTCTCTCATCTGCTCAATTAAAACCTTAAGCTCCACCGCGCTCTGAGTGGTATCGGTGACGATGGATTTGGATGATAGGGTGTTGGCTTCGCGGTTGAGTTCCTGCATTAGAAAATCCAATCGGCGGCCTATCGGGCCTTTGGATTTGAGGACGCGTTTTACTTCCTGTACATGGGTGTTGAGGCGATCCATCTCTTCGTCGACATCGGCTTTTTGCGCGAGGATAACCATTTCCTGCTCTACGCGGTTTTGATCGAGGTCTGCTTTGAACTCTTCTAGTCGGGCTTTGAGGTTGTCGCGCTGGGCTTGCAGGATGCCGGGTAGTTTATTGCGTACATCGACGACGATCTCGGTGATAGTGTCGAGGCGTTGATCAATGAGGGCTGCCAGCTCTACGCCTTCGCGGGCTCGGCTTTCGATGAGCTCATCTAGTGCGGTGTGAAACAGGCTTAGCGCGGCTTTTTTAACGGCATCCATATCGAGGCTGGTGTCTTGTAGTACGCCGGGCCAGCGGAGTAGGTCCATGGTGTCGATCGGTTTTGAAACCTGCAGTAGGTTTTCCATTTGTTGCGCGGCGTCTAGCAGCTCACGGGCAAAGGTTTCGTTGACGGTTAAGGTCTGGGATTGGGCTTCAGCGACAAAGCGCAGGGTGCATTCTATTTTTCCGCGACTCAATTTTTTACGCAGCGCTTCCCGTAGTGGGCCTTCAATATCGCGCAGGCTTTCCGGCAGTCGCAGGTGAGGTTCGAGATAGCGGTGATTAACTGAACGGACTTCCCAAATCAAGCTGCCCCATTCATGTTGCGCTTCTTGGCGGGCAAAAGCGGTCATGCTACGTGTCATATTGTCTGTTCTCGTTTAGAATGCAGGTTTCGTTGTCGACACTGAATCGGTGCCGGCGAGTTTACGCTTTATTCTAACAGCCCTCGATCGCTTCCTCTATGCGTCGGTCTGGGGTTCCGAACAGGATTCTTAAGTTCATGAGTTCAACAATTTCAGATCAGTTGCAAAACCTTGGCGTCACGACTTTTCGTCCGAGTAATCGCGAGGCGGATCAGATGCGTGAGGTACGTATTACCCGACATTTTACTAAGCATGCGGAGGGTTCGGTGCTGGTGGAGTTTGGCGATACCAAAGTGATCTGTACCGCATCCGTTGAGCGGGGCGTGCCACGCTTTCTGCGAGGCTCTGGTTCCGGTTGGGTGACGGCTGAATACGGTATGTTGCCACGTGCCACGGGTAGCCGTAATGGCCGGGAAGCGGCGCGAGGCCAGCAAGGTGGTCGTACGGTTGAAATTCAGCGTTTGATTGGTCGTTCTCTGCGGGCCTGCATGGATCTAAAAAAACTGGGTGAGAATACCATCACCATCGATTGTGATGTAATTCAGGCCGACGGTGGTACGCGTACGGCGTCTATTACCGGTGCTTATGTGGCGCTGCGTGATGCGATCAGCTTCCTTAAGAAAGATAAGCATGGCGCCATGAAGGGTGACCCGATTAAGTGTGGTTTGGCGGCGATCTCTGTAGGTGTTTATAAAGGTAAGCCGGTGCTGGATCTGGACTATGCTGAAGATTCCTCTGCCGAAACCGATATGAATGTGATCATGACCAGTAAAGGTGGTTTTGTCGAGGTGCAGGGCACCGCCGAAGGCGAGCCTTACTCTCAGGATGAGCTGAATGCTATGTTAGAACTGGCGAAGAAAGGTATCTCTGAGTTGTGCGAGATGCAGGAGAAAGTACTAGCCTAAGAGGTTAGGGCGTAAAAAAGGGAGCCTCGGCTCCCTTTTTTCATGCTCATTTATCGAGCTTAGGCTTAAACGGCCTTAGAGGTCGTAATCAATAATCAGCGGTGCATGTGCAGAAAATACTTGCCCGCGATAGATTGAGGCGGACTTGATGGTTTTACGCAGATTGGCGGTGGTGATCTGATAATCCAGACGGGCGCCTTCATTGAGTTCGCGGGCCTTGTTGTAGTCCGGCCACCAGGTGTGCTGCTGATCAACGCGGTTGACCTGTCGGAATGCATCGACATAACCCATATCGCCAAACAGCTCTTCTACCCATTCGCGTTCTTGCGGCAAAAATCCGGATACTTTCTGGTTCACATACCAGTTGCTTAGATCTTGCGGTTTGTGGGCAATCAGTAGCGGGCCGCAGAAAATGAATTCGCGACGTTTACGCAGGGTCTTTGTGAAGTGGCCCTTGAGTAGCTGCAGGTATTCCTCTTTAGCCTGTTGTGCTTCTGCACTTTTAAGGCCAGAGGGCACGCTGAAGGAGGCGACACTGACGTTGTCGAAGTCTGCCTGTATAAAGCGGCCGTGAAAGTCGCATTGCTCAAAGCCTAGGCCCGTCATGATGGCTTTTGGCATCACCCGGGTATAGATGGCGACGCCGCTATAACCATCTTCAAATGCATCGAAGAAGTAAGCTTCATATCCATCCGGATGATAGCGCTTATCATCCAGCTGATAGTCTTTGGCACGCAGGTCCTGAAGGCATACTACATCAGCATCCTGTTCGACCATCCATTGGAAGAATCCGTTATCTGTAGCCTGCTCAATACCCTGAGTATTGAATGTAATGACGCGCATAGCTTATAAACCTGTGAAAAACGCAATTTGTAGCGAAAGGCGCATTGTACTGGGTGTTTAAGGAAATTTAAATCTAAAGCACGGACTATTAATCTCAGGATGGGTAAATCAGAGTTTAATATTGTTCACAATGGAGGGGCAGGAAGAAACCCTGTATTATACGGCCACTTTTTAAACGGCGTTGCGGAGAGCCCATATGCAGGACTATCAGAGAGAGTTTATCGAGTTCGCGATTGATAAAGAGGTGTTGCGATTCGGCGAGTTCACCCTGAAATCGGGCCGTACTAGCCCTTATTTCTTTAATGCTGGGTTATTTAACAGTGGCGCTGCTCTTGCCCGTTTAGGTAAATGCTATGCAGCTGCGATTCAGCAGTCGGGTATTGAGTATGATGTGATGCTTGGGCCAGCTTACAAGGGCATTCCGTTGGCGGCGGCGACCTGTGTTGCACTGGCCACCGAATTTGGTCAGGACGTTCCCTATGTGTTTAACCGTAAAGAAGCCAAGACCCACGGCGAAGGCGGTAATCTGGTGGGCGCACCTCTGGAAGGCCGCGTACTGATCATCGATGATGTGATTACGGCGGGTACGGCGATTCGTGAAGTGATGGATCTTATTGCTAAGGCGGGCGCGACTCCTGCGGGAACGGTGATCGCACTGAACCGTCAGGAAAAGGGTAAAGGAGAGCTGTCTGCTATTCAGGAAGTCGAACGCGATTATAATATGCCGGTTGCCAGTATTGTTTCGCTCAATGATTTGCTGACATACCTTGGTGAGAGGGGCGGAATGGACGAGCAGATAGCCGCTATTTCGGCGTATCGCTCACAATATGGCATCTGATCGATTACTGATTGATCAATAAAGAAATATTTTTAAGGTGTGTGAGTAATTCGGTTGATTTTTTTTAGCTGGCCGTGTTTAATACGCCTCTCTTGTGTGCCCGGATAGCTCAGTCGGTAGAGCAGAGGATTGAAAATCCTCGTGTCCTTGGTTCGATTCCGAGTCCGGGCACCATTTATTTAGTTGAAAAAGCCTCACTTCATAGTGGGGCTTTTTTGTGTCTGGACTACCGCAGCTCGGAACGCGAACCGGTTCGATTTGTAACCTCGCGATTTTTTTGGCCACGATTTGCGTTTTTATTGTCACTCTGTCACGTACTAAAGCCTTATTTGTAATTGCTAATTAAAAAAGCGTTGGTTGTTCCTCTTGCTCCTGCTTCATTCTTAACAATTCCTTAGTTACTTCTTTGGAAGAATTTCTTTCAATTACTGCATTATGCACCTTAACTCCGACAATAGTGGCATCCAGAAAGTCAGCTTTGGTGAGGTCGGCATATTGAAGCGATGCTCTGGTGAGATCGGCTCCGGCGAAGAAGGCACCGTTGAGCTTGGCTTCGATGAGATTGGCTTCGATGCAGTAGGCTCTGATGAGATCAGCTCCGTTGAGTTCGGCTTCGATGAGATTGGCTCCGTTGAGTTCGGCTTCGATGAGCTTGGCTTCGATGAGCTTGGCTCCGTTGAG
>NZ_JAHKQE010000041.1:21368-203731 GCF_018860855.1 Amphritea atlantica
TGAGATTGGCTCCGTTGAGGTCATAACGCGATAATTGTGCATCTGAAAGATCCAGTTGCAATAAACCATCAAAATCAGAATTTCTGCGAACAATAACCGTTATGACTGCCTGAATATCAGTTTCCGGTTGGATGATTTTATATGATTGTTCGTCATGAGCTTCAGGCTGACTCTCCATTTTGTTTTCGTTTGGTTTATTAGCAGCGACTTGGCCGGAACGCATCCGTACGTAGGCGCAGAGCACTTCCATTATCTGCGGATGATATATTTCATTGCTTTTGGCGATCCTTTCTAAAGCATAAAGACCACCTAAGCGCAGTTCCAGATGCGGCTTGCCCTCACCATCTTTTGCACCTAGTTGCTCTATAGCCTTGGTGTAAACATCTGCAATATGACTTGCTTCAGATGTTTCTGTTTGCCTATTGGATATTTGAGTTTGCTTATCGGCAATGCGAGTACGCCAAATCAACATAGGGAAACCGATAAGAGCCGCTGACACTAAGCCGATGTTTCTTATCTGTTCATGGTTAGCGGAAATGTAATCCCAGAATATGAATGACAGAGTGAATGAAATTGATGACATCAGAACTATTTTGAAGGCAATTGATGTTGGCGGAATGTAACTTAACATGTTACTAGTGAAAAACTTTTTCCAATTCTTATCCATTAAAATAACCCCTGCTGTCCCTTTGGTCTTGGTTGCTCCTTCCAGTTTCCGAAGATAAGCTCTATACAATCTTGGGCCTTGTCTGAACCACCAACGGTGTACTGATAATCTACTTCGACCACGGGGAGGTTTGCAAATACCTTTCGGATGTCTGGGTGATCGTTGATGCTGATGATCATGTGGCCTTGTATCGATTGGGCTAGGCTGGCCATCTCTTCATACTCTTCAAAGCCAAAGGGAACGCCATAGCCTTCTGTCTGCCAGTAGGGTGGATCGCAATAGAAAAGGGTGCCGGGGCGATCGTATTTCTTGATGATGTGCTTCCAGTCAAGGTGTTCAATTGTTGTATTAGACAACCGGTAGTGAGCATCGGCGAGATCTTGTTCTAGTGTGAATATATTAAACCTAGGTCTACCTGTGGTACTGGTGCCGAAGCTTTGACCTTCTACCTTACCGCCGAAGGCCAGTTTCTGCAGATAGAGAAAGCGGGCTGCGCGTTGGATATCGGTCAGTGTTTCTGGTGGCGTCTGCTGCATCCACTGCCAGTTTTGGCGGCTGGTGAGTATCCATTTGAATTGTTTATAAAGCTCTTCCAGGTGATGTTTAACAATCCGGTAAAGGTTCACTAGGTCGCCGTTAACATCATTTAGAATTTCAGTTTGGCTCGGTTCTTTTAGGAAGAATAGAGCCGCAGCTCCACTGAACGGTTCAACGTAGCATGAGTGCTCAGGGAACAGCGGCAGAATGTGATCAGCTAGTTTACGTTTTCCGCCGATCCAAGGAATGAGGGGCTTTGCCATGATATGTACCTTTCATATCTATGGGGCTCGCGGCCCTCTGGTTGATTACTCCACAACGGGAGCATTTTATTTCTAAAACTTGATAAATTGCTTTAGCCAACAGCTTATTACAGCGCTGACAACGTATGTCTTGCATGTGAACCTACCTAAAATCTGGTAGGCTTGCCCTGCCTCGCGAGGCGGGGAAGCCCTGGGTTGGTTCACGTAGATGGCTTACGTGTTCTGACGGCTCAATAACGTTGCCGCGTTATTGGGTCGCTTCCTTCTGTTTAATGTTTCTTAATAAAGAATCATGTTGTATTGCGGCAGCGTTGGGGCTGCTTGTTTTATCTCTCCTCCTTTTATATATACGGCTCCTCCTGTGGTGCCAGTGCCGGTGACTTTTAGCCGGTCGCCGCTTAGTAGCTCGACAGTACTCTCTGTGCCGTCAGTGCTGATAATGGTGGCGATCTGAGTACTATCTTTTTCTAATAAGTTTTCAAATTGCGTCCAGATGTTAGACATTAACCCTCCTATCGGCGGCGAGTTGTTGGCGAACGGTTAATGTGTCAGCGGTGCTTTGGGCGCTGATAGTCGTGCCCGAGATCAGCACGGGGTAGGTTTCGTCGATATCTTGAATTTCTACCAAATGACCGGGTAACAGTAATCCAGGGGCAACTCCGTGCTCTGTTAGCCAGGTGGTGAAGGTCATTTCTTCCCAAGTGCCGCCTTTGGCTATTTCAATGCGGGCGCGTTCATAGCCTGCATTTTGATGTGTTATTAGCTCGTCGGTTACTAGCGGGGCGAGTTCGTCACCCGCAGTGCCGTCGCGGGTGAGGGTGACAATAACTCCGCCAGTTTTACCCCCAGCAGCGATGGCTCGGTTATAAGTTGACAGTGTTTTAAACTGACTTCCTGCTTGCTCCATAAGGGAGGCGGGGAGAATGGCATCTAACACTGTGTCTGCATCGCCCCACTTATGAGGGCTGATAGGGTAGCGTGATTTAACAATCAATCGCTTATCGGTGGGGTGACTCTGCACGATAGCCCCTACGGTATTGGCTAGCCGCTTGATAGCTGCAATAGGGTCTAGTTCTTGATAACTATAAGCACCGCCTGGTATTAGCCAGTCTTGGGCCTGCCAGTCTAGCGTCCAGCCTGTTGCGTCTAATTCCTGCTCGGCTAGCTGCTGCGCGGTATAGGCGGCGGTGATGGCCTTGCTTCGCTTCGGGGCGTATGGATCGGATAGATAGCCGCTTAGGCTGCGCCCTTTGATTGATATTCCTGTTTGTCCGAACTGTCGTGAGACGCTATAGCTTTCGACAATGCCCGAGAATGTGTGGCCGTTGATCTCGCAGGTGATCTCTCTGGGACCATTACTATTGGGTTTTAGTAATGCGAGGTCTGATTGCTTTTTAATCGTGGCGGTAAAGCGCCAGCCCCAACTATCGCTGTCAGTAGCCCAGCTAACGTTAGTCGCCTCTATTTCAGCCCCGTCGGGTGTTCTATATAGCGTTAGATTAGGCATAAAAATATAAACCCTTTTTATTTCTGGTTGCTCGGGTCGCTCGGCTTCATCTTCGTCGGCGTCGGCCTGCCATCCTGGGCTGTATTCGTAATCAGGGGCCGGGCGCGTCCAGCTACCGTCGCCCCAAACTACACGGTTGTTTTCATTTATTGCTGAGGGGTTATCGTGCGGGATAATAACGCCCATATCGGCCGGTCGTGCTGGCTCTTCGGTGTAAGGGTTTGCGGCTCCCCATGAGAAATTCACCGAGTCGTGCTCAGGCGCCACATAAAGTTCGGTAAAGCTGAAATTCACGGCATTACCTGGGGGTGGCGTATAATTCCGGGTGTCCCATACTTGGCGTTCGCCGAATAGATCAACTCGGCGGAACGGGTAAAGGCTGTCTACATCAACCGGCGGCGGCCAGTTCCACGGGTCTGTATGGTCTTCGTCGATAGTGCGCTCGAAACTATCCCATGGCGTTGCTTTGCTTAAATCTGTCGGCTGTGGGTAGTTGCTCGGCATTTCGTCATCAGCATAAAGCTGCTGCTCGAACCTGTCCCACGGCGCTATGCTTTCGCGGCTTTTTTCGGGGAATAGGCCGAATAGCATTTCTGGCTCTCCGTCGTGGGCTTCGCCTGCGTCCCAGTCGCTTTGGGTGCTGTGTTGCTTTTCGGGTATCTCGTTGAACGGGATTGCTGGCTCGGCTTGGGCCGTTGATGCTATCCCCCAGGCAAAGCCCTTACCTGCATCTGATCCGCTGTTGGTGACCGTTGCGGCGGGTATAGTTTCGCCCCATTGCAGAGTTATGCCGGTTTGTATGGCTGGCATTTCGGCGGCAATAGATAAAATGGCCCCTCTTGCGATTTGAACGTCTGCCTGCAGGGCTGGCAGGGTCGGTTTAATATCTAGGTCGCGAGCGTTATCTAATATCAGGCTTATTGCGGCACTTAGCTCAGGGATCTGGGCCAATATTTCAACATCAACCGGCGACGCATGCTCAACCGATAGGGCGCTTATTATCTCCGGCAGCGTCGGATTAATCGTTAGTTCAAACGCTGATGAATCGATAAACGAAAAGTTTACCGCGTCGCCGGCGGGCGGAGTATAAAGCTCTGTAAAGCTGAAGTTTACCGCGTCGCCGGTTGGTGGGGTGTAGCTCATTTAAGCGCCTGGCTCGATAAGTTGGGGCGTTGTGCCGGCTTTGATGCGAATAGGGCCGCCGGCCACAATATCGGCTGTGTTGATGGTGAAGTCGGCCCCTGATCCTGCAGTGCCAATACTGCCGTCCAGCACGTTATTGCCGTCGCCATCTCTGAACCGACCCCATGTGGCCGTGTTGCTTGCGTCTGCGCTGCTGTCCTCTGTCCATGCGTCAAACGTCAGCACTCCATCGGCCACGGTTCCTGCAGGCTGGCTAAGGGTTAGCGTTCCCAATAAAACAGGAATTTCCCCCATGTCTTGCCATGTAATGTCGTTGTCGGTCACGGTTCCGCCGTCGTTCGGCCAAGTTGGGGCTGCTGCGTCGCTTGTCCCGTCGTTTCCAGCTCGGTAGTAGTTACCGGCCCCAGTAACGTAATCGCCTGCGGTGTACGCGGTCGCAGTCGCGTGAGCAGCTATTGAATCAATAGATGAGTCTGGGTCTGGTTGGCCGCCGCTGTACTGTTCAAAAGCTGCCGGTGTAACTGCTGCGTCCAGCGCGTCAATAATTGCCGTGGCTCTAGCGTTTCTTAGCGCTGTTGTTATTCGGATAGTCATTCAAAAGTCCTCAATGCTGGTGTTATTGGCCCTGCAATTTTTGCTTTGTATCCGTCCGGCGGCTCTGGAATAACTAAAATATCATCCTCTTTGGTTATAAAAAACTCGTACTCGCCGCTGGAATTTGTTGTTGTGCTGGCTATTAAGCTACCCGTGCTCCCATCAACCGCATATACTTTCCCTACATGCGGTATTGCATCAACATCAATAACACCTCTTATCGTGTATGGCCGAGCTTCCGCCATTAATTTGAAGTATTCCTCTTCGGTTGGTACGCGATTTAACATCCGCCATCTTTCGGCGACACACGTTATGTCTTGGTCTGTCAGTGAGTCTTCATCAAAGAAGTATGTCCGCCCTTGATATATAGACAAACTTGCGCTTACTGCTGCCTCTTCCCATTCAAGGTTATCAACGGCTACACCTATAATCCCTCCTCTTCTGTACATCATAAAAAAGTGCTGCTTTCCAATAGTAACAAGCCTTGATCCAACACTTATCCCGCCAATAAATAAGCTAAGTGATCCGACTTCATAATTTTGAGCACTAATCCGGCCAAGAAGCCTACCAGAATGACCTAGCTCATATTGTCCGAAAATGTTTTTTTCTATTTCTGGAATTTCTGGAAAAATTATGTAGCCACATATTGCCCAGTCCCCAGTTGCAGGAATAATTGCTGTGCCGAAGTCGGCCCGTCCTTCTGAAATATATATAGCGTCCCCCATGACGCCATCAACTGAAATAGCGCCACTTATTGAAGCGTTATATACCCCTTTTTCGCCGTATAGTGTTGTTACTCCCACGTTCGTGTTGGCCATTGTCCACATTTCTATTAATGCTGGATCGTTTAAATCTGTGATAGCCATTAGTCTGCATCTCCTCTTATCTGAAGCTTAAAGCTGTCGTCTTCTTTTGTTGGCTTGCCACTGATCGTTGTTCTCGCAATCCATATCGGTGCGTGGGCCGCGTCTGTATTAAATCGAATCACATTGTTTGTGCTCCAACCACTGCCCCAGCCATCGGCTAAAATAGTGAAATATGGCTCACCTGTTATCGGATTTATAGGTGCGCAATCAATAGTGGTACTACCGGAGTCTATCTGTCCGGACACTTCACCAACGACATTGAACGATGAAGAGCTAGTAAAAATAATCGCCCAGCGCTCCCGAATAGCGTTCTTGTTGTCCACCTGTATTGGATAAAGCCGGTCGTTGTATTGGGCGGTTGTATTGCTACCGATACGGGTGTCTTCCCATACGCTTGTCCACGTCGATTGGCTGAATAAGTGATGCGCTCTTGAGGCGATATTGTTAAATATTAGCGCGGTTGAAAAATAGGTATCGGTTGAGTCATAGTCCCGTTCGACTGCGCCGACTAAGGTGATCTGGCCGTTGATCTGTGCTTCGTTCACCAGCACCATATCTTCTATCCGATTAACGGCCACCAACGGCTCGACTAGCCCAGTTAAATCCATCGGGTCGGCCATTGTTATGGTGCCGGCTTCGCGGTCTGTGCTGTATTGTGCGGCGTCAACGACGGTGTCGTTTTGGTCTACTAGGTAGCAGGCGGCCAGTTCATCCCTCGCCAGCGTCACGGTCTGCCCGGCGCTGATGGGGCTGGGTAGCTCCTGGCGTTTTGTGTTGTGGATAACACCAACATCGCCGCTGCGCACAATTGGCACTCGGCCATCAATCGGCAGGCGCACTGGGTCGAGGCCTAATATCGATTCATCTAGCGGCATCATGGAATAAACAACGGCGTTATATTTCATTGTTGTCGGTTCCACGGGGTCTGGCACCCAGATCGTTCCGTCTTCCTGTATGTTGGCCGCGTCATACCAAAAATCGGCCCGCTGATCGGCCGTCAGGCTGGTTTCTAGCACGTACCGCCCGAACTCGATGCTAGTGATGCCGGTTTCATAATCGACGTGGCCCTGGGCGTCGTTTGTGTCGATCTCCCCTTGTCCGTTTGGTGTCATGCCGATGGTTGAGCCATCGGGTTTGGTTGCCATGAAATACATGGATAGTGGCCGCATAGGAGCGCCCGGCGTTCTGAAATAAATGCTGTATGCGTACCAGGCGCCTATTTTTGTCAGCATGGTTTTCAGCGTTAGTGAATTGTTACCGCCGCCGGTGTATTCATTCATTGAAATAATGCCGGTTGAATAGTCAATAACGCCCACGGCATTAGCTGCGCCGGTCTGACGATCCCAGTCTGTGTATATCTCGCCGCTTCTGTCGATGTATGTTTTGCCGCCCCATATAAACTCTACACTGCCCGGCACTATATCCCGCAGGGTTGTCGGCGTTAGGTCGATAGTGACGTTAGGAATGGTGGCGCTTTCGGTCACGGCGTCGGGGATCACGCTGTCGAGCTGGTAATAAATATCGATGTTGCCGTTGATGATGCCGATACTGGTTTCTGTATGGTAACCGCCGCCCCACCATTGTTTTGAGTTTGAGTTGCTGTAGTTAACCGGCATTGATACCGCGCCGGAGATGTAATTGATGGTACCACCGTTGCTTAGTGTTCCATCGCCATTGTCTGATACGGTCACCTCTCGGGTGCCGGTGTTGTGCTTGTCTGATGAATAAGGGCTGTCTCGCTCCCAGTCCCAGTCCTGGTTAAATTTTGCGGCAAATGTTCCCGGTTTAATCGGTTTGCCGGCGACAGTAAACGTGGCATCATCGCCGCTCATGCCGTAACTGGTCAGCGTTTCTTGCTGGATTGTGCCTTTGTCATAGTTGATGGTTAAAACTGAGTCTGAATCTGGCAGGTAGGTGGGTTTGAGCCCTACTTGCCCCAGCCCATAGATGACGTGGCCTGTGCCATCGCCGGTCAGGTTGCCGCTGCCGTCGTCGGTTACGGTTCTAACAACGCCGCCGGCGTCGTAGTTGAATGATAGCGAGTTGGGCAAAAACTCCCCGGCTGAAACGGTAAAATAAAGATAACCTGTCTCAATATCTGGGTCTGCTGTCCTGATCTCGTAATGTGAAGGACTGGCCCAAGTGTAAATCACCTCGCTGTCGGTGTCGGGCAACGCTCCCAGCGTTACCACAACGGTTCCGGTTGCATAATCGATAGTCCCAGCGCCGCCGGCCTCGTCTTCTAACACGCCACTGCCGTTGTCCTGCATCCGGTACCATTCGCCCTGTGCCATATAATCCACAAACAGAGTGCCTGGCTGCGGCATGGGCCGTAGTGTTTTAACGTAGTTATAGCCGCGATTGATTAGTTCGATTTTTTCATGGTCTGTGTGAGCAGTGTCATAGATCGCGGCCGCCGGGGTCGCGGTCATAGTGATGGTATAGCTGCCTCCTACACTAAAGCCTGTCACCGTGCCTGATTCGTAATCGATTGACCCGTTTTGTGCACCGACAACGCCATAGCTGCTGCTTGTGGTGTAGGTGCAAATTAGCGCGCCGTTGCCGTCATCTTCATACGTCGCCCTTCCGCCATAATTCACGGTGACTGATCCTTCGGTGATTGCCCGGCCGAATGAAAATGTTGATGCGTTCGCCGTGGTGATCGAATAGGGGGCACCGGCGGCCACGATATTAAGCCGCTCTACACCAGCGGCCACGTTTGCAACGGGGCTTTCAACGGTCGCACTTGGGACTAGCTGCCCATAAATGCTATCTAGCTTGATACTCATAGGGCTGTTGCTGATCGCTTCGCTTACTTTTACCTGTCCATAGTATTTGCTGGCGTCGGCGACCTGCGTTGTTCTAAAGACGGTATCAGTTTCAACGGCAGAGTATCGGCTAGCTGTTTGCGGCCCGGCGAAAGTTTCGCGCAGTGCGGAGCCGATCCCTAGAGTGATAACACGGCGCTGATAAATCCCCTTGTCATCTTCAAATTCAAGTATTTCATGCTCTATCGTGGTCACGCGGATGTACTGAAAGCCGCCGGTTGATTCCCCGTCTTCGTCTTCCAGGCTTAGCATGTAAACCTGCCCGATCTCTGGCAGCTTTGCGTCAATCCGTGAGTAGACTTTCACCATGCGCTGACCTTCGAGCTGGTCGCCCAGCAGGGTGTAATCCGATACTGGGCCTTTTACCACATAGCTCTCGATGTGATTCTGTGCGGCCGCTCGTTCGTCGGTATAGCTGCCTGTTGTGAACATCATCACGGAAACCCGAGGGTCGTCTGGGGTGTCTGTCACGATTACATGGGAGCCATAATAAATATCCTGGTTGGCTGTCAGCACGGCGGCGTAGCATTTGCGCAAATCGACGCGGCCATAGGTTCTATTTAGCCGGCTGATGTCGGGAAATAGGTTATTAACAACGCCGTCTTGAACTTCAACGGCACTCATCATCCCGCCGCCATCGTCGTCATCGGTTAGGCGTTCTGAGGCCATTAATTTAATATCGGTGTCTAAAATTGCCATGCTCAAACCACCATGAATCGAAGTGTTAAATAATAGGAATCGGTTGGCGCGGGGTCTGTTACTGCGAGCACAGGCTCTGCCGTCATTGCGTTGTCGGTATGCAGAAACATCACGTTATAGGTCTGATCATTGATCTGTAGCGAGTAGCTTTGTCCCGGCAGCTGAACTAACGCGTATAGCTGTTCGACTAGCGTCCGTGTGGCCCAACCGCCGGTTAGCGTAATAGGGCGGCCCGCTTGTTGTGCCGCTTCTTCT
The DNA here is from genome assembly GCF_018860855.1 of Amphritea atlantica. Classification (GTDB taxonomy): domain Bacteria; phylum Pseudomonadota; class Gammaproteobacteria; order Pseudomonadales; family Balneatricaceae; genus Amphritea; species Amphritea atlantica_A. The sequence continues at coordinate 30,728 of NZ_JAHKQE010000041.1, forward strand.
ACAATCAGCGCGCCGGTTAGAGCCACCTCTGCTGATTGGCGTACTGCCGACCAAGCGAACTCGTTGGCCCAGATCAGGTCGTCGGGCAGGGCGATTCCGTTGAGTGTGATCATCGTGATACGGCCCCCACATCATTGAGAAGTTGTAAAAAGTCGTTGGCGGCGTTGTCGTCTTGGAATTCAGCGTTAACCGCTTTGCCGCTTGGTGCCATAAATTGCACTACTTTTGTCACTCTTGCGGGTGAATCGATGCTGTTAGCTGCGTCGGTTGCTGTAGGTGTGGAAGCCTTAGAGGTATCGGCAGCTGCCGCTTCACGCTCTTTTTCTATATTTGATAGGCGTAAACGGTGGGCCTCGTTGAGCAGTTGAATAGCCTGTTGCGCTTCTTTTAAGGCGTCACTGTTGCCGGACGTCTGCGCGGTGTTTTGCGCTGCTTTAAGCTCTGCTAATTGGCGCTGGTATTGGTTAACCTCAATGGATGCGTTATCACCTTTTAACGCTGCTAGCTCGTCTTGCAGGCTAGCAACGGTATTGCTCAAATTATCAGTGAGCTGCTGGCTTTCGTTGTTAATCGCAGTCATCGCTGATCGCAAACTATCGAGGCGGGTTTTATCAAGCAGATCGAAACTGGCTAGCGATGCGTCGGCATTTTTAGCCAAAGCAGCGGCTTGGGCTCCACCACGGGCTAAGGTTTCGGCTAGTTGGTCGGCGGCGGCTGATTGTCGTTCGTATGATGCGACAACGTCCTTACCTTGCTTAACGCGGTAGTTATCAGCCTCTTTTATGGTCTTCAGATAAAGCAATGTCCCGCCATGAAACTTGCTCATTATGCGGTCGTATCCGTCGCCGATACCGGCCCACGCGGCGGTCATTGCGTCACCAAGTGAGTCCCATTCTGATTTTGTTTTGTCTGCTATTTTTAGCACACCAGAATAGCTGGCCAATTGGTTACGGCTAGCTTCATCGTTTTTCTTGGTTTCGTTAGTGTCTTTTTTTGTTTGGGCTGCTTTATTACCAATCGCTTTTGCCGCTTTATTGGCCTCTGCAGTCAGACCTGATAGGCCGCTTTTTTGTCTGAAAATTGATTCTTCTGCGGCGGCTTCAACTTTCTTATATTGGGCCTCTATCGCTTCCAGGGCTTTTTGATAATCGCCCCAGCTGATAATTCCTGCGTCAGCCGCATCCTTGATGCTTGCTTTTAGTTTATCCAGCCCAGCCTTTGTGTTGACCTTACCTAACGCCTGTTCAAACGATGCGCGCAAGGTGGCCGCCGCGTCTTTACTACTGGTGCCGGTTCTGGTGATTTCATCCTGAACGTTTTTAAAGGCGGTAACGGCTTCTGCACCTGTACTCGACATGCCGCTTTTTAGCTTTTCGGTATCGACACCCAAGCGTTTAAGGCTAACCTCGAGTGCACCACTGAGTAAGCGGTCTAGTTTGGCTGCGCCATTTTCAGCGCCAGAAAATGCCTCGATCGCTTTCTGACGGAAGGCATCCAATTCGTTAGCGGTCATACTCTCTAACGTTTTGGTTAAGCCGTCCTGTAGCTCAGTATCAAGCCCGCCTGCTTGCTCTGATATCTCAACGAGAGCCGTGCCCAACGCCTGAATGCCTTCACTGCTGGCGAGATCGACCTCCTGAAACGCCTGATCAATTGCTTCGGCAGCGGTTTTTCCTTCGGCTTGTGCCTGGGTAAAACTATTAACAATCCTTTGCGTTGCAACGTCTAACGCACTGGCCGCGCTATCGCCAGCACCGGCCACCGTTTTGGCGGTATTTTTGGCTTCTTCGCTCGCCTGAGCGGCGGCTTCAGCTGCTACTTGCTGACTAAGGGTGACCTTGCCGGAGAGCAGATCCCAGCCATCACCCATATCGTCAAGGTCTTGTGCGGCCTCTTTAACCAAGGCGTCTAGCACAGCCCGAACGCCACCGGCCTGAATCTCAAGCCCGCGCACGGTTTCATCGCTGACTAAGCCGACTTTATTCATCAGCCTGGCGATCTGATATTCTGCCTCGGTCACCCACACGGTGATTTGAGCAATAAAAGTGCCGATCGCTTTCGTGGAGAACGTTAGAGTATTGAATATAATCTGCAGCGCACCTGATACGCGATTAAGCGTGAAAGATATAATCTCCCCCCATACTTGTAGGTTCCCAGCGTCCTTCATCTCGCGGAACTTGCCCGCCACACGATCCAGCAGGCCTGCTAGGGGTTCAAGCAGTGGGTTACTTAGGGTTTTACGCAGTGAATCCCAAGCGCTCTGAAAACCTTTGGCCGAACCGATCAGGTCATCGCTGGCAGTATCGGCCATTGTCTTGGCCGCACCCTCTGCACCACGCAGTTGCTCTTCAAAGTCAGTAATACCCTCTGATCCTTCAGCGATCAGCGCTCGCAGTGTTGGGCCAGCCTCGATACCAAAGGCATTAATGGCGGTGGCCGCAGCTGGCCCTTTCTGACGTAACTGTTCTACCAGCTGTATAAAGTTATCCGTTGGGATTCCCAGCTGAGCGACCGCTTTCGAGGCTTTGCTAGCAGGATCTGCCAATTGGGCAAGGACGGCCCGCAAACCGGTACCCGCGCGCTCACCCCGTAGGCCGTTTTTGGCTAACACGTCGAGTATGGCAACGACTTGCTCTAAATCGAGACCCGCCTCACGGGCAAAGGCACCGGTGTAACTGATCGCTCCGCCTAAATCGAGCATTTTGGTATTGGCGAGAGAGGAGCCTCGGGCCAGTACATCGGTAGCCAATGCGCCTTTGCTAATCTCTAGCTGCATCACTGATAAGGTATCGGAGATTAAACCCGACGCTTCAGCTAGGCCGACACCTTCAGCGGTTGCTACCGCTAGCACCGATGGCAGTAACTCAACCGCTTGAGCCGCGTCAAAGCCCGCCCTAACCAGTATCTCTAACCCTTCAGCCGCCTGAGTGGCGGTGAATTCCGTGGTGCTTCCGGCTTCCTCTGCCGCTTTGGTCAGCAGCTGCATCTCTTGAGTGGTTGCCGATGATGCTGCTTTCACGCGGTTCATCTGACGCTCAAATAGAGCGCTTGAGCTGAGCGCACCACTAAACAACTTACCCAAGCCTGCGGCAACGGCTCCGCCCAGCAGAAAACCTTTCAGCTTACTATTGAGATTACCGACACGGCCGGTCAGGGTTTTGGTATCTTTAGAGGTATTGTTTAGCTGCTTTTTAAAGTTTTTGGTTTCGGTGGTGGCTTTTTTCGTTTTCTTAGAATAGGTCTCGCTAGCTTTGCTAAGTCGACTGTTTTTATCGGTAAGCTGTTCGGCCGCTTTATCCGTACCGGTTAACTCATTGCCAAACTTATCGACTGATTTTGCCGCCTGAGTGGCACGCTCATCAGTGTCTTCCAGTGAATCGCTAAGCTCAGATAGCGGCTTGCTGGCCATGTTTTTGGCTTTAATCAGTAGATTGAGAGCGATCTCTTTGGCATTCATTTCTAGCACCGATTAACAGAACGATGAAAAGAGGGCCGCAGCCCTCCGGTTGACGGGTTAAGTTAGCTTTCTTGGTCGAGATAGAAGGGGGCTGCCTCACCTGTTTTTAGGATTAACTTGCCGCCCAGGGTGGTCGATACATACTCGCTGGCCAGCAGATCCACGGCGGCGGAGGGGGCGAGAGAGGCTTTAGGTATCTCGCATTTAACCGGCTTGCCGGTGGCGAGGTTAGTGCCATCTAGGAATATGCGCGCGTTGATGGTTGGGCGAACACCGCCGCTAATGCGTGAACCACTGATGGCGGCATACTCGTAGCTCAATTTAATGTCATCACCGGCGGCCAGCGCGCCTCCTGCCGTGGCCCGAATGAGACCGGCGGCATAGTTAACCTCATAGGCAGTCGCGGCAATCGCGCTATCATCGGAAGCGAGCACGGCGCTAAGCCCTTCAGCCGCAATATTGCTATGAGGTAGCTTGGTCCATAAACCTGCTTTTAATACTGTGATTGGCGCATCGGAGACTGTGTCGGCCCCTTGATGGATCGGAGCGGTATCCCCCATCATTGCCATCGCCAACATCTCAGCGGGTTGATCATCAAACGCGATCGCAATCTCTGATGGTTTAGCAATGGTGACGCTATCTAACGCCTGACCGTATGAGTCTTTTTTCTTTGACTCGCGGTCTTTGGTTTCAGAAGGGGTGTTAATCTGCAACTGGGTTGCGTTTAACGGCCCAATTAAACCGGTAGGGTTGCCGGTATCATCAAAGCGATCGAAGTAAACGTCGCCTGCTAACAGTAGTCCGCTCATGGGCGTGCTCCTTTGGTTTTGAATTTAATTTGATACGCTAATGGGTAGTAGCCAAAGCCGTTAGAAAAGCCCGGCCGGGAGGGCGCGTTCTTGCGCACAAAGTTGCCTAACTCGCAGTGCAGCCCCGCCATGGCGTGAATCACTGATGCCAGTAACGGGCCGCTTTTGTTGGCGTCCCGTAGGCTGACGGCAATGACGATCATCCATGTTTGGGTAACATTACCTTGCAAGCCGCCTTGCGATGTTTCTGGCACAGCGTCACCTGCATAGATAACATGCGCGGCGGGGGTTACTTGGCCGCGCTCTTTCATCTCGGCTAAGTCGCAGCTGCGATATACCTTGCGCAGGCCGGAGACCGCTTCTAGCGCTTGCACTAGATGGTCTTCGGCGATCAAATAGTTATCGGTTAGCTGAAACATCAGATAAACCCTTTACTGTTTTGACGGCCAAACACGCGGCCATCACTGCACATTTGAGCCGTGTTATTACTGGGGCTAGCGCCACCTTCATCGGGCATGCCGAGGGAGATCTTGCCGCTGCCTAGCTTGCCGAGAAAGTTGATCGAATTGTCGTAACGTTTTTCGATACGTTCGGGCGCGTGCTCGTCGTGCAACAGATAGCGGGCAATATCGCAGCAGATACGCACCAGCACATCAGGCACGGTAGGTAGCGGCAGGGTGTAACGTCCGCCGATATAACCATCAACCTCGGCACTGGCATCCGCGAGAGCCTGGTTTAGCACGGTGTCGTCAATGGCTCCGGTGGTGCCATCCCGATCGGTGAGAAGGATGAGTTCCTCCTCACCGAAACGATTGGTCATATCGCTGCGGGTTGCGTACATGGCTTATGCCTTATCCAGATCAGCGATGAAAACATCCCAAGCAGCATCACGCGCTTCAGCGGTGGTGCCTTTGGGATAAGCGCTGGCTTTAGGGCTGCCGTCTTCTTTCCAGAGGCTTTTGTCTTCGGTATCCAGCGTGCCGATATGAGCTACAAGCTCAGCGAGACGCTGCGCATCCACGGCCCCTTGCGCTTCACTATCCGCGGCTGTTTCGCCTTCCAGCAGTTCGGTGCGTCGATCGTTACGCAGCTGCTCCAATTGCGCTTCGGTAAAATGATCAACGGGGAACTCATTACGGCCCTGCTGAAAAACTTCACCAGCCCGGCGATAGCCCGTACCAGCGCTACATATAATGACAATCGTTGCTTTAGACATTGCATGGTTTCCTCTCAGGTAAGGTGATGGGCGTCCATGCCCAGCGGTGTTAGTTCAGGTCGCTTATCAGGCCAGCCAAGGCACCACGACGACTTCAACCGCTTTATAGTTGGTGTTGCTTTCGCCCTGGGCTTTGTATTCAGCTTCAACTACGGCTTTCGCGGCGGCGCGTTTGCTTGGGCCGACAATCAGCATGTTCGGCATAATGCCTAGCGGGCGACCCTTATCTGATTTAAGCGCCCCCATCGCGGCGATCGCGCTATCAAAGTTAGTGGTATCCAGTGCCGCTTTTGAACCGTAGGCCTGCTGCCAAAAACCAAAGCCTACGTTGCCCCGGCCATCGACTCCGTAGAGGTATTCATCTGCCATAAAGACGTGATCGGAATTACCGGCATCGGTTTTCGCTAGCAGGCGATAATCACGGCGGCGCTGATAGATCAACGGCTTAAGGGGACGGGTGGTATCCAGTAGAAACCAAGGGCTTTCTGACCCCGCCTGCAAGTTGCTGACAGATTGCTCCTGGCCGTCTTCGCCTACCGGATGGTCGGTATCAAAGAAATACTGGCCGTCATAGCAGGTTGTCGTGAAACCGGCGGCAAGCAGGGCAAAGATCAGCTCATCGGGGTGAGTTGATGAGGCGTAGCCCATATCCTGAAACTTAGGGTTGAGAATGCCGTAATTGTCGTCTTCGATACGTTCGGCCGGGATACCCTCGGTCGCTTCGAACTTTTTGTTTTTCAGCGAATAGTCATACACTTTCATGCGGTTGATCTGGCGATCGCCGATCCATTCGCGCAGGCGGCTAAACTCGCCGAGCCAGCTGTAATCTTCTTGGGCTGTCGTTGAGGGCACCAAGGTGGCAACTTTAGGCCAGAGTGGTGTGTAAGAGCTGCGGCCGATCTGAAACGCTGCGTTAACGGCGGCGTACAGCGCTTTAAGCGTGCTAGGGGTAATATTCATCGTGTGATCCTGTCCTTAAAATTAAGAGTTAAACCCGGCTTACTGCCCCAGATTTACCCAAACGCCATCGCCGTCCACCTGGATGATCTTGCCTGCTGGGTTACGGCTGTTGGTGTCATGCGAGGCCGACACGATGGCATCATCGACGAAGTAAGCGGTGGCCCCTACATCGGTCACGGCGATATCACCACTGTTGGCAAACTTGTGTTCACCCGCGACAACTTCGGCCAAGATGGTGCCGTTAGCGCCGGCGCTGTTATCCACTTCAAAGGTGGTGACGCCTGCGCTGATACCCGCCCCCGCGCCGTCGGTCACTGAGGTGAGATAACCGCTGACTAAGACGGCGGGCGTATTGGCGTTCAGCGTGACGCCGGTTTTAACTCCGTAGGCACGCTTACGGCCTAGGCGTTCTGCGATAGCGGTCATTGATTTAGCTCCTGTTTTGATTTGAGGAAGACGTCTTTATCCAGTCCGGTGGCGCTGAGCACCGCGAGATCTTCAGGCGTTAGCTCGTCGTCCTTCTGAGGTGCAGGCTTTTTACCGTCGGTTTGTTGAGCCTTTAGCGCCACCAGTGAGGGGCGGCTATCAAGCATCGCTTTTAGTGCAGCGACGCCTTGTTGTTCGCCAAACTGGGTGAGGTAGTCCTCTTCGGCGGCCAGCACCTTGCCTTCGGTTTTGGCGTCTTTCAGCAGTTGCTCTAGGCTGGCCTCATCAGATCCGGCTTTGAGCACGGCCATCTGTGTGACCAGGGCGTTGTAAGTGGCGGCGGGGACATACTTAGATAGATCGATGTCGCTATCTTTCGCTTTAAGCGCAGCAACCTCAGTGGTTAGAGTGTCTGAATTAGCGGCTTTTTTGGCCATTGCATCCAGCGCGCTCAGGGCCGCCGTGCCTTGTTCGTCGGTGAGCTGGTCGCCCTCTTTCAGCTCAATGCCGAGTTTGGCCAGCAGCTTACGCATCGCTTCGTTCATAACAGGATTCTCCTGGGGTTGGTTATCTTGGTTAGGGTGAGGAACGATTTGGGCGCAAAGGGCTTCGAGATCTTGCATGCCATCGATGCCTGCACGATTGGTCAGCGCTGCGCTGTGAATGAAGAGGGGTTCGCCGGTGCGTTTGTCGTAGGGAAAAACGGCAGACAGAAAGCGGTATTCCTTGCCTTTGATATATTCGAGGGCGCGGGCGGTCCAGGTCGGCTTAATCCATAAGCCAGAACCTTCCCGCCATTCCATATGCTCTTTAAACCAGCCGCCTGCGGGCGCAGGCTGACCGTTTTTATCGGCGTTGAGGGTTTGGTGCTCGTAATCAATAACCAGCTCGTTAGCGGCAGCTTGGGCAATTGAGATAAGGCGTTGTGCGATATCGGCGGTGAGCGTCCATTGGCCGCTGGGCACATCAAAGGGGCGGCCGTCGACGGCGCTGAACTGTCCGGCGGGTAGCAGCTGGCACCAACCCGCATCGGCGTCGTTTAGTTCAAACGACAGCGCAACAACGCCGAGATTAGCGGTGTGGGTGGCTGATAGTGCAGCAATTGAGTGAGGTAATTGATTCGTCTTCATGCCGCCAGATTAGCGGCATGGAGGGGGTAGTGGGTTTAACCTTCGTTAGATGTTTTATCGTAAAAAGCCAGACTGCAATTATGCCCTGCAAAACAGATACCTATATCTGCATTGTTAGTAAGCCTGCTAATACAGAAGATCTTATTGAAACTCTGCTTTTCTTAACCTTGTCTCCAAGATCTCCTGCAAGTCCTGTAGGGACATGCCTAGGATCAGCAAAACAGAAGAAGAGCTCCATCATAGCATCATAATCTTCATCTTTAGTTACTAGGTGTGAATATTTGAAGAACGTATCGATCTCATTGCGAGTAATTTGATCATAATAAACCCGTTGAAGAAGAGTCCTATCCTTCAAGAATATTACAGCGATACAACAACAAACAGCTGGAATTTCAGACAATCTGAATGAGGTTGTTTTAGACATAATAGCTATTACAACAGCAATTTTTTCAATGTCTCTTAGAGATAAATCGATGTGTCGGTGTAGCAGCCGGATATAAAATGCTATTTTATTGCTTCCAATCAATTCCACTTCACTTGCATGTATTATGTTCTCTAGCGCAAAGTGTTCGATTTCTGTGTCTGTCACATCGTAAGCTTCCCCTTTAGGAAGAGAAAAAGACAGATCATAAAATTTTCTTAGGTACGCCCCTGCATTCACGCCACTGCCATACCTGACCTTGACCGATTCATTCATCTGCTCTGAATTATTTACAAGCACAAAGGCAACGGATTTAGCAGTAAAAAGATGCTTAATCACCTCTAAAAGCTCTAGTGCAAAAGAGGGCCTACACCGATCTAACTCATCGACAATGATAACTAGTGGTTTTTTATCACCAGCTAAAGAGTTGGATAATAGTGTAAGCGTTTCACTCAGGTCATTGATTTCATCCTTTCTGGTTTGATAGCTTTCAAGGGAATCAGAAATAAATAAATCAGTAGCTTTGGACATTTCATCTGAAATATTAGCTTCCAAATTATCCATGGCTTTACTATCAAACATACCACCAGTCAGCACTTGTAGAGCGGTTTTCGACGCACCTTTTAACAGAGCGCCGCCAACAGCTTTGATATTGTCTTTTAAGCTTGTAAGTAATTCATCATCGTTTACTAATTTTTCCTTAGCAAAAGCATAGATTTCAGATGCCAGAAACAAAAAAGCATCACTATGAAAGTCTCCTTTGTATGCATCGATATAGATGTGAGGTACTGATACACTTGCCTCTTTTAATTCATTACACCATTTATAGATAAAGCTGGTTTTTCCATCACCCCACTGGGCTTCTAAAGAAATAACGAGTGGATCTGAACTACTGCAAATGATCTTAGTTAAAGTATTTGCAAAATTCTTCCTCTGGAAGATATCCTCTTTCTGGAAGGTTGCTTTCGGATTTGGCGGTTGAATTTTTAAGTGCATGAGTATTCCCTTACGATAAATTCTTCTATTCGACATCAAATATAATTATTTTGACTATAGCAAGTTATTAACCTCCCCCTAGGCGTTAGACCCGCGTTAGAAACAACATATCAATTTTCCACGCCCCATCATAGCCCATAGCCGTTGCAATCCCTTACAGCGCGGCTAAGGCGCTCGGCCCACCTTAGATATCACCCGCTAAATACTCGTTTAGAATATCGACCACTTCCGCCTCGTCATCGTCACTGAGCCCTAGGTATGGGCGCGCATCGATATTACGATCATCATCGCCGAATTGATGAGTGGCGGCGTAGGCTTCTGTGCCTGGGCCGGTGCTGACCCCCGCTTGATCGGCAGACCAGAAGGGGTAGATGGTATCGCGTAGGTGCAGACTCAGACCATGCAGGATCTTATCTGTCGGAGTGCTCTTGGCCACCTTACGTTTTAAAGTGGTGGCGGTGAGTGGTGCCCAGGCATTACCGTCGGGGTCTTCTTCATTATCGAAGTGGTCACGGGTTCGCTCTTCTAGGAAGGTGGCGATCTCCATCATGGCTGGCTTGGGGTCATCTACTTTGGTTAACAGCTTGTCTAGCAGATCTGCCACGGGCTGACTGTCATAGTCGATGCTGATAATGTCTTGAGTTCCGGCCATTAGTGTTCGTCTCGCTGATATAGCAACACGCCTTGCCGCAGCTGTTTTAAAAGGGGGTCGTTGCTTTGTGGCCCTAGCTTAGGTGTTAGTGCTATTTGGCCCGTCCACAATCCCTGACCGTGCTCAAAAGTGCTGACGCCTTGTGTCGCTTGTTCACCGCTTATCACCCAACACTTAATATAACGGCGCTTTAAACGATATTTGCCTGCTCTGGCGTGGTCGGGTTCTAAAATCGACCAGATCTCGTCCGGCTCGATTAGCGCCCGCGCTAGCAGCTTTATATGTCGACGGTAGTCATTATTCTTGGGTATGGCGTATTGGCCGTCAGCCTTCCTAAACAGATAGTCATTAATCACCAGCGGCTCCCCCAATACATCACGAAACACTCGTTCAGTGCCGCCAAATTCGCCCAAAAATGCCTGAACATATTGTGCATCGGTCAGCCCTTCAGGCATCACAGACTCTGCTAACACAGCCGTTGCCGGAGGCAGTGGCGGTTTAGCCACGGGGCCAATCGGCACCGGCTTTATCGTCGCGGGCCATTGTTCTTGTACTTGAGGCGTAGCTTGCCTAAGCCAGCTTTTACCCGGCGTGTGCTCAAAGCCGGGGTCAATACCTAAAGGGATCTGCCGTACTTCGCCGGTGCGCTTATCTAAATGTTCTTTATATTGGTCGATGGGGGCCGTATCTGGCCCAGCCTTACCCATTCGACGCATGGCTCGTTCAGACTTAGGAAATTTCTTACACTTGCAGCCGTAGCCGTTCGACGGGCTATGCGCACCCCAGAAAGGATCGTCGGACGCTAACACCAGATGATCCCAGGCTTTATGCTGCGGCCTGAAGTTCTCGGCCCCCGAGTGACGATACTCCATATAGGGGAACAGTTTTTTAAACCCCGGCTCTTCCGCCAGGGCTTCGCGCCCGGCGTTGTAGGCTTGGCGAATATTGGTCTCATAGATCAAACGTGAGCGCCAACCTCGGCTGCCGTTATAATCCCAGCCATGCTTTTCAACGATGGTGTCAAAGCGTTTTTGAAAGTCGCGAAGGGTTTCACCGTCGTTAATTGCGGCCTGAACGCCCGTTAGAAAGTCTTCAACAATGGCGGTCTTTTTGGCACCTGCCACCATAAAGGCGTGATCATGTTGCTGGCCGTAAACGTCGGCCCAGCCGCTAGTGGGCAGGGGCACCTTCTGCTGCAGATAATCGATCGCCTCTTTAAAAGGCTTGCTGCCGTAGGCGGGCATTATTCGGCATCCTGCAATAGTTCATAACGGCCCGCCAGCGCGGCGACGGTGAGCGCCTGACTCATTACCTCAGTCAGGTCGGCGTTATCCAGTTGTAGCGCCATCAGCTGTTCGCGCAGCTGCGTTAGGCTGTCGGCGTTGTCGACCAGCTGGCGCAGCGTATCTAACAGGTCGTCGGTGTGCTGGTCGGCCTGAGCTTGCACGTTATCAACCAGCGTATCGATCTCATCGTTGCTTGAGGGCTCTGCTTTTAGTGCGGCGAGCGCGACCTCTTCAGCACCTTGCGCTTGCGCCCCTAACGCTGGCCCGGCGCTTTGAGATAGCTGCAACACCTCTTCGCCTTCACTGGGTTGCGGAATTTTGGTCTTTTCATAGACCCAGCTTGTGGGGATTTTCATACCTAGAGAAACCAACCCGCTTAATGGCTGGGCGAACTGCTGCAGATCTTCCGGCTCGTTTAGATCGAACTCAAGCCGAGGAATACGGCGGGGGTTACGGAACGAGGTGCCGTTAAGCACATACATCGGGTAGACGACATCACGAGTGAGGGTAGCCGCCAGTGACTTCAAATCGGCATCGCGGATCTCTTGGCGCACTTCGTTATGCACATTACCTAGCGCGTTGGTTGAGCTTTTACCGTCGGCCTGACTGGTAAGCGTACCGCCTAATATCGCTTTAGATTGGCTCTTTTCGCACCAGGCTATCATTGCCATGAACGGATCACTGGCCCCATCGGCGGCTTTCTCAAACTCAATTTCCATCCCTTTAGGGATGATGCCACCGGCGTTATGGCCGATGCTCATGACCGCCCGCAACAGGGTGAGCTTTTCCCGTTCGCTGGCCCCTTCGGGGTATTTACCTAATCGCAACGGTAAGCCGTAGATCTCTAAGAACTCGGCGAGATCGCGCACAGAATAGTTTTTAAATAGAAACGGCCATGCCAAAACACGCACTAAACCCCGGCGCGCCAGATAGCCAGATTTAGCCTTTGCCTGATGGCTTATCCAACCGAACGGGCGTAGCGGCTCGCCCTCATAACTACCGTCGCGCAACGTCAGCTGATCGCGCTGATTGGGGTTAACCTGAAACCAGCTCGGGTCGCGCCATTCAACATCAGCAATAAAGTGGGTTTTATCTTCAAATGCCCAGGATAGCTCAAGATTAGAAAAACTTTTAAGGATGGCATCGCCGCAATCAAAAATAGCCTCATCCAGCCAAGTGGCCGAACGCAGCTGCTCTTCGATCATTTCAGCATCGCGCTGTTCGGCGGCGCTGGCGTTGGCTGGTGGGATAATATTCCAGTCTGGCCCCTGCATGGCTAAGCGACGCTTGCCGAGTTCGCTTTGTACGTGCGCGTCTTTCTCTTCGATATCTTCGGCCAGCTCGCATTGACGAATCAGGTTACCTTGCTCTGCCTCGCGCATAATGGTGGCCAGCTTGGCGGGGGTTAGCCCGCTAGAGGGGTGATCGCCATAGTGCCGGTGCAGCTGCGCTAACTTAGCATCGGCACTGGTTTGCGGCTCGACAAGATCGGACAGACTAAAGGGCTGCCCGTTAATATCAACAATGGAGGATTTAGCCATTACCAGGCTCCTTGTTCTGAAATACGGGGATAATCATTGTCGTCATCATCGGCACCGCCCCACGGGTCGGATTTACCGGGCAGCGGGGTAAAATCGATGCTGCCGCCTTCCATCCAACTAGCGCGGATCGCCATGGCTAAAGCCACCGCAAAATCGCCGTGGCGCTGTTGGCCATCGCTGCCGGTACCGCTGCCTTTCTCTATTTGAGGAATGCCGTTTTTAACCTGGATCTTATTCATATCCGATTGGATATCTTCGTGCCGAGGGATCTCTAAATTGCCGTCTTCAAATTCGGCTTTCAGTTTGGGCATCCATTCGCGATACCACGGCTGATTTAGCATCACGGCATCGACAATCTCTGTACCCCATTTAAGCCGAGCGGCTTCGGCGAGATAGCCGCCGTTACCGGTGGCATCGAATGCGGCGGCGGTAAATCGGGGCAAACGGGTGAGCAGGTAAAAGAGCACCGCGCGCTGGGTTTCATAGGGGGCGTTTGATAGTTCGACAACGAACGGCACCCGCTTGGTGAGATCTGGCCGGATGGTTAACGGGCAAAAGACGGACAAATCGCCTTTGCGGGCGAAGTCTTCCCCGAAAACGTGTCGATAGTTGCTGTTGAGCTTATCGAGCAACGGCTGTAATCCGTTTTCACACCATTCGGTAATGAGGCGGGTGCGCTCGCCTTCGGGCTTTAATTCAAAGTCTTTGGGGGCGGTCCAGCGAATGATGGGGATAGAACGGTCGGATACCATCGCCCGTTCAACCAGGGTGCGTTTGATATAGATACCGCTACCGGCTTTGGGCACGCAATAATATTCTTCTAGGGCGTCTTCTTCAGTAGCAGTGTCTTTTAATAGACCGGCTTTCCACTCATCCTCGGCGGTTTGACTCCACTCTTTGCGGGTTATTTGGCATATCCGCTGATAAAGCCCTTCGCGGCAGGCGTCGTCTAACGTGATGGTGTGCACGCTATAACGCTTTTTACCCGCTCGACTATCAATAATCAGCTGATTGAAGAGGTTTTCAATACCGTTGTGGGTGCTGATGATGCGTACTTTACTGCCCCACATGGTGAGAGCAAGCGCGGCTTTTAATAGCTCGGCTAGGCGCTCATGGAAAGCGGCCTCATCAATGGTGACGTTGCCCTGCATACCCCGCAGGTTAGATGGGTTACTGGAGAGCGCCTGTATTTTGAAACCACTGGCGAAGTAGATGGTGAAGGTAAGAATCTCTTTGCCGTCTTTACCATCTTCAATAAACAGCTCTTCTTGGATATCCCCGGCGGCTTTATCAAACGCGCGCGCCCACATGGCGGCAGCTTCGATGAATTCCCGCGCCATCTCTTTATTCGAGCCAACATAAAAGTGGTTACAACCGCCTTCTGGTTTGGCGGTGGCGGCGCACAGTGTGGCGTCGGCGGCCTCCGCCCAGGTGAGGCCGGTTCGCCGTGACTTCTCGGCAATCTTGAGCATCGACTCATCGGCGATCCAGCGTTTCTGATAGCCCAGTAATACCGCTGAGGCATCAAATTGCTGTAACGTCTGAAAGTCGCTTTCGGCGATAGCACCGAGGGGTTGCTGGTGAATGCTCATTAGGCGATCCCTAGAATCTGATCTTTAATCGCTTTCACACCCTCGCGGGTTAGCCCCTGTTGCTTAGCAACCGCATCGATGGCATCGGCCGCCTCTTCGGTGGCGCGCTTGCGGATCTCTTGCTCGCGTTTTTCGTTAACGCTGGCGGCTTGTTCTAGGTGCTTAATGGCTAGCGACAGCTCTTTGAGCATTTTCGGCGGCACCGGCTCTTCACCTTCACTGAGAGCGAGGGAGGTTTCAAAGGCCATGGTGCGGGTGAATTCATTTAGCAGCTTGCCGACTTGCCCCTGGGGTTGGTTGCCGAGTTTACCTATCCACATGTCAGCGATCTCGCGGGACTGGCGCATCTTGGCTCCGATCGCGTCCATGCGCATGCTGTAACGGTTAACCGCCGATTTACTGACCCGCTGTTCAATCCCTTCAGCGGCGAGCAGTTCGTTGACCCGTTGCGCCGTTTCGACTTGGCCGACGGCGGGGTCGCGCAATAAAGCGTGCAGGGCATCACGGATTTCGGCGGGTAGTCGGTCTATTGAGGATTTACGCGCCATCATTAGGCTCCCGGTCCTGGGCGCTTGACGCCCGGTACCACGGCGCGCCCTTGGGCGACATCGAGGCCGCGTTGGGTGAGGGTGACTACTTGAACGCTGTTTAGCTCTTCATAGCTAACGAGATCTTGCTCGGTTAACCAGGCTATTTCTGAATGAAGCTTGTCGCGGCTGATACTGTGGCCGTACATTCCTAGCCCTTGTTGTAGAATGCTGCTGTTGATTTTGTAATCGGTGTCTTCGGCTAACAGTCGCAGCAATACCAGCCGCCGGTCTTCTTGTTCAAACTTGGCAAATGGCATGGTTTACCCCTTGTTATTCATTAGGTAATCGTGAATTCGATCGACAGTGTTGGTTACCCTGTCGAGCTTGCTATCGAGTGCTGAATATTGAGATTGCAGCTTGGCGATATCTTCATGGGTGGGCGCGTGTTTTAGGTTCTCTTCGGCGGACAGTACGCGCCGCTCTAGTTCATCTTGGCGGTCATCTAGCGCTTTAATATCGCTGCGGTTTTGGTTGCGGCCGGTGCGAATCCAAACCGCCACGCCGATGCTGATGGTGACAATCCATTGCATAACGTCGAGCCAAAATTTGGCGGCGTCCCAGTTAACGTCCATGTTTTTGTTCCTCTATTAGCTGGCAATGAACGCAGCGGGCGGCATTAGGTTTGGCGGCTAATCGGGCGTGAGCGATAGGGCTGTCACAATCGATACAAATAATTCGGCCGTCTAGTGTTTGCTGTTCGGGTTCGGTGCGCTGCAGGGCGTTATCTAGCGCCGCTTGGCGATGCCGTATTTCCAGCTCTTTGGCTTCATCGAGAATATCGGGCACTAATCTTTCCTCATGACTTCGGTAATTTTAGGCACCACCTTTTCTGCGCTACGGCCTATCACATACCCACCCAGACCGATCTGCAGCAGCGTCCATGCTTGGTCTGCTAAACGAAACGCCGTCAACCCAAAAGTATCGGCAACAACTAATACTAAAAAGGTCAGCATGGTAATGGGTCGCCAATTGCGCTGTAGCCAGCTAGCCCCCTGTGCTTCGGCAGTAATTATCTTGGCTTGGGCTTCCACCAGCCGGGCTTCATAATCCATTACCTTCATCGCCATTTCGGACTGAACTTTAAACAGACCGGATTTAATCTGTAGGCGTTCTTCTTCTGAGGTGTGCAGCTCATCAATGAGATGAGTAACAGGCTCGATTAAGCCTGTTAATAAGCTCCAAGCGTTCATACGGGATAGGCCTCCCAGCACAACTCGAAGTGAGGGCCGTCAGGAAACGGTTTCTCATCCGCGTCCTTCTTGCGCTGTATATAGGCGTGATAGGCTTGCTCGGCGTTGTTGTAATGGTCGAGATAATCCCAGCAGCCGCCCCACTTAATGCGCACCCGCAGGGCTTCAGCCGCCGCCTTCATCGCATCAGCAATGGCAAAGTAATACTGCCAGTCCCAACTAACGGTGTTATTCACCCACGCCCCAAGATCAACCGCGTGGGCGATGGCACCCAATTCTGGCGCGTTTTTTGGCACCCGTGGAAGGTGACGTGAGTTTTTAGTTTGCGATTTCCCTTGGCGGACCATATGGCGCTGACGCTGTTCTGTGCGCAGGGTTTCAATAACGGTGAAGTCAACACTGCTGAGCTTTATTGCCGCTGCGACAACGGCGCGTAAATCGGGATGGGCGTCTTCCAACCGCTGGTTGGAACGGTGTCCCAACACGAATGGGCCACCGCTAGTATTTTCAGACATAAAAAATCCCCGTTAACCTGAAGTCCATTGATTTCGTAGGACTCCAGATTAACGGGGATCTAGCGAGGGCGGGTTTAACCTAGGTTAGATGTTTATAATGGCCCAGACTCTGCTCTTACATCAGTAGCCTTGAGAAGCATTTTTTGACACAAAGCAGACATTAACGCCTCAAACACCGGATTGGTGAAGTTGGCGGCTTTTTTGAAACAAAAAAGGGGGCAGCTTTACCAAGTCCGAGTGCTTTGACTTGTTACACGTTTTTTCAGAACGGCACATCGTCATCGAATGCAGGTTCTGGCTGTTGCTCTTCTGGAACAGGAATAGCGTCCGCTTGAGGGAATTCAGGCGGGTGATGCTCTTCTCTGTATGATCTCAAAAAGTCATCTCTATTATTTACTTTCATCAAAACTGGGTTTTCACAACTAGACCCTCTACCAAAGAACACTGCGTGGCGCTCTTTAACTGAAGACAAAGACTGAGCATAATCTTTTCCGATATAATTACCTAGAAAGTCCTTTCCAGTATCATCAAATGTACGCATAGCAAATATAGTGTTGCATTGGTTGAGAATAGTTTTCGTAACATTGGCGGTTCTTTGCGTAATGAGCAAGCAGCCAAGTCCAAACTTTCTTCCTTGGAGAATTGCTCTAGCTGTTCCACTGGTTGCGTGCTTGTCACCTTCTGCAACAACGGAGTTCCATTCAGGAACAAGCGAATGAGCCTCTTCATAAACTAAACAAACCTTAGCATTATCTGACATTTCGGCTGATAGAATATCAAGAACAGCCTCTGATACAATTTTTGTTATTTCTACGGGAGTTACACTAAATAGTGCTGCGCCTCGCTGCCACTGACCAGCAGCTTGAAAGCTGCCTGGCGCTCGATCTTGACGTGTTGCAACAAACTCTGCTGGGTTATATATTTTTAGAAGATGCCCATCTGCATTGTTAATGAACCCATTTAAATCTTCGAAAAATGCATTCTTCAAATTAGGTAAACTACCGCCTTGCTCCGGATTTTCTTGCCACTCATCTCGATCTTGATCAGTAGCTGCTCTTAGTCTTTGAAGACATGCTTCTTCATAGGGGGCATTATAATAATCCGATAATTCTGATGAATATTGATCTGTTAGATCTAGGCATACAACTTTTATTCCTTCTGACATCATCCTTTCTAGCAACTCTATGGCAAGCATAGACTTTCCCACACCAAGAATCCCAAGGATCGCAGTATTATGAGTTACTAAATGGTTGATATTTCCAATTTTCACTTGGTAATTGCTATTAGGAAAGTGGCCTACGGTGTCTGGTTCGATAGCGTAGTTTTCTTGTGCCTCAAGGTATACTGGTTCATTTATGTTAGGCAGCCAACTAAACTGAGTAAACTTTCTCCGATCTTCGTTCCAAATACCCACCTGCTGAGCTTGAGCTCGCAAATATCCGTAAGTATTTTTTTGATGAACAACCTCTTCTTTGGTCAAACCTCCAACGATTTGATAGAGAACTTTTTGATTTTGCACAATTACTGTAACAAGGCGCCCCTCTTCAACATTAGAATTATCAACGACCTCAAAGAACAACCTTTCAATTGAGGAGTCCGGTGCGACAATTCCGACTACACTATCTCGCTGCGTTAAATCTATGTTTTCTGATGCACAGATTTCTTGAAGATATTCATCCTCAATTACCGCGACAGAGTCGTTTGCAACAACTGATTCTAGTTCTTTATATTTACCCGCTTGGAGGCTTGCTATTTCAACTGACCGAGTCAGTACGCCATTATCTCGCCCGACTAAATCAAGTGTAAGAGCCAACTTAGAATTAGAATGTTTGTCTTTTACGTAGACGATCTTCTTAAGTGGTAAATCGTTGTCTTTAACTTGACGAAGTAGAATGATATTTGGCTGCTGGTAAGCAGCAATTTCTGCAACGCTAGATACGCGCTGACCAATCTTAGTTGTTTTTCTAATCCTGTTGAATGTCTTAACTACAACATCACCCGCCGACATAGCTACCGTGAGTAACATGGCAATAGATATTAGAATTAGTTCATTTGGCTTTCCTATGTGATAGGAATACATAGCAAATATAATAATTGGAGTATAAATAACTTGAGGTTTTGCAAATACCTCAAGGAATATCCGTATTTTATTTGAGACCTCTTGTATCTTCTCATCACCCCAATTATTCAGAATGACAGCTAGCAAGGCAAAGACTAAAACTGATGCAGATAAAAATGATACTGCAAAAAAAGCAACCTTTGTTTCTATAGACCACGTAGCCCAACTATTCACAAGCATTAGTGATACAAATGCAGGGACTGAATATGAGATAGCATCAACAGGTTTTACATAAAATGGGGTTACTATCTTCGAGCCAACAAGAACGCTCAGCAATGCGGCATAAAACCAGAAACCACTATCCCCTACTGGTGGGTATATATTACCGAATGCTATGGCGCAAATGATTAAAAGCAGAAGAAGATCTATCCCTAGTGATACGACCCTTTCTTTTTGGGAAAGTCTATTCATCTATGACATCCATTTTTTAGTTGATACTTCATGTTGTGACTGACGTGTAACAATTTATTATTGCGCCCATACAAGGTAGCAAAGCTTGCAAGCTCTGCTACCTTGTAAGGTACATTTATACCTAGAGACGAGTAAAAGATGTATCGCAGAAGCCGTAAGTATCAGGAATATGTGACTAAATATGCAAAGGCAAGGGCTGACAGAGAGGAAAAAGGATCAATGGTATTCATCCTGAATATCCGCCTGAGTTACCTGAGCTGCGCAGGTTAATCAAAATTACAGACTACTATACGGGTACTCCAGTTACCCATCGAATTTAACTATACCGCAGTAAACGTGTTGATTGCTACAGAACATGTATTGGTGAGGCTCTATTGAATGGAGCTAGAAACTGGGGGATTCAAAATAGTTCTGGCTGTATCCGTTTGCGATAGTATGCCTGCTGTTCTTTGATAATTCGATAGACGTGCGTTGCGGAAATCTTGTACTTGTCTGCCAGTTCGTCGGGCTGAACGCCTCGCTCGCTCCAATCTCGGTGCAGTTCGACATCGCGTATTGCCTTTTTGAGCGCGTCTAACTTGGGCAGGTAGAAGTAGCGGCCGCCGCAATACATCGATTGTTCTGCGAGAAGGGTGTGGCTGATTTTCTGAGCCTCTTCACCGGTATAGCCTAGCCGTTCCAGTGCCGCGCTGTAGATATCAACGAGGGCGGACAAATCGCGTGGCCATTTTTTTTGCACTTCGGGCGGGATCGCATCTAGATGGTTGAGTAGGTCGCTGGAGAATGATTCATCACCTAGCAAATCGCGCTGTTCTTCACTCATCGGTTGATGCTCTCTGTTTTGCCGCCTGGCGTCGGGCGTTAATTTCTAACGCGGCGACCAATTTATGTAACTGGTGAGGGTCTAGCCAGTCGACCTTTTCGACCTTAAACATGTGGGCGGCCATGCTGTGGGCGTAGTTCCAGTGTAGGCCGTTATCTGCTAGTAGGGCTTCTACTTTATTCATCAAGGCTCGGCGGCTTGCGCCTGGATTAGGCCGCTGCCCATAAGTTTGTGGTTTATTTTTAAAGCCGCATTTTTTGAGGTGACTGATGACCCATTTCAGTTCGTTGATGGTCATTTGAGCGCAGCTGTTTTTACCGGTTAATACGGCCAGCATCTGTCGGTAGGTTTCGTCATCTAGACCCAGCTGTTTTTTAGCGATGTGGATCTGAACTATGGCTGCTTTTCGTGGGTCTTTTGGCATTGGCTTCTGTTGCATCCTTCGTATTTATATCAATAAGAAATTAAGACTTTTTCCTATTTATCTAATTGCATCTGAATACTAGATTTTTAATATAACTTTCCATGTTTAAGTCCTGGCCACGGAAGGCCGATCCAGCCGCCCCGCAAGGGGCGGCACTCTTTCTTTTAATTCAACGCGTCTTTCAGTGCTTTCAGCGGTTTAAACTTCGCCACTTTAGCGGCTGGAATATCCATCGGGGCACCCGTTTGCGGGTTGCGGCCCGTGCGGGCTGCACGATCGCCTACGGCTAACTTACCTAGCCCTGGTAATGTCACCTCACCGCCGTGTATAAGTTCGGCGGTGGTGATGTTGCCCAACGCAACGAGCATGTGATCGGCCAGGGTTTTAGTGCAATTGCTGGCATTGGCAATAGCGTTAACAAGTTCTGCTTTGTTCATCATGGTTTCCTTTAGTTGTTAGCTGCTCATCAGTACCCAGCCGCTACGCTGGATAGACGCCTCGGTGAGGCGTTTCGCTTTATTCATCAGGCCGGGTGTCTGTTTCACCGAGTAACCAGCGGACGGCATCGCGGACGCCTTCTTCATAGGTGCCGTCGTCGTGATCGGTTTCACCGTGCATGACGCGTTCTTCTGCCCAATTCGCTAGGTCGAATATCTCTGCGTCAGATCGATCTACTTGAATACCCATAACGGTCTCCTAAAGTGCGGCTATATCGAGTGGAATCGGCTTCCAGCTATCGCTTTGGCCGATGCGTTCATATAAGCGGATATAGGTTTTGCTGCCGGTAATTTGAATACTGTCGGCGATCGCTTCCATCGCTTTGAGCCATTCGCGATCTTTGATATCCAAGCGGCGCAGACCTAGCACACGACCGGTGCTGATCTTGCCCTCTTTATCCACCTGAAAGGCGTGATCAACAAGCACTCGGATCTCGGCGGCAGAATCTTTAGCCCAACGATGAATACAATCATCAATCAGCTCTTTAGCGACCTGCAGCCGCTCGTCAAACAGCAGATGATCCGCAATTGAGCGCTGGACCTTATAGCGACCGTCATAGGTGGTGAGCGTTACATTGCCTTTTTTGCCCCCTAGAGCGATGTCGTACTCCATCGCGCTAAGGTCAACAAAGGCGTTGAGTTCATCCAGTGCATCTAGCTTGAATTTAGCCAGTAGGGTTTGGGTCTCTTTCGCCCGAATAACGAGCTTATTCACCAACTCATTACGGGTGAGATCTATCTGTTTTACTTTAGCCACCGGCACTAACCGGCCCGCTTGATCTTCAAGGTAGCCATCCGGAATGTGGCGCTGTTCAGGGTTACTCATGCCGCTTCTCCTGCGTTTGATTTAGGGATGCCTAGCGCATTAAATATTTCGTTAGGGCGGTTAATCGCGTCGTTTTGTGACACTGCGCGAGTGGTCGAACCGTTGTCGTAACGCTCTAGGTTGATGTTCACGTATTCCTCATTGATCACCATCGCTTTATGCGGGTCTGGGGTGTCGAAGTGGCTACGAGCTCCCCAGAAGATCAGCTGCTGTGCTTGCTGCGTCATCGGCAGATTAATAATCAAATAGTTCATGCATATTCCTCCCAACGGACTTGGCAATCGGCGACAAAGGCGACGCGTTCGGTGCGGCGGCTCCCTCCGTCGCTGTAATAACGGGTAATGGCGCTTTCAAGCTGCTCGCAAGCGCGGCCGGTGCGCACTTTTATTTGCGGTGATGTAGCTTCAATATTGACCGAGCAAACCGTCAGCCCGAGAGCCGCCAACGTATTGACCGCCAAGTTCACCTTGGCCAGCCGTTCTTTAATAAAGGCATTTTGTAAATCAACCTGAGCGTTAGTCATGGCTGTTCTCCTGACTTTCTGGATTGCGTGGGCAGCTTCTGCAGGCGCGATAGAGTGCAATGCGCTGCGGGTTGCTACTGATAAACGGCATTTGGCGCT
Organism: Amphritea atlantica; assembly: GCF_018860855.1. Lineage (GTDB taxonomy): Bacteria > Pseudomonadota > Gammaproteobacteria > Pseudomonadales > Balneatricaceae > Amphritea > Amphritea atlantica_A. Next base: position 53,231 of record NZ_JAHKQE010000041.1, read on the forward strand.
GTTTTTGGCATTCGCCGCTATCGATCGTGCCTAAAATTGGGCACTCAACGGCGGTGCGGTAAGCCATTATTTTTTGTTCCATCCGGCGGATATTGGCTGGATATTTATTCGCTAGCAGGGTGCTGACCGAGGCCCGATCGATACCGATACAGGCGGCGGCTGCTTTTTTGCTGCCGGTTTCACGTACCAGTTGGGCTAGCACGCGGATAAATTCGGGAGGGTTATCACCCCACGCGGATACGTTATTCATTGAAGTTCCTCCGGATCTTCGGCGAACATCACTTTGTTAATGTTCGGGTCGTACACTGTTTTAACGCGCTGCACTTGGGGCGCCCGTGGGCCGGTATTCATGGCTGCTTTAAGACGGACACGCTCTAAGCGGTGCGGTGTACCCTTTTGTACAACTTGCAGATAACCGGCTTTCTTAAGCATCGACAGGTAAGTTTTTACATAGGCCAACTTCACATCTAGCCCGCTAGCCGATACGTGATTTTCTATCTGTCGGGCGTCCAATACGTCGAGAATGCGCAGGGTTCGCCACATCGCCTCTGATACCCGTCCTTGCTTCACTGGTTCGCCGTTGCGAGTGAGCCGAGGGGCTTCTAAGCCGTCATCTTTTACCAATCGATAGACCGCTTTTTTGAGATGACCCCGTGATACGGTTTCAACGTAGCCGCCAGCCTTTAAGCACAGAAGATAGGTTTGCACCGTGGCGATCTCGGCATTGGCGTGCTGTGCGATCGGCAGCACCTGAAACCCATCACGTTGAATACGCAATTGTTCCCAGATGCGTTGACGGGCACATTTACCGCCAATCATTTCTAGTTGAGCGGGCTTGCGGTGGCCTTCGCGTTCGATTACTGCAGTGGCTGTCATTATGCTGTTCTCCTTATAGTCGCCGCTTTGGAGCTTCGCCGGTGTAAAGCGCGGTTTTGCCCCAGACTGCGCGGTCAACCGATTCCCAGCCGCTGGTGAGGGCGGTGTCTTGGATCATTTCGAGATTAACCGCTACCCGGCGTACACTGCCGCCGGATAATTCAACGAGGTGTTCGAGTAGGTCATCTTCGATTTGCACTTCACCGGCGTATAACGGCACGAGCTTGCGGGCATCGGCGAGGGTGACGGGTTGTGCGGGCACCCAGCTGAGCACTCGGCCGTGAAAGCGTTCCCAGCGTTTCAGTTTGCTCGGCAGTTGCTCTTCACCGATCAGCAAGATGGGGGATTGGCTGGCTTCGTATAGGTCGCGGATTAGTTCGACCGCGTTCTTATCGACTAGATGATCCATCTCATCGACAATCAACGGGCGGCCGCTCATGGCGAGTTCTTGCGCCGCCTGATCCAGCATTTCAGGGATTGTTGCTAATGGCCTGATTCCCATTTCCGCGAGGATGGCGGCGAGGGTATGCTTTTTCGTCCAGACGCTCTTGGCTTGGACGTAATAGGCGCGGCGACGATTAGCGACGTAGGTAGCGGCGACTGATTTACCGAAGCCTGATGGCCCGTAAAGGCACACCATGCCGGGCAGGCTGCTGGTGCGTTCAATGGCTTTTTCTAACGCCACATCACACAGACCGATGTTGGCTATATTGGCGATGCCGCCGTTGACGTGTGGATTGATGCTTGTCATGCTTATATTGCTCCTTTAGCGTGTTTGAATGGGCACCGGGATCAGAGGGTGCGAGCCTCTGGTCCCATTTCTTCTTCTCGCCGTGCCCAGGCGGTAAATTCTTTGCTGCTGCTATATTTCTTAAACCAAAATTGATGTGCCTCTGGTACCGGTAGCCCCTGTTGGTAAGCTTGATATAAGGCGATGCGTTCTTGCGTTGTCATCTCTGCGGGTGAGCGGTCTGATGTGGTTATTGGCTCTGGTTCTTCGGCGATGGGTTTCATCCGATTGCTAAGCAAATCGGGGGTGATAGCGCCAATGCCTGGGATGTAAGTAGGGTCTTCTTGCTCGAGCGCTGGGCGACCGCGCAGCTCCGCTTCAACCTCATTCAGTTTTACTTCTAAGCGTCGTTTACGGCCCATTGCGCGCTGTTCGCGGGCGTTGTCCATTACGCTCTTAGGCATGTAATCGACCTTGTTGGCGTTCCATTCGGCTTTGCAAATTAGCGTTCCCGTTTCTGGCTCATACACCCAGATGGCGTCGGGATCGTTAATGTCGTAGGCGATATGTACTTGCTCGCGGTGCCACTCGGTTAAGTCATGGCTGAAATAGATGTTGTTCATGAACTTAATCTCGCCTCGGTTTACCGTGCGGCTGGTGCGAGGACGGAAAACTTGAGCGGCTTCATCACTGCTGAGCAACATGGGCGACCAGCCGTTTGCTTGGTGTTGTTGCCAAAGTTCATCCGGAGTTATATGGCGGCGCTTACCGCTGGTGTCGGTGATCTTTGGTAGGCTGCTGTGAGGGCGAGCGTTGTACCAGTTGATGCGTTCATTAACGAAGGCCATAAAAGATTCCCAACCCATCAGGGGCATCGCGCCATCCTGCTTTATTGCCGCGCGGCTGAGCTTGAATTGATCGTGCCGGGCTTCTGGGTCCATATCTTTGCCTACAAAGCCGATCATCGATTTTGCGGCATCAACCCATAACGTTTGGTGAACTCGTTCAATGACGCCTCGGGCCTGTGAGCTATATGGCAGTGAATGGGTCATTGTGCTGCCCAAGCGCGCTAACACGCCGGTCGCAGTATCTTTCAACATCGCATTGGCATAGCCGCCACCGTTATCGACATAGATCAACGCGGGCACCGCCTGGGTGCATGAGCTGATGAGGGCATCAAGTACCGCGATACTGCTTTCGGCTAGGTCAACCGAGACGCCGACTACTCGGCGTGTTGCTATGTCGATAAAGGTGGTGATCTCAGGGCGAAATGGCCGACCATGTAATGGATGCTGTACTTCTCCGTCATGGGTGTGGCCGTCGGCGCTGTAGATGTCAGCGGGTAGCAGCTGGCTAAAGTCACGGCGAACAAATGGGAGGATGTTCTTTAATTCGCGGGCACCCATTCGGCCTTTCTGCCGAGAGACGCTGCCCATCTTTTTGATGAAACGGCGCACGGCATGAATGCTGGGCAGTTGATCTTGCCCTTCGTATTGGCTAACAAACTGCCGATAAGCATGTTCAACGCTCGGCTTTTCAGGACGCTGCCAACATAACAGGAAGGCATTGGCCCAGGTCGGGATTTTTAATTCCTGTTTTGATTTTGGGGCTAGCGCTTTAACATCTTTAGCAAACCAGCGTTTAATGCTGCGGGCGCTAGGGTATGCCTCTGATGATCGGCCGCGCGGGTCTTTTGCGAGACGTAAAGCTGCGTCTAACACTGGATTGAGTATTTCTAACTGCCCAGTACGCGCTTGTGTCAATAAAGTCGTGATTGCGGCTTCTTTTGTTACGCCGTTCTCGCACATGGCGCTCACTGCATTGATAACGGTGCCTCGGGCGTCTGCGGTGCTGCGCTGCCGATGGGTTAAATCCGTATCTGCTTGGAGTGTTGATGCTGGCTTGACTATCGCGGCTGTCGATTCGTGCAACCGAGGTAGCATGCCTTGTATCTGTTGGGCTTCTAATGCGTTACGGGCCTCGGTAGGAAGGTTGCTAATATGGTATTCATTGGACTCACCACCAATACCGATTGACGTTTGGGATTCCCAGTTTTTAGACTTAGCAAAGCGTATGACTCCGCTTTTTGTCTCGGGGATGCCGGGTAATTTATGTTCGGCTATTTCCTTAGCTGTAAACCACTGTTTCATAATTAAACCCTTACAGCAGCTCAGGCTGCTGGTATCTCTCAATATTGCCGCGCTGATGGGCTAAGTCTTCGATCAGTACGGTGATAGCGTCTAAGACTTCTTCTTGCTCGCTTCTGTCTTCATAAAAATCGATGAGCATTGCGATAACTTTATTGCTATATGAGCTAAGTTCATTGAGCTGACGGTGTTCAGCTTTTCGACCTGTCGGCATTTCAACGATTAATTTATTGGCGCTATGAGCTAGATACTGCGACACGTAATCGATACCGCAGGCCATTTCAAAAGCACGTACTTTGATCGCGGGCATGCGTCCGGTCGCGAGCCATTTATAGAGCGTGTTATGACTTGCTTCGCCCATCAGTTCGGCTAGATGCTCCACACTGCGGTTTTGCTTGCTACGGGCGTACTCGACGCATAGCTCCATCGCGTGCGGTATGCTTCGCGCTCTTAAGTGTTTCCAATCTTTACGGGCCATTTGTGCCACCTCGACTAACTAACCATCCAAATAAAAAGGTTTTCTGCCTCTATTCCTTATTCAATCTGAGCGATACGCTGTATACATTGATTGAAAAGGTGGTTTAAATGGCATCAAGCAACACGACGCGAGTGCGGGTGGGTCAGATTTGTTTTAAAATCAATCTGCTTCTTTTCATAACGAGAGGGCCATATCTCTTCTGGCTCGACTTCAAGAAAAGCGGCGATGATGCGCTCTACTTTCGGGTATCGAATTTTGAGCGCGTTATAGAAAGATGTAGGACGGTTATAGCCGTGCTGACGAGCAAGTTCTGCCAAAGTCGTGCCTTTTTTCTCAATGGCCGCTTTGATGTCAGCTGGGTGCCAGTCTTGCTTTAGATGAGTAGCGTTGTTGCTCATTTTTTTGCCCCTATTTTGTGATATTTTCGCCTATTCGTGCGATGCGTTATGTCTGCATTAAATATAACGCACGAATATACGATAAATCAACACATTTATGCGGTCACGCTTGCAAATAATCGTCTGAATATGCGGCTTGCTTTAAAGTTTCTTAAATATTAAAAGGTTAGGTTATATTTAAATGCATAAAAACGAAGCACAACATGGGTCACACTCACAGGAAAACAAGTGTGACTCGTTTCCTGATCGTATGAACGTGCTGTGTGACAAGGCCGGAGGCGGTGCTGCACTCGCACGAATGGCGGGCGTTTCTGAGTCTGTTGTCCGAAAGTGGAGGCAGGGAGAGTCTGAGCCGAATTTGTCGAAGCTACTCGCTTTGGCCGATGCTGCCGGTGTTTCTGTCGCCTGGTTGGCGGGGCGTGAAGTTTCTATGTTAGCGGATGATAATCAGCCAAATGAGTTGGCAGTTAGATCGATAGCTGGCGATTCTAGCGTTGATACGCAAAGAGAAGAGCGCGTAAAGCAGGGAATGGACAGTATTGAAGAGGCGATGCCCATTGTTGATGAGGCTTTATCTAGTGCCGGGGTTGGTATTGATAGGCACTGGAGACAAATGATTGCTAGCTGGGTGTCAAAATATGAGTTTGAAGAACAGCATATAAAGGATTTAGCATCGTTGATTAGTTCCCAGGCGGAGCTAGCTAATGAGTTTGCGCTAATTCCTGGCTATAACGTAGAAGTTGCGGCCGGTAGTGGTGCGTTTCCTAGCAATGAGGCTCCATCGCGCCGCTTAGCGTTCCGTCATAAGTGGCTAAGATTCAAAGGGCTAAACGAAAAGAACCTGGTATTGGTTTTCGCTCGCGGAGATAGTATGGAGCCAACCATTAGCGATAATAATACGCTGATGATTGATACCGGCCAGCGTGAGCTGAGTGACGGCGCTATCTATGTTATTCGTGTTAATTCGCACTTGGTTGTCAAACGGGTTCAGACATTACTAAATCGCGATATCATGCTGATAAGTGATAATACCGCCTACCACCCAGAGACGCTGAGTCCATGGCAGCTAAATGACTTAGAGGTGATTGGAAAGGTAGTCTGGATAGGAAAGGATATTTAGCAGTGAAGTGTTGCGATTAGCGCTGTTTTTGTCCGTGGTGACAAAAACAGCGCCTAATTCTTGATAACGCGCTTATTCAAATCGCTAAGCGCGTAATGTCTAACGGGCTTAATCAAACGGCGATATCTTCCTCAATCCCCCAGCTCATGGGCGTCCCGCTATTTCCCGTCTCTTCCCGGTTAATCCCGCTTATATATGCCAATACAGTCACTAGATCACACGATTATTCGTCGCTACGCTCCTCACCCTTCGGGTCATCGTCAAAGAGCGACGATGTTGTTATGGCCTGCGGCCATCGCTCCAAGTCCGGGCACCATTTATACTTTTAAGCCTTGCAGTCAAATGCAGGGCTTTTTTTGGGTTCTGGCTGGGATCAAACTCCTTCTCACTGTCTCCTATTCTTTGCTGCAATTTACATTACTCCATTTTTTGTTATTCCCCTCCAGCATTAGTTTTTTGTACTCTGCTTTAAAGTATTTTTCACTCTTTGTTGTACAGCTGGTGCAAACATCATTATTTAATTGCCCCTAAATTCTGTGGATAACCCTGTTCGCAAGGGATCCTGTGATTAAGTCCACAGCATGAGATAATATTAACCCTCATGACTTGAGGTGGGTTTGATGGATCAGCCGTTCATTTTCTCCGGCAGTGGATTCAATTTTAAACGCCATCGAACACCTTTCGGGAGCGTATGGAATTGCTGATTCCTTGGCTGAGGCTGGAGTCGGTGATCGAGCCTCATTACCAGAAAGGTCTTTTCTGAAGTAAGCAACTGGCTGACTGAAGTTAGCGTGCTGATCAAAGAGGGTATCCTGATGGATGCCACTATCATCGAGACGCCCAGCTCAACCAAAAATAAAGCGGGTGGCGTGACCAGAGATGCATCAGGTTAAAAAAGGTAATCAATAGCTCTTTGGCTGTGCGATCTGAAAGTCGCATGTATTACTGTTTCGCAGGGTATGTTTACCTGACGAAACGGATTGTTTCACCAACCGTTTCCTACTCGTACGTGCGGAACTGGTAACAGCACCGTGCGAAGACAATTTTTCAGCAACGACAGTTCTGATCGTTAGGCACATTAAAATACGTAGTGCTGTAAACCCCTATAATTCGATATGGAACGCTTACCTAGAGCGTCGCCATCGATCGGTATTTCCGTCTGAATGTCCGAAAACGGTGTGCAGATGATTAAAAAGCGAACAAATGCTGACGATTATGCGGTCGAATGGCTTTGATTATCGATATCGCTTAATCACAGGAACCAGCTTCTTCATTTGAAAGGTTCTAACTGTGCTTTAGTGAAGTCTTGCAAATACTTGACTAACTCAGCTGATGCACCTAGAGCTTCTTTCTCATCCTGATTAAGGAGTGCTTGCATCTGTCTTATATAGAGTTTAATACAATAGTTCTGATCTTTGTCGGTGGCGTAGTAGCACCAAAAACGGCGCGAAAGCCCCTGGGTAGTTTTGATCGATGCAAGAATAAACTCATTTTTGGATGATTGGGCGAGAATGTCGTGGATCTGCTGAAGGACGGCCATAAACCCCTTGCGGTCTTCGTTTGACAGCCCTTGTAGTGCATCGATAATGATATTGATCTGAACTTTATCTTCAACGGTGATCCGTTCTACTGCTTTTTCAATACACAGCTGTTCAATCAGGGCGCGAGGTTCTAGCAACTTCAGCATTGTTAGCGGATTTAACTCAGGAATCACCACTCCGGCGCGTGACAGGCGAACTAAGTTTTCGTTGGCAAGTTTCATCAGTGCTTCACGTACCGGCGTGCGGCCAATGTCCAGATACTCGCTGACTTCCGTTTCAGTCATCACAGCGCCTGGGGCGATCCTGCAATCGACAATTGCCGCTTCAAGTTTTTCGGCGGCAATTTCGGCTTTGGTTTTTTTCTCTATGGAATTGTGCATTCGCGGATTATATCCCAATTCAACTCTAATCCGAGCCCGTATTGATCTTTTTCTATTGAAATCATACCGTTTTCTTTGACTCTGATAGGATTTGTTATTAGTTTCTGGCGTAGAGTCGAAGGACTAGTAGAGTATTCTAAAGGTTCAATTGCCTGCTGGGCGCACAGAAAGTGAGCATTTACGCCGATGGTCAAATCAGTATTGTAGGCATGGGGAATAATACGCTTGCCGCTATGCATTAACAGTTGTTGCAGTTTTATCGTCTCGCTGACGCCACCAAACATGGTGATATCCGGTTGTGCTATATCAAATGCATTTGCCTCAATATACGGCAGAAATTCTTTGCAGGTGGTAAAGCCAAGATCACCTACCCCGACGGGAATCTGTGTCAAGGATCGGAGTTGCCGGTGATCATGCAAATTATCTAGATCGAAGGGTGCTTCAATCCACTTAAAGTTTAATTTTTGCAGAGTCTCGATAAATGGTTCTAACTGGGATAGTTGTGTAAACTCCATCGCAACATCCAGCATTAAGTGTGTTTCACTACCGACCAATGCCCGCAAGTCGTATAGGTTCTGGATGGTTTTTTCCTTGTCAGCCCACCAGGGTTCAACACATATTTTTATTCGCTTAAAGCCCTGTTCTAGGTACGGGATAACTTGCTGCCGGAATGCTTCACGTTCTTCCGCCATTGGATAGATGGTAGCGTAAGTCGGGATCTGCTGATGCTTCATTCCACCAAAGTAGTCGTACAGTGGGCGTTGCTCGGTACGTGCAAACAGGTCCCAGAGGGCAATATCCAGAGCGCTGATAGCATGGATTGCGATACCGTGTCGGCCATGCCAGTTAGTGCTCTGGTACATTTTGTGCCATAGACGGCGGGGGTCATCCAAGGTTTCACCTTCCAGTACGCTGGAGAGGCCGCTGGATAGGTGATTATATGGTGCTGATTCAATCAGCGCTTTGATGATCTGAGGTGGTGAGTCACTTTCACCTATACCGTACAGACCGTTGTCTCCGCGGACCACGACTAGTACGTTTTGATAGCTTCCCTCAAAGCGAACAAAATCTGCTTGTGGGTCTTGCAGGCAGTATACTTCAATGGCTTCTATTTTTACGCTCATGGTCGCCTCTTAGATTGTAAACTGTCGGTGTTGATAAACGAAAGGCTCAAGTTGATCCCAGTCCAGTTCTATTCCTAAACCGGGCAAATCGGTTGGGTGAATATAACCCTCGTTGTCCGGTCGGAACACTTGCTTTGCGCCTACTTCATACTTTTCATAGGGCGCTGCTTGTTCAAAGTACTCACAGTTATCGTACGCCAGCATAAGATGCAGATTAGCTGCTTGAGTTAGGGTATAGCCCCAAGATTGTACTTCAGCATTAAGGCCTTGAGCACGGGTAACCCCCATCACTTGAGTAGCACCGGTATAGCCGCCAATACTAGTGACATCGAAACGGCTGCGGTCCCAGCAATGGTTCTGTAAACCGTATTTGATCAGGTTCAGATTTGGTAATGAGTTGCCCCCACTGACCACGTCGATATCCAGTGCACTTGCCAGCTGTTGATAACCGTCCAAGTTGGAATCGGATAGGGGTTCTTCGAAAAAATCCCACTTGTACTGATCCAGAAGACGGCCCATTTGTAAGGCTTGCTGATAGGAGTAATTGGAGTCTACATCAAGGCTCCAGCCGATATTTTTATCCGCAAATTCGGTCTGTAAGGTTTTCACCAACACCACATCTTCTGCAAATATACAGCGCGGGTGAATCTTAATCGCATTAAAGCCCTGATCGAGCATGCGGTGACAATATTCGACATAGTCTTCGATAGTCTCGAGTAACGGGCTGGACGCATATGCCCGAACTTTATCCTGTGCGGCTCCGAGCATCTGATAGATTGGCAGGTTCAGTGATTTTGCCTTGGCATCGTGTAGAGCGATATCGAATAACGACATAGAAAGGTGCTTCAGCGGAACATATCTGCTAGCCATATCAGCAGAAATCTGAGGGATGTCATAGAGCCTCTTGCCCAATAGAAAGGGTGCCATTAAGGCTGCGCTGTGAAAGGCGGTTTGATCGAATTCATGCTCGGTATAGGTGGTCAGGCCAGCAATGCCTTGCAGACCATTATCAAAGGTGATGCGGGTGACAATCATCGCTTCACACATCGGCCCTAGGAAAGAAGACCAGCTGACCTTCTTTCCATCAGGGCCTATTGCGAAAAGATCGATTTTCTTCACAATAGGTTGAGTCATTTAAGCGTTATCCTCATTGATGTATTTGATAGTAGTGATCATCATCAGTACCAAAATGGCCATCACCGGCAGACCCACAAGTACAGAAGCGGTTTGCATGCTCTTCAAACCACCTAGGAACATCAGGGTCAGCGGCAGGATAGCGATGGCAAAACACCAGAACAGACGATTTGAGCGCTCCGGTTCCTGACCTTCATCCAACTCTTTTGTTGTAGTGCAGGCCATAACATAGGCCGCAGAGTCGAAAGTTGTTGCTAGTAGAACGATTCCTGATGCCGCAACGCAGAGCAATATCAGACCACTGGCAGGCAAGGTTTTGAATATCTCAATAATCGCAGTGGCAACGCCTTCGCTATTCACAAGTTCTGATACCTGTAAAACGTCGGTCATCTGCAAGTTAATACCGTAGCCGCCCAGTACCATATAGAATAAGGCGCAACCGAGAGAACCATAGGTCAGCATGCCGGTAATTACTTCACGAATCGTACGGCCACGGGAAATTCGCGTTACAAACATCCCCATGAACGGTGCATAAGCAACCCACCATGCCCAATAGAAAACGGTCCACGCCTGTGGGAAACCACTCTTGTTTACGCTATCTGTCCAGGTACTCATCTTGATGTAGTTTTCAAGCGCATAACCTAGGGAGTCCATGCCGAGACCGATAATGAATTTGGTTGGTCCGACAACAAGAATATAAGCAACAATTGCCAGTGTTAATAGCGTAGAAAATGTACTTAGACGCTTAATACCCTGAGACAGCCCTAAACCACTGCTGACAGAGAATATTGCAGTACAAACCAGGATAACGGTCATATCCATATAGATACCGCTACTGACACCGAGTACTTCAGCTAGAGCGCCACTTATCATTGGTGTACCCAGTCCCAGAGAGGTTGCTGCAGCACCCAGCACACCAAAAATAAACGTATAGTTAATGATCGTGCCTAACGGACCATCGACCAGATTACCCAATGCACCACGGCATGACTCACTGACTTTGTAGATGTGCTTCTTCCGAACATAGTAAATGTAAGAGATTGCGATGGTGGGTACACAGTAAAGCGCCCATGCAGTCGGCCCCCAGTGGAAGATGCCATAGCCTTGAGCCACTGTGTACATTTCCAGAGACTTTGCTTCCAGTCCGAATGGCGTCCATGCATAGTGATAACCCCATTCAGTGCCACCCCATAGAACAAGACCCGAGGCTATGCCTGCAAGAAATACCATCGCCCCCCAAGCGCCTTTGGAAAACTCCGGAGCCGCATCTTTATCGGCACTTAGTTTGATGCTTCCATGACGAGAGAAAGCTAAAGAAAGCAGGAAAATAAGGGCGGCAAGACCTATACTTAGAAAAGCAAAATCAAAGGTATTGGTCATCCACTTGAAGACCACGTTTATATTTACCTTTGCCGCTTCCGGGAAGGCAATGATGGGGATGGCCACAGAAGCAATTATCAACAGACTGATAACCTGCATCCTGTGATTTGTTTCAACGGTTTTCACGGGTGTATCTGTTATTTCTGTATCCTTAGGAATCTCTTTAGTTTTTATATTCATGGAGTTACCTGTAATATTTATTATCTAAGGTTTAGAAGTCAGCCAATGATTAATGGCCGAAAGCGTTATTAGTTGTTTTTCATCAGCTGTGCGATGTGTGTCCCTTCAATCATCTGAAAAGGTTTTTCTTCGCTGATAGCAATATCTGCTGCCAGCGCTGCCGCTCTGCCGTATTCGAAGCACTGCGCGGTTACACGACAGCTGGCTAAGGCTTCGTGCTCACTACTCAAGCAGCGACCTGCGACAATGATGTTCTTACCGACTTTAGGTACTAGGGTGTGAAACGGAACTTCGTAGTAGTCATTAACCAACCATTCGGTTTTCGGCTTGGCACCGTAGTGCAACTCGATCGGCCATGATGTTTTGACAATGCCGTCGTTAAACTTTCGCTTGTTGATAACATCATCATTTTTAAGTGTTGCCATACCATCGATCGTACGAGTTTGACGAACACCTACTTCAGTGGCGTAGTCAATGAAGTAGCTATCTTCACAGCCGGGCACGTTTGCTTTCATAAAGTTAAAGAAAGCTTCTGCCTGATAGATAGAGAACTGTTCAGCTTCGGTATGATCAACAGGGTCGGTAACGTCCAGTGCGCGTTTATCAAAACCGGTGATTTTAGTTGCATTAACCAGTAGTTCGCCTGGATTCACTGTCGGGAATAACCAGACTTTCTTACGCAATAAATCATCATGAGCTTCTAACATGCTGACGACTTTAGGTGGGGATATCGTGTTCTCACCCCAATAAGCCAGATACTTCTCCATATGTACGTTGCCAACTTTGAACATCATGGTTGGATTCTGGATAACGCCGTTATTGCCCTTGCTGGTCTTCAGGCCCATTTTGTAAACAACATCAGCATCGCCACTGGCATCGATTACTTTCTTGGCATAGACGGATGTAAAGCCTGATTTGGTATGCAAAACCATTCCTTTCAGTTCATCGTCTTCCGCTATCACATCAATCATCTGGGTGTGGTATAGCACGGTGATGTTGGCTGCACGGAGCATATTCGTGGCTACTTTTTTGTATTTTGCGCAGTCATGGGTGGCCACCCATGTGTTGCCGTAGACCTGTGGTTCAGTCAGTCCACCTTCACGATATAGTGCGTCACGAAATCGTTCGGCAAAGCCAAATATGATTTGCTCCGGTGTCCTTTTTTGAGGGTCTTCAACGGTCATATACAGGCCGCAGATAGTGCCGGACAGTCCTGCCACAGCAGCACCACCACAAAAACCGAGTCGTTCGATCAGGAGTACACTACGGCCGCATTCGCTGGCAGTTACTGCTGCTGCAATACCTGCAGGTCCACCGCCGACGACAATGACATCAAAGAGGCCAAAGCAAGATAGTTGGTTCTTAAATTCGGATGGAAGGTTCTCTGTATATGTCATGGTAGTCACACTATATTTCTTAAATATATTTAGAATATATTTAAAGTATTGTTAAAAGTAGTTGAGTTGTCAAGCTCAAAAAATAACCAGCTTTATTGTTTATTAGAGTCAGTGAGGAAAATGAGTACTAAATCAGTAGGTTAAGGAGTTTAAGTGAAGGCGTGCTAAAGGCGCCGATAACAAGCAATAGATGGACTCCAAGGGGTGATCGAAATCAATCATTACAAATCAGTGATGTGACGTTCCTCTGAATCCATAGGCGAAATCGGTCAGAAGTAGAGCGCTTTCCTCTTTCTGGTATTTACTGTAGCGGAGAACACTCATAGACAAGCAGGTTTGATACTCAATACGCTCCTCACCCTTCGGGTCATCGTCAAAGAGCAACGATGTTGTTATGGCCTGCGGCGGTCGATCCTTGTCTGAAGATCATTCGTTTAAAGCTCTAACGTTAAGTGCAGGACTATTTGATGATCTAGGGTTATCCGCGAGATCATGACTAGTTGTATACAATAACGGTTAATTATTGTGTTAACTTTTGCACTAAAAGTAATCGTTTTTGAAGATAGGTTGAAGGGGGTGCCTTGTAATGAGGCAGAGGTTTTTTCTCGTAAACAATCGTTTTAATAAAATTTATCCTATTTAACACGCTGTTTTAAAACACTATCTATCCTGTCTTTTAATTTTTCTGACCACTTGGCCAGCTTTTTGCTCAAGTAGAGTAAAGGGCTCTGTAAGACAGCCTGATAATTAAATAATGAAAGAATGGGATGATGATCACTATGAAACGTAAACTCGCATTGGCCGCTCTAACCGCAAGTGCTTTTATCGCTACTCCAGCGTCCGCCGAGATGCTTTGGACCAATACCAGCCTGAGTTACTTGAAAGGTGATGATTATAAGTTCACCCCCACCGGTAATATGGATGTGGTAACACTGGAAAATGCTACCGGCCATAACTGGGGCGACACCTTCCTATTTATTGACCGCACCATGCCTGAAGATGGCGATAGTAGTTTCTATGGTGAGTTCTCTCCCCGTTTGAGCTTGGGTTATGCCTCCGGTAGCGATCTCTCTTTTGGCCTCGTTAAGGATGTCTACTTGGCGGGTACTTGGGAGGCGGGCGATGGCTTTGATAATCATCTCTACGGTGTGAGTGTTGACCTCGATATTCCTGGGTTCCGTTATTTCACCGCTAGTGTGTACAAGGCTAATAACGAGTTTGCGGATAACGATGAGCAGCTGACGCTGACCTGGGCATACCCTATCGAAGCGGGCAGTCAAGAGTTTCTGATTGATGGCTTCCTTGACTGGAGCACGAGCAGCGATACTAACGAATCTGAGATGAACTTCACGCCGCAGATAAAATGGAATGCCGGAAAAAATATGGGGCTGAAATCGCCTCTTTATGTCGGTATTGAGTATGCCTATTGGAACAATAAATACGGTAGCACTATCGATGAGCGTAACGCGTCATTACTGCTGAAATGGCATTTCTGATCGTTCATTGGATTGTTGCGGGCGGCATGTCCCGCAACGCATAAGGAGGTCTTATGTCTATACATAACTCAAATGATTTGATCTATGCACTGGACGCTAAGCCCGGTGTTTTAGAATCAGGTTTCGCTGCGTTGCAGCATGTGCTGGCCAGTTTTATTGGTATTATCACGCCAACACTGATTATCGGTGGTGTGCTTGGATTAGGTGAGCATGTGCCCTATCTGATTAGCATGGCGTTGATGGTATCCGGTGTGGGGACAATTATTCAGGCCCGGCGTCCATTAGGCATGGGCGCAGGGATGATCTGCGTGCAGGGGACCAGCTTTGCCTTTCTAAGCTCGGTGCTCGCAGCAGGTTTTATTGCCAAAGGGCAGGGCGGTGGTCCAGAAGAGATTCTCTCCCTTATTTTTGGCGTGTGTTTGCTCGGTGCTTTTATTGAGATTTTCCTGAGCCAGTTTATTCATAAGCTCAAGCGTATTATTACCCCGTTAGTTACCGGTATTGTGATTACGATTATCGGTGCCAGCCTGATTAAAGTAGGCATGACCGACTTAGCGGGTGGCTTTAAAGCGAAAGACTTTGGCGATCCTGCCAATCTAATGCTGGGCGGTATTGTTCTGATCAGTATTATTGCCCTAAACCGTTCTAGCAATAGCTGGATTCGTCTGTCATCGATCGTGTTAGGGCTAGTGATCGGGATGGTCATTGCCGGATTTATGGGCAAAATCAGTTTTGCCAACCTGAGTAGTTTGCCCGTTATCAGTATTCCAGTGCCGTTTAAATATGGTTTCTCGTTTGATTGGAGCGCTTTCTTACCGATTGCGTTGATCTATATGATTACCGCCATTGAATCTACAGGTGACATCACGGCTAACTGTATGGTGTCTAAACAGCCGATTAAAGGGGATGAGTATATCGCTCGTGTTCGCGGTGGCGTGTTTGCCGATGGTTTTAACTCTCTGTTGGCGGCGGTGTTTAACACCTTTCCTAACACTACCTTTAGTCAGAACAACGGTGTGATTCAATTAACCGGCGTTGCCAGTAAGCATATCGCGTTGTATATCGGCGCTATTTTGTTGTTGCTCGGATTGTTTCCGATGATTGGCGGTATCTTACAGCAGATCCCTAAGCCCGTTTTGGGCGGTGCGACCTTGGTGATGTTTGGTACAGTGGCTGCTGCTGGGATCAAGATTATTGCATCGGAACACCTCGATCGCCGTAAGCTTCTGATTATGGCTGTGGCATTTGGTATGGGGCTAGGTGTTAGCATGACGCCAGGTCTGCTGGATCAACTGCCGAAGATGGTGCAAAGCGTATTTGGTTCGCCGATTACGACCGGCGGTATGGCAGCGATTATTCTAAGTTTGCTTTTGCCAGAGGAACTGGGCGAAAAGGAAGCGGTTGCTGAAGCGGCGACGGTTAGCGATTTGAGCGCTGCACAGGTCGACTAAATACTCGGCCTTGAGTGATATTGGCCAATAAAACACCGCGTTGATCGCGGTGTTTTTGTGTGTGTTAGGTCGAGTGATTAGTTGAAAAGAATCTGACGTAACCGTGTGCGGTATTAATCGCCCATCGCCGTGCCCTCTCGGCGGGGATCGACGGCGCTTCTCCATGAGCCATCAGGCTGCCGGAAAAAGCCATGTAGGCCGCTGTTTTGGTCTTTGACTTTGGTTTGGTGCCCCAGAGCTTGTAAGGGGGCCGCGAGTGTTTCTGCAAAGGTGCCCGCTTCCAGTTCAGTCACGCCGTTGCGGTTAACCACATGAGGGCTATTGAAGGCCTCTTGTAGGCTGAGGTCTGTGCTGAGTTTAAGGTACAGGTTTTTTGCAACATAGCTGATGATACGGCTGCCACCGGGGGAGCCCAGCGCCGCAACCAATTGGTTATCCTGATCAAACACCATCATGGGGGACATCGAACTGCGCGGGCGTTTATTGGCTTGCACTCGGTTGGCGACCGGTTTGCCATCTTTCTCGGCAATAAAGGAAAAGTCGGTGAGTTGATTATTGAGTAAGAAGCCACCGGCCATCAGGGTTGAGCCGAAGGCCATTTCGATACTGCTGGTGATCGATACGGCATTGCCCCATTTATCGACAATGACAAAGTGGCTGGTGGAGGGGAGCTCAGGGGAGCGGTCGTCGGCCTGGCTGATGATTTTTGGCAACTCACCGGGGCTGGCTTGGCCCATATCTTTCAGTGGGCTGATCAGTTGGCTACGCTGTTGCAAATAGGCTTCGTCTAGCAGGGCATCAACCGGTACATCGATAAAGTCGCTGTCGGCTAGATAACGGGCGCGATCGGCATAGGCCAGTCGACTCGCTTGAGTTAGCAGATGATAAAAGGCTACGCTGTCCGGTTGTTGTGGCTGTGACTCCGCCAATTCCATGAGTTTAATTATTTGTAGGGTCGTCACACCGCCGGAGGTTGGTGGAGGAAAACCGCAAACGCGATATTGCCGAAAGGGTCGGCAGATCGCTTGCCGTGCGACCGGGCGATAGTTTTGTAGATCACTCAGTTGCAGCCTGCCGGGGTTATCGGTGGCTTGCTTCACGGCGGCGACAATTTTCTGGCTGAGTTCCCCCTGATAAAAAGCAGTAGCGCCCTGTTGTGCAATCTGTTGCAGTGAGTGCGCGAGTGCTGGGTTGGTCCGTCGGTATCCTTCAGGTAGCGGTTCTCCTTCGGGCGTAAAGAAATAATCACGAGCTTCGGGATAACGTCCCAGCCCCGGATTGATTTTTGAAGCCAATAGTTGATGGAGTCTGGCACCGACACTGAAGCCTGATTCAGAGGTTTTAATTGCTTCACTAAATAACGAAGTCCAAGGTTTCTTACCATACTGCTTGTGGCTAAATTCGAGCATCGCGAGCACGCCTGGTGTGCCCACCGAGCGACCGCCAACCATCGCATCCCACCAGTTCATCGGCGTTCCCTCTTCGGTTAAAAAAAGGTTTTCATCGGCGGAGGCTGGGGCTGTTTCTCGGCCATCAAAGGCGGTTAAGCGTTGAGTACTGTTATCCCAATAGAGCATAAAGGCACCGCCGCCGATGCCGGAAGATTGCGGCTCTACCAGTGTGAGCATCGCCTGAACCGCTACCGCGGCGTCGACGGCACTCCCCCCTTGTTGTAAGACGTTATAGCCTGCCTGAGTGGCGAGTGGGTGAGCCGTAACCACCATCTGCTGCTGTGCTGTAATAACTTTTTGCTGGAGCGTGCCTGTGGCTGATTCCGGTGCTAGGTCTTCATTAACCGCATAGGTTAATGATGAAACGAAGGCGAGTGTGGCGAAAATAATAGAGAGATAAGGTGTTCGCATAATTCAATTCCTGAAGCGCCTATCGCGGATAGTTGAAGATAATATGAGTTGTTATTAAAGCAGATATTGGCGCAGGTTTTTGAATAAAGCCGGTTTATCGAGCATAAATTTATGCTGAAAGTTCGTTCATCGTTTTATCGCTGTCTATATTGAAATGTATATCGGCTGGGGAGTGCGCATCTGAGGGTGTTAACGGCGAATAAACAGAGGCTAAGCGTCTCTTCAGGGGCGGCTCGGAATGAGTAGTGTAGTTGTGTTGGCTAATTGTTGACGGCCTTATACTAACATTGGTTAAAGATGAGGCGTTTGAGGCCGATACCCTTAAGTTAAGGACTCACTAGCAACTAGGAGATTCACTTTGTCCATAGCGGTAAAATCTATTTCTAGCGCGGATGATGATGCTAAAACCATTAGAATGGTGCTCTTAAATGACCATGAAGGTAAAGCACTGGTCTTGTTGCCGGCCAATATGTTGTTGAATTTGGTTAGCATCTGGAAACATTCGGGGCGGCATTTGCAACCGGTGAGAGGCTCGGATGCCACTAAATTTTTTAGTCAAACAGCTTTAAGCATTGAGCACGGCCAAGAACAGCTATTTCAGCTGCCGGTTTTCATTGATAGCTCGATTGAGGGGTATGAACACTTCAATGTAGTTGAGGCATATACCGGACTCTCTTTTGAGGCACATAAAGAGTGGTTTAGGGATCATCTGTCCCACTGCTCGTTGGGGCTGACACCTCATACGATTGAGCAGTATCAGCCGGCCGGTAGCGATGAGCAGGTGATTACACGAGCGGTTGAGCGTTTTACCACGTTGCGAATACAGCAGCGCTTGGAAGATACCCTCGGCTTGCCGCCCTTGCCGATGACGATGAAACGTTTGCTTGAGCTGCGCTCTGATCCGATTGCGGGTATTGATGATTTAGTGCCGTTGGTGTGCAGTGATGCTTCGTTGGCATCTCAGGTGATGAGCTGGGCAGCATCTCCTTACTATGCTGCGCCGGGTGAAGTTCATTCGGTGGAAGACGCGGTGATTCGCGTGCTGGGTTTTGATCTGGTGGTCAATTTGGCGTTGGGCGTGGCGATGGGCAAAACCCTAACGATTCCTGATGATACCCCGCGGGATGGCGTGCCTTATTGGCAGCAGTCTGTTTATGTCGCCGCGACTGCGGAGTTGATCTGCAAGAAAATCCCTGCTGAGAGCCGACCGAAGGCGGGTTTGGTATATCTGGCTGGGTTGCTGCAAAACTTTGGTTATCTGGTGTTGGCGCATCTGTTTCCGCCGCACTTCGCACTGCTGTCACGTTATATTGAGGCGAATCCTCATATGCCGTTGGAGTATGTTGAAAAGCAAGTGATGAATGTTACCCGTGAGCAGATTGGTGCATGGTTGTTAGATGATTGGGGGTTGCCAGAAGTCGTGGTGGAAGCGGTACGTCATCATAATGACCTTAGCTATGATGGTATTGCGAGCCATGAGGCGAAGCTGATCTATATTGTCAACCGAGAATTGCGTCGACGCGGTTTGGCTGACGGTCCGATTGAGGAGGTTGCCGATAGTTTGCTGCAACAGTTAGGGTTAAATCGGGCGGAGGTTGATAAAGCCGTTGCTCTGATTGCAGATAATACCGATGAGTTGGATGCCTTGGTGCATACTTTCATGCGTGGCCATTAGGGCTGCAGAAGGTTGATTGAATCTTGGTTTGTTTAAAGCCGTTGAATGCGCGTAATGATGATGCGTATCAACGGCTTTTTGATGCGTTCTTATCGGGCGTTAAAGCGAGGTTTCGCTTTCTAGCTGCTCTAATTCTTCGAGTTTTTCCATCCATTCAGATTCAATCGCATCTGCTTTTTGTTGTAGCTCGCCCTGTTGTTGTAGCTGACGTTTAAGCTGCTCTTTATTGCCCTCTTCATACAAGCTGACATCTGCCAGTGACGTTTCTACCTGCTGTAGTTCTTGAGTCACCTTGTCGAGTGTCGCTTCAAGCTTATCAATCGCTTTGCGTAGGGGCCGAAGTGCGTTGCGCCTTTCCGCTTCAAGTCGTTTTTGCTCTTTCTTTTCAGCGGCGCTAAGTGAGCGGTTCTCTTTTGGTTCTTCTACGGTTTGATTTTGTGTTCGACGTTGCGCCGCCAGCCATTGTTGATAATCATCCATATCGCCATCAAAAGGCGATACACGGCCATTAGCAACCAGCCAGAACTGATCTACCGTATTACGTAGCAAGTGACGATCGTGGGAGACTAGAATTAGGGCGCCGTCGAAGTTTTGTAGTGCCAGCGTGAGAGCATGACGAACTTCTAAGTCGAGGTGGTTGGTTGGCTCATCGAGCAGTAGCAGGTTGGGCCGTTGCCAAGCGATCAATGCCAGTGCGACGCGCGCTTTTTCACCGCCGGAGAAGCGTTTTACCGGTTCTAGGGCGCGGTCACCGTTAAAATCAAAACTGCCTAAATAATTTCGAATCTCTTGGTCACTGGCTTTCGGCGAGATACGCTGAATATGCAGGGCGGGGGAGGCTTCTAGATCCAGCGCTTCAAGCTGATGCTGGGCGAAATAGCCAATTTTTAGATGCTCACCCGCATGATAGACGCCATCAATTAAGGGAAGGTCTTGGGTCAGGGTTTTAATCAGTGTTGATTTACCCGCGCCATTCGGCCCGAGCAGGCCAATACGATCGCCTGGAGACAGGGTCAGTTTTACATCCTTCAGAATCGCTTGGCTGTAGCCGAGCTGAGCGTTGTTAAGACTCATTAACGGGAAGGATATTTTATCCGATGATTGAAAGGTAAAACTGAATGGGCTGTCGACATGTGCTGGGGCGATCAGCTCCATGCGTTCTAACTCTTTCACTCGGCTTTGGGCCTGTTTGGCTTTCGTGGCTTTGGCTTTAAAGCGGTTAACAAAACTCTCAATCTCAGCGATTCTCACCTGTTGTTTTTCAAACTGGGATTGTTGCTGGGCGAGCCGTTCGGCGCGACGTTTCTCAAAATCGCTGTAACCGCCTTTATACAGTTCCGTTTTCTGCTGAGCCATGTGCACGATATGGGTGCTGACCGCATCGAGGAAATCTCGGTCATGGGAGATCAGCAGCAGTGTACCCTGGTAATTACGTAACCATTGCTCTAACCAGATTGTCGCATCGAGGTCGAGGTGGTTGGTGGGCTCATCAAGCAGGAGAATATCGGAGTGGCTCATCAGCGCTTGGGCTAGATTGAGTCGAATCCGCCAGCCGCCGGAAAAGGTATTCACGGGGCGCTGGGCATCAGCGGTCGAGAAACTCAGGCCATTTAATAGCTGGTGTGCGCGAGCTTCAGCACTATAGCCATCGATAGCATCCAGCTGGGCATGTAGCTCGCCAATACGGTGATGGTTGCCGGACTGCTCTGCGTCGGCCAGCCCTTGCTGCACCGCCCGTAAGCGGTGATCGCCATCGAGCACATAGTCAATCGCCCGACCATCACTGTCGGCAACTTCTTGTGCCATGTGGGCAATGGTAAGATTACCGGGCAGTTGCAGGTCACCTTCATCAGGCTGTAGCTGGCCAAGAATAAGTTTGAAAAGCGAGGATTTACCGACACCATTGGCGCCGACAATGCCCACTTTCTGATTGGCGTGGATCGTTAATTGCGCTCTGTCTAGCAGGCGCAGGGGTCCACGTTGTAAGCTTAACTGGTTTAACTGAATCATGGCGGCGGATTTTATCACAGATGTTAGATAATAATGTGTTTTGGAACTACGCAGTACAGACCTATTCTACCCCAGAGGTGGCGGATCTTTGCCTAACATTACAAAATCAATATCAATTGAGTGTTAATGATCTGCTCTTTGGTTTATGGCTGGCGCGGGAGGGTAAGCGATTACCGCAAGAACTGGATGATCCGTCGGTCCGGCAGTGGCGTGGCAAGATGCTTGAACCGTTGCGTAAATTACGTTTTGATCTGCGCCAATCAAAACAATCAGAGGACGAGCAGCACTGCTATGAAGCCTTGAAAAAAGCAGAATTGAGTGCCGAAAAGGTAGAGATCGGACTGCTCTATGATCTTCGAGATCTGTGTCCTGATGTCGAGCGAGCGGATGGGGCCGAAGCTTTGACTCAACTGAGTTACCTGAATCTCTGTGCAGCCGCTAAGGTGACGACTAAAACAGCAGAAAATTTAGGGGATTTACCGGCTCTTTTACGGCAATTAAGCGATAAAGCCGCAGGTGCGGTAGTAATCGGCTGAACTTTTCAGTTTAATGGCTTACTAACAGCACATAAATGATCCCAGAATTTAAGGAATGACAATGAAGAAGACGCTGGTGGCCGTGGCCGTAGCAAGTATCGTATTGGTCGGTTGTGGCCCTGATAAAGAGCAGGCCGTGGCAGAGGTAGAGAAGCCTTATACTCTGGAAACAGATCAGCAGAAACTGGGGTATAGCTTAGGTCTGATGCTGGGAGAGCGTCTGAAAGCGGATGTTGAAGAGTTGGATGTCGATGCCCTGCGCCGCGCGGTTGAAACTGTTTATTCCGGTGATGAGCCGCTGCTGAAACCTGAAGAGGTTGAAGCGACCATGATGGCTTTCCAACAGGCTAAAATGGCTGAACAGCAAGCTCAGTTTGCCAAAATATCAGAAGGCAATCTGAAAAAAGGTCAAGACTATCAAGCTGAGAATGCTAAGAAAGATGGGGTTGTTACTACCGAGTCTGGTCTTCAGTATGAAGAGTTAACCGCTGGCGAGGGCGATAGTCCAAAAGCGGAAGATACCGTTAAAGTGCACTACCGTGGTTCATTAATCGACGGTACCGATTTTGATAGCTCGTATAGCCGTGGCGAGCCGGTTTCTTTCCCGCTGAATGGTGTTATACCCGGTTGGACAGAAGGTCTGCA
Organism: Amphritea atlantica; assembly: GCF_018860855.1. Lineage (GTDB taxonomy): Bacteria > Pseudomonadota > Gammaproteobacteria > Pseudomonadales > Balneatricaceae > Amphritea > Amphritea atlantica_A. The sequence goes on from NZ_JAHKQE010000041.1 coordinate 75,791, forward strand.
GTTGATGAAAGCAGGTGGCAAAGCGCGCCTAGTGCTGCCAGCTGAACTGGCATATGGACCGGGTGGTATGGGTGATGCGATCGGCCCTAATGAAACACTGGTTTTTGAAGTTGAATTGTTAGAGATCAACCCAGCTGAGTAAAGCGCTAAAGTTGGTCAAAAATATACAAACCACCCGCATGGGTGGTTTTTTTTGGTGCGGAAAAAGAGCATTGATTGGAAATGTTATAAAAAACGAGCGTTTTTGATAGTTATTTTGTAGATTTATTTCAACATGATGAAAGAGTACTACAGCCGGTAGCAGCGATCTCCTGTACAGATGAGGAACTGTTGCTACACTTATAGTTAAATATTTGGAATATAAGAATAAAAAGTGGAATGTTACTTGCTTAGATTAGATGTATGGCAAGGTTGCCAACACGGCGCTACTTTTATTATTCATTCATTTGTTACAAAGAGAGGAAGCATCCAATGAAGAAAACCCTGATCTCTGCTGCCATCCTGATGACCGCAATGACTGGTGCTGCTACGGCAGGTACTTTAGAAACAGTGAAGGAACGTGGAGCTGTTCAGTGTGGTGTGACAAGTGGTGTCCCTGGCTTCTCAGTGCCTGATGATAAAGGTAACTGGAAAGGTCTGGACGTTGATTTATGTCGAGCGGTTGCTGCTGCAGTACTGGGCGATGCTACAAAAGTTAAATTCATTCCGCTTAATGCGAAAGAGCGTTTTACCGCGCTAGTGTCTGGTGAAATTGATGTATTGTCCCGTGTAACAACTTGGACACAGACTCGTGATACACAGCTAGGTATCAACTTTGCAGGCGTTAACTACTACGATGGTCAAGGCTTTCTTGTGAAGAAAGATCTGGGCTTGAAAAGCGTTAAAGAGTTGGATGGTGCAACTGTTTGTGTTCAGTCCGGTACAACGACTGAGTTGAATATGGCCGATTACTTCCGTGCTAATGGTATTTCATATACGCCAGTGGTTTTTGATACCAATGATCAGGCAGCACAGGCGTTTGATAGTGGCCGTTGTGATTCGTTCACCACTGACTTGTCGCAAGCGGCAGGCCTGCGTACCCGTATGCAAGATCCATCAAGCGTTGGCGCGCTGCCAGAGGTTATCTCTAAAGAGCCACTGGGACCCGTTGTTCGTCAGGGTGATGATACTTGGTTTAATATCGTCAAGTGGACACACAATGCGATGCTAAACGCTGAAGAGCTAGGTTTAACATCTGCTAATGTTGATAAGATGAAGGCTGAAAGCACTGATCCAAACGTTAAACGTTTGGTTGGTATCGACGGACCTAAAGGTAAAGGCCTAGATCTGGCTGACGACTGGGCATACCAGATTGTTAAGCAGGTAGGTAACTACGGTGAAGCTTATGAGCGTAACGTAGGTAAAGATTCTCCACTGGGTCTGGATCGCGGCTTGAACGCGTTGTGGAACCAAGGGGGACTGCAGTACGCTCCACCAATGCGTTAAACATGCTGATCAACGGCTGGCCTAAGGGTTGGCCGTTTTTGTTTCTGTCCCTAGGCGTATTGCCTGGGGCAGAAAGATCTGTGTACTGATTTCTGGAGTTAACAATGTCCTCAGACATTTCGAATTCAGGTCACAAGCCTGATGGCTCAGCCAAACAAAAAGCACCACCGGTGAGTCAGCCAAAATTCTGGAACGATCCGAAAAAACGATCGTTACTGTTTCAGGTGCTGTTACTGTCCATCTTGGGTTTTGTCTTTTACACCATAATTGACAATACACTGACCAATCTTGAACAACGTGGTATTACGACAGGCTTCGACTTCTTAAGCCGTGAAGCCGGTTTCGGTATTGCCATGAGTCTTATCGATTATACTGAAGCGTCAAGCTACGGTATGACCTTTATTGTCGGCCTATTAAATACCATATTGATCGCTGTTCTGGGTATTATTGCGGCGACTATTCTTGGCTTTATTCTGGGTGTGGCGCGGTTATCAGATAACTGGTTAGTCGCTAAGTTTTCTGCGCTATATATCGAAGTTTTCCGTAATATTCCTCTGCTGCTGCAAATATTCTTCTGGTACTACGCGGTACTGCGAACACTGCCGCAACCGCGTCAAAGTATCGAATTTTTCGGCTCATTTATTAATAACCGAGGTTTTATTTTCCCAGCGCCCGTGCCTGAAGCAGGTTTTGGTTGGGTTACCTTCGGTTTTTTCGCTGCGATTGTAGCCAGTTGGTTGATTGCCCGTTGGGCAAGAAAACGGCAAGAGCTGACCGGGCAGCAGTTTCCGGTAGCTCTGACCACCATTGGTTTGATTATCGGTGTGCCTCTGGTGCTATTCCTGTTTAGTGGAATGCCATTGGGGCTTGATCATCCGGAGCTGAAAGGCTTTAACTTTAAGGGTGGTATCACCGTTATACCTGAGCTTATTGCGCTCTGGCTGGCGTTGAGTATCTATACGGCTGCCTTTATTGCTGAAACGGTTCGCGCAGGTATTCTGGCTGTATCTCATGGTCAAACGGAAGCGGCAACCGCACTGGGTATGTCAAAAGCGAAAACCCTGCGTCTGATTGTGATCCCTCAAGCACTGCGAGTGGTGATCCCTCCACTGACCAGCCAGTATCTTAATTTGACTAAGAACTCCTCACTGGCGACCGCCATCGGTTATCCCGACTTGGTTAACGTCTTTGCTGGGACGACTTTGAATCAGACGGGGCAGGCTATTGAGGTTATTTCCATGACGATGGCTGTCTACTTAGCTCTGAGTTTGATGACCTCATTCTTTATGAACTGGTATAACGCCAGAATTCAGTTGTCGGAACGTTAGGAGGGGATGCTATGAAATACGAACTACAACCCACGTTGCCCCCGCCTGCTAACATGATTGGTGTTATCGGCTGGCTGCGGAAAAATTTGTTTAACGGCCCCGTTAATTCGATAGCAACGATAGTGGTCGGATATTTTCTGATCAGTTTTCTGGTGCCAACGATTCAGTGGATCTTTATCGATTCCGATTGGGTCGGCGATAGCCGTGATGCCTGTACCAGCGGTGGTGCATGCTGGGTGTTTATTGCCAATCGATTGGATCAGTTTCTCTATGGGTTTTACCCAGAAGCGGAACATTGGCGGGTGCAAATCGCTTTTATTATTTTGATTGGCTCAATCATCTGGCTAGTGTTGCCGAAGACGCCGAAGAAGGGACTGGTTGCAACGCTGTTGCTGGTCGTTTATCCCGTTGTCGCGTTCTTCCTGTTGTACGGTAACGCCTTTGGTCTGACTCGGGTGGAAACTCATCTGTGGGGTGGCCTGAGTTTGACGCTGGTATTAGCGGTCGTCGGTATTGTGGCTTCACTACCACTGGGTATCTTGCTAGCGCTGGGGCGCCAGTCGGATATGCCGATTGTGAAGTCGGTGTGTGTCATCTTTATCGAAATCTGGCGGGGTGTTCCGCTGATCACGGTACTGTTTATGGCTTCGGTGATGTTGCCATTGTTCTTCCCTGAAGGGATGAGCTTTGACAAGCTGCTGAGGGCGTTAATCGGTATCACCCTATTCCAGTCTGCCTATATGGCAGAAGTGATCAGGGGTGGACTGCAGGCGATTCCTAAGGGGCAGTATGAAGCGGCTGATGCGCTAGGGTTGGGTTATTGGCAGAAGATGATTCTGATCATTATGCCCCAGGCATTGAAATTGATGATACCGGGTATCGTTAATACGTTTATCGCTCTGTTCAAGGATACCAGCTTAGTACTGATTATCGGTTTGTTTGATGTGTTGGCGATTGGTCAGGCGGCAAACCAAGACCCTGAATGGATTGGCTATTCCACCGAGAGTTATTTATTTGTTGCCCTGTTGTTCTGGATGTTCTGTTTCAGTATGTCGCGTTATTCGCAACATCTGGAAAAAGCATTAAATACCGGCCATGGCAACCGTGCCTGATTACAGAGAGATTTTGATATGAGCCATTCACAAGCGACTGATAAAATGATGGTGGAATTGCGCGACCTGAACAAATGGTACGGCGAATTTCATGTGTTGAAGAATATTAATCTGGAAGTTAAACAGGGCGAAAAGATTGTTATCTGTGGTCCATCAGGATCGGGTAAGTCGACGATGATTCGCTGTATTAACCATCTAGAGGAGCATCAGAAGGGTGATATCATCGTTAATGGTATTCCCCTGAATGAAGATATTAAAAATATCGAAGCGATTCGTAAGGAAGTAGGGATGGTGTTCCAGCACTTTAATCTATTCCCTCACCTGACGGTGTTAGAAAACTGTGTCCTCGCCCCGATCTGGGTGAAAAAGATGCCTCGTAAGCAAGCCGAAGCCGAAGCGATGGAGCTGCTTGAGCGGGTGAAAATTCCCGATCAGGCACTCAAGTATCCTGGGCAGTTATCCGGTGGTCAGCAACAGCGTGTTGCTATCGCTCGTTCACTCTGCATGAACCCCGACGTGATGCTCTTCGATGAGCCAACCTCGGCACTCGACCCAGAGATGATCAAAGAGGTACTCGACGTTATGATTGAATTGGCTACCGAAGGTATGACGATGCTCTGTGTAACCCACGAGATGGGTTTCGCTAAGACGGTGGCCGATCGGGTTATCTTTATGGATGGTGGGCAGATTGTTGAAGAGAACGAGCCTCATGAGTTCTTTAACAACCCTCAACATGAACGAACTCAACTGTTCCTAAGCCAGATCTTGCAGCATTAATTTACGTTGCTAAAAATGGATCAAAAAAACCGCCGATTGGCGGTTTTTTATTGAAGCGTAAAACGTGCTGGGAACTGCGGTATGGTGAGTTCCTAGAATGTGAATTACTTGATAGACGCTTCTGTGTATTCAAGTTCATCCAACTGACCATCTTTGTTGACGTCAGATGCTTCGAAAATCTCAGTCAAACCTTCAATATTTTTCGCTTCTTCTTGGCTGACAAAGCCATCAGCATCAAGGTCGGCTGCGTTAAATTCAGGCATATCAACGGCGAATGCGGCAGCGGATACAGATGTTAAGGCAATGGCGCATAGAGTTTTGATGTTCATGGTTAAGCTCCTAGTGTTCTTTTCGTTAGATGATTAACCCGTCAGCTTAATCAGTTGATCGGAATAATCTCTACTGTCTTTCGTGGTGAGAGAGGGGCCGGTGCCCCCCAAATATCAATTAGCTGATGGCTGCTTCAGCATATTCAGCTTCATCTAATTGACCATCTTTGTTGATATCAGCGGCTTCAAAAACGTCTGTCAGGCCGACAATGTTTTGAGCTTCTTCTTGGCTGACAAAACCATCGGCATTCAGGTCGACAAGGTTAAATTCAGGCTTGTCTGCGGCGAATGCAGTAGCGGATACAGATGTCAGGGCGATGATGCATAGGGTTTTGATATTCATGGTTAAGCTCCTAGTTTATTTACTTGAGATGATTAATCCGTCAGGTTAATAAAATTGACCGGAATAACCCCTTAATAGCAGGTGCTATGCCAAGTCTGATTAGTTCTTATAAATCAATAGCTTATTGTTGTTAATGAAATATAAGCACGGCATTCCTGTCGCTATAGGCCAGCTATGCTGTGGTGTTTTTTGATAACTAATTGATTTTATTGGTTTTTAATTGTCTGCAGATAGAGACCAAGAGGGTTTGTGGCATATAACGGCTTTAAGCACGGAGCAGTAGGCCTGACTCTTGTGGGTGAATTAAGCGTTACCAGTGTGATGTAGGTCTGACGAAATAGAGGCAAATATGAGTAGCGTTGCGTAAAGGGTTGGGGCGGATTGACGGGGAAAGTGATTAGCCGAGCAGCTAATCACTTTGAAAAATATCAGAATGATGGGGTATCGTTGTGTGTTATTTCAGTTCGTTGATGATGCCGTTAGAGCCGATGGCATAATATTGGCCGTTCCCAAAACTAACGGCGTAGACGCCGGTACTGGTAGGACCATAGGGGTCGCGTTTATGGATATTCCAGCTACGTAACATCTCGCCGCTGCTGGTGCTCCATAGCTGAACCGAGCCGGAAGCTGTGCCGGTGAGTAATTGGCTGTTATCGGAAGAGAATCGGGCTGATAGAAAGCTGAGTCGTTTACCAAATAGATCGCTGTTATCCGACAGCGTATGTAATACCTTGCCGTCCAAGGCGCTCCAGATCACGGCGCGGTCTAAACTGCCGGAACTAAAGGCGAGCTGTTTGTTTGGTGAGAGAGCGACCGTATCGACGATATTGCCGAACTTAAGCTTGTGGATAACTTTGTTACTTTGGATATCCCATAGTTGGGCGTTATAAGCATCATCGCCGGTCAGTGCGATGAGTGCATCATCGCTAAGATCAACCGCTTTGACCCGAGCTTCATGACGGAAGGTTTGCATTACGCCACCCTGCTTGGCATTGAAATAGACGGCGGTATGGTCTGCTAAGCCTAGCAGTGCGTAATTGCCATTAGGGGATAGGTCCATTGCGAGAATCTCAGCCGGTGAGCTCCAGAAGCCCTCGGGTTGACCATTACTGAGGTTCCACAGGACTAGATCTTGTTGTTCCGCCGTGGCGGCATAGAGTTCATCAGGCGAAAAGGCGCTGGCTGCAATTAAACTGTATTCGCCGGCTTTATGATTCCAGTTATACAGTCGCTCATGTTGCTTAACATTCCACAGGCTACCGCCATGATTAAATGAGCCAATGGTTGCATAAGTTGACTGTGGGGATAGGCTGGCTGAGTAGGCCCCTTGAAGTGCATACTCAACGTATTGGGTAGGATCATCATTATTACTGCAGCCGGTCAGTATTGTTGTGACCAGAAGGGCACAACCAACAGCACGAAACCTGTTTTCCATAAAGTGTTCCTATCTATACTCTCAGTACAGGTTATTCCGGTCTTATGCTTGGGGTTCAGCAAATACTCGTTCACGGTGAGCGATATGAAGAATCTCAATCATTTTATCTTCGAGGGCAAAGCGTTCTTCGAGAGTTTCGCCCAAGGAAGAGAGTTGGCATGTCAGTTCATACATCTCTTGCAGTGTTATCCCTTCAAAGCTGGAATAAATATCATTGAAGTCGAGCGCGGCATCAGTGCTGTTCTGAATATTAGGAAACAGTGCTTGAGCCTTTTCTAAGCTACCATCATTGAACTCGCTACCCTGTTTTAGTAGCTGCTCATAAACTTCAAAATGACCTGATGAGATATAGTCCATCATGAGTTGGCAGAATTCCTGAATTTTATCATTCAGTGTTTCCTGAACATTTTGTTGCGGCAGAGAAACAAAAAAGCTGATCAGTTTTTGACGTCCGTCGAGCCAGTTATCAATAATGTCGCTCACACCTCCCCAGCGTTCCTGGGCATTACGGCATTTTTCTAGCATAGCAGGCCTCCTTTAATGTTCAGCACTTGCTGTCTGAGTGCCTCAATACTAATCCTATCGTTGTGAAAGAGGCAATAGCCGAACCCTTTTCACTCATAGATAGCTAATCTTGATCATGTGGCGCTGATATTTTCTGCTAAAAATGATACAACAGAAGAGTCTATAAACCTGTACGACCTTTTATTGTTGCGCTGTATGCGATTGAATCGGTTGACGGGGCAATGGGCGCTTATTGTTAAGCGTCCTTTGTTTGCTGGCGTTATGTTTTTATTTATTTCATTGTTTTCAGGTCAGAGGTGTTCTCTGATATTAGATAGGGAAACTTAAGCATGCTGAAACGTTTTTTGCTGGTATTGTTTTTGGGCGCAATGTTGCAGCCTGTCTGGGCAGCCGATGAGCCCTCAGCAGAGGATTATGTTAACTATATTGAACTGAAGCCCTTTGTTGCCAACTTTGTAAGTCCGGGTACTCTGCGGTTTTTGAAGTGTGAAATTACGATACAGGTGACCAGTGCAGCGGCTCACCATGCGGTGAATTATCATATGGCGGAGATTCGCCATGAAGTTCTAATGCTATTGAGCTCTAAAACTGAAGAAGAGCTGAAAACCGTTGATAAGCAGCATATTCTTGCCCAAGAAGCGTTAGAAAAAGTGCAGCGGGTCTTATTGGCCGAGGAAGGGGAGGCCTATGTGGCCGATCTATTCTTTACGAGTTTTGTGTTGCAATAGAGACTAGTTCAACGCTGCTTTAAACCTATTTACGTTTGTAAAACAAAAAAAGCCCTGCTGAGAATGCAGGGCTTTTTTTATTTAGATCGACGTAAAAGACTACTGTGCGAGATAGTTCGCTAGGTAAGTGTCGAAATCGATGGTGTCGCTCATCTCGATCTGCTGTTGCTCAGCAATAGAGATGAGGCTGAGGTCGTCAAGATACTGTTGCTGTTTTGCATCCAGCCCCATACGCGTAATCGTTTCTCGGTGCTGGCGGCTTTGTTGCATAATAAAGGCCTCATAGCTCAGCCCAGAGGTTTTCATCTGTTCGAGAATTTGTGCGGATGGCGTCAATGAAGGGTCATCTAGCTTAGCTTGCTGAGCGCAGACCGCATCAGTGTAGCGGCTATCACCGGCTACTTTATCTAATACCGCCGCGGTTTTGCGAATGTCGCTCAGAATCTGCGAACCCCATTCGGGTACCGTGATGGGCTGATTATCTTTTGTCAGCATTAAGCCCGGGGCTCTTCCTTGGTTAACCACGAGGTTATTATTGCGGTTAATCAGTTCGCACTCATGGCTGTCGACATCGCTAGGGTCGGATAACAGGCAGGTGACCAAAAATGCATCGAGGAAATCGGCCTGTGGTTGGTCGATACCGACGGGGAGTAACGGGTTAATATCGGTGTTGCGTACTTCGATATATTCGACGCCGCGTTCCAGTAGGGCGTGTACCGGTTTTTCGCCGGATAGCGCCACTCGTTTTGGCCGGATATCGCTGTAATATTCATTTTCTATTTGCAGAACATTACTGTTCAGCTGTTTGTAGCCCTGTTCGGTTTTTACCCCGATTTTCTCATAAGGCGGATAGGTTGTGTTGATAGCCTCAGTTAAGCTGTGAATATAGCTATCAAGATGGTTAAAGCAAATATTTAAAGCCGACTGGGCTTTGTTTGAATAACCTAAATCGCTCATGCGCAAAGAGGTGGCGTAGGGGCGGTAGAGGGTTTCTTCATCCCACTGCTCGAGGTCGTGTTCGCGGCCGCGCATAAAGCTGGCCGATAGCGCTGGCGAGGCACCAAACAGATAAAGCAATAACCAAGATGAGCGGCGGAAGTTGCGGATCAGTTTGAAATACCCCGATGAGCGGAAAGCCTGTACGCTTTTTTGGCTTCCCTGAAGATCTCGCAAGATTGGCCAGAGCGATTCCGGCAGTGAAAAGTTGTAATGGATGCCGGCAATGGTTTGCATCATTTTGCCGTAGCGATGCTCTAAGCCTACCCGGTAGATATGCTTTAGACGGCCGACATTGGAGCTACCGAAGCGAGCAATCTGAATTGCGTCTTCATTATCGATATGACAAGGCATGCTGGCATTCCACAGCTCTTCATCGCCCAGATGCTGATAGGCATAGCAGTGCAGCTGCTTTAGGAATTCAAGAGCCTCGGCGGATTTCGAAAACACTGGGGTAATGAACTCCAGTAGCGCTTCCGAATAATCGGTGGTGATATGGCTATGAGTCAGGGCAGCGCCAAGCGAAGCGGGATGACCTGTTTGACTGATTGAGCCATGGGCATCAGCCCGAAGGCCTTCCTTCTCGATACCATGAAGGATGCCGTCAAGTGCCAAAATCTGACCCTTTTCTATAATTAACTGCAGATTCTGTTCCAGAGCCTTTGACACAACCAGGATACCTTATTAACGGAAAAAAGAGCGCTATTATAGCGCAGCATACGCTAAACATAACCCTGTAAAAAAGCGGGAGATTAAAGAGCATAAAAAAGGCCCGCTAATAATGCTTAGCGGGCCTTTAAATGATGCTGTTTTATCCTGAGTTACGGTTTTAAGGAACCTGTAACACCTGCATCGAGTTTGTCCCGCTGCCACTGCCAATCACGGCTCCCCGGGTGAGCAGAATCAAGTCGCCGCTCTCCAGCAGATGTTGCGCTTTAAGGGTTTCCAGAACCTGATTGTTAAGGTCGTTATTATCGATCCCTGTCGCATCAAACAGCATGGGGTGTACGCCGCGGAACAGTGTCATGCGACGCATGGAGCGTTCATTGCGGGTTAGCGCGTAGATTGGAACGCCCGAGCGGATGCGGGACATCCAGCGAGGGGTCGAGCCAGATTCAGTTAGGCAGACAATCGCCTTAACACCGACTAGGTGATTCGCGGTATACATCGCTGAGCGAGCGATGGTTTCATCAAAGTGTTCGCAACGCTGCGAAATACTGGTAGGCGCGGGACGGGAAAGCTGATGCTTTTCAGCGCCCTGACAAATTTTGGTCATCGCCTGTACGACTTCAACTGGGTAGTCGCCCGCGGCCGTTTCGGCGGAGAGCATGACCGCATCGGTGCCATCCAAGATCGCATTGGCTACGTCAAAAACCTCTGCCCGTGTTGGCATAGGGTTTTGGATCATGGACTCCATCATCTGAGTCGCGGTGATCACCACGCGGTTGAGTTCTCGGGCACGATTAATCAGGTGTTTTTGCACGCCAATCAATTCAGCATCGCCGATCTCAACCCCTAGATCTCCTCGGGCCACCATGACGCCATCGCAAGCGAGAATAATGTCGTCGAGCGCTTCAGTAGAGCTGACGGTTTCAGCCCGTTCTACTTTGGCGATAATCTCGGCATTACTGCCTGCGGCATCGAGTAGTTGCCGAGCTTCATGCAGATCGGCAGAGTTGCGAGGAAAAGACACGGCGACATAATCCACATCGATTTCAGCGGCAACTAAAATATCTCGTTTATCTTTCTCGGTTAATGCTGCCGCGGAGAGACCACCACCCTGACGGTTGATGCCTTTATTGTTCGACAGTGGTCCGCCGATAATCACTTCGCAGTTGATTCGGCTGCCCTGTACATCGATAACTTTAAACTGTACTCGGCCATCATCGAGCAGCAAGACGTCGCCAGGGCGGCTATCTCTCGGTAAGGCTTTATAATCGATGCCCACCTGGGTTTGATCGCCAGCATTAGTATCCAGTGATGAGTCGAGGGCGAAGTGGTCACCGACGGCTAGTTTGATTTTCATATCATCTTTAAAGCGGGCGATACGAATCTTGGGGCCTTGCAGGTCACCCAGGATGGCGACTGGAATAGATAGTTTGCTGGATATTTCACGGACTTCATTGGCCCGACGACGGTGGTCATCGGCGCTACCGTGGGAAAAGTTGAGTCGCACAACATTGACGCCGGCACGGATCATTTGGTCGAGGATGCCTGGTTTATCCGTTGCTGGGCCGAGTGTGGCAACTATTTTGGTACGTTTTAACATGATTTGGATATCCGGTAGACGGTATGGGTTTACCTGTTAAACTTTAGATTGCGTTATCTACTGCAAGATAAGTAGCTGGCAATAGTATTTCAAACCAACAGGTTTTGCCCGTTTGCTGACGGAGAGCTTTCTCTCTCTCGTCATTGAGTAAGCAGTATCTTGTAAATATATTACAGAATATGTTTTGTTTGGTCGTATTCTAATGCTTTTTAGCTTTTTTTGTTAGTTCAAATGAATTTTTTGTAGCTTAATTACAGGATTTGTAGTGATTAAAATACGGTTACGCCCTTTATTGCTGTTGTCGTTGGTCATCTTATTCGTTGTGGTGATCTTTCAGACCATCTTAATCAGCCATAGTCGAGCCACTGATGATCTGCAACAGAGCGCATCGGCAAGCCTGAATCGTTATATTTTGAGTCTTCAGCAGGAGCTTGATCGGTATAAAGACTTGCCGAAGCTATTATCGTCGCATTCTGAGTTGGTGAATCTGTTGCTGTTGGATGGCAATGAAGGGGTTTACCGAGCGAATCTTTATCTACAAAAAGTTAATGACACGGTGGGTGCCTCGGATACCTACTTGATGGATACCAACGGGACGACGCTCGCAGCGAGTAACTGGCAGAAAGAGCATAGCTTTGTGGGGCGTAATTTCTCTTTTCGACCCTATTTTCGGGATGCTATTGAGGGGCGAGCCGGACGATATTTTGCCTTGGGCACGACCTCGAAAAAGCGAGGCTACTTTTTCTCCTATCCGGTTGAATATCGGGGCACTATTCTGGGTGTGATCGTGGTGAAAATCGATCTCAATGATATTGAGACGGATTGGCGCGATCCGATGACCGATATTGTAGTAACCGACGAAGATGGCGTCATTTTTATCAGTACCCGTGCGGAGTGGAAGTTTCGTACATTGAAGCCTCTGCCGCAAAAGGACCTACAGCGGATTATCTCTAGTCTGCGTTATGGTGATCATACATTAACCTCGCTCTCCATTGTTGAGCGTAAAGCGTTGAGGGAAGGCGAGGTGGTGACGCTGATTGAGGGGGATCGGATTGATAATCCTGCGCTTGATGGTATTGAGACTCACCAATATTTGCAGCAGACCCGTGCTGTCGAGGATGCCGGGTTCAATGTATCCATTCTAGCGGATTTGAAACCGGTTGATCGGCAGGTTTTGAATAATGTTCTCCTCACCGGCTTTGTTTACAGTGCGTTAGTTTTTTTGGTGTTGTTGCTGTTAGCGCGGCGGCGAATCTCGTTGGAGCGGGCTCGTTTTAAACGACAGCAGACGTTAGCACTGGAGAGGAGTGAAGCGCGTGTTCGAGCGATTATCGATAATACCCATGCGGGCCTGATCACGTTAGATGTCCATGGGGTTATCGAGTCATTTAACCCAACGGCTGAAAAATTATTTGGTTATTGTTCCGACCGGATCACGGGTGAGTATTTTAGCAAGCTGATTAGCCAGCCTGATCGGGCGGTGTGTTGGCAGTATATTTCACAACAAAGAGATGAGCGTTCGTCGGCTGAGTTAATGGTTGAGGTGGTGTGTGTCAGAGCCGATGGCTCTCCATTTCCAGTAGAACTGATTATTGGTCGCATGGCCGATAATAGCGCTAGTCGGTTTGTGGTGACGGTTCATGATATTACCGAGCGTAAAGAGAATGAAGAGCAGTTACGCGAGGCGCGGGATCAGCTGGAGCAGCGGGTTGATGAGCGGACTCAGGATCTAACACGGGCGAATGCGCGCTTGCTGCAAGAAGTGGAAGAGCATAAAAATACTCAGGATGAGTTGATTCAAACCGCTAAGCTGGCGGTGCTAGGGCAGATGTCTGCGGGAATCAATCATGAGTTAAATCAGCCACTGACCGCTATTCGTAGTTATGCCGATAATGCACTGTCGTTTTTAAAGCTGGGTAAAACGGCTCCCGTAACGAGTAATCTTCAGGAGATCAGTGGATTAACCGAACGGATGGCGAAAATTATCGCGCCACTCAAAGAATTTTCCCGTAAAACGACAGGTCAGCAGATGATGATCAGTTTAAAGGCGGTGCGTGATGGCGCGATGTCGATTATGTATGGTCGGCTAGATAAAGCGAATGTCAAAATTGAATGGCCCGATCATCTCGAGCAGCAGTTTGTTTTAGGCGATATGCTGCGGCTTGAACAGGTGGTGGTTAACCTGATTAGTAATGCGCTGCAGGCGATGGAAGGGGTGCCTGAAAAGTGGATAGAGATCGGTGTTGAACGGCAGAACGAGCGTTTATTAATATCCTTTAGAGATCATGGCCCCGGTATTCCTGCGTCCGAACTGGGTAAGGTGTTCGAACCTTTTTATACCACGAAGAAAGCGGGGCAGGGGTTAGGCTTAGGGCTATCAATCTCTCATCGTATTATTGAATCAATGGATGGGCAATTGAGTGTGAGCAATCATCCGTTCGGTGGTGCTGTGTTTACCATTAATATGCCAGCAGCAGATACGTCTGTTTCGATAGTTGGGTTAGAATAATTAAAATTAGACAGGAAGGCGAACCGCCGATGGATGCGAATACCCCGGTTGAACTGCAGCAGCCTCACCAAATTCTACTGGTTGATGATGAAAAACATATTCGGCTGGCGGCGGGGCAGACGTTAGAGTTGGCCGGTTATGATGTCGTCACGGCTGACGGTGCTGAAAAAGCACTGACCCTATTGGACCGCGATTGGCCTGGTGTGGTGGTGAGTGATATCAATATGCCAGGAATTGATGGCTTGGAATTGATGCAGCGAATCATGAGCATCGATGCGGATCTGCCGGTTATTCTCATTACTGGGCATGGCGATATTTCGATGGCCGTGAGTGCGATGCGCGATGGCGCCTATGATTTTATTGAAAAGCCTTTCTCGTCAGAACTGCTGAATGATGTGGTACGTCGTGCGGCGGAAAAACGTCGGCTAACGCTGGAAAACCGCGTGCTGCGTAAGGCGTTAGAGCAGCAGGGTGGTATCGGTCCTCGGATTATTGGCCACTCGCCTGGTATTCAGCAACTGCGAGCGATGATTCAGCATATTGCGGATACTCCCGCTGATATTCTGATTCAGGCTGAAACAGGATCGGGTAAAGATCTCGTGGCCCGCTATATCCATGAACACAGTAATCGTCGAGATAAAAACTTTGTGGCGATTAACTGCGGTGCGGTGCCTGAGCATCTGATTGAGAGTGAGCTGTTCGGTCATGAGAAAGGGGCTTTTACCGATGCTAAGAGTCGCCGTATCGGTAAGTTTGAACACGCCAATGGTGGCACGCTGTTTCTTGATGAAATTGAGAGCATGCCGCTGTCGTTGCAGGTTAAGTTGCTGCGGGTACTGGAAGAGCGGCAGATCGAGCGCTTGGGTTCTAATGAATTGATTCCTCTGGATATTCGTATTGTCGCCGCCACCAAAGTTGATCTAAAGGATTTGAGTGAGCAGGGTGGTTATCGGGCGGATCTCTATTACCGTCTTAATGTTGTCAGTCTTGAGATACCGCCACTGCGAGAACGGCGTGAAGATATTCCGATGTTGTTTCAGCATTTCGCTTTGATTGCCTCGGTTCAATATCAGAAGGAAGTGCCGCAGCTCAGCGTTGAAAAGTTAAGTGCGCTGGTGGCCCATCATTGGCCGGGTAATGTGCGGGAGTTACGTAATATTGCCGAGCGTTATGTGTTGCTTGGGCCAGCGTATAACTTTGCCGTGGGGGATGCCGGTGAGCGGATGGCGGCGAAACAGATGACGTTACCCGAACAGGTTGAGCGGTTTGAAAAGCTGGTGTTGCAAGAGGAGCTGTCGCGTAACAATGGCTCTCTCAAGCTGACGCAAGAAAAGTTGGGCCTGCCACGTAAGACGTTATACGACAAAATGAAAAAATATGACTTAAGCAAAGATGATTTTAAATAGAGAACGTTATCTCTGAAAGAAAACGGCGACCTGCAGGGTCGCCGTTTTACGTTTAAAGCGGATTAGAGCTTGAACTGTCGAGCACGTTTTTCCAGTTCGTCGGCTAATTTACTGATCTGTGTTGAAATCGCGGATAGACGCACCACGCGGTCTTTCGCTTGCTCGCTGCCGTTGTTGATCTCATTGACCGCCCCTTCGATCTCCAGCGTGGCGATACCGCTCTGTTTGACCGACTGGGAGATGCTGTGGTTGGTTTCAGCGATGGATTCCATCTCTTTTTGAATATTAAAGAGGACTTTTGACGTCTCCTGTATCTCTGTCACATTTGATTCTGTCTCTGCGCTGGCTTGGCCCATCACCTGAGCCGCACCCTTAGCATTTTGTTGCAGTGCGCCGATAATATCGTTGATTTCCACCGTTGCATTCTGGGTGCGTAGGGAGAGCGTGCGAACTTCATCCGCCACCACGGCAAAGCCACGGCCCTGTTCGCCTGCACGGGCAGCTTCAATCGCGGCATTCAAGGCGAGCAGGTTGGTTTGTTCGGCAATGTCCTGAATAACGCTTAACACTGCATCAATGTTATAGCTTTGCTGCTCTAACTGAACGATGACATCGGTGGCGTGTTTAATTTGCTGCTGCAGCGACTCAATTTTTTTCACGGTGCCGGCGGTAATCTCTACGCCGTTACGTGTTTCCTGCAGGGCTTTGTCAGACGCTTTAATGGTGACATCGGCGGTGGCTGAGACATTTTGAGTGGCTCCGTCCATGGCGATCATGGCATTGGTAACGGCTTCTGCTCGACTAATCTGCTTCGCTGTACCGGAATTAGCCAGTTCGGTAACATCGCTAATCTGCTGGCTACACTGTCCGAGCATATCGATCGAATGCACAACGTGTTTAATGCTGTCATGGAATGTCCGCAGCATACTATTGAAAGAGGCGGACATCTGTCCGATCTCGTCATTTGATGTAATTTCCAGCTGCTGGGTTAGGTCGGCATTCTGTTCGATATTACGGATAGTTTGATTCATTTTATTGATCGGTTGCAGCACGATACGATGAATCATCCAGCCCACGAGGAGCAGGGCCGCAATAAACAAGCCGAGTTCGACTAATGCGATGTTTCGAATATTGGTGAGGATATGCTGGTCAATTTTGTCGAACGTATAGGTCACTCGAACCGCGCCGAGAATAGTACCTTCTTCAACAGGGTGGCAGGTTAGACAGTTAGTGCCTTTATAGTTTGAACTAGCACGCATCGGGCGCACCACGGTCATGCGGTGACCCTCTTCATCATCTAATTCAAGGGTAATTAATTCGCCATTCATCGCCCGTTTATCTAGATCGTCCTGAATATGTGAATCAGGAGTACCTTCGCCATACATGGATGCGACCGGCTCGCCGCGAATAATACGGGCTTCGGTTAGGTCGGGGTTGCTGAGAATTTTTGATTGTAGCGTTTGACGGTTAGCCATGGCGCCGCTCAGCATCATGATATTGATACTGTCAAAATAGGCATCAGCGGTATTTTGTGTGTTTTGTAGAGCGATATCAGAAGAGAGAACTGTTTCACTTCGATAGATAACTGATACCGATGTAATAAGAACGATTAAAAAAACAAATGCTAGGCTTAGGTTTACTTTTGTTTGAATCGCCATGTTTTATTATCCGAATGTCCGTCTCTAATTTGCCTCTAATATACCTTGCTGTGATGAGAGGGGCGACTGCCTATGTCAGCATTTTGAGTAATAATCTGCCAACGGTGAGCGAGAGCCTCTGACGGAATGTGTGGAAATCCCTCCTTTTGTGGTGTCTGAATGGGTGGAATGCCGCCCATTGGACAAAAATAAGATGTTTCTTGTCGTTAGTGTATATTTTTATAAGTTACTGTTTTTTATAGGGATTAAAATTAATCGTTTTGTTTTTTATTGGTTGGCCTGCTCCTTGCTTTTATCACTCTGAGTTAATAAATGAGCGTGGGTTCTGCTGTTAGACCCAAAAAAAGCGCCTGAATAATTACAAAACTGGAGAAGCAATATGCGTCTTTTATCTGCTGCCGTTACGGCAATGGCCCTGACTTTTGGTGCAACGTCTGTCATGGCTGCACCGATTGAAATTAAATTCTCACACGTCGTTGCTGAAAATACCCCGAAAGGTCAGATGGCCAATAAGTTTGCTGAGTTGGTAGCTGAGCGTTTCCCTGGCAAGGTTGAGGTTAACGTATTCCCAAGTTCACAACTGTTTGGTGACAACAAAGTACTCGAAGCGATGCTGTTAGGCGATGTGCAGATGGCTGCGCCAGCGTTGTCTAAGTTTCAGAAATATACTAAAAGTTTACAGCTGTTCGATCTGCCGTTCCTGTTCAAGGATATGGAAGCCGTCGAGCGTTTCCAAAAAGGGCCGGATGGTCAAAAGATGCTGACATCGCTGGAATCTAAAGGTCTCGTGGGCCTGGGTTACCTGCATAACGGTATGAAGCAACTGTCTGCCAGTAATCCAATTAAAGTACCGGCGGATGTTGATGGTAAGAAATTCCGTATCATGACATCTGATGTGCTGCAGGCTCAGTTTGAAGCAGTTAATGCCGTGCCACTGAAAAAGCCATTCTCTGAAGTCTTTACCCTGCTGCAAACTCGCGCTATCGATGGTCAGGAAAATACCTGGTCTAACATCTACTCGAAGAAATTCTACGAAGTTCAGCCATACATCACCGAATCTAACCATGGTTTGCTGGATTACATGGTGGTTACCTCCGCTGAATTTTGGAATAGCTTAGATGATGATCTACGTACTGAATTGAAAGCGGCGTTGGATGAATCAATTGCTTTCGGTAACAGCATTGCGGCTGAAAAGGCGAATGGTGATAAGCAGGCGATTATCGATTCTAAACGTTCTGAAGTACTTGAAATCACAGCAGAAGAGCGCGCCCAGTGGGTTAGTGCTATGAAGCCTGTATGGGCTCAATTCTCTGATGATATCGGTGCTGATCTAATCAAGGCCGCTGAAGCATCTAATCAGTAATCGGCTTTGCTGACCTTCATTGAAGGTCAGACTCTTATGCTACGGCGGGCAGTGTATGCCTGCTGTAGTCTTTCGGTGGGGTTACACAGGAGAGTCACGTCGGCTCGGCAGGTCTTGCTGAATGGCTGCAAGGCTGTCCTGTGACGCACACACACTGCTAAAAAAAACAGCAGCGTTGTTTCTTACGTATTTGTTCTGCTGTTTTAAAGGGGGCCGTTATGGTTCGTAATTTGGTCACGCAATTGGAAGAGGCGTTTCTCTCCTTGCTGCTGGTAGGGATGACGCTACTGGTATTTGCCGAAGTGGTGATGCGCTTCGGATTTAACACGGGTATCCACTGGGCTCAGGAACTGACGCTGTTGATGGCGGCTTGGTTTGTGCTGTATGGCGCGTCTTATGGCGTCAAAGTGGGAACGCATATCGGGGTTGATGTGTTTGTTAAGTTATTACCCACGAAAGCGCATCGCTTTTTTACTCTGTTAGCGATCGCATTGTGCCTAATCTATTGTGGGCTTTTTCTGTATGGGTCATGGATCTATCTCAGCAAGATGAAGATGATCGGTATCGAGTTGGAAGATATGCCGGTGCCTAAATGGGTGGCGATGAGCATTCTGGTGATTGGTTTCGCTATGCTGATGTTGCGCTTCTTGCAACTGGGCTGGAAGGTGATCACCAAAGAGGTCGATGGCTTTAACTTCAGTGATGAAGCGGAAGATAGTATGGCGATTGCTAAAGAGCTTCAGGAGCTTGAATCTAAGGCGGCGTTGGATAATACCGATGCCAGTCATAAGGAGAGACGTCCATGACTACTGCGGCGCTATTTATAATCTTGTTTGCCTGTATGTTTATGGGTATGCCGATTGCCATCGCACTCGGTTTGTCGAGTGTGGCAACGATCCTGATGTTTTCTAACGATTCTTTGGCGTCTATTTCGCTGAAGCTGTTTGAAGCAACATCAGAGCACTACACCCTGTTGGCCATTCCATTCTTTATTCTCTCTTCTGCGTTTCTCTCAACGGGAGGCGTCGCGAAACGGCTGATTAATTTTGCGGTTGATAGTGTTGGGCATATTCGTGGTGGTTTGGCGATGGCATCAGTGCTGGCTTGTATGCTGTTTGCGGCGGTATCGGGTTCATCTCCAGCAACGGTTGCAGCGATCGGTACCATCGTTATTGCCGGCATGGTGCGTTCGGGTTATCCCGAGTCGTTCGCGGCGGGCGTTATTGCCAATGCGGGTACGCTGGGTATTTTGATTCCGCCTTCCATCGTGATGCTGGTCTATGCAGCGGCGACGGAGGTGTCTGCATCGCGGATGTTTATGGCGGGCTTTATTCCAGGCTTGATGATGGGGGGGATCTTGATGATCGCCATCTATATCGCCGCTCGGATTATGAAGCTACCCGCAGAACCGTTTCCTGGCGTGATGAAGCTGGGTAAATCATTTTTGATTGCCCTCGGCGGGCTGATGTTGATCATCATCGTGCTGGGTTCTATCTATGGTGGTATTGCTAGTCCAACTGAAGCGGCAGCGGTGGCTGCGGTTTATGCCTATCTGGTATCGGTGTTGGGGTATCGTGATATCGGACCGATGAAAGGTATTGCATGGCGTAATAGTGATGAGTCTCTTGTGGCTGCAGCGGTTCGTAATCTATTACAGATGTTATGGGCGATTCCGAAATCTGCACGTCATCCAGAGGTGCGTAAAGTGCTGCTGGACGCGTCTAAAGTCTCGCTGATGCTGCTCTTTATTATTGCCAATGCGATGCTGTTTGCGCACGTACTGACAACTGAGCGGATTCCACATCATATAGCGGAAATCATCGTTCAGTGGGGCTTGCCTGCATGGGGCTTCTTGATTGTGGTGAATATTCTGCTGCTGATTGCGGGTAACTTTATGGAGCCTTCGGCGATTCTGCTGATTATGGCGCCTATTTTGTTCCCTATCGCGATGAAGCTGGGTATCGATCCTATCCATCTGGGTATTATCATGGTGGTCAACATGGAGATCGGTATGTTGACACCGCCAGTGGGGCTCAATCTATTTGTGACTGCGGGTATCACCGGTAAGAATATGATCTGGGTGATCAAAGCTTGCTTGCCATGGTTATGTCTGTTGTTGATGTTCCTGATGCTGATTACCTATATACCGCAGATATCGTTGTTCCTGCCGGAATATATCGATCATTTAAAAGGTTACTAATCGGTATCTTTAGTCTGGCAGGCTGGGTGATGATGAGTTGCTCATGATCCTAAGTGAATGTCAGACCGCTAAAGCCGACGTTTCGTGATGAAGCGTCGGCTTTTTTATATCGTCAGAAAACCCTGAATCAATTATAATCGCCAGCCTATTTATAAATTGCTAATGGTATCGCTGTGTTGGGTTATCTTGCTGTTGTATGGGGTATTGTCGGTATTACCTTTATCTTTGGTAATGCCATTGTCCGAATCGGAACGATAGGGCTGGATACGTTTGCATTCTCATTAAACTGGTATCACTGGGTGGCGTTAGCGATCAGTGTGTTGTTTATGGGATTTGCTGAGGGTTATAAAGGCTTTCAGCGGGCATACTCTCCTAGAGTGGCGGCACGGCTGCTTTATCTTCGAGATAATGTGACTCCTGTCCGTTTAGTGTTTGCTCCTCTGTTTTGCATGGGTTTTTTCGATATTCGGCGGCGGCGCATGATTATTACCTACTGTCTTTTACTCGGTATTTTAGCGTTGATACAGCTGGTTCATATGCTGGATCAGCCTTGGCGCGGGATCGTCGATCTGGGTGTTGTCGTGGGGCTAACGTGGGGCTGTGTGTCGATTGTGCTGTTTGTTATGAAAGCGTTTATGTCAGAGACATTTGAATATTCACCGGAAATGCCGGAACTAAAAAACGCACCTTAAGGTGCGTTTTTTGGTTGAACAGCCATGACCGAAGTTTAGCCAAGAAATAGCTTGTAGGCTGGATTCTCGGTCTCTTCCCAGTAGCTGTAGCCAATATCATCGAGGAATTCTGTCACCTGTGGATGTTCCTCTTCAGGTACCTGCATGCCGACCAATACTCGGCCATAGGCTGCGCCGTGGTTACGGTAATGGAACATAGAGATGTTCCAGCGACCGCCGAGTTTCTTTAGAAACTTCATCAAAGCACCGGGACGTTCTGGGAACTCAAATCGATAGAGAATCTCATTGGTCACTGATGCAGGCGCATGGCCGCCCACCATATAACGAACATGGAGTTTAGCCATCTCGTTATCAGACAGGTCAATAACCTTATAGGCTTCCGACTTTAACTCATCGAGGAGTTCCGTGCGGGCATCATTACCGGCTTGCAGCTGCACACCGACAAAAATTTGCGCATCATTATCATTGGCATAGCGGTAGTTAAATTCGGTGATATTCCGTTTACCCAGTGCGGCGCAGAACTCTTTGAAGCTGCCGGGCCGCTCGGGGATTTTAACCGCGATAATGGCTTCTCGGTTCTCACCCAACTCTGAACGCTCGGCGATATGACGCAAGCGATCAAAGTTAACGTTAGCACCACTGTCGATAGCAATCAGGGTTTGATCTTTAGCTGATTCCCGAGCTACATATTTTTTCAAACCGGCGACGGCGAGTGCACCGGCGGGCTCAGTGATGGAACGGGTATCTTCAAAGATATCCTTGATGGCCGCACAGATCTCATCGGTGTTAACGGTGATTACTTCATCGACATACTGCTTACAAAGATCGAAGGTGTTTTCGCCGATCTGAGCTACGGCAACGCCGTCAGCAAAGATGCCTACTTGAGGCAGGATAACCCGCTCGCCCGCTTCAAGAGCGGCTTTAAGGCAGGCGGAATCTTCAGATTCTACGCCGATGACTTTCGTTTCTGGACGCAGGTATTTGATATACACCGCAATGCCGGCGATCAGACCGCCACCACCGACGGGAACAAAAACCGCATCAATAGGGCCGCTTTCTTGGCGCAACAGCTCCATGGCGATGGTGCCCTGACCCGCGATTACATCCACATCATCATAGGGATGAACATAGGTTAGACCCTGCTCTTCAACCAGTTTAAATGAGTGCTTTGACGCTTCGTCAAAGGTTTCGCCGTGCAGAATAACTTTGCCGCCCCGTGCTTTGACACTATTAACTTTAATGTCTGGGGTGGTTTTGGGCATAACGATGGTGGCTTTTACGCCCAGAATTTTAGCGGACATCGCTAAGCCTTGAGCGTGGTTGCCCGCAGAGGCCGCAATGACGCCGCGCTGACGCTCTTCTTCCGTCAGCTGAGACATCTTGTTATAAGCGCCTCGCAGCTTGAAGGAGAAAACCGGTTGTAGATCTTCCCGTTTTAGCAAAACTCGATTGCCGAGTCGTTTACTGAGGCTCGTCGCCTCGTCGAGTGGAGTTTCGATAGCCGCATCATAGACGCGGGCATCAAGAATTTTCTTTATATATCGATGTGCCATGGGATGCTTTCAGTGTGTTGTTGCGGTCCGACAAGGGCGGCAGTGTGAATAAAGCATTAAATGGTAATCCTTGAGGTTGTTTTCGTCTATAAGATATCGCTTAATCTGCGTATAATATCTGCCAGTTATCGACATTTATGCGGGGTTTCACACAATATGACACAGGATGAGATGAAGCTAGCAGTTGCCCAAGCGGCGGTTGCCTATATCCAGCCAAAACTGAGTCGTGACTCTATCGTTGGGGTTGGCACCGGTTCTACGGCGAATTTCTTTATCGATGAGTTAGCCAAAATTAAGCATCTGTTTGAGGCGGCAGTCGCCAGTTCGGAAGCCACCGCTGAGCGACTGCGAGGCCATGGTATCGACGTTTATGATATGAATTCCGTGGATCAGATGGCGGTATATGTTGACGGTGCGGATGAGTTCGATGGCCGTTTGAATCTGATCAAAGGGGGCGGCGGCGCGCTGACTCGGGAAAAAATCGTTGCCGATGTAGCAAAAGAGTTTGTCTGCATTGTGGATGAGACAAAGAAAGTCGATCTGTTGGGTGAGTTTCCACTGCCGGTGGAGGTGATTCCGATGGCTCGCTCTCAGGTGGCTCGTCGATTAGTGCAACTGGATTGCATGCCCGTTTTTCGGGAGGATTTTGTAACCGATAATGGCAATATTATTCTCGATCTACGCGGTCTTGAGATTGAGCAGCCTGCGGAGCTAGAAGCGGAGATTAATAACATCGTTGGTGTTGTCACCAATGGGTTATTTGCTCGACGAGGCGCCGATGTGGTGTTGATGGGAACAGCCGATGGTGTGGTGACGATTACACATTAATCATTGGACAATAAAAAAGGCCTTCAGATGAAGGCCTTTTTTATATCTAACCGAAACGGCTCACCGTACTGTTACAACACATGTACCCAGCCAATAATTGCTGGCATACAGGTCCACGCTAAAGCGCAAATGTTGATCACAATCCATAGAGGACTTGAGCTGTCACGGAAGTTTTCGTCATGGTTTGCCATGATTATTCACCCGTCGTTATTGATAGAGCTGTTATGAATCGCATTGCTGTGCCTTAAGGCATCTTCTCTAAACGATTCGGGGCCCTATACTACCAGCAAGGTTTATTTCTGGATAGTTAAATCTAGGTTAGCGAATTAAGTTGCTAGTTCTCGGGGCAACTAAAGGATTTCGCTTCAATCGCGGATAAACTGCTAATATCATACAAATATATATCGACAAATAGATGGGCCGATTATGAGTGTAAAAGGTTTTTTACGTGGCAGTGTTATCGCTGCTTTAGTGATTTTTTTGCTGTTACACACTGCGGTTCAGGTGGGTAGAGACTTTGCCATTCAGTGGTTATTGGATCAGGGGGCCAGCGAAGCTCGCATTCATCGCTTATCAATCAATTGGTTTACTGGGGGAGTGACATTGTCGGGTGTCGCGGTCATTACTCCCGAACAACCAGACTTACGGCTCGATCGGTTGCAAGTCGATATTGATTACCCGGCGTTATTTGAACAGCGCATTTTGATTAGCGATCTGACGCTCGAAGGTGTGGCCCTGTATCTTCATGAACAGACGTCGACGGAACAACGACAGTTTTATCTTGGCCCTGTTGCATTACCGAACTCTGCTGAGGCGTCGGTAGAAGAGGTTGAGAGCGAACCCTCTGCATGGCAGTTTGGTCTGGCACGAGTGAGAGTGTCTGATTTTAGTTGGCGTTCACAGCTGCAAGAGGGCGATCATCGATTGCGTATTGATAATGCGGCGCTAGATACCTTTTACACTTGGCAGGAAGACGCCATTACCCATCTATCGATTCAGGGGGCGATCAACGGTGCCGGATTTAATCTGAACACCGAAGGGCAGCCACTGCCGCAGACCAAGCGGTCTGAGTTACACCTTAAACTTGAGCAACTGCCGTTGCATCCATTTACGGCACCGTTTGTGCCTGAATTACAGGCAACGCTCTCAACCGACCTGACGTTAACGATCGTTGCGGGTGAGCAGATTAGTATTAGCCAGAGTGGTGATATTCAGCTTGATGATTTCGCTTGGAAGCAGGAAGGCTTGGCTGTCAGTCAGCGTTCACTTACCTGGAAAGGCAAGACTGCTTTCACGATGAGTGGGGGGAAACCTGAGGCTCTCAACGTTGATGGGAAGTTAGATCTATCGGCCCTAGGGTTGATGGCGAAGGGCATGCAGGTCGACTTGAAAGGGGCTGGCTGGCAGGGCAATACCGATCTCATCTTTGCTGCAAACGGTATCGATAAGATTGGCGTGTCGGGACAGTTGGCGTTGTCGGCTTTAGGTTTAGAGGCCGAAGGTATGCATGTCGATCTGGGTAAAGCCGACTGGAAAGGCGATACGGATCTGAATTTTACCGCTGATGGCATGGAAAATCTTGGAGTGTCTGGGAATCTGACGTTAGCGACACTGGGTGTCGTTGGCGAGGGGATGAACGTACAGCTGAGTGATGCTGGCTGGCAGGGCAGTAGTGCCGTTAGTTTCAATGCGACAGGCGCCGACAAGGTTAATCTGGACGGTCAGTTGAAGGCTGCCGAGCTGCGCTATCAAATGCCTGAACGACTTCAAGCTCAAGTAAACGCGATCGATTGGCAGGGAGAACTTGCGCTGTTATTGCAACAACAGCCGTTGGCGATACAGGGTGAGAAGGGCCAATTAGCGCTGAGTGGCGTTGACGTAAAAGCGTTGCAAGGAGATCAAACACTAGTGAGCCTGACGCAGGCTAGGCTGACGGGTATCGGCTTGTCACTGCCGAAAAAAATAACGCTAGGCAAACTGAGTGCTGCGGGGTTGATGGTGTCGCCACAGGTGGATGATACCTTAGCGCAACTGGATCTGAACGTCAGCGACGTTGATTTTACCCTCGGCGAGTATCTTACTATTGCGCAGGTTGAGTTACAGAACCTTAAGGTGCGAGAGCAATTGAGTGCCGAGAAGCAACCCGTAAATGTCACTCGGTTGCAGGCGGGGTTGAGTCGTCTAACCCCAGCGGCTGAGGGTAATACTGCTGATACGCCATCCTCGGATGAGGCTGCGTTGCGCGTACAGGTGAAAAAGCTGCTGGTTAGCGGTGAGAGTCAGGTGAGCTTTACGGATAACAGCACGACACCGCCGTTTGCTTCTGAAATCTTAATCGCTAAGGCGCAACTGCTTGGGTTAGATACCGGCAGCCGGACACCGGCGCAGTTTGAACTAGGTTTGAAGTTTAATAATTTCACTACTTTTGATCTGAGCGGTGACACCGATATGGCGGGTGGTGGTGCAAATGCCAACTGGGAAGGTGCGCTAAAACAGTTGGATCTGCCGCGATTAAGTCCTTACAGCATCGAATATACGGGCTACTATTTACAAAATGGCCAGATGGCGCTGAACAGTTCCGGTCAGTTGGATGATGGCAACATTACCGGTAAAAACGAGATTAAGATTCATCGGTTGGATGTGGAGCCTGCTGATAAACAGCAGATGGCTAAATTTAGTAAGCAGCTCTCAATGCCGCTAGGTACGGCTATCTCGGTGTTACAGGATGGTGACGACAATATCGATCTGGATATTCCCATTAGTGGGTCGCTCGATGACCCTGACTTTGGTTTGCAAAGCGTGGTTACACGGTTAGCGGGTAAGGGGCTCAAGAAAGCGGCCTTCAGTATTTTGCTTAAGTCGCTACAACCTTATGGCACGTTAATCAGTCTAGCTGCAGGCGCGGTGAGCGAAGGGAACTTTATCAATCTAGATCCTGTGGTATTTGCTCCCGGTGGTGTTGAGTTAGATGACTATGCTCAGGGTTATCTGACCAAGATTGAGGGGATGATGGCGGAGCGTAAAGGGATGCGTTTAAATATTTGTGGCCAAGCGGTGCAGCAAGATTTGACGTTGATTCGCGCGGCACTAGAAGAACAGAATAGTGAACGGAAAAAACCGTTTACAGCGGAGGAGCTGCTCGCACTGGAACAACAACAATTAGTTGATCTAGCGCAGCAGCGGGCTGACTTAATTAAACAGCAGTTAACCACTAAGATAGCGGGAGAGCGTATCTTTAGCTGCTTCCCCGTACCTTCATTGGATGACCCTAAAGCGAAACCGTCGGCGACCCTAGGTTTGTAGGGTCGCGCTTAAAGGCGGCTGGTTTAGGATGCCCAAATCAATGCCGTTGTAACTGACTGAAACCACTTTTGCGGTGACTGATTAGGGTGCTGAGGGTAAACAGTGCCGCGCCTGCGAGTGGCAGTAAGATCCAGATACTGGGGTGTAGGATGATGGGTAACTCCAGTAGCCGATAGCTGATCAGACCGGTCACTATCTCGGTGAGTAGCGCGGCCATCATGCCGCTAGCGAAGCCGAGCAGGGCGAACTCTAAGATATCCAATTGGCGCGTCTGTGCGGGGGTGCTGCCAAGCACCTGTAGCAAGGCGTTTTCATGGCGCCGCTGCTCCAGTTCTTGATAAACCAGTAATTGCACTAAGACCAAGCCGGCACTGAGCGTTAATCCGAGAATCAGCGTTGATGCTTGAATCAAGCGGTCAATCAACGTGCTAGCCTGCTCAATCCATTGGCTGACATCGATCAATGTAAGCGAAGGGAACTGTCGTAGTAATTCACGACTGAGTCCACTTTGCTGCTCACCTAAACGGAAGCTGGTGATATAGGTCTGTGGATAGTTTTGTAACACGCCAGGACTGAATATCATGTAGAAGTTGGGCCGGAATGAACGCCACTCTACTTTGCGGATACTACTAATCGTAGCGCTAAAGGCTTGTCCTGCGACTTCAAAACCGATTTTATCTCCCAAGGTTAAACCTAAATTCGTGGCGAGTTGTTGCTCAATGGAGATCAAACTCTCTTGGGTGTCTTTGGCCCACCAATCCCCCGCCAATAGCTCATTATGTGCCGGTGCCGTGGCTGACCAGCTCAGGTTGAGTTCTCTTTTTAGCGCGTTATTTTGCATCTGCTGTGGGCTCAGTACCGCTTCGGGTGGTTGATCATTGATCAGGGTGATGCGTCCCCGAATCATAGGATACAGCGTGGTATCGATGCCCGCCTCGGTGAGGAATTGGCTAAGGGGTTGCAGCTCCCAGGGTTGGATGTTGATCACAAACTGATTCGGCGTATTGACCGGTAGTTGCGCCCGCCAGCGATTAACCAGTTCCGTCTGGCTGAGTAGCAGGCTGCTGAATAGGGTGAGTAGCAGGCACATAATCCCTAATTGGATACGATGCCATTGGCGCTGCTGTCGTAACCGGTAACTGAGTAAGCGCCCGAGTCGAAAACGGCGGGCGAGTAATCGTCCTAGTGGCGGTAGCATCAGGCTGGCACAGAGGCCCGCCACCAGAATCGTCGCCACCGTGAGCAGAATCGCAGCAAGTGCATTAATGACGGAACCCAGATAAAGGGTGATCACAACGCCAGATAACGCCAGAATGATCAGTCGAATGGGCCAGCTAAGCCCTTGATGGCTGAGTTGATCTCGCCGTAACAGACCCATGACCGGAATTCGACTGATGCCCATGAGCGGCGCAAACCCGATCAGTATTAGCAGTGTCAGGCTCAGTAACGGCCCGATTGCTATTAGCCAGTAGTTCGGTGCAGGTAGACCGGATGGCAGAATCGTTTGTAGGAGCGAACCGGTTAGTTGCAGAGCTAAGCCGCTGGCGAGTATCCCCACGAGAGCAGCACTCGCCCAGCCCAGAAGTAGCTTGAATAGATATAGACGCAGCACCTGTTGTGGTCTGAGCCCAAGGCATTGCAGTAGGGCGCTGCGACGATATTGCGCATGGCTGTAACGCCGCAGACTCAAGGTGATCAGTAGACCGCACAGCAGCAAACCGAAGAGTGAGGTCATGCGTAAAAAGCCGGATGCATTCTGCAGTGCTCCGGTGGCCAGTGGCTGGTCCGCATAGACCGACCAAAGCCGTTGCTGTGGGGTCAAATCGCTATTCAGACGGGTATAAAAGTCGCGCACCGGTGCTTCGGCACCGCTGAATAGGGTGCGATAGCCTATGCGGCTGCCGGGCTGGATCACCTGCGTGGCAGCAAGGTCTTGATGGTTGATCAGCAGTTGAGGACTGAAGCTGCGAAAGCCCGTACCGCGATCCGGCGAACTGAGTACCGCCGCGGTGATGGTGAACGTCGCATAGCCGAGATCGACAGTCGCACCTACTTGTACACCTAGACGCTCTAAAAGCGATTGCTCGGCCCAAGCCGTGCCTGGTGCGGGGATCGGCGTTGATTGGGGTGGATCGGTGATGATCTCGCCACGCAAAGGGTATGGGTCATCGACGGCTCTGATCGAGCTTAGCAACATCTGTTCATCGGTGCTAACCATCGAGGAAAACTGGATAACATCGGTGTATTGCAGACCACGTTGCTCCGCTTCTTTGCGTAACGCCTCGGTGATTGGTTGGCTGTCGCTGAGGCTCAGATCTGCCCCGAGCATTGCGGCACTTTGGCGGCTAAGCCCTTTTTCTAACTGATTACCGAGCAGGGTGAGAAAGCCGGATAGGGCCGTGGCTAGAAACAGGGCGAGCAGTAACGCTCGCCACTCAAAGGTGCGCAGATCAGAGCGGGTTTGTTTTAGAGCCAAACGAGCAAGCTGTGTTGATCTCATCTTACTGCTCCTGCAACGTACCGTTATGCAGGTAAAGCCGTCGTTGACAGCGCTGCGCTAGAGAGGCGTCGTGGGTGATCAAGATGAGCGTGGTATTAAGCTGACGATTGAGCTCAAATAGTTGCTCAACGATCTCTGTGCCGGTTTTTTCATCGAGGTTCCCTGTGGGTTCATCGGCAAATAGCAGGCTGGGTTCGGTGGCAAATGCACGCGCAATGGCCACCCTCTGCTGCTCACCACCGGATAATCGGGCGGGTGTATGCTGGTGGCGATGACTCAGTCCAACGCGGTCGAGCCAATAGCTTGCCTGTTGTGCCGGATTAGGGTGACCCTGTATTTCCAGTGCTAACTGTACATTGTCGAGGGCACTGAGTTCCGGCAGTAGCTGGAATGACTGAAACACAAAACTGATATGATTCGCGCGTAACTCGGCGCGGGAGGCTTCATCGAGCTCGGACAGCGGTTGACCAAGTAACGCCACGCTGCCTTCACTCGGTTCATCAAGCCCAGCTAAAATACTCAGCAGAGTTGATTTTCCTGCACCAGATGGTCCAATGATCGCAACACTTTCGCCCGCATCTGCGCGGATGTTGATATGATTGAAAATATTCAGCCCACCGTGCTCATCTGGAAACGTTTTAGCAAGATCGGTGGCAATTAAAACGGAACGGGGTTCAGGAGTCAGCATGGCATCTCTATTTGGAATCGGCTTATTACTGTTGTCTAGCTTAGCATGGAGTGGATCAATTTTAGTCATGGGTGACAGTCTTTCTGCCGCCTATGGTATACCGGTAAAACAGGGTTGGGTAACGTTGCTTGAACAGCGCTTAGCTCAGACTCATCCCGACTATGATGTGGTTAATGCGAGTATTAGCGGCGAGACAACCCACGGGGGGCTTACGCGCTTACCCGCGGTGCTAGATCAGTACCAACCGACATTAGTGATATTGGAGCTGGGCGCTAATGATGGGCTACAGGGAGCGCCGCTAAAGGTGATTGAAAATAACCTAAATCAGCTGGTTAGTCAGGCGCAAGCGACGGGAGCGTCGGTGTTACTGCTGGAGATGCGTATTCCGCCGAATTATGGACCTCGTTATAGCGATGGATTTACTGGGCTGTTTAGTCGAGTGGCGGCGCAACATGAGATTCCTTTAGTGCCGTTTTTTATGGCTTCGATCGCGCTGCAACCCGAGCTTATGCAGGCGGATGGGCTACACCCTAAAGCGGCGGCTCAACCGGCTCTGCTTGATCAGGTGTGGCCGGTGTTGGAGAGTCTGCTTGCGCCGCCATCATCAGCGGGATGATGGCGATGATGCGAGTGCCCTGGTCATGGTTCTTACTGATCTGAAAGTAGCCACCTAAGGCTCTGACTCGCTCGCGCATACCGATTAAACCAAAGCCTTTTTTAAAGGCTTTGGCTTTAATATCAAAACCACAACCATCATCGCTGATCATCAGTTCCAAACGATCGCCGCTGATGTCCTTGCGATGTCCCGCTGAGGTGCGACGGATATCGAGCCAGACATTACGGGCCTGATCAGCATATTTGATTATGTTGCTAAAGGACTCCTGAGCCAGCCGGAATAGGGTGATGTTATACACTTCCGACATCTCATTGAGAGCACCGCTGAAATCAGTATGCAAAGTGATACCGTGC
Source organism: Amphritea atlantica (assembly GCF_018860855.1). GTDB lineage: Bacteria > Pseudomonadota > Gammaproteobacteria > Pseudomonadales > Balneatricaceae > Amphritea > Amphritea atlantica_A. Next base: position 106,787 of record NZ_JAHKQE010000041.1, read on the forward strand.
TCTTTGAAGCGGTTAGAGGCGATGCACTCTTGAATCGCATCGACCAGCCCGAGATCATCGAGTGCTGAGGGGCGTAGAGAGCGCATCATGCCGTAGGTAACATCGTAGATATTCTGCGCAATCGCATCGATGGAATCAGCGGTTTGATTGACGAGGCTACTTTCTTCTGGGTGAGTTCGTTTTAGTATTTTGGCATCGGTACGGATCGCTGTCAGTGATTGTCCTAGTTCGTCGTGTAGTTCGCGGGCTAGGTTGCGACGTTCCCGTTCTTGAACGGCGATTATCTGATGGGTTAGGCGACGGTTCTCGGTCAGTTGTTCGTGAAGTTCGCGGGTACGTTGATGAATACGGACTTCGAGTTGTTGACGCTCATGTTCCAATGTTTCATAGACAGAGGAATGCTCAATGGCGGACTGTACTTTCTGACGCAGATAGGCTGTCAGCATGAAATAGAATGCGACAGAGGTGGATAACAGAATGAGCAGCATCCCTAGATTAATATCCTTGGGGCCGATCTGATGCATAAGGCTGAGCTTGAATGACTGACCGAAGCGATTGATGGTGCGCTGCTCTTCGAGGGCTGGCAGCCATGAGAAGTGCTTTTTGTCAGGGGTAATATATTGCTCAATAATATCTCCTTGATCATTCATCAGGCTGATGCTGGCATGCTCAGAGAGAAAGCTGGTGGTGGGTAGCATCCCCTGAGTATTGATAATCAAAGAGGCGATATAGAGATGTTCGGGGGTTTGTTCGGCATTTCGTTCAAAGAAGGCTAAAAATAACCCATATCCGCTTTTATTATGGTCTAGAGGAAAGGGGGGAGACGTTACCGGTTGATGGTATTGACGGGCGAAACGAATGGTTTCTGCAAAAAGCGGGTCAGCGAGCAGGTCTTTGTTGAGCAGATAGCGGGTATCGGAATTCAGTGGCTCAATAAAAGTCACGGGGAAACGGGCATTAAAGTCGGTATTGGTTGGGTCGATCTTGTAGTCGGTGGCGGCACCGTAGCTAATACTTAAGGGCGGCAACTGATGTTGAATCTGCAATCTTTCGATATGTGGATATCGTTTGCGCATCTCATTGGCAAAACGTCGGATGACCGCATCATTTTCGGGATCGGCAGAGACCAATACGGTAAAATTCTGTAACAGAACTTCATTTATGTAGGTTTTTTCATAGATAGATGAGTAGACAAAGTGGGCATCGTTACTGAGCTTTTTTTTCAATCGATCATAATCAGAGACGAGGCTTATACTCAGCATGAGTATGGTCAGAAAGAACCAAATCGTGGTGGTAAGCGGGAAGTAGCTTCGTTGCATAGTGGCGTGGTTCCATGACCATATGATGAAATCCGTATCATCCGTTAAGTGTAGTCTATTTCCTCCTGAGCTAAAACCGAAGTAAAAAAAAGACACCGAATGGGTGTCTTTTTTTAAGCCTTTATATATTAACCAGCAAAGTTCTGGTTAACAAAGTCCCAGTTTACCAGAGCCCAGAAGCCTTTCAGGTAATCAGGACGCACATTGCGGTAGTCGATGTAGTAAGCGTGTTCCCACAGGTCAACGGTCAGCAGTGCAGTTTGGCCATTAGTCATTGGCGTACCGGCATTGCTAGTGTTAACGATTTCCAGAGAACCGTCAGCGTTTTTAACTAACCAAGTCCAGCTAGAGCCGAAGTTGTTAACCGCTTTGTCGTTAAGCTCTTCTTGGAATGCTGTAAAAGAACCCCATTTAGCGTTGATCGCATCAGCAATAGCGCCAGTTGGCTCACCGCCACCGTTTGGTGACAGGCAGTTCCAGTAGAAGGTGTGGTTCCAGATCTGAGCGGCATTGTTGAATACGCCGCCAGCAGGAGCTGACATGATGATCTCTTCTAGAGATTTGGTTTCGAATTCAGTGCCTGGGATCAGGCCGTTCAGTTTTACAACGTAAGTGTTGTGGTGTTTGCCGTGGTGATAATCTAGCGTTTCGGCAGAGATGTGTGGTTCCAGTGCATCTTTGGCGAATGGCAGTGCTGGCAGTTCAAAGCTCATAGTTAATTACCTTTTATAGTGTCAGGATCAGCATAGGTTGTGAAATTGTTATATAAACCAGGGTATTTATATAAGGTCTTGATCAGAATAATTCAAGCATTGTTGATCCGTGGAAGCAGAATCATAGCACCCTTGTGCAAGGTTTTCATTGCATTGTTAATGCCTTAGTGCAGCAGTGGAATTAGCGTGTGGGTTGGCAGCATCAGACTAAAGTTAACTGACAGATGTTACGGAACTGTTAGAATCAATGCTCTCTCAATGAGTGCAATAATGATAACAAGACAGGTGTTGATAGGTTATGGGTAAAGTGTTTCTCTGGATTTCTGCCGTGCTATTAGTGGTTTTTTTCGTTAAGACACAGTATCTGACATCAAAAACTTGGGAGCCCTTTAAGCAAGGCTGTATGGCCGGAGGCACAGCGACTGAAGAGCAATGCAGTTGCCTGTCGAATTATGTGCATAAGCATTTTAGTGATAATGAAGTCGAGCAAATTATGAATGGGTCAATTACTGATCCGGCGATGAAGCGAAAAGTGGAAGGGATTGTTCGGGTCGGTGCTCGGCAGTGTAAAGCCCCTTAGTTCGCCATGGGTTAAAAATAATAAAAGCCCCTAACGCTTAAAGCTTTAGGGGCTGTCTTTAATTTGGCTGTCTGGCTGTGACTCCAGTAGATTAGCGTATCATCCAGTTAAACCACTGAGTAATTAAGCCTGTGCGTTACGCAACTGGTCTCTCACCATATAGAGTGCCGCAATCGCCCGCCCTTCAGAAAAATCATCTCGGCTGAAAAGTTCTTCCAACTGTGACAAAGGCCAGTGAGTGACAGGCATCTCTTCAGGCTCATCGCCGGGTAAACGGCAGGGGTATAACCCTTGCGCCAGCACCACGGTGATTTTGTGGCCCATATAGTTTGGTGCTGAAGTCATCTCTTTTATGATCTCGAGTCGTTCGGCTCCGAACCCCGCTTCCTCTTTGAGTTCACGGTTGGCGGCTTGCAGTGCATCTTCGCCGGGATCAATCAGGCCTTTAGGCAGGGTTAGCAGATAATCCTCTAGACCCACCGCATACTCCTGGATCAGCAAAACGTTCTGCTGTTCATCAATGGCGGCGATCATGACGGCGCCAAGACCTCGGCTGGCGAGTCGTTCATAGGTTCTTTCAACCCCATTGGAAAAGCGTAGGTCAATCTCTTCTACGTGAAAGAGGCGGCTTTTAGCGGTGGTGGTTACCTTCAAAATATCCGGTTTTACAGGCATACTGGATCATTCCTCGTCATTCAGTGACAAATCTAACCCAATACTAACCTGCAGCTTTGACTTTTTATATGGATTGGAAAAATATTGATACGGTGCTGCTCGATATGGATGGCACCTTGCTGGACTTACATTTTGATACGTACTTCTGGCTTGAGCATCTTCCGGTCCGCTATGCCGAGCTGCATAGTATGGATCATAACGAGGCGTTGCAGTGGCTGCATAAACGAATTATGCAGGAACAGGGCACGCTTAATTGGTACTGCCTTGATTATTGGTCAGCGGAACTCAATGTCGATATCAAGGCGTTAAAACATGAGATCCGCGAACGCATCGCTTTTCGGCCCCATGTGCATGATTTTCTTGCCCATCTACAAGGCGAGGGAGTTCGCCGAGTGATTGTGACTAACGCCCATCGAGACAGTTTGTCGCTGAAGTTGGGAGAGACCGGTTTGGATCAACTGGTTGATGGCATTATCTGTTCCCATGATTATCGCGTGCCAAAAGAGCAGCAAGTTTTTTGGCATCGGCTGCAAGAGGACGAGCCTTTCGATCCGGCGCGTACCTTATTGGTGGATGATAGTTTAGCGGTGCTGGCATCGGCGCGGGAGTATGGTATTGCCTATCTGCTGAGTATCATTCAGCCGGACAGCCAGCAAGCGGGGCGGGAAATTACCGATTTCAATGCAATTGAGCATTTTGATGAGTTGATGAAAGATAAATGAGTAAACAAACGCACAATCAGGCGGGCACTCAGGAACAAAAAGTCCGATTGGATAAATGGCTGTGGGCGGCCCGTTTTTTTAAAACCCGAGGCGCGGCAAAAGAGGCTGTCGAGGGCGGTAAAGTTCACTATCAAGGACAACGCGCCAAGTGTAGCCGCAATGTTGAGCTGGGGGCAAAGCTGGTGATTCGTCAAGGGTTTGATGAAAAAACCGTGGTTATTATGGCGATCTCGGATCAGCGTCGTGGTGCACCCGAAGCACAATTGTTGTATCAAGAAACAGAACAGAGCATAAAACTGCGTGAAGATGGCGCAGCATTACGGAAAGAGATGCGCGGTAATGTGGCACCGGATCACCGGCCAAACAAAAAAAATCGGCGCAAGATTATCCAGTTTAAGGATCGCTAGATTTGGCGTGATTATGCTAATATTGTCTTTTTATGGGGCGAGATAATCTTTCTGTACGCCCTCGATAAGTGACATTTATAGACAGGTTTCAAAGAATATCATGAGCAGTTCTGATCAGCTTCAACGGGTCATGTTTGAACATGCGGATATCCGCAGTGTTTTGGCTGGTTTAGAGCAGAGTTATCAGCAAGCGATTGCAAAGCATCGCTATCCTAAGTTGATCAATATTCTGCTGGGCGAAATGATGGCGGCCGTTAGCCTGCTGAGCGCCACCCTTAAATTTGATGGTCGGTTGTTATTGCAGGCTCAAAGCAGTAATCAGGTGAAAGTGCTGATGGCTGAGTGCAACCATCAGCGAGATCTGCGTGCCATTGCCCGTTTTGACGGCGAGTTACCCGAGCAAGCTGAGTTTTGTGAGCTGCTTAAGGGCGGTCAACTGGTGATCACTATTGAGCCTGACCAAGGGCAACGCTATCAAGGGGTTGTACCACTAGAAGGCTCTCGTTTAAGTGAGTGTCTCGAAGCTTATTTTCGGATGTCCGAGCAGTTGCCGACGCAGATCCATCTGGTGGCGGATGAGCATCGTGCGGCGGGATTTTTGTTACAGGTTATGCCCGCTAATGGTGACTCTACCGCTGATTGGGAGCACTTTAGTGCCCTTTCCGCGACACTGAGCGATGCCGAACTGCTGGAACTGGATAACGCCACGATTCTGCACCGCTTGTTCCATGAAGAGGATGGTCGCCTCTATGAGGCTGATGCGTTACAGTTTAAATGTGACTGCTCTCGTGAAAGAACCGCTGATGCGTTGCGCGCTATGTCGCGGGAAGAGTTGGAACAGATTGCTCGCGAAGAGGGCAGTGTGGATGTTAGCTGTCAGTTTTGTAATGAACTCTATCAGTTTGACCTGGCGGATATCGCTATGATGTTTTCTTACAGCGCTAAAATAGAAGGTTCTGATCAGGTTCATTAACAGGACGAAATGAGTTGGCTGCTGAATCTTGGCAGCTGTTTTTTGTAAAGCGTGACTGAGCATTTTTGTTTTGCCGTTGATAAATAGTCTGGCGAATGGTGTTTTGAGTACTTTTTTGACATAATACGCCTCCTTATAATAACGACCCCGTTGGTTTTCCGGCAGGAATTCACAAGATGTAGGGGCTAGTCCACTTTATTCAGGTAAATTACTTTTTTTGGCTAGAAGCCAAGGGAATCAAGCAATGAGCAAAGAAACCGTGAACACTGTACACGTCAATTTGAGCCCGGCTCAGCTAGTTGAAAAAGCCATTCAGCGTGGCGAAGGAATACTCGCTGATTCAGGCGCGTTGGTTGTTGAAACCGGCAAGCGTACAGGTCGTTCTCCGATGGATCGTTATATCGTTGACGAAGCCAGTACCTCTGATGCAATCCACTGGGGACCCATCAACCGTCCGTTTGATGCAGATAAGTTTGACGCTCTGTGGGTACGTGTTGAAGAGTATTTGGCTGCTCGCGAACACTTTGTTGCCAATGTTCATGTCGGTTCTGACGTTAATCATTACCTGCCGGTTTTGATGACAACAGAAACTGCATGGCAGAACCTGTTTGGTCAAAACCTGTTTATCCGCCCAGAAGAATATAACCCGAAGTCAAAAGAAGAGTGGCAAGTTATCAATGCTGCTAACTTCGAGTGTGATCCCGAGCGTGACGGCACTAACAGTGATGGTTGCGTCATCATCAACTTTGCTAAGCGTAAAGTGTTGCTGGCGGGTATGCGTTATGCGGGTGAAATGAAGAAAGGGATGTTCTCTGTACAGAACTTCCTGCTACCTGAAAAAGATGTGCTGCCAATGCACTGTTCTGCTAACGTCGGCGAAGATGGCGATACTACGCTGTTCTTTGGTTTGTCTGGTACTGGTAAGACAACGTTGTCTGCCGATCCTGAGCGTTACCTGATTGGTGATGACGAGCATGGTTGGGGTAAAGGTGTTGTCTTTAACTTAGAAGGCGGCTGCTACGCTAAGACCATCGATCTGAGCCAGAAGAACGAACCCATTATTTGGGATGCTATCCGTTTTGGCGCAATTGTTGAGAACGTTACGCTGAACGAAAAGCGTACCGCTGATTACTCCGATACTTCACTGACGCAAAACGGCCGTTGTGCATACCCTCTGGAACACGTTGAAAAACGTACCGAAGAGAACAAAGGTGGCGAGCCTAAAGCGATCGTCTTCCTGACCTGTGACTTGACCGGTGTTCTACCTCCTGTGTCTATCCTGTCTAAAGAAGCGGCGGCATACCACTTCTTGTCTGGTTATACCGCGCTGGTAGGTTCTACCGAAATGGGCTCTGGCGAAGGTATTAAATCGACCTTCTCTACTTGTTTCGGTGCGCCATTCTTCCCACGTCCTGCTAGCGAATATGCTGACCTGCTGATTAAGCGGGTTGAAGAGTTCGGTAGCCAAGTGTATTTGGTTAACACGGGTTGGACGGGTGGTTCTTTCGGTACTGGCTCTCGTTTCAATATTCCGACGACTCGCGGTATTATCGCAGCGATTCAGAATGGTGATCTAATCGATGTTCAGACTGAACATCTTGACGGTATCAATCTGACTGTTCCTACTTCAGTACCTGGTGTTGATTCAGCGTTATTGAATCCTCGTAATACATGGGCTGATAAAGACGCTTATGATGCGACAGCTAAAGATCTGATTGGTCAGTTCACTAGCAACTTCGAGAAGTTTGACGGTGTAGCAGAAACGATTATTGCGGCCGGCCCTCAGGTGTAACGCATAATTCATAAAAAAGGCTCCTTCGGGAGCCTTTTTTGCGTTTTAGGGGCGAGTATTTGTCGCTCGAGTTAAAAGTAGAAAGAAGCTATTTAAACTTAAAGTTGTATCCCGCATTGGCAAGGTAGTCCGCTTCTTGTTCTAAGTCGGCCTGAGTGAGTGGCTGATGGTTAAGCCAGTTTTCAGGAAAGCTAAGAGATAGCGTATTGTCTGCAGCGATAAGGTGGAACGAAGGTAGACGTTCGCGGCTACGGCTGCGGTTAAGTATAAAGGCGAGTCGTAACAGGATTGTTAGGCGGCTGAAATGCTTTGCTTCACGTGGGGGTAGTTGCTCTAGCGTTGAGGTGGGAAACTTCCGTCGGTGGCCCTGTACGATCGCGGCGAGCTGAATCTGCTGGCGCTTGGTGAAACCCGGAAGGTCAGAGTTTAGCAGCAGATAGGCGCTGTGTTTGTGATATTGGCTGCGGGCGATGGTGAGGCCTGTTTCACAACAACGTGCCGCCCAACTGAGCATATTATGGTATTCATTATTGTCTAAATTCCAGCTATCACGCACCTGTGTTAGGGCGATCAACGCGGTCTGCTCGACTCGCATCGCCTGTGCTTGATCGACTCGGTAGCGCTGCATCATGGCGTTGATACTACGTTCTCGCACATCTTCATGGCGCAACCGCCCCGTCATATCGTAGAGCAACCCTTCACGTAGCGCGCCGTCTGAGAAGTGGATCTCTTTGATGCCTAGTGATTCAAAGGCGGCGGAGAGGATCGCAATGCCTGCAGGGAACACCGCGCGGCGTTCCTCTTTTAAACCATCGATATCGATCTCATCAACGTGGTTATAGCTAAGGATTTTTTGCTTTAACTGTTGCAGCGCCGATGCGCTGACTTTATCGGTTGAGTAGCCAAGGGTGATGCAGGCGTTGCGTACAGCTTTGATGGTGCCGGATGAACCAACACAGTCTTCCCAGCCGAGTCGTCGATAGGTGCGTTTAATATTGAGCAGCTCTCTGAGTGCGCCAAACACAGCTAACTGAAAATTCTTTTCGGTGATCACGCCGTTAGGAAAATAGCGGCCACTGAAACTAACGCAACCCATCTCAAGGCTTTCCAGTTCTAGTGGTTCGAAGCGTTCGCCAATAATAAATTCGGTGCTACCGCCGCCAATATCAATAATTAATCGACGGTCGTTATCGTCGGCCAATGTGTGTGATACGCCGAGATAGATCAGGCGGGCTTCTTCGATGCCGGCGATGACTTCGATAGAGCAGCCCATAATTTTTTCAGCTTCGACAATAAAGTCATCACTGTTGACCGCTTCCCGTAGGGCGTTGGTACCGACGATTCTGATCTGTTGAGTCGGTATGTCTCGTACGCGCTGGGCAAAGCGTTGCATACACTCTAAACCGCGCTGTATCGCTTCTGGGCTGAGTATACGGTTTTCATCGAGACCCGCTGCGAGCTGCACTTTTTCTGATAACAGATCGATAGGTTGTAATTCGCCTTGAACCAGTTTGGCGATAACGATATGAAAACTGTTCGAACCTAGGTCGATTGCAGCCAAAAGTGAATGATTGTTGGGGCTGGTGGTTTCCTGATTCATAGGGATGCACTTTAAAAAAAATATAATGCCTCCATCTTAACAGATATACGTTACTGATTAGAGCGCCAGAAACTTAGATATTGATGTCGGTATAGAGATCAGCAGAGATTCTAGCAGTATTCACAATCCTTTAATGACAGTGGTATGATCGGTAACTATAAATATTTAGTGAATCTCACTGCAGAGGCTTTTTATGAGTGAAAATATTGTTAACGTAACAGATGCTTCCTTTGAAGATGATGTATTGAAAGCTGATGGTCCGATATTAGTTGATTATTGGGCAGAGTGGTGTGGCCCTTGTAAAATGATTGCTCCAGTACTGGAAGAGATTGCCAAAGAGTATGACGGCAAGCTGAAAGTCTGTAAGTTAAATATCGATGAAAACAACGAAACACCGCCCAAATTTGGTATTCGCGGTATTCCAACATTGATGCTATTTAAAGACGGCAACGTCGAAGCAACCAAGGTTGGTGCACTGTCTAAATCACAATTAGCGGCTTTTATTGAAGAGAGTATCTAACCCATTGGTCTGATAAATTCGTCGGGAGTGACCAAGATCACGGTTTACTCCCCGATTTACTGGACTCTTTTTAACCAACGCATTATAGTGTCATTTCCAAACACCGGATTCTGTTCCAGAACCCTAAGCAATATTCTGGTTTAGAACTCTAATTTCACATTATCAATTCAATCTGACCCGAATAGTTTTTTTGCTGTTCCGCTCAAGGCGTTGACCTGTCTCCCTACACTACATATACCTATGAATCTTACCGAACTTAAAAAGAAAAGCGTCCCCGAATTGCTAGAAATAGCGAAAGAGATGGGACTTGATAACCTGGGGCGATCCCGTAAACAAGATGTTATTTTTGCGATTCTTAAGCGTCATGCTAAGGGTGGCGAGGATATCTACGGCGATGGCGTGTTGGAAATTTTACAAGATGGCTTCGGTTTTCTACGATCGGCAGAGGGTTCATATCTCGCAGGACCGGATGATATCTATGTTTCTCCGAGCCAGATTCGCCGCTTTAATCTGCGTACCGGCGATACTATTTCCGGTAAGATCCGTCCGCCAAAAGACAGCGAGCGTTATTTTGCCCTGCTGAAAGTTGATCAGATCAACTTTGATAAGCCGGAAAATGCCAAGAACAAGATTCTGTTTGAAAACCTGACGCCGCTGTTTGCGCAAGAACGGTTAAAAATGGAGTTGGGTAACGGTAGTACCGAAGATTTGACCGCCCGTGTTATCGACCTCGTTTGCCCTATGGGTAAAGGTCAGCGGGCACTGTTAGTGTCTCCGCCTAAGGCGGGTAAGACGCTAATGCTGCAGAACATTGCTAACTCGATCAAACGCAACAACCCAGAAGTTCACCTGATCGTCTTGCTGATCGATGAGCGTCCTGAGGAAGTGACCGAGATGCAGCGTACCGTTCGCGGAGAAGTGGTTGCCTCTACCTTTGATGAGCCGCCCTCACGTCACGTGCAAGTCGCCGAGATGGTGCTAGAAAAAGCCAAGCGCCTGACTGAGCATAAACAGGATGTCGTCATCCTGCTCGACTCTATTACCCGTTTAGCTCGTGCCTATAACACCGTTATTCCATCGTCCGGTAAAGTACTTACCGGTGGTGTTGATGCGCATGCGCTAGAGCGTCCTAAGCGTTTCTTCGGTGCGGCGCGTAACATCGAAGAGGGTGGTAGTCTGACTATTATCGCTACCGCCTTGGTTGATACCGGTTCGAAGATGGATGAAGTTATCTTCGAAGAGTTTAAAGGTACCGGTAACTCTGAAGTACATCTGGATCGTAAAGTGGCTGAGAAGCGGGTTTATCCTGCCTTCAATATTCGCCGTTCGGGCACCCGTCGTGAAGATCTGCTGACCACTGAAGAAGAGTTACAGCGGATGTGGATTTTGCGTAAGTTGCTGGATCCAATGGAAGACTCTGCAGCGATCGAGTTTGTGCTCGATAAGCTGAAAGACTTCAAAACGAACGACGAATTCTTCCTTTCTATGCGTCGTTCATAATTCATATCTTTGTTATCAAAGGGTAAGCTTAGCGCTTGCCCTTTTTTATAGCTGAATATTATGTCAAACCTGAAATACAAAGACCTGCGCGATTTTATCCACAGCCTTGAACAGCAGGGCGAATTGGTACGTATTAGCACCGAAGTTGATCCTAATCTGGAAATAACAGAGATCTGCGATCGCACGCTGAAAGCTGGCGGTCCTGCGCTATTGTTCGAAAACCCCAAAGGCTACGATTATCCTGTGCTGGCGAACCTTTTTGGTACGCCGCGGCGGGTGGCGCTGGGTATGGGGCAGGAAGATGTGGCTAGCCTGCGTGAAGTTGGCAAGCTATTGGCGATGCTGAAAGAGCCTGAGCCGCCTAAAGGGATGAAAGACGCCTGGGAAAAGCTGCCGATCTTTAAGCAGGTGCTGAATATGGGGCCGAAAAAGGTCCGTAATGCTGCCTGTCAGACCCATGTCATCGAAGGTGATGATGTCGATCTGGGTAAGCTTCCCGTACAGCGATGCTGGCCCGGCGATGCCGGCCCTCTGGTGACTTGGCCTCTAGTTATTACTCGAGGACCGAATAAGTCGCGGCAAAATTTGGGTATTTACCGTCAACAGGTGATTGGTAAAAATAAACTCATCATGCGCTGGCTGGCACACCGAGGCGGCGCACTGGATTTTCGGGAATGGAAAGAGCAACATCCTGGGGAAAATTTCCCGGTAGCGGTGGCGCTTGGTGCGGATCCTGCGACTATTCTGGGGGCGGTAACGCCGGTGCCGGATAGCCTGTCAGAATACGCTTTTGCGGGTCTGTTACGCGGCGGCAAAACCGAAGTGACCCAGTGTATCGGTAATGATTTGCAGGTGCCTGCGAGTGCCGAGTTTATTCTCGAAGGGTATATTAGCCCCGATGAGATGGCGGATGAAGGTCCGTTTGGCGACCACACCGGTTATTACAACGAGGTTGATAGCTTCCCAGTGTTTACTGTTGAGCGTATCACTCATCGGCCCGATCCGATCTATCACAGTACCTATACTGGCCGTCCACCGGATGAGCCTGCTGTTTTGGGATTGGCGCTTAACGAAGTGTTCGTGCCGATTTTGCAAAAGCAGTTTCCCGAAATTACCGACTTTTATTTGCCGCCGGAAGGCTGTTCTTATCGTATGGCGATTGTGACCATGAAGAAGCAGTATCCGGGTCATGCAAAGCGGGTGATGATGGGGGTTTGGTCATTCCTACGGCAGTTTATGTATACCAAGTTTGTGATTGTTTGCGATGATGATATCAATGCCCGTGATTGGAATGATGTTATCTGGGCGATCACCACGCGGATGGACCCGATTCGGGATACGACTCTGATCGATAACACGCCTATCGATTATCTCGATTTTGCCTCACCGGTTTCCGGTTTAGGTTCCAAAATGGGGATGGATGCTACCAATAAGTGGCCCGGTGAAACCACCCGTGAATGGGGTGAACCGATCGTGATGTCGGATGAAGTGAAGCAGCGGGTCGATGAGATCTGGGATCAGTTAGGCATTACCAGTGACTGAGCGTTACCGCATAACGGTTAATGAACAGTATGTGATTGATGCTGAGCCGGGGCTGTCGATATTCGACAGCCTGCGTCAGGCCGGTTATCGCATGCGGATCAGTTGTCGTAATGGAGTCTGCCAGATCTGTAAAACCACCCTGCTGCAGGGTCATATTGAACAACGTTATCCTGCCCTTGAAGTATGTTTGCACGCCGCAGATAAGCCCATTCAGGTTTATGCTTGTACGGCGGTGCCTCGCAGTGATATCAAGATAGAAATTGATGGGCTCTTACGCCCAGGAGAACTACACGTGAAAAAACTGGTTTGTGATATCGCCGCATTTGAACAGCTTAGCCATGATGTCTATCGGGTGCGTTTGCATCTGCCGGTGACTGGGCGTCAGGCGATTGAATTTCATGCCGGGCAGTATCTTGAAATTATTTTGCCGGATCAGCGCCGTGCTGCTTTTTCCATTGGTAGTGCGCCGGACTTTAGCAGTGATATTGAACTGCATATTCGGCGGATACCGGAAGGTGAAATGTCGCTGGCTATTATTGAGCATCTGACTCATAACCCCAGTGTCGAAATCGAATTGCCGAAGGGTGAGTGTTATCTTGAAGCCGAGTCGTTGGCAGCCGATACAACTATTATTTTGGCGGCGGCTAGCACCGGCTTTTCACAGATTAAGAGTATCGCTGAGCATCTGTTAGCTAACCAAGTGAGTAACCCCATCCATATTTATTGGGGTGCTCGGGCTGAGGCAGATTTTTATCTACACAATCTGCCGTTGCAATGGGCAGCTGAGCATACCAATGTGCATGCGCATCTGGTGATTAGTGAACCGGAAAGCAGCCCGGACTGGGCTGGCCGGATGGCATTGTTGCCGGAAGCCATCGTTGCCGACTTCGAGCATTTTGATAAGGCTGAGATTTTTACTAGCGGCTCGCCGGCGATGGTTTACGCACTGGCTGATGCCTGTGAAGCGAAGGGGTTGCAAGATACGCAGATCCATTCGGATGTGTTTGCTTACGCACCGCGTCAATAAAATAGTTATTTAAATAGGTGCTAATGAGACGAACAACCAAGAGAGACGATGATTCTCTTGGTTGTTTAGGAGCGAATAACAACAAGCAATATACCGTCACTGCTATTCACTACTGGGTATTATTGCGTCACCATCTTTTTGGCTTGAGGTGCCGCCATCATTTTCTGTGCACCGCCTTTTTGCTGATTTGCCGCCATAACCTTGGCATCTTTCACGGTTAAATTAACCAACGACTCTGCTAGCGCTCTAATATCGGCATTGCTGCTGCGGATGAATCGCTTCGCTTCTTTATTGACGCTGCTGACGGTCGCCGCGCTGGTGTCCAGTCCTCCGTTGGGCGCTACGTGCAGACAGATATAGCCTGTGCCATCACTGCCGTAAGCGCAGAAACTCTCACTGCACTCCATGCAGCCCGCTCCACCTGCGTTGGGATCACATAGCCATGCGGCTTGTCCTGCAGTTGAATAAAGTCCAATCATGATCAAGCATGCTTTTAATAATTTCATAGGATTATCCGTTGATAATTAACGTGATTATTGCCAAGGCTATTATCTTAGCAATATATCTTGTAATAGATAGCTGTCGTGAACGACAGGCTGTTATTTCTTAACGCTGAGTTGCTAACGCCTATAAAAAAAGAGAGCCAATGGCTCTCTTTTAAACATGCTTTCTACTGCGTCTCGCGACGCGTATCAATGCGTTAAAGTGGTGTAATCTTGGTACTGGTACTGGTATTTGGCAGTGGCAAGGCAGGAAGACCTCCACCGATCACACTTAGGTGCTGATCCATTAGCTGGCGCAGTTTATCCGCTTCACCAAGGTTTTTCAGCAGTCTAGCAAGCTCGCTGAGGGTTTCGGCTTTAGGTCTTTGCTCCAAGCTTTGCTCGAAATAGCTAACCGCTTTGCCCCAGTGCTGATTGCGTTGTGACAGGCGTCCGAGTGTCAGTAGTAAGTCCGCATTCAGTGGATCATCTTTTAGCCAGCGATGAGCCGCTTCAAGCTGCTTCTTGGGATTTTCACCTTCGATGCGGCCATAGAGGTTGATCAGTTCATTATCACCGTTACGATTGATCAAATCTCGAAGTACCGGCTCTGCTTTGGCTTCTGCGCCGATACTAACAAGCAGGTGGGTGTAATGGCGGGCTAAGACATCATCTTGAGTTAGCTGGCCGGGCATATTGTGCCAAGTTTCTGCGAGTGCCTTACGTTGCTCGTCGGGAGAACTACCTTCGATGATGCTCTGTTCTAATAGCTTTTGATAGCAGAGCTGTTCGGTTTCGAGCAGCTTCTCGGGTTTCATCGCTTTGCTTTTGCGTAGTAGCGGAATCAAGTCTTTCACTGCCTGCCAATCATGTAGCTGAATATAGACTTTGTTCAGCAGTTTCATGACATAGGTGTTTTTAGGCGCTTTCTTTCGCAGGCTTAGCAGTGTCGCGAGGCTGGGTTCGAGTTGGCCGCGGGCTAAAAGTGTCTGAGCTTGGTTAATACCAACGGCAAGTTCAGCTTCTGGAGTCGCTGTTCTGGCTTTTTGTAGTAGTTCATCGCAAGCTTTTTCGTCACCCTGTTCTTGGGCCGCATGGGCGGCTGCCAGATAGTTGATCAGAGGTAGGTCAGCGTTCTCTGCGGACATAGAAAGTAGGCGTTGAGCTTTCCACCAGTTACCTTCCGACAGGGCGATCAAACCTTTTAGGGTCTTGTCATGGGCGATACGGCTTTTACGACTACCGCTCCAGAGACGCAATCGAGTACCGGATTTGAGGGAACGATTAAATAAGTTAATACCCCAGTGAAGTGCAAAAAATAGCACCACGATCAGCACCAAAAAGACCCAGAGGCTCATTTCGATGGTGGTTTGTCCGTAGGCAAACAGGGTATAACCTGAATCCTGAATCATTTTCTGGCCGATCCAAGTCCCAGCAAAGAGGAATAGTAGCAGCAGGATAAATACGCGTTTCATCAGGCAGCTCCCTCTTTCAACTTACGCATCGCTTTGACGTAGTTCTTAAGGGCCGCGAGTGAACCCGAAATGTTAGGCATTTGTGGTGCTACATCAACCTGTTCCAATTCTTTCAAGGCTTTCAGCAGGGCTTGGGTGTTGCTGTCATTCTGCTCAAAGTAGGTGCCGACCCACTGCTGCGCCTTGGTTAAGCTATTGAGGTAGCTTTTAGGCTTACGCTGCAATAATGAGAGCTGTGCTTGCTCGAGCATCAGGTGCAGGTTTTGCTGCAGATAATAGCTTTGTTGCGGAGAGAGCAGAGGCTCGACCGGCTCGCTACGATCTTGAATAACAATCAACTGGCTAGCTTTATCGGATAGCGTCGCCCATGCCTCTTTGATATCGCTACTCCAGCTGGAGGCAAACTCTTCGCTATTCATCTGATCCAGTAAGTCCGGCAGTTTGTGCTGCTCGGTTAGCGGGATCACTTGCAGTTGATCGACCTGAGTGCTGAGTGCGCCGAGTCGTAGGAAAACGCCTTCGGTATCGAGTTCAGGCACGGCTTCGAGTGCTGCGATATCGGCGGCGACCGCTTTACGAATCTCATAGATGGTGACATCGTCGGTTTCGCTAAGAATCTTATCAGCAGAGCGTAGTAGTTGCAGTGCGCCGCGTGGAGTTTGTTCCATCAGCACCCGTTGGTTTGCCAAACGCAGCAGATATTCAACTTCGGCTAGCAGCCAATCTTCACGGTTGTTGTTCTGCGCGGCGGTGACTTGCTGAATACTCTGCGTCAGTCGCTTCTGCAGTTCGTTAACATTGGACTGATCCTGCGAGGCTTTATTTTCGAGCGCTGATAGCTTCTGACTTAAAGCGCTGATCTGTTGCTCGAACTGTTGTTGGCTCTTAGTCAACGCACCATTGAGTTCGGATGTGGTATTTTGCTGGCTTTGTTGCAATTGGTCGCCGGACTGAAGCTGCAACCAGTAAAGATAGGCTACGCCAGCAATGGCGAGCAGTGCTAATAGCAGCGCTATTCTGCCTGCCCAACTCGCTTTGGCTTTCTTAGGCGTCTCTTTTTCAGGAGGAGAGGCTTTCGGTTCGTTATTGTCCGCTGTCTTATCGGATGCTTTGCTTGGCTTATCCTCAGACGGCTTAGTGGATGCCTTTTTTTTGCTAGTATCAGGCTTATCGGCGGGGGCAGAATCCTTTTCGATCAGCTCTCCCTCAAGCACTTCTTCTGGTTTATCTGAAGTGGCTGGATTGTTATTCCCGCTTTTTTTCATGTTCTGTCATCCATATCGATAGTCGATAAAACTGTTTTTGCCATTGCCTGATTATCGGGTCCGCTGGCGGTAATTACTCGAGTATAGCCTAACTCGGCTGCGATTCGGGCGACTCGTGCACTAGGTACAACCATTGTTGTATATTTTAGCGTCTTAAGTGCGTGGTCGTTGATCAGTTGAGTTAGGTTATTCACCGCTTCTCCGCTGGTCAGCAGGACCGCAGCGAGAGGCTTATCTAAGATAGTACCCATGATCTGCTCAGAGGTATAGTGGGGCATGCTTCGACGATAAAGATCGGCGTAGTCAATTCGGGCACCTCGCAGGCGTAACTGCTCGGCAAGTGTTTCTCGACCGCCTTCGCCACGCATGATCAATATTTTTTGTTCGCTAATGTTCTGTAATAGTGGCAGCGATAATAAAGCCTCAGAATCATAACCGCTGGGAGAGCGTTGCGCCGTGATGCCATAGCTTTCGAGTTTAAGCGCGGTTTGCTGACCAATCGCGAACCATTCAATACCAATAGGGAGTTGTGGCCAGTATTGATCGATCAGCTCCATGCCGGCGGTCACTGCATTAGCGCTGGTGAAAATGACCTGGTGGTACAGATCGAGATCCATAATGCGGCTTTTTAACAGCGGAAAGGTTGGATCCGCTTCGGCAATCGGCGTGATGTCCAGCAGCGGTAAGGGGACCGGGTCGATACCCATGCTGGCCAATAACGCTGTTTGGCCCTGAGCTTGATGTTCAGGGCGAGTGACGAGTACCCGGGGTTTAGCCATTTTGCTTGTACACTTCTGCGAGGATCTTATCCGCACCGGCCGCCAGTAAGCGCTCTGCTAGTTCAATGCCCATCTGTTCAGCATTGTCCGGGTGGTTGCGTAGTTCGTCCCGCAGAATTTCTGTGCCATCGGTGCTAGCCACTAAGCCTCTTAGGTAGAGTTCGTCGTTGGCCTCGTTGAGAGTGGCGAAGCAGGCGATGGGTACCTGACAACCCCCTTCTAAACGGCGGTTCATGGCGCGTTCTGCCGTTACTCGGATGGCGGTGTGTTGATCATGCAGTGGTTTTAGCAGGGCGAGTGTAGTGGCATCATCGCTGCGACATTCGATGCCAACGGCACCCTGTCCGCCAGCGGGCAGACTGTCTTCAGGAGTGATTTCACTGGCGATTCGGTCAGCCATTTTAAGTCGTATCAGCCCAGCGGTAGCCAGAATGATCGCATCATATTGGCCTTCATCCAGTTTTCGTAGGCGGGTATTTACATTGCCACGCAGGGTGTTGACTTGTAGATCAGGTCGTTTCGCTTTGATCTGTGCTTCGCGGCGCAGCGATGAGGTGCCGACGATCGCGCCCTGTGGTAACTCATCTAGGGTTTTATAGTGGTTGGAGACAAAGGCATCGGTTGGTTTTTCCCGAGGGCAGATCACGGCTAGTCCAAGTCCTTCAGGGAACTCCATCGGCACATCTTTCATGGAATGTACGGCGATATCGGCCTCATTGGCGAGCATGGCAACTTCCAGCTCTTTAACAAACAGACCTTTGCCGCCAATTTTAGAGAGTGGTGAATCCAGTAGTACATCACCCTTGGTGGTAAAGCCAATGAGTTCGACAGTGATACCCGGGTGGAATTTCTCTAACTCGGCTTTAACATACTCCGCCTGCCAGAAGGCAAGTGGGCTTTGGCGGGTGGCAATACGGATTACTTTATCGGTCATACAGGATCCTGGAGGGCGGTTGCCCGGTCAGCTACGCAAATTATTTTTCGATTTTAGCAGATATGCAGGCTGGTAACAGCTGATCGGGCATGCGGTTGGGGGGTGGGTTGCTGTATAATGCCTGCCATTGATTTAGGACAGGGTCCGCTTGCCGTCGGTGCGGATGACAGATGTGAGGTTTCAGCATGAGTGAAGAACAAACCAACCAGCAATGGGGTGGCCGTTTTAATGAACCAACGGATGCCTTCGTTGCGCGCTTTACGGCATCGGTACAATTCGATCAGCGGATGTATAAGCAGGATATTCAGGGCTCTGTCGCACATGCGAAGATGCTCACTAAAGTGGGTGTGTTGAGTGAAGCAGAATGCGCCGATATTCTTCAGGGGCTGAGCGAAATTCAGTCTGATATTGAAAATGGCAACTTTGAATGGTCAATAGCACTGGAAGATGTGCATATGAACATTGAAGCGGCGCTGACGAAAAAGATCGGTATCACCGGTAAAAAACTACACACAGGCCGTTCACGTAATGATCAGGTCGCCACCGATATCCGTCTCTATGTGCGTGAAGAGATCGATAATGTGCTGGCTGAGATTACCCGTCTGCAACAGGGCATCATCGGCTTAGCGCGTCAAGAAGCAGAGACGGTTATGCCGGGCTTTACCCATTTACAAACGGCCCAGCCGGTGACTTTCGGGCACCACCTGATGGCGTGGTTTGAGATGCTGAGCCGAGATTATGAGCGTTTTGTTGATTGTCGTAAGCGGGTCAATATTCTGCCATTAGGTGCTGCGGCGCTGGCAGGCACGACTTACCCGATTGATCGTCATCTTACGACTGAGCTGTTGGGCTTTACTGCACCGACCGAAAACTCACTGGATTCGGTTTCCGACCGAGATTTCGCGATTGAGTTTTGTGCCGCCTCTAGCATCATGATGATGCATATGACCCGTTACTCTGAAGAGTTGGTGATGTGGGCATCGGCGCAGTTTAACTTTATTAACCTGCCGGATCGTTTCTGCACAGGCTCCTCTATTATGCCGCAGAAGAAAAATCCTGATGTGCCTGAGCTGGTACGCGGTAAGAGTGGTCGTGTCTATGGTCATCTGATGTCGCTGCTGACACTGATGAAGTCGCAGCCACTGGCTTACAATAAAGATAACCAAGAAGATAAAGAACCGTTATTTGATGCAATCGATACGGTTAAAGGTTGTCTGCGGGCGTTTGCTGATATGGTGCCGGCGATTGAAGCAAAACGTGACAACATGCGTGAAGCGGCCCTGCGTGGTTTCTCTACAGCGACAGATCTGGCGGATTATGTGGTACGCAAAGGTATTCCCTTCCGTGATGCCCATGAGATTGTCGGCAAAGCCGTGGCTTACGGTATTGAGGAGAGCAAAGATCTCGGCGAGATGAGTCTGGAAGAGCTGCAGCAGTTCTCGGATCAGATTACCGATGATGTGTTTGATGTGCTGACACTGGATGGCTCGGTTAGTGCTCGGGATCATATTGGTGGTACCGCTCCGAACCAAGTACGTCAGGCCTGTGATCGTGCTGAGCAGATGTTGGCGCAACGTGGCTAATATTTAAAGGTTTTATTCAGGCCCACTATGGTCAGCCATAGTGGGTTTTTTCGTTTTTACTACCCAAGTTGGGTTATTAAGATAAGTTTCCGCTGAAAGAACCGAGTAGATTGATCGATTAAGCGTTAGACTGAATAAATTTAATATGTAAAAAGTGCTTTGTTTTCAAGGTGTTTTGTTAACACAACGGATGGCAACCTGGTGCTGGAGTACAGATGAAACTTAATATCACTCATAAAATGATCGTCGGTTTTATTCTTATGGTCGTGTTTATCATCGTTGTAGGTGTCGGTGGCTTTAAGGTTATTCAGTCTGTTTCATATAAGTTTCAACATGTTACTCAGCATGTTGTGCCCTCGTTAACCGATGGTCTACATCAGTTAGTTCGCTTGGAAGAGGCGAATAATGAGCTGTTTGCGGCTTTATCACAGCGTCAAGTTAGAGAGTTGAATCAACAGCGAGAGCTGTTTAAAGAGCAGTTGGACGCTTTTCAGGCGGATCAGCAAGCGATAGCTGAACGGGTCGCTGATAATCCTGAGTTGATGGCTGAATTAGACCGGGTGAGCGCATTGATTGGTCAGTACTTTTTGTTGGCCGACAAGGTATTAGTCGAGCAGCGGAACATTCTCGATAATGAGCGACATATTATCGATGCAGATATTCAGGTGCGTAAGTTGGATAACTCTTTGTCCGGTGCATTGAGCAAGCTGCAGGTCGATTATGCAGGCACGCCCGTTGCTAAGGCGGGTAAAGATTTGAGTAAAACTCTGCGAATATTTCGGACTCGGTTGATGAATTTTAACCGCACTCGAAGCATGACTCGGTTGGATAAGTTTCTGCAGACCAAGCAGGGTGATATTCCTAGCGGCTATGAAAATATTATTCGTCTAGGGGGTCGGTTTACCGCTCAGCAAGAAGATGTGATGGCGTTTGAGCAGCACTTTTATGGTGATGCGGGGCTGATCGCATATCTACGGACAATGGACAAGGCTGAGAATGCTCAGGCGTTACGGCTACAAAGCACTTATCAACTGATCAATCAGACCCGCTCAGCGGTTGAAGCGTTTATTCATAAGAATCATCAAATACTGGATCAGGCACAGGCTCAGGCAGATCAAGAAGCGTATGTGGGACGCTTGTGGATTATTGGTTTATCGGTCGGTGCCGTGATCTTTGCACTGATTATTGCCGTTGTTTTGGTGCAGACCATTCGGGTGCCGTTAGCGCATATTCATCAGGGGTTGAGTGCGTTTCGCAAAGGCGACCTAGGGGTGATATTTGAGGTTCAGCGTGAAGATGAATTCGGTGATTTGAGTCGCTATCTAAACTCGGTGGTAACCGAGTTGCGGGATATATTGCAGAAAGTCGCGGAGGGTGCTGAGCGACTGTCGACGGTGGCTAATAGTAATGCGGCGGTCAGTCAGCAAACGACCCAAGCGCTGAATCAGCAGACGATGACGTTAGAGCAGACAGCCGCTGCAGCTGTGGAGATGGAACATAGCGTTTCAGAGGTGGCGACGCACAGTAAAACAACCCTGCAGGCGGTGCATGAATTTGAATCTCTAAGCCAGCGGGTGAGTCAGCAGATGCTGGATACCATTACGAGTATCGAAACCCAAGCAGTAGGTATTGATCAGGCGATGGGTGTGAGTGCGGAGATGGCAGCGTTTGGCGAACAGATTGTAATGATTCTGACCACCATTCAGGATATTGCCGATAAAACAAACCTATTAGCGCTAAATGCGGCGATCGAGGCGGCTCGTGCCGGTGAGCAGGGACGTGGATTTGCGGTAGTGGCCGGTGAAGTGCGCGGTTTGGCTGGCCGTACTCGGGATTCGGTGCAAGATATCCAAGAGATGGTGGGGAATATGCAGAATGCGATTGTGCGGGTATCCGAGGTGATGGATCTGAGTTATCGGCAAACGCAGAACTGTGTTGAGCAGGCAGGCCTATCGCAGAATGTATTAAGCAGCATGAATGATTCCGTGGCGCACATCAGAGATCTAAATGTGTTTATTGAAAGTGCTGCAAATGAGCAGGCAAGCGCTGTCGCTGAAGTGAGTCAAACGCTGGTTGAAATTAATACCGCCGCGGCTGAAATCTCACAAGGGGCGGTGATCGCCTCAGAGAGTAGCCAGCAGTTACTCGATGTAGCACAACAGCAAGAAACATTACTTGCGCGTTTTTCAAAAAGCTAATCTCCACCGCTGGCGATCGTTGTCGTGCATATGAGTTCTCTTTGACGGTTTAGGTTTAACTGATTTTTTCTATATTTCCCTTGGTTTTCATGGCTTTGAACGCAGAGACTGTGTTCAGAGTTAATGGGCTGGATAAAACAAAATAATAAAAGTGATAGATAGGAGTAGGGCATGAGATTGAATGTCACCCATAAGCTGACAGCTGGGTTTGCTTTGATGGTTGTTTTTATTGTCATTGTCGGCGCGGGGGGCTTGCTGGGAAGCCGAGCTATCTCAAATCACTTTTTTACCGTATCCGATAAGGTGATTCCCTCGTTGTCGGGCAGTTTCCAACAGATGGTTTACCTAGAGGAGGTTAACTCCGCTCTTTTCTCCGCCCTGTCACAAAACCGGATTCGAGAGTTGAGTAAAAAGGTAAAAGAGGTTAAGGCGAAAATTGTTAAGTTTAACGAAGCTCAGGCCCTTGTCGCTGAGAAAGTGGCAGATAAGCCGGAACTTAAAGCGACGTTGGAAGAGGTTGAAGCGGTCAGTCAGCCGTTTTTTGAGATCACTCACAAGGTGATAGCCGAACGTAAACAAGCATTGATTCTGGAGTTTCAAACTCGTCAGGCGGAGATCGACTTTCAGTCATTGGGCAATACGCTGAATCTGTGGACCCAGTCACTGTATGAAAATGAGGTCGCTCCCGAGGTGCTTGATAAAGCACAGGAGCTCAATGTTGCTTTTAGAATGCATCGCTTTCAGCTGGTAGATTACCAACGCACCCATGATATTGAAAAACTGCAGCAATCCTTAACCGACAGTAAGGGTGAATTGATGCAGGCGTTTACGGCGATTGAGCCGTTCGCCCCTAATGCGCCGTTACTCAAACGGACGATCACCTCTATTAAAAACCACCTCTACGAAGAGGGGGCCTTAGTGGATTATTATCGTCAGCAAGAAGCGGCGGATAAAGCATTAGTTGAGAGTCTGAATAAGACGGATAACCTGATTACTCAGGCCCGTGCAGCGATGACGGCGTTTATTGAAGCGAATCATCAGTTGGCGGGTAATGCACGAAACGAAGCGCAAGAACTGGTTAACTTTAGTCATATCGGGATCATGGGTCTGTTGGTGGGCTCCGTGATTTTTGCGTTGATTATTGCGATTGTCTTGGTGCAGACGATTCGAGTTCCGTTAGCGCATATCCATCAAGGGCTGAGATCTTTTCGCCAAGGTGATTTGAGTGTAGTCTTTGCGGTTGAGCGTGAAGATGAGTTTGGTGAACTGAGTCGTTACCTGAACTCAGTCGTTGAAGAGCTGCGTACTATTTTACAAAAGGTGGCAGAAGGGGCGGAACGACTATCGACGGTGGCGAACAGTAATGCGGCGATTAGTCAGCAAACCACGCAGTCGATGGACCAACAGAGTATGAAGTTGGAGCAGACATCATCGGCTGCTGTTGAGATGGAGCACAGTGTTGCCGAAGTCGCCGATCACACTAAAACAACCTTGCAGGCGGTGCATGAATTTGAATCCTTAAGTCAGAGTGTGAGTCAGCAAATACTGGATACCATTGGCAGTATCGAGACTCAGGCTAATGGTATTGATCAGGCGATGGGCGTTAGTGCCGAAATGTCGGCGTTTGGTGAGCAGATTGTGATGATTCTGACCACCATTAAGGATATTGCCGATAAAACCAATCTGTTGGCGTTGAATGCCGCGATTGAAGCGGCACGAGCGGGTGATCAGGGGCGGGGATTCGCGGTGGTGGCGGATGAAATTAGAGGGCTGGCAGGCCGCACTCGAGCTTCGGTACAGGATACCCAAGAGATGGTGGGTAATATGCAGGGCGCGATTCAGCGGGTTTCCGAGGTGATGAACCAGAGCTTTAAGCAATCACAAAACTGTGTTGAGCAGGCGAGTCGGTCGCAAAATGTGTTGCAGTCGATGAATGATGCGGTGGCGCATATTCGTGACCTAAATACCTTTATTGAAACCGCAGCAAATGAGCAAGCGCAAGCGGTCGCGGAAGTGAGTCAGACGCTGGTGGCCATTAATTCTGCGGCGGCTGAAACCTCTCAGGGCGCGGTGATCGCTTCACAAAGTAGTCAAACCTTGCTGGATGTCGCTAAGCAGCAGCAAACACTGCTGGGTAGGTTCTCTATCGGTCACTCGTAGTCGGTTTAGGCTAAACAAAACCCGCCAATTAGCGGGTTTTTTTGTTAGCTTCGGGGCTTACTTTAGGGTGCTCAGTTTAGTGTGATATCAACCATTAGGTCGTTGGCAATGGCTTCCAGTGATTGCTGCAGATCATCCAGATCAACACCGGCGGGTACGGTAAGGTCGGCATCCGCTTTGAATAGCTCTTCGGCCGACATTGAGCCGCTGACCAGTTCTGTTGAGAGGCGTTCAACATTGATATTAAAGCGGCTGAGTGCCTGAGATATCTCGCGGACGATGCCGGGCTTGTCATGGCCAATTAGCGCCAGTGTAATATTGTTGCTGTCGGCTGAGGTTTCATATGTTGGGCTACGTGCAACGATGACTCTGAGGCCTTGTGATTCGAGCTTTTGCAGTGCTTCGATCAGTGTTTCAGCTTTTTCTTCGGCCACCGAGACAATCAGAATACCGGCAAATTTACCCGCTAGACGAGACATGCTGCTTTCTAGCCAGTTGCCGCCATTATCCACGATAGTTTGGGAGAGGAGTTCCACAAGACCGGGTTTATCTGGGGCGATGACGGTCAGTACGAGAGGTGTCATGATTGTTTGCTCCTTAAAAGGTATTCAGACGGCGCTTGCTGTCTTCGCAATGGCGGAGGGTAATGCTCGTCTGTACGGTATATAGGGTTGAACCGTTAATGTGCAGGGTTAACTATCATACGCTTGAGGTTATCAACGGCTATGGTGAAGGATCGTTGAAATATCGTTGTATCGCTGAAAAAGTGCTGACAACGTTAAGGGATCATCCCATAATTCAAACCGTCCTGCTATCGGGACTGAAACCGTAGGCCTCGGTCGAGAACTGCCTGATGGTTAATTTACACAAGCTTCTAATGGATTATAAACACAGATGAGCGAGATTCTCACGGCCTTATGGCCGGTTTTTGCATTGCTATGTGTCGGGCATATTATCAGGCGTATAGATTTTCCTGGTGATGGTTTTTGGGAACCCGCCGAAAAGTTAATCTACTTTCTGCTATTTCCGTTGTTATTAGTACATAAGCTGAGTCTGGCCGATGTCGGTGCGGTGCCTGTGTCGGATGTTGCCTTGGCTGTGGTTTTGTTATTGTCTGCCGGGACAGTGGTTTTATTGGCTATACAACGATTAAAACCTTTAGAGAACAGTAGTTTTACGTCGGTGTATCAAGGGGGAATACGTTTTAATACCTATGTTGGTCTGGCGGCGAGCGCGGCGATATTTGGTGATAGCGGGGTGGCGATTGCTGCGGTGATGATTGCGGTCATGATACCGTTGTTGAACCTGCTCTGTGTTTTGATTTTTAGTATGTATACCCGCAAAGACGCAGGTTATGTGAGTGCCTTGTGGGCTATTGTGAAAAACCCGCTGATTATTGCCTGCTTTATCGGCATATTTCTGAACCTGTCGGGTATCGGCTTGCCGTGGGCGGTGGCATCGGTTGCAGGCTTAGCCAGTGGTATGGCGTTGCCGCTAGCTTTGTTGGCGGTGGGAGCGGGTCTTAACCTGACCGCTTTACGTAAAGCGGGTGGTGCTGTGGTCTACAGTAGCGTGGTGAAGTTGTTGCTGTTTCCTGCGGTGATGCTGCTTATCTGTATATTGTTTATCGACTCTCCTGAGGTTGCTCAAGTGTTATTGCTGTTTAGTGCGCTGCCAACGGCGCCTTCTGCTTATGTCTTAGCACGGCAATTAGGTGGAGATGCGACGCTAATGTCGGCGATCATTACCGGTCAAACATTGCTCTCAATGCTGATAATGCCGATAGTTTTGTCGATTTTCCCGTATTTTTTGTGAATTTCTGTAAAAATATGGAACTTTTCCTCGTTTTTTAATGTCTTTTATAAAGCTTTTAAAGCATTTGTCGATAAAGTGCGTATAACTTCTTAAAAATACATTGTAAAAATGGTTGTTTTTTTTGTTCTGTATGTAAGAATATATGCGCTTTAACTTAGTGAACTAAACTTTTTCGAGCAGTAAAAAAAATGAAAAAAGGGCCGGATATCGTTGTAGTACTGGTGGCTGTATTTATTTTGGGTACAGTGTTTACCGGTGTCAGTCATGCTGATATCGAATTTGTATCTTTGGTAGGACAAGCTTTTAATAACTAAAGATCGTTATCGGGTGGCGTGGTAAAAGCGTTTCTCGGTGGCAACTCCTTCCAATGGAATATCCCAGCTTTCTGTTTTAAGTTGATCTACTTTCTGTAGGTCATGCGCCAGTCCAATCAGGCGCGTTCCTCTACCGTTACGCCAACCCTGCTTAAAAGAAAAGGTTCGGTCATAATATCCACCACCCATACCTAGGCGTCCGCCCTCTTCATCAAAGGCAACCAACGGCAGTAATACGAGATCCAAAGCCCAAGCAGGGCGTCGTGGTGCCTGTACTAAGGCGGGCTCTTTAATGCCATAAATATTGTTATCTAAAACGGTATCTTTGGTGTATTCGATAAACCAGAGGCGGTTATGACGCACGGGGTGAAGTACGGGTAAAAAACATCGCTTACCGAGTTTGCGGCAGTATTGAATCACCTGCTCGGGGCTGATTTCACCATCGCTGGCAAGATAGAGTGCAATGGTGCGGCTACGGCGAAATTGGGATAGTCGACGAATAGTCGAAAGTAAACCTTGAGCGTGTTGGCGCTGTGTAGCCGGTGGTAAGTTACGGCGCATTTTACGCATCTGACGACGCAGGTTTTTTTTAAAATCGCTGGCTTGCTTCATTGATTGTCACGACAGGAAAGGGAAAAGACTCCCCAGGGTTACGGCGCTGGATCGGCCCTGAACCCGAAGGTTCAAGGTGGCAGCTTCAGATTAAAATTAGGCTTTCCGGCAAGCGGACATGCACATCAGATAACCAAGAAGCTTCCAAGGGTGTGATTATCGGCTCAAGGGACTAACCAGAACTACCAATAACCTCAGGGAGCTGATCTCATTATACCGCTCTAGCATGGAAAGTCAGCCTTGAATTAAAACTTTAATGTGCTATTGCGAGAAATAATGGGGTATTTAATCAGATGAAAAATAAGGTTATTTTTGTTGGTTGAAAAATATTCAAGCTGAGACGCGTTACTTGGCTCGAAATTATTCAGGCAATGCTTTTTCAAGCAGTAAGCTCAGATGGTTGAGACGTGAGTTAACCGCCTCACGCTCAGCGGTTTGGTTGGCTTGCAATTCGTAGGTAATATTTAATGCGGCCATGACTGCAACTTTTTCTGAGCCGATGATACGTCCACCTGCACGAATATCCTGCATCTTTTTATCGAGATAGGCTGCTGCTTTTAGCAGTTCTGCTTCTGCTTCGGGGGGGCAGGCGACGACATACTCTTTACCTAGCAGGGTTACGGAGATATTGCGGGGAGAACTGCTCATGCCTGCTGCTCCAGCGTTTTAAGGCGACTGATCATCGCTTCGAGTTTCTGATCGGTCTGATTAGCGACGTGCAAATGTTGATGCCGCTCCTCTTTCAGGGCAGAAATTTGTTGTTGCAGATCCTGATTAGACTGCTCAAGTTTCTGGCAGTGCAGGATCAGCTCATTAATCTGTTGTTCCAGTTTATCGAACGCTTGCGCAGACATAGGTATCAGACTCAATTATCAGAGAGCGTATAATAAGCTGAAAATGGCTGGTAATCGAGTGCTGTTTCGTGGTGCCGCTGTAGTTGAAGTGCTAGGATATGAATCCTGAAAAGTTAAGCCGATACAGAGTAGCGCCTCCATGCCTGAAACCCAGTCCCCAGAAGACTTTCTTCCCGAATATTATGAAATATGTGATGTACTGATCGCCGAAGACAGTATGACCAGTAGTGCCGCCGAATTACACGGTTTGCTGTGCGGCTATCTTGCCGCCGGTGCTCGATTTAGCCACGATGCTTGGTTAAAGCTGGCAATGGAGCTGACCGACATCACTGAGTTTCGCCATGAGTCATCGAAGTTGGCGTTTACCGACCTCTATGATGGTGTGGTGGCACAACTTGAACAGAGCGATTTCAGTTTTCAGCTGTTGCTGCCTGATGATGATCTGTCGATGGCCGAACGGGCAGAAGCCTTGGGTTGCTGGTGTCAGGGTTATCTGAGCGGCTTTGGTCTGCAAGGTGGGCATACCAACGAGTCGCTTTCCAGCGAGTTGAAAGAGGCGCTGGCGGATATGGCGCAGATTGCCCAGATTGAACTGGAGCCGGATGCCGATGAAGACAATGAGGCGGATCTGATGGAGCTACAGGAATATGTACGTATCTCTTCTATGATGATTTATGGCGAGTTCAATGCCCCGCCGGAACAGGAGTCTGCATCAGGTGCGACTCTTCACTAACAGGGAGTGATTTTTACGATGCGAATTAGTCAGTCAGGTTTTGCCCTCCGTCGTCAGCAATTGATGGATAAGATGAGCCCCGGCAGTGTTGCGATTGTACCCTCGGCAAGCGAAGTGACTCGAAACCGAGATGTGGAATATCCATTTCGGCAAGACAGTGATTTTTATTACTTAACCGGCTTCAATGAGCCGGATGCGCTGTTGGTGTTAATCCCCAGTGAGAATCTTGGTCAGGTGGTAATATTCTGCCGTGACCGTGATCCTGAAATGGAGATCTGGCATGGTTATCGTGCAGGGCCATTGGGTGTTTGTAACCAGTATGGTGCGGATCATGCTTACCCTATTGCTGAGCTGGACGAGCGTATGGTTGAGCTGCTGCAGGGTAAGGAGCGACTCTATTACTCCATTGGTACCCATGAGCACCTCGATACCCAGGTGCATGGTTGGTTGAATGGCATTCGTAAAAATACTCGGCTCGGCGCAGAAGCACCGAACGAAATGGTGATGTTAGATACACTGTTACATGAGCAGCGACTGTTTAAATCGGCTGAGGAGGCCGATTTGATGCGGGCAGCGGGACGTATCTCTGCTGAAGCGCATGTTCGGGCGATGCAAGTTTGTAAGCCTGGTTTGACGGAGTACCAGCTAGAAGCGGAGATTACCCATCACTTTGCGATGAACGGCTGTCGCTTACCTGCTTACTCTTCGATTGTTGGCGGTGGTGATAACGCCTGTGTATTGCATTACACCGAGAACCAAGATGTGCTGAAAGAGGGCGATCTGGTGCTGATCGATGCCGGTTGTGAGTTGGATTACTATGCCGGCGATATTACCCGGACATTCCCCGTTTCTGGTAAATTCAGTGTCGAACAGAAAGCCCTATATGAATTGGTGCTGGCCTCGCAATTGGCCTGTATAGAAGCCATACGCCCTGGAGTGCCTTGGATCTGTATCCATGATAAGTCGGTAGAAGTGTTAACGCATGGTTTGATCGATCTAGGTTTACTGCACGGTGATCCTGAAGATTTGATTGAAACCGGTGCGTATCGAGAATTTTACATGCACCGTATCGGTCACTGGTTGGGTATGGATGTTCATGATGTCGGTGACTACAAGATTGATGGTGAGTGGCGCTCATTAGAGTCCGGTATGGTCTTGACCGTCGAGCCGGGGATCTACGTATCACCACAGAATGAAAGTGTTGATGAAAAGTGGCGCGGTATCGGTATTCGCATCGAGGACGATGTGTTGGTGACTGAGGATGGTTATGAGGTGCTCAGTGCCGCTGCGCCAAAAGGTGTTGACGAGATCGAAGCATTGATGAGCCGCTCAGTATGAAGAGCGTGCTGTCTCCTTTGCGATCAACGCGACGTTAAGTCTTAACAATCCGGGCCGTTATGAAACAGCATTACGATATTATAATCATTGGTGGTGGAATGGTGGGCGGAAGCCTAGCAGCCTCACTCATTCCGGCCGCGCAGCGTTTGGGGTTGTCGATCGCGGTGGTCGAAGCTTTTCCTATGCCAGAGGCGGGTAGCGCGGAATATCAGCCAAGCTATGATACCCGCTCGACGGCACTGTCCTATGGCAGTCGTTTGATCTATGAGCAGATAGGTATTTGGTCGCAGCTGCGAGAGCATCTCTGCCCCATTACCCATATCCACGTATCTGATAAAGGGCGCTTTGGCGCTACACGGTTGAATGCTCAGGATGAGCATGTCGCGGCGTTGGGTTATGTGGTGGAAAATCATTGGCTGGGACGGGTGTTGATGAACCGTTTGGCGCAGGACGATGCGGCACCGATTGATCTACTGTGTCCCGCAGAAGTCACCGATGTTGAGTCAGATGATGATTTGATGAGAGTCTCGTTGACGACATCAGACGGTGCTCAACAGATCACCGCTGAATTGGTGGTGATGGCCGATGGTGGTCGATCAGGATTGCGTGAGCAGTTGGGCATCGGTTATCAGCAGAAAAGTTATCAACAGCATGCGGTAGTCGCTAATATCAGCCCTGAAACTGGGCATGACAATATTGCTTATGAGCGTTTTACCGATACCGGTCCGATCGCGCTATTACCCCTTGAAGACTCTGCGTTAAGTGGTGATGTGTCTCGACAGCGTCTTCACCGGATGGGGCTGGTGTGGACGGTTCCCGATGAACAGATAGATGAGATTCTTGGATTGACGGATCCACAGTTTATCGAGCGGGTACATGAACGTTTTGGTTATCGTGCCGGGGTGTTTGTTAAGGTGGGCGAGCGTTTTAGCTACCCTCTTAAGCTAAGCGTTGCTGATGAACAGGTTCGACGAGGATTAATCGTTTTAGGTAATGCTGCCCATGCATTGCATCCGATCGCCGGTCAAGGCTATAACCTAGCGTTGCGCGGAGTAGTCGCTTTGGCGGCGGAGCTAATAGAGGCGCGTGAAGCGGGGGTTAACCTCGGGGATATCAACCATCTAACACGGTTTGCTGACCGAGTACGTAAAGATCAGCAAAAAACGATCGGTTTTAGTGATAAAACGATGCAGTTGTTTTCAAATGACAATCCGTTACTGGCGCTTGGTCGTAGTGCTGGTTTGCAACTGATGGATATCTGTCCCATGGCGAAAACGGTCTTTGCCCGTAGCGCGATGGGGCTGGATCAACCGACGCCGGATCTACGCTGAGGCGTTGCCTATCGTTTGGCTTTAGATCAGCCGTCTGTGAGGACTCAAATGACACAAGATAACACAACCGATCTGGTGATTGTCGGTGCTGGTATGGTGGGGCTAACGTTGGCTGCACTGCTGGCGGAAAGTGGCCTAAGTATCCGCATTCTAGAAAGCCGAGAGGTTGATGCGGCGCAGGCGTTGACCTGGGAGCAGTCTCAACGAGCGCAAGGTTATGATCCTCGGGTGAGTGCGTTGACGATTGCGTCACAACAAGTCTTAACGGTTGCGGGTGTCTGGCCGCAGATCGAACAGATGAGACTGATGCCTTACCGAGCGATGGATGTTTGGGATGGTGAGGGTACTGGGGCGATACGCTTCGATTGTACCGAGCTGCATGAACCCTGTTTAGGTCATATTGTTGAAAATCGAGTGACTCAGGCGGCTCTGTTGCAGCATATTACTCGTTTGCCTCATTGCCAATTATCGGAGGCTGTGGCGCTGACTGAGCTTTCAGAGCCCGATACTGAGGGACTACGTACACTGACCCTTAGCAATGGCGAAACCTTGCAGTCATGCTGTGTGGTAGCCGCCGATGGGGCTCTGTCGAATACTCGCCGGTTAGCCGGTATCGGCATGTGGGAGTGGGACTACGGCCATCATGCTATCGTTACGACGGTTACGACTGAGTTGCCCAATCAGGCAACCTGCTGGCAGCGTTTTACCGAGGATGGGCCGTTGGCATTTCTACCACTGTCAGATAGTCATCTTAGCTCAATTGTTTGGTCAACCTCGCCGGATCACGCTAAAGCGTTGATGGAACTGGATGATGATGCGTTTTGTCTGGCGTTGGAACGTGCTTTCGAGGGGCGTTTAGGGCGTATAACACACACCGACCCTCGGGCTGTTTTTCCTCTACGTCAGCGGCATGCTAAGCAGTATGTGAAAGCTGGTTTTGCGGCCATTGGCGATGCGGCCCATACGATTCACCCATTGGCAGGGCAGGGAGTGAACCTTGGTTTGATGGATGCGGCTGCGTTAGCGGAGACGATTCTCGAAGGACTTAAAGACGGCGTCGATTGGCATAGTGAATATCACTTGCGTCGTTTTCAGCGTGCCCGGCAAAGTGAAAATTTGCAGATGGCCGCGACGATGGAAGGCTTTAAGCGACTGTTCAATGCAGAAGGTCCATTGCCACGGTTGTTGCGTAATACCGGTATGACGTTAATGAATCGATGTTCGCCGGTGAAAAATCATATTGTACAGCAGGCCATGGGTTTATCTGGGCCGCTGCCGCGTTTGGCGCGCCGGCCGGTGAAAGAGTAAGGCTATTTGCGGGGCTGCTATCAAGTGCTGCATTAGCCTAAAAGACCCGCGGGAATCAAAGCGAAAATTTGCACTGGCGCTTGATTCTATATACATTGTCTGCCCTTTTTAAAAACAGCCCTTAGCTTTATTGCTGAATAACAATTAATAGCGTCAGCTACAGAGCGATCAGTTATTCGCTCAGGATAAGTGAGTTACGAATGATGGGACAGAAAACGGCACTTTACGACAAGCATTTACAGATGAATGCCAAGCTGGTGGACTTTGGTGGTTGGGATATGCCAATCCACTATGGTTCTCAGGTTGAAGAGCATCATATCGTCCGTAGCGATGCGGGTATGTTTGATGTTTCTCATATGACCGTAGTAGATGTCACCGGCGCCGATGCGAAAGAGTATCTGCGTTATCTACTGGCGAACGATGTCATCCGACTACAAGAGCAGGGTAAAGCGCTCTATAGTGGTATGTTGAATGAAACCGGCGGTGTGGTTGATGACTTGATCGTCTATCTCATGACTGAGCCTGATGTCACCGGTGAGTGGTTCCGGGTGGTGGTTAATTGTGGTACCCGTGAAAAAGATTTACGCTGGATGGCGGATCATACCGCCCAGTTCGATAACGTTGCCTTGACGGAACGTCCTGAATTGGCGATGGTGGCCATTCAGGGGCCGAATGCGTTGGCAAAGGTAACCTCGGTACTGAGTGAAGCGCGCGTTAAGTTGATTAACGATTTAAAGGTGTTTCAGGGGCGTGAGTCCGAAGGCTGGTTTTTTGCCAGAACAGGCTATACTGGCGAAGATGGGCTTGAGGTGATGGTGCCAGAGGAGTATGTTGCAGACTTCTGGCAAGCCTTGGCTGATGCTGGTGTGGCGCCTTGTGGATTAGGTGCGCGTGATACCTTGCGGCTTGAAGCGGGTATGAATCTATATGGTTCGGACATGGATGAGAAAGTCTCTCCACTGATGGCCAATATGGGTTGGACAATCGCTTGGGAGCCTGCAGAACGGGATTTTGTTGGCCGTAAAGCGCTTGAAAAACAGCGTGAGACTGGTGTAAAACAGAAACTGGTCGGTTTGGTGCTCGAAAGTCGAGGCGTGCTGCGTAGCCACCAAAAGGTCATGATTAATGGTGAGGAAGCCGGTGAAATTACCAGCGGTTCTTTCTCGCCAACACTGGGTTGTTCGATTGCAATGGCCCGGGTATCGGCTGATATAGCGGATACTTGCCATGTTGATATGCGTGGCAAACTGGTAGAAGTAAAAGTAGTTAAACCGTCATTTGTTCGCAATGGCGAGAAAGTGTATTCATAAACTCTCACAGTAGGAAAGAGAAAATGAGCGATATCCCAAGCGATCTGAAGTATGTTGCCAGCCATGAGTGGATCCGTGACGAGGGTGATGGTGTTGTAACTATCGGTATTACTGATCATGCCCAAGATCTTCTGGGTGATGTAGTGTTTGTTGAGCTGCCAGAAGTCGGCGCTGAATTTGCTACCGGTGATGACCTCGGTGTGGTTGAGTCGGTTAAAGCCGCATCCGATGTTTATGCGCCTTTAAGTGGTGAAATCCTCGCCATCAATGGTGATTTGGAAGATGCCCCTGAGTTAGTAAACAGCGATCCTTATGGTGATGGCTGGTTTGTTCGCTTGCGTCTGTCTGATACCACTGAAGTTGATGATCTGTTGGATGCTGACGGTTACGCGGAGTTGTGTGAAGCCGAAAGCTGATCCTTGTGTTGATCATGTATAACTAAGCCCTGCCACTGCGGGGCTTTCTGTTTTCTGGGCCAGCAGGATTTTCTGCTAACTGTCCACCTAATAACTGTCTTACAGAGGGTAACTCTCCTTGCAACAACTACGTTTGAATTCGGGCGCTGATAAGCGTCTACGCGGTGGCCATGTCTGGATCTACAGCAATGAAGTGAATACGCAGCTTACGCCGTTGAAACAGTTTTCTCCGGGTGAGCAGGTGGTCGTGGAAAGCTCTGCAGGCAAGCCATTAGGATTGGCGTACGTTAATCCTAATTCATTAATCTGTGGCCGTCTGGTGAGTCGTAGCGTGAAGATTCCGCTGGATCGCTCTTTGATTGTTCATCGCTTGAAGATTGCGTTGTCCTTGCGTGAAGCTTGTTTTGATCAGCCCTGTTATCGCCTTGTGTTCGGTGACAGTGATGGTTTGTCAGGCTTAGTGATCGATCGGTTCTTTGATATTTTTGTCGTGCAGATCTCAACGGCGGGGATGGAGCTATTTAAAGAGGATATCGTGGCAGCCTTGCAGAAGGTCTTTAAGCCGCAGGGTATTCTCTTCCGCAATGATGGCAAAATGCGCCAGACGGAAGGGTTGGAAAGCTATTCTGAGGTGGCCTTTGGTGAAGTCCCTGAACTAGTGCCTTTTGAAGAGAACGGTGTGTCATTTTTGGCCCCTGTACATAAAGGGCAGAAGACCGGTTGGTTTTATGATCACCGCTTAAACCGTGCGCGGATGCAGCAGCATGTTGAAGGCAAACGGGTGTTAGACCTGTTTAGCTATATCGGTGGCTGGGGTGTGCAGGCGTTGGCGGCTGGTGCTGAGCACGTAACCTGCTTGGATGCCTCTGAATTTGCCTTGGATGTTGCGCAGGAAAATGCTCAGTTGAACGGTGGCGCAGAGCGTTTTACCAGCATTCAGGGGGATGCTTTCGATGGTTGTAAAATGCTGTTGGAAGAGGGCGAAAAGTTTGACGTAGTGATTGTTGATCCACCGGCCTTTATTCAGCGACGTAAAGATATTCGTAATGGCGAACAAGCCTATAAGCGAATCAATCAGTTGGCGATGCGGCTGGTGGCTAAAAATGGCGTATTGATCTCAGCTTCTTGCTCAATGCATCTACAGCGTGAACGGCTGGTGGATATTATCCGTTCAGAAAGTCGGGCGTTGGATCGCCAAGCACAGATCTTCGATCAAGGTCATCAGGGCGGTGATCATCCTGTTCATCCCGCGATACCGGAAACCGATTATCTTAAATCCTACTTTGTCCGGTTGTTGCCGGTAACCTAAATCGATCTGAGGAAAGCACAGGCTATGGATTATAAATTACTCGGTGGTAGTGAGCTGAACGTCAGCCGTCTCTGTTTGGGCACCATGACTTTCGGCCAACAAAATACCGAAGCCGAAGCGCATCAACAGCTTGATTATGCTGTCGATGAGGGGATCAATTTTTTTGATACGGCGGAGATGTATCCGGTACCGCCAAACCCTGCGACACAGGGGCGTACGGAAGAGTACGTCGGTAGTTGGATCAAGGCGCGGGGCAACCGTGAGAAGATTATTTTGGCGACCAAGGTGAGCGGTCC
Source organism: Amphritea atlantica (assembly GCF_018860855.1). Taxonomy (GTDB): domain Bacteria; phylum Pseudomonadota; class Gammaproteobacteria; order Pseudomonadales; family Balneatricaceae; genus Amphritea; species Amphritea atlantica_A. Next base: position 142,669 of record NZ_JAHKQE010000041.1, read on the forward strand.
CGCTGAGATGGCTTCGCATATTCGGCCGGGACTGTGTCTCGATAAAGCCAATATTCGACAGGCAATTACGGATAGCTTGCAGCGTTTGCAAACCGATTATGTCGATCTATATCAGATTCACTGGCCGGAACGGGCGACTAACTTTTTTGGTCAGTTGAATTATCGTCACCAGCCGGAACTAGACGGCACGCCGATACTTGAGACGCTTGAAGCGTTAAAGGAGTTGGTTGATGAAGGGCTCATCCGCTATGTCGGTTTGTCCAATGAGGTGCCTTGGGGTGTGATGAAGTTCCTCAGTTATGCTGAGGCACTGGGGTTACCGCGGGTCGTTTCGGTGCAAAACCCTTACAATCTGCTAAACCGTAAAGATGAGGTTGGCTTGAGTGAGGTGTTGCTGCGGGAGAACGTTGACCTTCTCGCGTATTCGCCTCTGGCGTTTGGTACGCTCAGCGGTAAGTATCTGGATGGCAGTGCCGGACCTGATGATCGGATCAATCAGTTTCCACGCTTTTCTCGGTACTTTACTGATATGGGGCTGAAAGCAACGGCGGAATATGTCCTACTGGCACGGGAGCATGGTCTTGATCCGGCGCAGATGGCGCTGGCGTTTGTTAATCAGCAGCCCTTTGTTGGCAGTAATATTATCGGCGCGACGAGTATGGCGCAGCTACAAAGCAATATTCGTTCTATCGACCTAGAGCTGTCTGCTGAGGTGCTTGAAGGGATTGATAGAATCGCTACGCAATACTCAAACCCTTGCCCCTGATAGCGTTAAGCTTTAATCGTAAAATGCGCTTTTTTAAGCGCATTTTTTGTGTCTGCAACTTGCCGCTTTACGCCGCTTGGCACTGCTTCAATTGGTTGTTCAAGGCAGCCATGACCTGACCCCGTTTAACTAAACCGATGAGTATGCCATTGTCGACGACGGGATAAATTTTGGGTTTGTTGGTCGCCATCATCTGCGCTAGCTCAAGCACGGTGAGGGTCGGTTTTACGCTAAGGGGTGCAGGTTGCATCATATCCTTTACCAGAACATGGCTGTCGCAGTGATAACTATCGCCTAGTAAAAAAGGTATGCAGTCGTGTTCTGACAGGAAGCCGGTGAGATGCTTTTGGGCATCAATCACGGGCAATCCGATCATATTGCTGTCGATAAGGTGGTCCACCGCTTGAGGCAGGGACATCTCTTCATGCAGTGGCGTTATGTGCGTAGACATAATGTCTCTAATTAGAATCATCGTCTTACTCTCCTGTGGTTGTTATATACAGTTTTGCAGTAAAACGAGGATTTAACCAATCAGCGCTGGCTATTCGCTTGATAGAGGCAGGCTACCGGATATAAAAATGCTCCGGCCCAGTGGGGCGGAGCATGATGAGATCTCGGTGCTTAACAGAGAGGATGGGGTTTTTAACGCAGGCTGATAATGGGCCAGCCATTCTCCTCAGCGGCTTGCTTGAGTAGCTCATCGGGATCGACAGCGACCGGATGAGTAACCCGTTCAAGCAGCGGTTTGTCATTGATGGAGTCACTATAGAAATAGCTGTCTTCCATTGAATGCCCCGTTTGTTCAAGCCAAGCGTTCAGGCGTTCAACTTTTCCTGCCTGAAAGCAGGGGGTGCCGCTCACTTTGCCGGTATAGCGGCCATCAATCATTTCCGGTTCGGTGGCCAGGGTGTCATCGACCCCGAGTAACGCGGCGATAGGGCCGGTGACAAAGCGGTTAGTGGCGGTAATGATTAGTAGATAGTCGCCCTGATCGCGGTGCTTTTGTAGCAGTGTAGCGGCTTTGTCCAGCATCATCGGGGCGATGGTGGTCTGCATAAACTCCTGATGCAGTTGCTCGAGCACTTCAGGCTCATGCTCGCTCAACGGTTTTAAAGCAAACTCTAGAAATTCGACGATGTCTAAGGTGCCGGATTTATATTGTTGGTAAAAATAATCATTCGCTTGGCGGTAGGCTTGGGTATCGACAATACCCTTAGTGCACAAAAACTCGCCCCAGGCGTGATCGCTATCGCCATTTAACAGGGTGTTATCTAGATCGAAAATCGCCAGGCTCAAGGTTATCTCTCCAATATAAAGTCAGCTTAAAAACGCAGCGCTAAGAATAGTGGCTCATGGATAAGGTGGCAATTATTAATCCTGAATTTTATCAACCAGCTTAATTTGCTGTACTACCTGAAGTTGTGGAACAATAGCGTAAAAGAATTTGTAAGGAATTCACCGTGATAGATTCAGATGGGTTCAGGCCGAATGTCGGTATCATTCTGGCGAACTCGATGGGTCAGGTGCTTTGGGCTAGACGTATAGGGCAAAATGCATGGCAGTTCCCTCAAGGGGGGATTAACGTGGAAGAATCGCCGGAACAGGCGATGTATCGGGAACTTAAAGAGGAGATTGGGCTTTCACCAGAGGATGTTGAGGTGATCGCTGTTACCCGAGGCTGGCTTCGTTACCGGCTACCCAAACGCATGATAAGACACCATTCCCATCCGGTTTGTGTAGGACAGAAACAAAAGTGGTTTTTACTGCGCATGTTGAGTGATGACAGCGCAGTTGTGATAGATTCAACAAACTCACCCGAGTTTGATGGCTGGCGTTGGGTGAGCTATTGGTACCCTCTTGGCCAAGTAGTGGCGTTTAAGCGGGATGTGTATCGTAAAGCGATGCGCGAATTATCACCAAAGTTGACCCGGCTGGTTCTTGGGGGCTGGTATTTAAAGGAGTAAGCACTGCATGCTGGAAACGCTACGCAAAATTGTACAGGAGGTTAACGCCGCACCAGATCTTGAGTCGGTGTTGGATGTTATTGTCCGCCGTGTGCAGCGTGCGATTCGTACCGATGTATGCTCTATCTATCTCCTCGATCGGCAACGCGAACGCTATGTATTGATGGCGACCCAGGGGTTGAACCAGAAGTCGGTTGGGCGCGTTTCACTCTCGGTTGAAGAAGGTGTTGTCGGGATGGTGGGGCAGCGTGCTGAGCCGATCAACCTCGAGGACGCTGCGGCCCATAGCGCATTTACTTACCTCAAAGGTACCGGCGAAAAGAAGTTCCATGCTTTTCTTGGGGTGCCGATTATTCACCATCGAACCCTGTTGGGAGTGTTGGTTGTTCAGCAGAAACTGATTCGTAAGTTTGATGAATCAGAAGAAGCCTTTATGGTGACAATGTCGGCCCAGTTGGCCGGTGTGATCGCCCATGCGGAGGCAACCGGCTCTATTCTGCAGATCTCCGATCATACTAAGAACGAAGCTGATCGTAAGTTTGAAGGCGTCTCTGGATGTATTGGTGTCGCTATTGGCCCGGCGGTGGTGATGACACCGCTGGCGGATCTGGATGGCGTGCCGGATCGTAAAGTTGATGATATTAAGGCCGAAGTTGCCACCTTTAAGCGGGCGCTGGCGCAGGTGCGGCGGGATATCAAACGGGTGGGTCGCAGCCTAGCGAAACGTTTACGCTCAGAAGAGCGAGAGCTGTTTGATGTCTATATCCGTATGCTCGATGACAATGCGTTGGGTGGTGAGATTATCGCCCGTATTAAAGCGGGAAGCTGGGCTCAAGGAGCGCTAAAGCAGGTTATCGGCGAGCATGTGCAGCAGTTCTCGATGATGGATGATCCTTACCTGCGGGAGCGGGCCACGGATATTAAAGATTTGGGTCGGCGTATGTTGACCTTCCTGCAAGAGTCTGGCCCTGCGTTATCAGAGATCGTCTTTCCAGAAAATACGATTCTGGTCGCTGATGAACTAACACCTGCCATGTTGGGAGAAGTGCCGACGGAAAAGTTGGTCGGTTTGATCTCGGTACATGGCTCCGGTAACTCCCATGCCGCAATTCTCGCCCGTTCAATGGGTATCCCAACGCTCATGGGGGTGGTTGATCTTCCCTATACTCGGGTTGAAGGGTTGAATGTCATTCTTGATGGTTACTCCGGTCGGGCATTTATCAATCCATCTGATGATCTGATCGAGTGTTATCAAGAGGTTATCCGTGAGGAGGACGAAGTTAATGCGGGACTCGAAGGGCTAAAGGAGCTACCTGCAGAAACCACCGATGGTTACCGTATGCCGCTGTGGGTTAATACCGGCTTGATTGCGGATGTTGCCCGAGCCCTCGATCGCGGTGCTGAGGGAATCGGCCTCTATCGAACAGAGATTCCCTTTATGATTCGGGACTTCTTCCCCAGTGAGCAGGATCAGATGGAGACCTATCGCAAGCAGCTAGAAGCTTTTGCCCCCCGTCCGGTAACGATGAGAACACTGGATATCGGTGGCGATAAGCCGTTGTCCTACTTTCCGATTCAAGAAGATAACCCTTTTCTTGGCTGGCGCGGCATCCGAGTGACGCTGGATCATCCTGAAATCTTTCTGGTGCAGATCCGTGCCATGCTGCGTGCGGCCGAAGGGTTGGATAATCTGCGTATCATGTTGCCGATGGTCACTAGTGTACGCGAAGTGGATGAATCTAAGCGGCTGATTGCTCAAGCAGTGGAAGGCCTTCGTGAAGAGGGACATAACATCAATCAGCCATTGATTGGTGTGATGATTGAGGTGCCAGCAGCGGTGTATCAGGTGCGTCGTTTTGCCCGGCGAGTGGATTTTATCTCGGTGGGCTCGAATGATTTGACCCAGTACCTGTTAGCGGTTGATCGCAATAACCCACGGGTGGCCGATCTCTACGTGCCCTATCATCCAGCGGTGCTGAAAGCGTTGCAGTTTATCGTGCTAGAAGCGCATAAAGAAAATGTCTCGGTGAGTATCTGTGGCGAGATGGCGGCAGACCCTGCGGGCGCTATTCTCTTGATGGCCATGGGCTACGATGTGCTGTCAATGAACGCAACCAACCTACCTAAGGTGAAGTTTGCTCTGCGGGGGATTAGTTTTGAGCGGGCTAAAACGTTGCTGAATGAGATTATCGTGATGGGCGATGCTGATAAGATCCAGGCGGCGTTGAGTAGTCGACTGAAAGAGCTAGGGCTGGGTCAGCTTACTCGGCCTGCTATTCCTGATTAAACGCCCGTTGACTGTGGCTACAGCGATCGTACCCGTTACTCTGTCATGAAGGCAGTGCGGGTATCGAAACTAAAGGCATTACGCTCGGTTTCCCCCAAGGCATCATAACTCTGCTCGACGACTTCCGTGACCCCATTGTGTTTGATTAATATCGCGGTGGTGGCACGGGTGCCATAATTCTCTGAACGAATAAAACTGGCTGAGAGACGGCGCTCTAGCGGCAGAGCGATACCGGTTTTTGGTAGTAGCTCATCAGGATAGGTGGCGGGGTTCTGCATCAGTTTTATCAGCGCGTCGGCATCGAATGTCCCGCTATCAATACAGTTTTTTAAAGCCTGTTTGGCGGCGACTAATTTCGGCCAAGAGGTGTCGAAGACAGCATTGCTGATACCGTGAATGCCGTGCGGAACCGGTTGTAAGGGGGCGGCTCTATTCGAGAGATAGCAGAGTTGTTGTCCATCATCGATCAGTTGGTTGAAGCCATCGAAGCGGTGCGGCTCGCTGGTCTCAATAAAGGCGCGGCTGCTAAGGTCGCTGAGGAGAAACTGTAGCGGCAGATTTCCTCTGGAACTTTGTCCCTGCGGCTGACTCAAACCGTTGCGATGATTGGTGAGGGCAGAGAAGCGGCCGCTACGGGTGAGTCCGAGCCAAGTGCCACCTTGCTCTAAGTCTTGACCAGCCAGTAATTCCGGCTGCTCTGGCCAGTATTGCATCGCGCGGGTAGGGCGGCTGTAAAACTCATCCCGATTGGCCGTTAGGATCAGTTTATAGTCTGGGTGGTAGTTGTAAGCGAATAGGATTAGACACACGGCGGGCTCTCTCTTTTTGGCGGGCACGGGGCAATCATGACAAATATGACGGCGTATTGCTAAAGCGGATGAATCTCGGTTTCATTTAAAACCAATATTTGTCATTTATCTATTGTAGGATGCGCCATGAACATGGTTTTATCCGGCAGATTCAGAATAAAGGAAGTCAGTTTTAATGTGGGTGCATGATATAGATCCGATTGCGGTGGCGTTGGGGCCGTTAAAAATTCATTGGTATGGGCTGATGTATCTGGTGGGCTTTACCTCGGCCTGGTATCTCGGTGGTAAACGTGCACGTCGCCCCGGTTCCGGTTGGACCGAAGAGCAGATCTCCGATCTGATTTTCTGGGGTGCAATTGGGGTCGTTCTTGGTGGCCGCTTTGGTTATGTGGTGTTTTATAACTTCGATCAATTCCTTAATGATCCACTCTGGTTATTTGCTGTCTGGGAAGGCGGCATGTCATTCCACGGCGGTTTGTTAGGGGTGATTGCGGCGATTGGTTATTTCTCCCATAAATATAAGAAGAGCTACTTCGATATCGGTGACTTTGTTGCGCCGTTGATTCCCATTGGCTTAGGTGCCGGACGTATCGGTAACTTTATTGGTGGGGAGCTGTGGGGGCGGCCGACTGATCAGAGCTGGGGCGTTATTTTCCCCCGCGCTGGTGATGCGTTAGCCCGCCATCCTTCGCAACTGTATGAGTTTGCCTTAGAGGGCGTCGTACTGTTTACCGTGCTGTGGTTCTATTCTGCTAAGCCTCGGCCCAAGATGGCGGTCTCTGGGATGTTCTTGCTGTGTTACGGTCTGTTTCGTTCGAGCGTTGAGTTCTTTCGCCAGCCGGATGTTCAGCTGGGCTATGTGGCGTTGGACTGGTTGACGATGGGGCAGTTGTTGTCGTTGCCTATGATTGTGTTGGGTGCAGTGCTGTTGCTATGGGCTTATAAACGAGATGGTGCAGCCCGAGTAGGCTAGTACGCTCGATGAGTGATTAGGGTGCCATTCGGGTTAGAGCGAGTTTAAGTAACGCGGCAACCGACATAGCGTCCGTGATCTCGCCATCGACGGCCATGCGGATGGCCTCTGCTGTAGGGAGCTTCAGCAGTTCAATGTCTTCAGTATCTTCAAGCTGTTGTGTGCCTTGGCTAAGCTGGCTTGCCAGAAAGATAAAGGCGATTTCGTCGGTGACCGAGTTTGATGTTCTTAGCTCCATAAAGGGCTGCCAATGAGCGGCGCTTAAGCCGGTCTCTTCGCGAAGTTCTCGCTTGGCTGCATCCAGTGGTGGTTCATCGAGTGATGCGCCACCCTCTGGAATCTCGATGGTGGTTTCATTATTTGGGTAGCGACTCTGTTTGACTAGGCAGATCTGATCGTCATCATCAATGGCGATAATGCCAATCGCCCGCGATTTAAAGTGCACAACGCCATAGATCCCTTCGGTGCCATTGGGGCGGATCACCTCTTCATGACGCACCTGAATCCAAGGGTTGTCATAGGCAATCGTTTGGCTCTTCTGTTGCCAGCCACCAATTTTCAGTTTCGTCATTCGGTTATCTGCTGTGTGTGATTAGCGGTGCCAACAATCGCTTATACGGAAAAAGGATACTGAATGGGGTCGTGATACTGGTAGCCTTCGATTTCGAAGTCGTCGGTGCTAACCCAAGTTTCCAAATCTTCCAGCGTCTTAATATCCGGATTGATCTTAAAGGTTGGCAGGGGTAATGGTTCGCGTGTTAGCTGCACGTCACGCATCAGTTCGAGTTGATCTTCATAGATATGAGCATTAACAATCTTATGATAAGCCTTGCCCGGTTTTTTGCCGGTAATCTGGGCGATAATGGCCAGCAGAAAGTAGACCTGAACCATGTTGAAGGTCAGACCAAGTGGCACATCACAGCTGCGCTGCGTGCTGTTGAGATAGAGTGTATCCCCTAGCAGCGAGAAGTGGTGGCTGTACATGCAGGGGCGCAGGCAACCCATGTGAAAAGCGCCGGGGTGATAAAAAGTGTAGATTTCCCCGCGATCATCGATCCCCTGTGTTAGGTCGTCGACGATTTTGCGCAGCAGGTCGATGCTGCCGCCGTCGGGTTTCGGAAAGTTTCTGCCCACCTTGCCGTAAATAAAACCACAGTCATCGGTGCCTTTGCGATAGGGGTTGGCTAGCCATGCAGCATTGTCGTTGGCGTTGGCGTCCCAGGTCTTGGTACCGATCTGGCGGAACTGGGCGGCATTGTCGTAACCGCGAAGATAGCCCAGCATTTCGGCAATGGCGGACTTATAGAAACTTTTTCGGGTCGTGACTAGCGGGAATTCACCGGCGGCCACATCATAGGTTAGGTCGGCATTGATGACGGTCAGGCAGCGTTTTCCGGTGCGTTCATTTTCCACCCAGGTGCCTTCGTTGATAAGTCTTTGGCAAAGATCGAGATATTGTCGCATTGGTTTGTGATTGACACCTGTGGTTAAATTCAGCAAACGATGTTACCAAACAGTCAGTAGCAAGTCATCGATACCAGCATTAGTTCGAGTATTAGTTAAGGAGAGTTTATGAACCTGGCGATCATTGTGGCCCAGGCAGAAAATCGGGTGATCGGAATTAACAACAATCTACCCTGGCATCTGCCGGAGGATCTGCGCTACTTCAAGCGGGTCACAATGGGTAAACCGATTATCATGGGCCGCAAAACATTTGAATCGATTGGTCGGCCGCTACCGGGGCGCACCAATATTGTGGTCAGCCGTGATACGGCCTATCAGCCCGAGAATGTTAAGGTGGTGAATAGTCTCGAAGCGGCGAAAGAGCTGGCTGAGAGTATCTGTATGGTGAATGGTTGTGATGAGGCGATGGTGATTGGCGGCGCGCAGATTTATGAGCAGGCGCTTCCCTTGGCTGATCGGCTGTATTTGACGCAGGTTCATGCTGAAGTGAAGGGTGATGCCTTCTTCCCCGCGTTTCATCCCGGTGACTGGGCTGAAGTAGGGCGAGAGGACTTTTCGGCCGATGGGCCTAATCCGTACGATTACAGTTTTATTGTTCTGCAACGTATTTCCTGAAGGATATTCCTATGATTGAGCCACTATTGGCTGTGCTGGCAGACGGTAAGTTCCATTCAGGTCAAGCGTTGGGGCAGGCACTAGGTGTGAGTCGCAGTGCTATTTGGAAACAGGTTAAGAGCATCGAAGAATCGGGTATTGAGGTGTTCAGTGTTAAAGGTCGGGGGTACCGGATTCCCGGTGGGTTAGATCTGCTGGATCAAGCCTTGATTGAAGAGACTTTAGAGGCGGATGTACGTCAGCGGCTTAATCTGATCGATGTTAATCTGATTATTCCATCGACGAATGCGAAGGCGATGGAAGCCGTTTATCGTGATGGGCATGGTTCATTATATTTGGCTGAACAGCAGACGGCTGGTCGTGGTCGTCGTGGGCGTAGTTGGGCTAGCCCGTTCGCCAGTAATATCTATTTTTCGCTGACTTGGCAGTTTAACAATGGTGCAGCTGCACTTGAGGGGCTGAGTTTGGCGGTCGGTGTAGCGCTGATTCGGGGGCTGAAACGGCTGGGTGTCGATGGGATCTCGGTTAAATGGCCTAATGATCTATTATGGCGTGGACGCAAGCTGGCTGGCGTTCTACTCGAAATGAGTGGCGATGCCGCAGGCGAATGTTTTGTTGTGATCGGCGTGGGTATCAATGTCAATATGTCTGAGCTTGCGGCTGAGATGATCGATCAGCCATGGGTTGATCTGCGCCAAATTCTAGGTGACGCTCCGTCACGAAATCGTTTGCTGGCCGAGCTGATAAATGAATTGGTGCCGGTGCTAGAACAATTTTCGAGCGAAGGCTTTGCCGCGTTTAAGGATGAGTGGCAGATGGTTAATGCGCATCGTGATCAGGTGGTGAGTCTTAACTTAGGTAACCGCCAAGCGGTGGGTATTTGTCGCGGAGTTGATCAGGCGGGTGCGTTGCTATTGGAAACCGACGGAGAGTTGAAGTCGTATCATGGTGGCGAAGTGAGTGTGCGACTGGCATGAGCGTTTTAGATCTGGATGCGGGTAATACCTTTATTAAATGGCGGCTTGCAGGCTCAGGTTTGCGGGGGCGGTTGCGCCATAGTGAGTTAGCGATAGCTGAATGGCCGGTGGCAGTCGAGCGGGTGAGAGTCGCGTCGGTGGCTGGCGATCAGGTAAATCAGGCATTGCATCAGTTTGTCTCACAGCGGTGGCAGCTGCAGCCCGAATTCGCGGTGACTCAAGCGGCGGCCTGTGGCGTGAGTAATAGTTATAGCGATCCGTCACGGATGGGGGTTGATCGTTGGTTGGCAATATTAAGTGCCTGGCAGCAGGAACAGGATGCCTGTTGGGTGGTCGATTGCGGTAGTGCAATCACAGTAGAGCAGTTGAGTAGTGATGGCCAGCATTTAGGTGGCTATATCATTCCCGGGATGCAGCTGATGGGGCGCAGTTTACTGATGAATACCGCAGAGGTTATTGTGGATCAATCGATTGATGGTTTTGATGCTACACCAGGGATTAATACGTCGGAAGCCGTGCATCATGGTTTAAACCTATTGCTGGAATCGTTGGCTGAAAAGGTCATGCGTAAAGCGGCGGGTCAGCGGGTCTATGTTACCGGTGGCGACGGGGCGTTGTTTTGTTCGTTGGTGGATGGGGCTGTGTTATGTCCCGATCTGGTCTTGGATGGTTTACCGTTGGCACTGGGAGCTTAATGGTGCGCTGGTTGTTTCTAATTCTACTATTAGTCAATGGCGTGTATTTTGGCTGGCATCTGCGTCAGGCAAATAATCCTGTTGAGGTCGCTCGGCCTTCGCAGGTCGCCCAACTTCGGCTCTTGGATGAGGTTGATCGTTCGATGTTGCTGCCGCGTCAGGTGACACAGCCATCAGCGTCTGCAGCGTCTGTAGTGTCTGTAGTGGATGATGCTATGTGCCGAGTGATCACGGGGATAGTCTCTGAAGCGGTAGCGTTGCGTCTGCAAGAACGGCTTGAGCGTTTGGGGTTAACAGCATTGGTGTCGCAGGTAGATGTTGAGCGAGTCGAGGGATATGAGCTAACGCTTGATCAACCGGCTGATCAGGCCGTTCAGCGAACACTCGAAGCAAGTCTTGTTTCGCAAGGGTTGAGTCTAGAGGTTGCTAAGCGGGATCATCGAAATGTGTATATTGTTGGTCGGTTTAAAACCCGTGCAGCGTTAAATCAGGCGCGAGGTCGCTTGAATGAGCGATTCGAGCTGGGTGAATATGAGGTTATCGGGCCGTTATCTCAGTTTGAGGTTTGGATTGAAGCCGATAGTTCGCTAGAAACAGACAATAAAATCAAAGAGGTAGACGGTTTTTTGAATTCTGCCATGAAAATCGAAAAAAAGTTATGTAAAAGGGTTGCAAGCGCAGGGACTCGTGATTAATATATGCGCCACTTCACAGCCGATGCCGGTATAGCTCAGCTGGTAGAGCAACTGACTTGTAATCAGTAGGTCCCGAGTTCGACTCTTGGTGCCGGCACCATTTTTGGCGGTGAAGTATTGGTAGGGTGGGGTTCCCGAGTGGCCAAAGGGATCAGACTGTAAATCTGACGCGCGAGCTTCGGTGGTTCGAATCCACCCCCCACCACCAATAGCTGTTAGGCGGGTATGGTACAATGGTAGAACCTCAGCCTTCCAAGCTGATGATGCGGGTTCGATTCCCGCTACCCGCTCCAGTTTGATGTGCTCATGTGGCTCAGGGGTAGAGCACACCCTTGGTAAGGGTGAGGTCGGCGGTTCAAATCCGCCCATGAGCTCCATTATTTTCATAGGGTAGATATAGCGATATGTCTGCCCTTTGTTGTATGTGGCAACGTGGTTAATCACACTTACTTTACGCAAGGTAAATGGCAATGGCTAAAGAACAATTTGAACGTAATAAACCGCACGTTAACGTTGGTACAATCGGCCACGTTGACCACGGTAAGACTACTCTGACAGCAGCACTGACCCGTGTATGCGCAGAAGTTTTCGGTGGTAAAGCTGTCGCATTCGACGGTATTGATAATGCACCGGAAGAGCGTGAGCGTGGTATCACTATCGCGACTTCTCACGTTGAGTATGATTCTCCAACTCGTCACTATGCGCACGTTGACTGCCCAGGACACGCGGATTATGTGAAAAACATGATTACCGGTGCTGCTCAGATGGATGGTGCTATCTTGGTTTGTGGCGCGACTGATGGTCCTATGCCTCAGACTCGTGAGCACATCCTGCTGTCTCGTCAGGTTGGTGTACCTTACATCATTGTATTCCTGAACAAAGCAGACCTGCTGGCTGAAGATTGCGGCGGCGTTGATTCTGAAGAATACGCTGAAATGCTGGAATTGGTTGAGATGGAGCTGCGCGAGCTGCTTGATACTTACGACTTCCCAGGTGATGACACTCCGATCATTGCAGGTTCTGCACTGATGGCGCTGAACGGCGAAGATGATAACGAGCTGGGAACAACCGCTGTACGTAAGCTGGTTGAAGCGCTGGATACTTATATTCCAGAACCAGAACGTGCTATCGATCAGCCATTCCTGATGCCTATCGAGGACGTATTCTCTATCTCTGGTCGTGGTACTGTAGTAACCGGTCGTGTAGAGCGTGGTGTCGTTAAGACAGGTGAAGAGATTCAAATCATCGGTATTCGCGAAACTCAAACAACTACCTGTACTGGTGTTGAGATGTTCCGTAAGCTGCTTGACGAAGGTCGTGCAGGTGAGAACATTGGCGCACTGTTGCGTGGTACTAAGCGTGATGACGTAGAACGTGGTCAAGTATTGGCTAAGCCAGGTACTATCACTCCTCACACTCGTTTCGAAGGTGAAGTATACGTACTGTCAAAAGATGAAGGCGGTCGTCATACACCATTCTTCAAAGGTTACCGTCCACAGTTCTACTTCCGTACAACTGATATCACCGGTGCTTGCGAACTTCCAGAAGGCGTTGAAATGGTAATGCCAGGCGATAACATCAAAATGGATGTTACCCTGATCAACCCAATCGCAATGGAAGAAGGTCTGCGTTTCGCGATCCGTGAAGGCGGTCGTACTGTTGGTGCGGGCGTTGTAGCAAAAATCATCGAGTAATTGATGATTTATAGCAACCTAACGGTTGCTTCCTAGTAGGGATGCGTGTAATATACGCGTCCCTAGTTAGTACTAGGCCAGTGGCTCAATTGGCAGAGCAGCGGTCTCCAAAACCGCAGGTTGGGGGTTCGAGTCCCTCCTGGCCTGCCAACTCTAATCTGAGTTGGTGTCTAACAAGTTCATAGCAAATTATCGATAACCGAGGCCCATCGTGAATTCTAAAGTGTCTTCCGAAGGTTCAAAGCTGGATGGCCTGAAATGGGTCGTAGTGGTAGCCATTGTTGCTGCCGGCGTAGTAGGTAACTCTGTTTATTCAGAAGAGTCGCTGCTGTATCGCGTAATTGCACTATTAGTTCTTGCTGGTGTTGCAGGCTATATTGCGCTGCAAACCGCTAAAGGATTGGCTTTCTTTACATTGTTTAAAGAAGCTCGGTCTGAAATTCGCAAAGTTGTATGGCCAACTCGTCAGGAGACAATTCAGACTACTCTGATTGTGACTGTTGTAGTGTTGGTTGTAGGTTTGCTTTTGTGGGGTCTTGACTCATTGCTGAGTCTGGGCGTCTCGACTGTAATCGGATAAGAGGAAAGAGGCATGGCTATGCGATGGTATGTTGTACATGCGTACTCCGGTTACGAGAAGCGTGTAATGAATTCTCTGAAAGAACGAGTTGAGCTGCATAAGATGCAGGATGGCTTTGGTGATATCCTCGTTCCGACAGAAGAAATTGTTGAGATTCGCGAAGGTAAAAAACGTAAGTCTGAACGTAAGTTCTATCCGGGCTATGTATTAGTTCAGATGGAAATGAATGACGATACTTGGCACTTAGTTAAAGATACGCCGCGCGTTCTTGGTTTTATTGGTGGTACGGCAGATAAGCCAGCACCCATTACTGAGAAAGAAGCGCAAGCGATTCTGCAGCGTGTTGAAAGTGGTGTTGATCAGCCGCGTCCTAAAACCTTGTTTGAGCCAGGTGAAATGGTACGTGTTACTGATGGTCCGTTTGCCGACTTTAACGGTGTTGTTGAAGAAGTGAACTACGAGAAGAACAGGCTGCATGTTGCAGTATTGATCTTTGGTCGTTCGACTCCAGTTGAACTGGGGTTTGGTCAGGTCGAAAAAGCCTGATAACTGAATTTTAGGAACTGACCTCGGTGCTTGAATGAGTGCTGGGGTTTTTCCGTCTTTAAACGGGGAGCCGAAAGGCGTTATTACCCACCAGGAGTGAAACATGGCTAAGAAAATCCAGGCTTATATTAAGCTGCAGGTTGCTGCCGGTCAGGCGAACCCAAGTCCACCAGTTGGTCCAGCACTGGGTCAGCATGGTGTTAACATCATGGAATTTTGTAAAGCGTTTAACGCTGCAACTCAGGGTATCGAAGCGGGTCTTCCGACTCCTGTTGTTATCACTGTTTATGCAGATCGCAGCTTTACCTTCATTACTAAGACGCCTCCTGCAGCTGTATTGCTGTTGAAAGCGGCTGGTCTGAAGAGTGGTTCTGGTCGTCCTAACACTGAGAAAGTGGGTTCTGTTACTCGCGCTCAGTTGGAAGAGATTGCAACAACTAAAATGGCTGACTTGACTGCTTCTGATATGGATGCAGCTGTTCGCACCATCGCTGGTAGTGCACGTAGCATGGGTCTTACCGTGGAAGGAGTTGAGTGATGGCTAAGCTGACTAAACGCCAAAAGGCGATTGCTGAGAAAGTTCAACCTGGTAAGCAGTACGCTGTTAATGATGCGGTCGCTCTGTTGAATGAACTGTCTACCGTTGACTTTAAAGAGTCTGTTGATGTTGCGATCAATCTAGGTGTTGATCCACGTAAATCTGACCAAAACGTTCGTGGCTCAAGTGTGCTGCCAAGCGGTACTGGTAAAGAAGTACGTGTTGCTGTATTTGCTCAGGGTGAAAACGCTGAGAAAGCAAAAGCAGCTGGCGCTGATGTTGTTGGTTTTGATGATCTGGCTGACCAGATTAAAGGCGGCGACCTGAACTTTGACGTTGTTATTGCAACGCCAGATGCTATGCGTGTTGTTGGTCAGTTAGGCCAAATATTGGGCCCACGTGGTCTGATGCCTAACCCTAAAGTAGGCACCGTTACTCCAGACGTTACTACTGCGGTTAACAATGCTAAAGCAGGTCAAGTACGTTTCCGTACTGACAAAAACGGTATCATTCATGCAGGTATTGGTAAAGTTGGCTTCGAACCTGAAGCGATTGCTGCCAACCTAGACGCGTTGTTAGGCGAAGTGAAAAAGCTTAAGCCTTCTTCTGCGAAAGGCGTGTATCTGAAGAAAATTACCCTGTCCACCACTATGGGGCCAGGTCTGGTAGTCGATCAGAGCTCTTTGGGCGCTTAATCGATTTTCAGAAAAAATTGAGGGTCTCTGCGGTATTGCCGCAGAGGTCGTCAAAGACCGCAGGTGAGAGTGGCGCACGTAGTCAGTCTCTTAATCTATCAACCTGCGCAGACGGTGTGATCCCCTTAACAGGATCAATTCAACCACCGTACTCGGCGCTTCAGTGATTTATCATTGGAGTGATTGGTAAACAGTCGATAAGACTAAATCCAGGAGTAAATCGTGGCATTAGGACTCGAAGATAAAAAAGCGATTGTCGCTGAAGTCCAGGAAGCTGCTAAAGGCGCTCTTTCTGCTGTAGTTGCAGATTCTCGCGGTGTTACCGTTGAGAATATGACAGAACTACGTAAGCAGGCACGTGAAGCGGGAGTATGGCTACGCGTCGTACGTAACACGCTAGCGCGTCGTGCAGTAGAAGGCTCTGAATTCGAATGTATCTCAGATGCGTTCGTAGGTCCAACCCTGATTGCATTCTCTAATGAGCACCCCGGTGCTGGTGCGCGGATTCTGAAAGATTTCGCCAAGAAGAATGACAAGCTTGAGTTAAAGACCGCTGCTTTCGAAGGACAGACCGTAGACATCTCTGTGTTGGCTTCACTGCCTACATACGATGAAGCGATCGCTAAGCTGATGGGTTGCATGAAAGAAGCAGCTGCAGGCAAGCTGGTTCGCACTATTGCGGCTATTCGCGACCAGAAAGAAGAAGCTGCTGCTTAATTTTAAAAGCGGCTTAAGTAACGAGTTTAAGAGCCTCAGGCTCGAATATTTTAGGAATTGAACCATGTCTCTATCTAAAGAAGATATCTTGAATGCAATCGCTGAAATGTCTGTAATGGACGTTGTTGAGCTGGTTGAAGCAATGGAAGAAAAATTCGGTGTTTCTGCTGCTGCTGTTGCAGTTGCTGGCGCTGCTGGCGGCGAAGCTGCTGCTGCTGAAGAACAAACTGAATTTGACGTTGTTCTGGCTGCTGTTGGCGACAAGAAAGTTAACGTAATCAAAGCTGTTCGTGCAGCAACTGGTCTTGGCTTGAAAGAAGCTAAAGGCATGGTTGACGGCGCTCCTGCTACCGTTAAAGAAGGCGTTAGCAAAGATGAAGCTGAAGAGCTTAAGAAAGCTCTGGAAGAAGCTGGCGCAACTGTTGAAGTTAAGTAAGCAGCGCTATGCTTCGTATCAGACTATTTGATAGCTGATACATCTACGGCTGGTGGCAAAGTGCCACCGGCCTTTTTCCGTTATTAGTAAGAGCAAATGATAACGGCTCACAAACCGAGAAAATTCCTTCGGTTTGGTTGAATTTTTCAGGTGTAGATGCTGGGGAACTTAGATGGCTTACTCATATACTGAAAAGAAACGCATCCGTAAAGACTTCGGAAAGCTGCCGGAAGCGATGGATGTGCCATATCTATTGGCAATCCAGTTGGATTCTTATTTGAAATTCCTGCAACAGGGTGCTGACTCTACAGACCGCAAAGATGTCGGACTGCATGCTGCTTTCAGTTCCGTATTCCCGATCGTTTCCTATTCCGGAAATGCCGCATTGGAATATGTAGGTTACCGTCTGGGCGAGCCGGTTTTTGACGTTAAAGAATGCCAGATGCGTGGCATTACTTATGCGGCTCCACTGCGCGTAAGAGTCCGCCTGGTGATCTATGATCGCGAATCTTCAAATAAAGCGATCAAAGACATTAAAGAACAAGAAGTATACATGGGCGAAATGCCGCTGATGACCGACAACGGTACATTCGTTGTTAACGGTACTGAGCGTGTTATCGTGTCCCAGTTACACCGTTCGCCTGGTGTATTCTTCGACCATGACAAGGGTAAAACGCACTCCTCTGGGAAGCTGCTGTATTCTGCTCGTGTCATCCCTTACCGTGGTTCATGGTTGGACTTCGAGTTTGATCCTAAAGATAGCCTGTTTGTACGTATTGACCGTCGTCGTAAATTGCCGGCCACTATTCTGTTGCGTGCACTGGGTTATACCACTGAAGAGATCCTCGAAACCTTCTTTGATAATACGGAATGGGTACTGAGCGCAGATGAAATTCTGATGACGCTGGTACCTACTCGCCTACGTGGTGAAACGGCTACTTTTGATATTAAAGATGGTAGCGGCAATGTGCTGGTTGAATCCGGCCGTCGTGTGACTCCGCGTCATATCCGTCAGTTAGAGAAAGATAATATTACTAAACTAGAAGTACCGGTTGAGTACCTGCTAGGTAAAGTATTAGCAAAAGATATTATCGATCCGACTACCGGTGAGTTGCTGTGCGAAGGCAACAGTGAGATCACTGAAGAAGTGCTCGAGTTGATGCGCAGCCGTAATGTGACTGCATTTGAAACGCTGTACACCAACGAGCTGGATTGTGGTTCATTTATCTCTGATACCCTGCGTATCGATACGACCCGCAATCAGTTGGAAGCGCTGGTAGAAATCTACCGCATGATGCGTCCTGGCGAACCACCAACCAAAGAGTCTGCTGAGAACCTGTTCGAAAACTTGTTCTTTGCTGAAGAACGTTACGACCTTTCTGCCGTTGGCCGAATGAAGTTTAACCGTCGTCTCGGTCGTGATGATGAAGTCGGTTCTGGCGTGCTGGATAAAGACGATATCCTCGCCGTGATGAAGACGTTGATCGATATTCGTAACGGTAAGGGTGTTGTCGATGATATCGATCACCTGGGTAACCGACGTATTCGTTCTGTTGGTGAAATGGCTGAAAACCAGTTCCGTGTTGGTCTTGTGCGTGTTGAGCGTGCGGTACGTGAACGTTTGAGCATGGCTGAATCCGATAACCTGATGCCTCAGGATCTGATTAACGCTAAGCCAGTCGCTGCTGCGGTTAAAGAGTTCTTCGGTTCATCTCAGCTGTCTCAGTTTATGGACCAGAACAACCCGCTGTCAGAAGTCACCCACAAACGTCGTGTATCAGCGTTAGGGCCTGGCGGTCTGACTCGTGAGCGTGCTGGTTTTGAAGTACGTGACGTACATCCGACCCACTACGGTCGTGTATGTCCAATCGAGACACCTGAAGGACCAAACATCGGTCTGATCAACTCGCTGGCAACTTATGCCCGCACTAACGATTATGGTTTCCTTGAGAGCCCATACCGTAAAGTGGTTGATGGTCAGGTAACTGATGAGATTGAATACTTATCGGCAATCGAAGAGGGGCGTCATGTTATCGCTCAGGCTTCTGCTGGTATGGATGACAACCATAAGCTAACCGATGAGTTGGTTGCGGTACGTCATGAAAATGAATTTACGGTTATGCCGCCGGAAAAAGTTACCTACATGGATGTATCTCCACGTCAGGTAGTTTCGGTTGCTGCAGCGCTGATTCCGTTCCTTGAACACGATGACGCGAACCGCGCATTGATGGGATCAAACATGCAGCGTCAGGCTGTACCAACATTGCGTGCTGACAAGCCGCTGGTTGGTACCGGCATGGAGCGCTATGTTGCTCGTGACTCCGGTGTTTGTGTCACAGCTAAGCGCGGTGGTGTGATTGAAGCCGTTGATGCGGCCCGTATCGTTGTACGTGTGAGCGATGAAGAAACAGCAGCGGGTGAGGCGGGTGTGGATATCTACAACCTGACTAAATACACCCGTTCTAACCAGAACACCTGTATTAACCAGCGCTCGATTGTGAGTCAGGGTGAAACAGTTCAGCGTGGCGATATCATGGCTGACGGTCCGTCCGTTGACTTGGGTGAGCTGGCGCTGGGGCAGAATATGCGTATCGCATTCATGCCTTGGAATGGTTACAACTTCGAAGACTCGATTTTGATCTCCGAGCGTGTTGTACAGGAAGACCGCTTCACAACTATCCACATTCAGGAACTGACCTGTGTGGCCCGTGATACCAAGTTGGGCTCTGAAGAGATTACTTCAGATATTCCAAACGTAGGCGAGTCTGCACTGGCGAAGCTGGATGAAGCCGGTATCGTACATATCGGTGCTGAAGTTGGCCCTGGCGATATTCTGGTTGGTAAGGTGACACCTAAGGGTGAAACTCAGCTGACACCTGAAGAGAAGCTGCTACGAGCTATCTTTGGTGAGAAAGCGTCCGACGTTAAAGATACTTCGCTACGTGTTAAGACAGGTACCATCGGTAAAGTTATCGATGTACAGGTGTTCACCCGTGACGGTGTGCCTAAAGACGAGCGTGCTCTCTCCATTGAGCAATCTGAACTGAACCGAATCCGTAAGGATTTGAACGAAGAGTTCCGCATTGTTGAGCAAGCAACCTTTGAACGTCTTGGGCGGGCATTGTGTGGTCTTAAAGCTGAAGGTGGTGCAAACTTCCAGAAAGGCGAAGAGATTACCTCTGCTGCGTTGGCTGAACTGAAGAAATCTGACTGGTTCAAGATTCGTGTTGCTGATGAATCAGCACAGGAAATGCTTGAAAAAGCTCAAGAGCAGCTGGAAGAAAGCCGCGTTGAGTTGGATGCTAAGTTCGAAGACAAGAAGAACAAGCTACAAACCGGTGATGACCTCGCACCTGGCGTACTGAAGATTGTTAAGGTTTATGTGGCAACTAAGCGCCGCGTACAGCCAGGTGACAAGATGGCAGGACGTCACGGTAACAAGGGTGTTATCTCCGTTATCATGCCGGTTGAAGATATGCCGTATGATGAGAACGGCGAGACAGTTGATATCGTCTTGAACCCTCTGGGTGTACCGTCGCGGATGAACGTAGGTCAGGTTCTTGAGACCCATATGGGTATGGCGGCCAAAGGTTTGGGCGTTAAGATCAATGCGATGCTGCAAGCCGAGCGTGATCGTCTAGAAACCGTTAAAGAACTGCGTGAATTCCTGGATCGTATCTACAACAGCGAATTGGGTGGCTATAAGTCAGGCCGTCATGAAGATATCGACTCTCTGAGCGATGACGAAGTGATGGAGCTGGCGAAGAACCTGAAAGGTGGTGTACCGCTGGCAACCGCAGTATTTGACGGTGCTAAAGAAGCGGAAGTTAAAGAGCTGCTGCGTATGGCAGATCTGAGCGACACCGGTCAGTTCACCCTGTTTGATGGTCGTTCCGGTGATCAGTTCAGCCGTCCGGTAACCGTTGGTTACATGTACATGCTGAAACTTAACCACTTGGTTGATGACAAGATGCACGCACGTTCTACCGGCTCTTACAGTCTGGTTACTCAGCAGCCGCTGGGTGGTAAGGCGCAGTTCGGTGGTCAGCGATTCGGTGAGATGGAAGTGTGGGCACTGGAAGCATACGGTGCGGCTTACACCTTGCAGGAAATGTTGACGGTTAAATCCGATGACGTGAATGGCCGTACGAAGATGTATAAAAACATCGTCGATGGTGATCATCGTATGGAACCGGGCATGCCAGAGTCGTTCAACGTGCTGGTGAAAGAGATCCGCTCGCTGGGTATCGACATCGAGCTGGAATCCGAGTAACCCTTTAACAGATAGTTTACTACGCAGCTGATTAACCGCTGCGTGGTCAACTCCCCCGAGGAGCTGAAAGAAATGAAAGATTTACTAAATCTGTTGAAATCCCAGGGACAGAACGACGAGTTTGACTCGATCCGTATCGGTCTGGCATCACCTGAGATGATTCGTTCTTGGTCTTTTGGTGAAGTTAAAAAGCCAGAAACCATTAACTACCGTACGTTTAAGCCTGAGCGTGATGGTCTGTTCTGTGCCAAGATCTTTGGTCCAGTAAAAGACTATGAATGTCTATGTGGCAAGTACAAGCGTCTGAAGCATCGCGGTGTAATCTGTGAGAAGTGTGGCGTTGAAGTTGCACTGGCTAAAGTTCGTCGTGAACGTATGGGTCACATTGAGCTGGCATCGCCTGTTGCACACATCTGGTTCTTGAAGTCTCTACCATCCCGTATCGGTTTGATGCTGGATATGACTCTGCGTGATATTGAGCGGGTCCTGTACTTCGAATCATTTGTCGTTATTGATCCAGGTATGACTACGCTTGAGCGTGGTCAGCTGATGAATGACGAGCAGTACTTTGAAGCGCTAGAAGAATTTGGCGATGACTTTGATGCCCGTATGGGTGCTGAAGCGATCCAAGAGTTGCTGAAGTCTATCGATCTTGTTGAAGAGATCGAAGTAATGCGTGAAGAGCTGCCGGCA
The DNA here is from genome assembly GCF_018860855.1 of Amphritea atlantica. Taxonomy (GTDB): domain Bacteria; phylum Pseudomonadota; class Gammaproteobacteria; order Pseudomonadales; family Balneatricaceae; genus Amphritea; species Amphritea atlantica_A. Next base: position 164,086 of record NZ_JAHKQE010000041.1, read on the forward strand.
ACCAATTCAGAAACTAAAATTAAGAAGCTGTCTAAGCGTCTTAAATTGCTGGAAGGTTTCCACCAATCAGGCAACAAGCCTGAATGGATGATTTTCCAAGTTCTACCGGTTCTGCCACCGGATCTGCGCCCATTGGTGCCGCTGGATGGTGGTCGTTTTGCGACATCCGATCTTAACGATCTGTACCGTCGAGTGATCAACCGTAACAACCGTTTGAAGCGCCTGCTTGATCTGAGTGCACCGGATATCATCGTACGTAACGAAAAACGTATGCTGCAAGAATCTGTTGATGCGCTGTTAGATAACGGCCGTCGTGGTCGTGCGATTACAGGCTCTAACAAGCGTCCTCTGAAATCCTTGGCTGATATGATCAAGGGTAAGCAGGGTCGTTTCCGTCAGAACCTGTTGGGTAAACGAGTCGATTACTCCGGTCGTTCGGTTATCGTGGTAGGTCCATACCTGCGTTTGCATCAGTGTGGTTTGCCTAAGAAAATGGCGCTGGAACTGTTCAAACCGTTTATCTTCTCTAAGCTGGAACTGCGTGGTTATGCGACCACTATTAAAGCCGCTAAGAAGATGGTTGAGCGTGAAGAATCGTTGGTTTGGGATATTCTCGATGAGGTTATCCGCGAACATCCGATCATGCTTAACCGGGCACCAACACTTCACCGTTTGGGTATCCAGGCATTTGAACCAGTATTGATCGAAGGTAAAGCGATTCAGCTGCACCCATTGGTCTGTGCTGCTTACAACGCCGACTTTGACGGTGACCAGATGGCGGTGCACGTACCGTTGACTATCGAAGCGCAGCTAGAAGCTCGCGCCCTGATGATGTCGACTAACAACGTACTGTCGCCTGCCAACGGTGAGCCTATCATCGTACCTTCTCAAGACGTGGTCTTGGGGCTGTACTGGATGACCCGTGCGCGTATTAACGCTCAGGGTGAAGGCATGGTGTTTGCTGATATTAAAGAGGTTCAGCGGGCTTACGGCGCCAAGCAGGTAGATCTGCAAGCGTGCGTGAAAGTGCGTATCCATGAAACGATTCGTGATATCGAAGGTAACGAAGAGCATATCACTAGCATTAAAGAAACGACCGTTGGTCGTGCCATGCTGTTTGATATCGTGCCAACCGGTCTGCCATTTGATCTGGTTAACCAGGCGATGACGAAGAAAGCTATTTCGCGTCTGATTAACACCGCTTATCGTATCGTTGGTTTGAAAGATACCGTTATCTTCGCTGACCAAGTGATGTACATGGGCTTCCGTCAAGCGACGGTTTCTGGTTCTTCTATCGGTGTTAACGATTTCGTTATCCCAGATGAGAAGGTCGATATCATCACTTCTGCTGATACCGAAGTGAAAGAGATCGAAATGCAGTACGCTGACGGTCTGGTTACCCAAGGCGAGAAATACAACAAGGTTATCGATATCTGGTCCCGTGCAAACGAAGTGCTGGCTAAGAAGATGATGGATAACCTGAAGAAGGAAGAAGTGCTTAACCGTGCTGGTGAGCTGGTTATTCAAGACTCCTTCAACTCAGTGTATATGATGGCCGACTCCGGTGCCCGGGGTAGTGCGGCACAGATTCGTCAGTTGGCGGGTATGCGTGGTCTGATGGCGAAACCGGATGGTTCTATCATCGAGACACCAATTACCGCTAACTTCCGTGAAGGTTTGAACGTACTTCAGTACTTCATCTCTACTCACGGTGCGCGTAAAGGTCTTGCTGATACCGCATTGAAAACAGCGAACTCTGGTTATCTGACACGTCGTTTGGTTGATGTTTCTCAGGATCTGGTTATCACTGAAGATGATTGTGGTACTGAAGAAGGGCTAGTCATGCAGCCGCTGATTGAAGGCGGTGATGTTGTGGTTGGTTTGGGTCACCGTATCTTGGGTCGTACTATCGCTAAAGATGTGATGGATCCAAGCGGCAAAGAAGTACTGATCGAAGCGGGTACGTTGATTGATGAGGCTTGGGTTAAGCGTCTTGATAATGAGCAGCGTTTCTCCTCTATCGATAAAGCTGTTGTACGCAGTGCAATTACCTGTGAAACAGCCTTCGGTCTGTGTGCTAAGTGTTATGGTCGTGATCTGGGTCGTGGTCATAAGGTTAACCCAGGTGAAGCAGTGGGTGTTATCGCTGCTCAGTCTATCGGTGAGCCGGGTACACAGCTGACCATGCGTACCTTCCACATCGGTGGTGCGGCATCACGGGCAGCGGCTGTTGATAGCGTTCAGATTAAACACTCCGGTGAGATCCGGATGCATAACCTTAAGTCTGTAGAAAAAGCAGATGGTTCACTGGTAGCAACTTCTCGTTCCGGCGAGTTGGGTGTAACCGATGAGCATGGCCGTGAGCGTGAGCGTTATAAGCTGCCTTACGGTGCTGTGATTAAAGTTAAAGATGGCGATCGTGTTGAAGCTGGCGCTATTGTGGCTAACTGGGATCCGCATACCCACCCAATCATCTCCGAGGTGGCGGGTAAGCTTGAGTTTGTTGGTATCGATGACGGTATTACCGTTAAGCAACAAACGGATGAACTGACCGGCTTGTCGACTATCGAGATTCTGGACCCAGCAGTACGTCCAGCGGCGGGTAAAGATATCCGTCCGATGATCCGTTTGGTTGATGCCACTACCGGTGATGACTTGTTCCACCCAGGTACGGACTCTGCTGCACAGTACCTACTGCCTGCTAAGGCGATTCTGAACCTGAGCAATGGTGCAGAAGTGGGTATCGGTGATGTACTGGCACGTATTCCGCAGGAAGGTTCTGTGAACAAGGATATCACCGGTGGTCTGCCACGGGTTGCTGACTTGTTCGAAGCGCGTAAGCCTAAAGAGTCTTCTATCCTGGCTGAAGTGTCCGGTACGATCACCTTCGGTAAAGAAACCAAAGGTAAGAAGCGTCTAGTTATCAGTCCTCCTGATGCTGATCCTGTCGAGCTGATGATTCCTAAGTGGCGTAACCTGAACGTATTTGAAGGTGAAGTCGTACAGAAGGGTGAGGTTATCTCTGATGGACCGTCTAACTCCCATGATATTTTACGTATCAAGGGTGTTGAGGAACTGGCGAAATATATCACCTCTGAGATTCAAGACGTTTACCGTCTGCAGGGTGTTGGCATCAACGATAAGCACATCGAAGTGATTGTGCGTCAGATGCTGCGTAAAGCTGATATTACCGCCAGTGGTGATAGCTCGTTCATCAACGGTGAGCAGGCTGAATACCACAAGGTTGTCGCTGAGAATAAGAAATTGGTGGCTGAAGGTAAAATTCCAGCTAAGTATGATCGTGTACTGCTGGGTATTACTAAAGCATCGCTGGCAACAGAGTCGTTTATCTCTGCTGCATCGTTCCAAGAAACAACCCGCGTTCTAACTGAAGGTGCGGTGTGTGGTAAGAAAGATTACCTGCGCGGCCTGAAAGAAAACGTTGTTGTTGGACGATTGATTCCAGCCGGTACCGGTTTGGCTTATCACAAAGCGCGTAAGCGTAAAGCTCAGAAAGTCGATGATAACGTCACTGTCAGTGCAGAAGATGTTCAATTGGCACTGACTGAAGCGTTGAACCAAGCAGCGATGCCTGATTCAGAATAATGAGCTGTAGGCGGGTTTGAATTAGTTTTCAGACCCGTCATTAGAGCTTATATGTAGATAACTTTGGTCTAGAGGCTAAGAAAGATCTAAAAAGAGTTATCTAATACTTGGTCGAATATTGACCTAGTGGGCCGAGATTGAGTACAATCTCGGCCCTTTCGTGACAGGAGTGAAAAAAATCCTGTTTTTTTGGTGCTTAAATAAAGCGTGGAGTTTGCTTAATGGCAACTATTAACCAGCTGGTGCGACAGCCGCGCAAGCGTAAAGTGGTAAAGAGCGATGTACCTGCATTGCAGGCTTGTCCTCAACGCCGCGGCGTTTGTACCCGCGTCTATACAACAACCCCTAAGAAACCGAACTCAGCATTGCGTAAAGTATGTCGTGTTCGTTTGACTAACGGATTTGAGGTTACTTCCTACATCGGTGGTGAAGGTCATAACCTGCAAGAACACTCCGTGGTTCTGATTCGTGGCGGTCGTGTAAAAGACTTACCGGGTGTTCGTTACCACACAGTACGTGGCGCACTGGATACCAGTGGCGTAAATGACCGTAAACAAGGTCGTTCTAAGTACGGTACCAAGCGTCCTAAGTCTTAATTGTTTCCGGGACGGCGACAGAAGTCCGGCACTGGCTGTGCAAGCAGCCCGCTATACAACTAGAGCTAGACCGCAAGCAATAAGAGTAAGGTCAGGTATCAATTCCTGAAATAACCTGAAGACCTGTAGATAAAGGGGCTTATCATGCCAAGAAGAAGAGTTGCGGCAAAACGTGAAATCCTGCCGGATCCTAAATTCGGTAACATTACACTGGCAAAATTTACTAACCACCTGATGATCAGTGGTAAGAAATCTGTTGCTGAGAAGATCGTTTACGGTGCGCTGGATAAAATCAGTGAGCGCACGGGTGAAGATCCAATCGAATCATTCAACAAAGCACTTGAGGCTATCCAGCCAATGGTTGAGGTTAAATCTCGCCGTGTGGGTGGTGCTACCTATCAGGTGCCTGTAGAAGTACGTCCTTCTCGTCGTATGGCTCTAGCTATGCGTTGGTTGGTTGATGCTTCCCGTAAGCGTGGTGAAAAATCCATGGCTCTGCGTCTAGCTGGTGAAATCGGCGATGCAGTAGAAGGCCGTGGCGCAGCTGTGAAGAAACGTGAAGACGTTCATCGCATGGCTGAAGCGAACAAAGCATTCGCTCACTATCGCTTCTAAGCTTTTGATGTAAGGTCTGAGGATTGAGTTTTGGCTCGTAAAACGCCTATTAACAGATATCGAAATATCGGTATCTGCGCCCATGTTGATGCTGGTAAAACGACGACCACTGAGCGTGTTTTGTTCTATACCGGTATGTCTCATAAAATCGGTGAAGTACACGACGGTGCGGCGACCATGGACTGGATGGAGCAGGAACAGGAGCGTGGTATCACTATCACCTCCGCTGCGACAACCTGTTTCTGGAGTGGCATGAGTAAACAGTTTGATCAGCACCGTATCAATATTATTGATACGCCGGGGCACGTTGACTTCACCATTGAAGTTGAGCGTTCTCTGCGGGTGCTTGATGGTGCTGTAGTGGTGTTGTGTGCGTCTTCGGGTGTTCAGCCTCAGACCGAGACCGTTTGGCGTCAGGCGGATAAATATGAAGTACCGCGGATGGTTTTCGTCAATAAGATGGACCGTGCCGGTGCCGACTTCTTCATGGTCAAAGACCAGTTGAAGGAGCGCCTGGGGGCAAGCGCTGTGCCAATCAATTTTCCGATTGGTGCAGAAGAAGAGTTTAAAGGTGTAGTCGATCTGATTCGCATGAAAGCCATTATGTGGAATGAAGCGGATCAGGGGATGACTTACGAGCTTTACGACATCCCCGCTGAGTTGCAAGAGCAGGCTGAAGAGCTGCGTGAGCAGATGATTGAAGCCGCTGCTGAAGCATCCGATGAGCTGATGGACAAATACCTCGAAGGAGGTGAATTGTCCAATGAAGAGATAAAAGCGGGCTTACGTCGACGCACGCTTGCCAATGAACTTGTTCTTATGCAGGCAGGTTCTGCCTTTAAGAATAAGGGTGTGCAAGCGATGCTAGATGCCGTGATTGAGTATATGCCATCGCCGGTCGAAGTTAAGGCGATCGAGGGTATGCTTGATGACGACGAGACGCTTGAAACTCGCGAAGCGGATGATGCGGCGCCTTTTGCAGCGTTGGCATTTAAGATAGCGACTGATCCATTCGTGGGTACACTGACATTCGTGCGTGTGTATTCGGGTGTGCTGGCTTCTGGCGACAGTGTTATTAACACGGTTAAAGGTAAGAAAGAGCGCGTCGGGCGGATGGTGCAGATGCACGCTAACAACCGTGAAGAGATTAAAGAGGTTCGCGCAGGCGATATCGCTGCTCTGATCGGTATGAAAGATGTTACGACCGGAGATACTCTGTGCTCTCCTGATCATAAGATCACGTTAGAGCGTATGGAGTTTCCTGAACCGGTAATCTCGGTGGCTGTTGAGCCTAGATCTCAGGCAGACCAGGAAAAAATGGGTATCGCGCTGGGCAAGCTTGCTCAAGAAGATCCCTCTTTTCGGGTGGCAACTGATCCTGAAACCGGTCAGACAATTATCTCTGGTATGGGCGAATTGCACCTAGATATTCTAGTGGATCGCATGAAACGTGAATTTAGCGTTGAAGCGAACATTGGTAAACCGCAGGTAGCCTATCGCGAGAAAATCCGTCAGTCTGTCGATGCAAACCATAAGTTTATTCGTCAGTCTGGTGGTCGTGGCCAGTATGGTCATGTTGTCATTGAGTTTAGTCCGTCTGAAAATGAAGGGCTGGAGTTTATCAATGAAATTGTTGGTGGTTCTATTCCTAAGGAATATATCCCAGCGATTGAAAAAGGTATCGAAGAGCAGATGAAAAACGGCGTCATTGCCGGTTATCCGCTCATCGGCCTGAAGGCTCGTCTACATGATGGGTCTTACCATGAAGTTGACTCTAATGAGATGGCGTTTAAAATTGCCGCCTCACAGGCGCTTAAAAAGTATGCGCAGGAAGCAAGTCCCTGTCTGCTTGAGCCTGTTATGAAGGTGGAAGTGGTAACGCCCGAAGATTACATGGGTGACGTGATGGGTGACCTGAACCGTCGACGTGGTCTGGTTCAGGGTATGGACGATTGTAGTTCAGGTAAGATAATCAATGCTCAGGTTCCACTGGGCGAGATGTTTGGTTATGCTACCGACCTGCGTTCGGCTACTCAGGGTCGTGCAACCTACTCAATGGAATTTCTTGATTATGCCGAAGCGTCAGACAATGTCGCCCAAGCAGTAATCAATGCAAGATAATTTGCCCAATATATTAATGAGGAATTAATCGTGGCTAAAGAACAATTTGAACGTAATAAACCGCACGTTAACGTTGGTACAATCGGCCACGTTGACCACGGTAAAACTACTCTGACAGCAGCACTGACCCGTGTATGCGCAGAAGTTTTCGGTGGTAAAGCTATCTCATTCGCCGGTATCGATAATGCTCCGGAAGAGCGTGAGCGTGGTATCACTATCGCGACTTCTCACGTTGAGTATGATTCTCCAATTCGTCACTATGCGCACGTTGACTGCCCAGGACACGCGGATTATGTGAAAAACATGATCACCGGTGCTGCTCAGATGGATGGTGCTATCTTGGTTTGTGGCGCGACTGATGGCCCTATGCCTCAGACTCGTGAACACATCCTGCTGTCTCGTCAGGTTGGTGTACCTTACATCATTGTATTCCTGAACAAAGCAGACCTGCTGGCTGAAGATTGCGGCGGCGTTGATTCTGAAGAATACGCTGAGATGCTGGAATTGGTTGAGATGGAGCTGCGCGAGCTGCTTGATACTTACGACTTCCCAGGTGATGACACTCCAATCATTGCAGGTTCTGCATTGATGGCACTGAACGGCGAAGATGAGAACGAGCTGGGAACAACTGCTGTACGTAAGCTAGTTGAAGCGCTGGATACTTATATTCCAGAACCAGAACGTGCTATCGATCAGCCATTCCTGATGCCTATCGAGGACGTATTCTCTATCTCTGGTCGTGGTACTGTAGTAACCGGTCGTGTAGAGCGTGGTATTGTTAAGACGGGTGAAGAGATTCAAATCGTCGGTATCCGTGATACTCAAACAACTACCTGTACTGGTGTTGAAATGTTCCGTAAGCTGCTTGACGAAGGTCGTGCAGGTGAGAACATCGGTGCACTGCTGCGTGGTACTAAGCGTGACGACGTAGAGCGTGGTCAAGTACTGGCTAAGCCAGGTACTATCACTCCTCACACTCATTTCGAAGGTGAAGTGTACGTACTGTCTAAAGATGAAGGCGGTCGTCACACACCATTCTTCAAAGGTTACCGTCCACAGTTCTTCTTCCGTACTTGTGACATCACAGGTTCTGTAGAACTTCCAGAAGGCGTTGAAATGGTAATGCCAGGCGATAACATCAAAATGGATGTTACCCTGATCAACCCAATCGCAATGGAAGAAGGTCTGCGCTTCGCGATCCGTGAAGGCGGCCGTACTGTTGGTGCTGGCGTTGTAGCTAAAATCATCGATTAATTTTCGCTGATTTAAAAAAGGCTCCTTCGGGGGCCTTTTTTTGTGCCTTTTGATATGGCTGATTTTGGTGTATTCAAAGCTTCTGTGCGGCCATATCAAAAATCACATCGTCAATCCTGGGCAAAGAAGCTTTGCTTGGACTAGTTTGTTCTCATTGGCGTCCGCAAATGAATCAGTCAGTGGTATTTTGTGCCATTGCTTTGCTTAAGCGCTCCCTCCCTCGTAGGTTTTTCATTTATCAAACTCTGCGCACGCTCAGGCTTCAAAGCGGGGCTGTTTAATTTCTAAACAATACAGGCTTGACTTGGGGGTATAGGGTAAGTAGAATGCGCTACCCCGTTAAATGGGGTTAGGTGGCGAAAGCCTTTTTTTAATTCTAGGAATTGTGGTCAAATGCAAAACCAGAAAATCAGAATCCGTCTGAAGGCTTTTGATCATCGCCTGATTGACTCTTCCGCTCAGGAGATCGTTGAGACTGCTAAGCGGACAGGTGCTCAGGTGCATGGTCCGATCCCGCTTCCTACTCGCAAAGAGCGTTTTACCGTTCTGATCTCTCCTCACGTGAACAAAGATGCACGTGACCAATATGAGATCCGTACTCACAAACGCGTACTAGACATCGTTGAACCAACAGAAAAAACTGTTGATGCTCTGATGAAACTAGATCTTGCTGCGGGTGTTGAAGTGCAAATTAGCTTAGGCTAATTAGACGATTGCGTAGATGAGTACATCTACGTGTGGAATGCCTTTTAGGCAGCCATAGCGGGTTTTAGCCCCGTACACAACTGGCAATGTGAGGTTTATAAAATGTCTGTATCTTTAATCGGACGTAAAGCAGGTATGACTCGTGTCTTCACTGAAGACGGCGTGTCTGTGCCAGTCACTGTCATCGAGGTGGAACCGAACCGCGTAACACAGGTTAAGACCGAAGAAACTGATGGTTATTCTGCTGTGCAGGTAACTGTAGGTTCTCGTCGTGCTAACCGCGTTACTAAGGCCGCTGCAGGTCACTTTGCGAAAGCAGAGACTGAAGCAGGTCGTGGTTTGTGGGAGTTCCGTCTGTCAGGTGACGAAGAAGTAAATGTTGGTGATCAACTGACTGTTGAACGCTTTGAAGCGGGTCAGAAAATTGATGTAACCGGTCAATCCAAAGGTAAAGGTTTTCAGGGCGGAATTAAGCGCTGGAACTTCTCCATGCAGGATGCGACGCACGGTAACTCTCTTTCTCATCGTGCTCCTGGTTCTATTGGTCAGTGTCAAACTCCTGGTCGCGTGTGGAAAGGTAAGAAGATGGCAGGGCACATGGGTGCTGAACGTGTAACCGTTCAATCCCTAGAAGTTGTTCGCATCGATGCCGAGCGCAATCTGCTGTTAGTGAAAGGTGCTGTACCTGGTGCTACTGGCGGCGACGTAATCGTTAAATCAGCTGTTAAAGCTGGTGCCTGAGGGGGTTTGAAATGAATCTGAATCTTGCAGGAGCTGGAGGAAGCGTAGAAGTTTCCGATCTAGCATTTGGTAAAGAATTCAATGAATCACTGGTTCATCAGGTTGTTACGGCATACCTGGCCGGTGGTCGTCAAGGCACCAAGGCTCAGAAAAACCGCGCCGCTGTAAGCGGTGGTGGTGCTAAGCCATGGCGTCAAAAAGGTACTGGCCGTGCACGTGCCGGTACTATTCGTAGTCCTTTGTGGCGTACTGGTGGCGTAACATTCGCTGCTCAGCCGCGCGACCATGCTCAAAAAGTTAACAAGAAAATGTATCGCGCTGCGATGCGTTGCATCTTGTCTGAGCTGGTTCGTCAGGAGCGTTTGGTTGTTGTTGAAGACTTCCAAGTAGACGCGCCTAAGACTAAGCAGTTTGTTGCTAAGCTCGCTGAGCTTGAGTTGACGAACGCGCTAGTGATCACAGAAGACGTAGAGCAGAATCTGTATCTAGCCGCACGCAACGTACCGCACGTTGACGTTCGCGATGCAGCTGGCATCGATCCTGTCAGCCTGGTAGGTTTTGAGAAGGTTGTTGTGACTGTTGCTGCTCTCAAGAAAGTTGAGGAGGCGTTAGCATGAACGAAGGACGCATCTATCAAGTACTGCTAGGCCCACATATCTCTGAGAAAGCGACGATTGTTGCTGAAGGTTCTCAGCAGGTTGTATTCCGCGTCTCAGCTGATGCAACTAAGCCTGAAATTAAGAAGGCTGTTGAGCAGTTGTTCGACGTAAAAGTAACTGGCGTGAACGTTGTTAACGTTAAGGGCAAAACCAAGCGCACTCAGCGCGGTATGGGTAAGCGCTCTGACGTTCGTAAGGCATATGTATGTCTTGCAGACGGCCACGACATCGACTTTATCGATGGCGAATAAGAGGGGTTTGAATTATGGCTATTGTTAAATCTAAACCGACCTCCGCTGGGCGCCGTCATGTAGTTACGGTGACAACACCTGATCTGCACAAGGGTAAGCCACACGCTGCTCTGGTCGAAAAGAAAAGCAAAACCGGTGGTCGTAACACCTATGGTCGCATTACGACTCGTCACATTGGTGGCGGTCATAAGCAGCATTACCGTGTTATTGATTTCCGTCGCAACAAGCTGGATATCCCTGCTACCGTTGAGCGTCTGGAATATGATCCAAACCGCTCCGCGCACATCGCTTTGCTGATGTACGCTGACGGTGAGCGTCGCTACATTATCGCCCCTAAAGGTGTTAAAGCTGGTGATTCTCTGATATCTGGTCAGAATGCTGATATTAAACCAGGTAACTGTTTGCCACTGCGCAACATCCCTGTCGGTAGTGTCATTCACTGTATCGAGATGAAACCAGGTAAAGGTGCTCAAATTGCACGTTCTGCTGGTACTTCCGCGCAGTTGATTGCTCGTGAAGGTGCTCATGCAACTTTGCGTCTGCGTTCAGGCGAAATGCGTAAAGTGTTGGTTGACTGCTGCGCGACACTGGGTGAGGTCGGTAATTCCGAGCACTCTCTGCGTCGTCTAGGTAAAGCTGGTGCTACGCGCTGGCGTGGTGTTCGTCCTACCGTTCGTGGTGTGGCGATGAACCCAGTCGATCACCCACATGGTGGTGGTGAAGGTCGTACATCTGGTGGTCGTCATCCTGTGACACCATGGGGCGTACCGACTAAAGGTAAGAAAACTCGTTCGAATAAGCGTACCGATAAGATGATCGTACGCCGTCGTCAAGCGAAATAATCAGAGGATACAGCTGTGCCACGTTCACTGAAGAAAGGTCCTTTTATCGACCTTCACCTGTTGAAAAAGGTAGAAGCTGCAGTTGAGGCCAATGATCGTCGTCCGATCAAAACTTGGTCTCGCCGTTCTACAGTTTTTCCAAACTTCGTAGGACTGACGATTGCAGTTCATAATGGCCGTCAGCACGTACCGGTGTTTGTCACCGAGGATATGGTTGGTCATAAATTAGGCGAATTTGCCGCTACCCGTACGTATAAGGGTCATGCAGCAGATAAGAAAGCTAAACGCTAATCGGGAGTTAAGAAAATGGAAGTAGCCGCTAAGCACAAAGGCGCCCATATCTCCGCTCAGAAAGCGCGTTTGGTTGCCGATCAAATCCGCGGAAAGGCGGTGGGTGAAGCCCTGAATATTTTGGCTTTCAGCCCTCAAAAAGGTGCGGTGCTAGTTAAGAAGGTACTTGAGTCTGCTATTGCTAACGCAGAGCATAACGAAGGTGCTGATATTGACGAGCTACGCGTTTCACAAATCTTCGTTGATGAAGGTATGACCATGAAGCGCATAAGACCGCGTGCGAAAGGTCGCGCTGACCGTATTTTGAAGCGCACCTCCCACATCACCGTTAAGGTAGCTGACTGCTAGGAGATACCACTATGGGTCAGAAGGTACATCCAACAGGTATTCGACTTGGAATTGTAAAAGATCACACTTCGGTGTGGTATGCAGACAAGAACGAATACGCTAATAAGCTGTTGAACGACCTTAAGGTACGTGAGTATCTGGAAGGCGAGTTAAAAGCAGCATCTGTTAGCCGCATCGAAATTGAGCGGCCTGCACAGAATGCAAAAATTACCATTTTCACTGCCCGTCCAGGCATTGTTATTGGTAAGAAAGGTGAAGATGTAGAAAAACTGCGTAACGCTTGTTCTAAAATGATGGGCGTTCCGGTTCACATCAACATCGAAGAGATCCGTAAACCAGATCTAGATGCCAAACTAGTTGCACAAAGTGTCGCAAGCCAGTTGGAACGTCGTGTTATGTTCCGCCGTGCCATGAAGCGTTCTGTACAGAATGCTATGCGTCAGGGTGCTGAAGGTATCAAGATTCAGGTTGGTGGCCGTCTGGGTGGTGCAGAGATTGCACGGTCTGAATGGTACCGCGAAGGTCGTGTGCCATTGCACACCCTGCGTGCTGACATCGATTACGGTACTTACGAGGCGCACACTACATACGGTGTGCTTGGCATTAAAGTCTGGATCTTTAAAGGTGAGATTCTGGGTGGTATTGAAGAAGTACGCGCTCAGAGAAATGCTCAACCTAAGAAGAAAGGTTCAAAGTAGGGGTAATTATCAATGCTGCAACCTAAGAGACTTAAATTCCGCAAGGTTATGAAAGGCCGCAACCGCGGTCTGGCCGAGCGCGGTGGTACTGTTAGCTTCGGTGAAATTGCACTGAAAGCGACAGAACGTGGCCGTATTACTGCTCGTCAGATCGAAGCTGCTCGTCGTACTATGACTCGTCACGTAAAACGTGGCGGTAAAATCTGGATTCGCGTGTTCCCGGACAAGCCAATCACAGGTAAGCCGCTTGAAGTACGGATGGGTAAAGGTAAGGGTAGTGTTGAATACTGGGTATGCCAGATCAAACCAGGTAAAGTACTGTTCGAAATGAGCGGTGTGCCTGATGAGTTGGCGACTGAAGCATTCAACCTGGCTGCGGCGAAACTGCCGCTGGCAACCACTATTGTTAAACGGACGGTGATGTGATGAATGCAACTGAACTGCGCGAACAATCCGCTGAAGAGCTCCAGCAAACTTTGCTGGGTCTTCTGAAGGATCAGTTCAATCTGCGTATGCAGAAAGCAACTGGTCAGCTGACTCAGAATCATATGCTGGGTCAAGTGCGTCGCGATATCGCGCGCGTTAAGACCGTACTGAATCAGAAAGCAGGTAACTAATAATGGCCGCAGAAAAACGTACACGTACTGTGACCGGTAAAGTTATCAGCAATAAAGCTGACAAAACTATTACCGTTCTAGTTGAGCGTAAAGAGAAGCACCCGATTTATGGGAAATTCGTAACTCGCTCAACTAAGTTGCATGCGCATGACGAACAGAATGAATGTCAGATGGGAGATACAGTGACTGTTGCTGAATCCCGTCCGCTTTCAAAAAGTAAGTCTTGGACGCTAGTTAAGATTGAAGATCAGGCAGTAAAGGTGTAATATAACGCACCTTTGCTTCTGGCAGGCTGTTTTTTGGGCCCTAAAGGGCAAAGAAAACAGTCTGAATTTTGGAGTATAGACCCATGATTCAAACAGAATCGATGCTTGATGTTGCTGATAACAGCGGCGCCAAGCGAGTACAGTGTATCAAGGTCCTGGGTGGCTCACACCGTCGTTATGCCGGTGTAGGTGACATCATCAAAGTTACTGTTAAGGAAGCAATTCCTCGCGGTAAGGTGAAAAAAGGTCAGGTCCTTAATGCTGTTGTGGTACGTACCCGTAAAGGTGTTCGGCGTCCGGACGGTTCAATTATCCGCTTTGATACAAACTCAGCGGTTCTATTGAACGCCAACTCCGCGCCTATCGGTACTCGTATCTTTGGCCCAGTAACTCGTGAACTTCGCTCAGAGAAGTTTATGAAAATCATTTCCCTGGCGCCTGAAGTGCTATAAAGAATCCCGACTCTAATCAGTCAGGATTTATGCAAAAACGCTAAGCTCGAAAGGGCTTGGCGTTTTTAAGCATGAGAGGGTAGTAGGAAAGGATGGATAATTAATGCGTAAAATCATTCGTAACGACGAAGTAATCGTTATTGCAGGCAGAGACAAAGGCAAGCGCGGCAAAGTATTGCGTATTCTTGCTGATGATCGTCTGATCGTGTCTGGCATCAACATGGTTAAGAAACACACCAAGCCTAACCCGATGGCGGGTAAAGCTGGCGGTATCATAGAAAAAGAAGCAGCGATTGCAGTATCTAACATCGCTATCTTCAACTCTGCTACCGGTAAAGGTGACCGTGTTGGTTTCAAAGTTCTGGAAGATGGCAACAAAGTCCGGATCTTCAAATCCAACGGCGAAGTTATCGCTAAGTAATAGGAGTTGATGCCATGTCTAGATTAAAAGCACTCTATAACGAGTCCGTTAAGCAGCAGTTGAAAGACGATTTAAGCTGTCCTAACGTGATGGCTGTACCACGCCTGACCAAAATTACCCTGAACATGGGTGTTGGTGAAGCGCTTGGTGATAAAAAGCAGCTGGATAATGCCGTTGCAGAAATGCAGGCAATTGCAGGTCAAAAACCTGTTGTAACCCTGGCCCGCAAATCTATTGCAGGCTTCAAGGTTCGTGAAGGTTGGCCAATTGGTTGCAAGGTAACCCTGCGCGGTGAGCGTATGTGGGAATTCCTTGACCGTCTGGTTGATATCTCGATCCCACGTATTCGTGACTTCCGTGGCCTGAACCCGAAATCTTTTGATGGTCGTGGTAACTACAGCATGGGCGTGAAAGAGCAGATCATCTTCCCTGAAATCGAATACGATAAGGTAGATAAGCTGCGTGGTATGGATATTACCATCACCACCACTGCTCGCACTAACGACGAAGGTCGTGCCCTGCTGGCAGCCCTCAACTTCCCATTCAAAAAGTAAGGGTAGAGAAATGGCTAAGGTATGTATGAAAGCGCGCGAGTCAAAACGCGCAAAAATGGTTGCTAAGTATGCTGAAAAGCGTGCCGCTCTTAAAGCAATCGTTAAAAACCCAGCTTCTTCTGAAGATGAAGTTTGGGATGCCCAGGTAGCTTTGCAAAAGCTACCGCGTGACGCTAACCCGGTTCGCCAGGTGCGTCGTTGTCAGGTTACTGGTCGTCCACACGCTGTTTACCGTAAATTTGGTCTAAGTCGGATCAAACTGCGTGAAGCAGCTATGCGTGGTGACGTTCCGGGCCTGAAAAAAGCTAGTTGGTAAGCACAATGGTCTGGGCAGGATGATCCCCATCCTGCTACCGCATTGCGCTGCACAAAGGAAAATAAACCATGAGTATGCAAGACACTCTTGCGGATATGCTAACCCGTATTCGTAATGGTCATATGGCTGAGAAATCAGCTGTAACTATGCCTGCTTCTAAACTGAAAGCCTCTGTTGCTGCAGTTTTGAAAGAGGAAGGTTACATTGCTGACTTCGCCGTTGAAGGCGAAGGTAAGCCAGTGATGACTGTTGAACTGAAATACTTTGAAGGCAAGCCGGTTATAGAGTCTATCCAGCGAGTTAGCCGTCCAAGTCTGCGTGTATACCGAGGCGCTAATGAGCTGCCTAAAGTATCCGGCGGTCTGGGCGTAGCTATCGTTTCCACTTCGCGTGGTGTGATGACTGATCGTGCTGCTCGTGCTGCCGGTATCGGCGGCGAAGTCATCTGTACGGTATTCTAGGAGCTGGAAATATGTCTCGAGTTGCTAAAAGTCCCGTTGTCCTACCGGCAGGTGTAGAAGCTAAGGTTGATGGTCAGCAGATCAATGTAAAGGGCGGTAACGGTGCCCTAGGTCTGACTGTTCACCCGTCTGTAGAAGTGACCTCAGAAGAAAACGTGCTGAAGTTTGCCGCACGCAATGGCAGCAAAACTGCTAACGCGCTGGCTGGTACTGCTCGTTCTTTGGTCAATAACATGGTTGTTGGTGTAAGTACTGGTTTCAGTAAGAAACTGCTACTTCAGGGTGTTGGTTATCGTGCTGCCGTTAATGGCAAAACGTTGAGCCTGACTCTGGGTTTCTCTCACCCAATCGATTACAAGCTACCTGAAGGCGTTGTCGCTGCAATGGAAGGCCAGACTACTATCGTGCTGACAGCAGCCGATAAGCAGGCGCTGGGCCAGGCTGCAGCTGAAATTCGTGCTTTCCGTCCACCAGAGCCTTACAAAGGTAAGGGTGTACGTTACGCTGACGAATTCGTTCGCCGTAAAGAAGCTAAGAAGAAGTAAGGTAGGGTCATGAACGAAAAGAAAACATCTCGTATTCGCCGTGCCCGCCGTGCCCGTTATAAAATGCGTGAACTGGGCGCAGTACGACTGTGTGTAACCCGTACACCACGTCACATCTATGCACAGGTTATCTCTGCAGATGGTGGTCAGGTTTTGGCTGCAGCTTCAACTGTAGAAAAAGATCTGCGTAGTGATACTACTGGTAACACTGATGCCGCTACTAAAGTAGGCACACTGATCGCTCAGCGCGCAAAAGACGCTGGCGTGACTAAGGTTGCTTTCGACCGTTCTGGGTTTAAATACCACGGACGAGTTAAAGCGTTGGCAGATGCAGCCCGTGAAGGCGGCCTGGAATTCTAAGGGGTTTGACAATGGCAAATCACGAACAGAAAGACGGTGACCTGCAAGAGAAACTTGTTCAGGTTAACCGTGTTGCCAAAGTAGTTAAGGGTGGTCGTATCTTCGGTTTCACCGCTTTGACTGTTGTTGGTGACGGTAATGGCCGCGTAGGCTTCGGTCGCGGTAAGGCACGTGAAGTGCCTGCGGCGATTCAAAAAGCAATGGAACAAGCGCGTCGTAACATGATCACAGTTGATCTGAACGGCACGACTTTGCAGTACCCTATTAAAGCCCGTCACGGTGCTTCTAAGGTATACATGCAGCCTGCATCTGATGGTACTGGTGTAATCGCCGGTGGCGCGATGCGTGCTGTACTGGAAATTGCAGGTGTTCACAACGTACTGGCTAAGTGCTACGGCTCTACAAACCCAGTCAACGTTGTTCGCGCAACTATCAACGGTCTTGCTAGCATGACATCTCCTGAAGATGTTGCCGCTAAGCGTGGTAAGTCCGTAGAAGACATCCTGGGGTAATCAACGATGGCATCTACTCTCAAGGTAACACTTGTACGCAGCACCATCGGTATCCTGCCTAAGCACAAATTGTGCGTCCAGGGTCTGGGTCTGCGCCGTATCGGTCACACCGTTGTAGTGGAAGACACTCCTTCCGTACGCGGTATGATCAACAAAGTTAACTACATGGTTCGTGTAGAAGGCGAATAAGGAGCTCATTATGCGTCTTAATACACTGAGTCCTGCCGAAGGTTCTAAACATGCTCCTAAGCGTGTAGGCCGCGGTATTGGTTCCGGCCTGGGTAAAACCGGCGGTCGTGGCCATAAGGGTCAGAAATCCCGCTCCGGCGGTTCAGTGAAACCAGGTTTCGAAGGCGGCCAAATGCCGTTGCAGCGTCGTCTGCCTAAGTTCGGCTTTACCTCTCGTCAGGCTGCATTCGTTGCAGAAATTCGCCTGACTGAGCTGGCTAAAATCGATGCTGACGTTATCGATCTGGATGCACTGAAAAAAGCGGATATCATCAAAGACAGCATCAAGCGTGCGCGCGTGATTCTTTCTGGTGAGATCAACAAAGCAGTTACCGTTAAAGGTCTTAAAGTGACCAAAGGCGCTCTAGCTGCAATTGAAGCTGCAGGCGGAAAAGTCGAGGAATAAATGGCTAAGAAAGGACCAGTACCAGCAGGCGTACAGAACGGCTTAGGCGAGCTTAAGTCTCGCTTGTTGTTCGTTTTGATTGCGATCGTTGTATACCGTATCGGTGCACATATTCCGGTACCTGGTATCAATCCCGATCGCCTAGCTGCACTTTTTGATCAGAATCAGGGCACTATTTTGAGCATGTTTAACATGTTCTCTGGTGGTGCGTTGGAGCGAATGAGTATTCTTGCGTTGGGCATCATGCCGTACATCTCTGCATCTATTATTATGCAGTTGATGACGGTTGTTAGCCCATCACTAGCGCAACTCAAGAAAGAGGGTGAAGCTGGTCGTCGGAAGATCAATCAGTACACACGTTACGGTACCGTTATTCTTGCGACTGTACAGTCGTTCGGTATGGCGGTCGGTCTGGCGAATCAGGGCGTAGCCTTCGCAACCGATTTCAACTTCTACTTTGTAGCAGTTGTTACACTGGTTGCAGGTGCAGTCTTCCTGATGTGGCTGGGTGAGCAGGTGACTGAACGGGGTATCGGTAACGGTATTTCGATTCTGATCTTCTCTGGTATTGTGGCCGGCCTGCCAGGTGCTGTCGGTCAGTCCTTTGAATCAGCGCGTCAGGGGGATCTTAATATCCTGGCGTTGCTGGCCATTGCTGTGCTGGCGGTTGCCACTGTTGGATTCGTAGTATTTATGGAGCGCGGTCAACGCCGTATCACCATTAACTATGCGAAACGTCAACAGGGTCGTCGCATGTATGCTGCGCAGTCCAGCCATTTGCCGTTAAAAGTGAATATGGCTGGTGTTATTCCGCCGATCTTCGCTTCAAGCATTCTGCTGTTCCCTGCGTCACTTGGCCAATGGTTTGGTCAAACTGAAGGCATGGAGCTGCTACAGGATATCGCACTTGCGCTGGGCCCGGGTCAGCCGCTGTATATCCTGCTGTTTTCGGTATGTATCATATTCTTCTGTTACTTCTACACTGCGATTGTTTTCAATCCAAAAGATGTAGCTGATAACTTGAAGAAGTCTGGTGCATTCATCCCGGGTATTCGCCCAGGGGAGCAATCTGCTAAGTACATCGATAACGTACTGGGCCGTCTGACACTGTTTGGCGCTCTGTACATCACTGCGGTATCTTTGATGCCTCAGTTCCTGGTGGTAGCCTGGAATGTACCTTTCTACTTCGGTGGAACGTCACTGCTGATTGTGGTTGTTGTTGTGATGGATTTCATGGCACAAGTACAGTCCCACCTGATGTCCCATCAGTATGAATCCCTGATGAAAAAGTCGAATCTTAAAGGAGGCGGTGCTGGCCTGCTGCGCTAGTATCCCTGCTATTTGGAGTTGATCATGAAAGTACGTGCATCAGTTAAGAAGATCTGCCGTAACTGCAAGATCGTACGTCGTAACGGTACTCTGCGGGTTATCTGCAAAGTTGAACCACGACACAAGCAGCGCCAGGGTTAATTAACGCCTGGTCTGGGAGTGGTAGGCGCGAAGGGTTGATTTATTTTTGATCAGCGTGTAGAATCTCGCGCCTTCCATTAATAGAAGAATTTGCAGTACCTGTGAAAAGCACAGGTGCATGCTAATAAGTTGGAGTAAATTGAATGGCCCGTATAGCTGGCGTCAATATTCCTGACAATAAGCATGCGGTAATTTCATTGACTTACATCTTCGGAATTGGCCGCACGACAGCGAAGGACCTCTGCGTTAATTGTGGAATTCAAGAAACCACAAAGATTGCAGATTTGTCAGAAGAACAACTGAATACCGTACGTGACGCAGTCGCCAAGTTGACAGTTGAAGGTGATCTTCGCCGTGAAGTATCCATGAACATCAAACGCTTGATGGATCTTGGTTGTTACCGTGGTTTGCGGCATCGCCGTAGTTTGCCTCTTCGTGGTCAGCGCACTAAGACAAACGCGCGTACCCGTAAAGGGCCACGTAAACCAATCCGTAAGTAATGGTAAGCGATAGGAATTTCCAGTATGGCTAAGCCAGGTAATCGCACACGTAAAAAGGTTAAAAAGCAGGTTGTTGACGGATTCGCTCACATCCACGCTTCATTTAACAACACGATCATTACTATTACTGATCGTCAGGGCAATACCCTGAGTTGGGCAACCGCAGGCGGCTCCGGCTTCCGTGGTTCTCGTAAGAGTACACCCTTCGCGGCACAGGTTGCTGCGGAACGTGCAGGTGTAGCTGCTCAAGAGTATGGTCTAAAGAATTTAGACGTTTTTGTTAAGGGCCCAGGCCCAGGCCGTGAATCTGCAGTGCGCGCATTGAACGCATGTGGATACAAGGTTAATAACATCACGGACGTGACACCGATTCCTCACAACGGTTGTCGTCCACCGAAGAAACGTCGCGTTTAATCCGGAGACAGTAATAATATGGCTCGTTATTTAGGACCAACATGCAAGCTGTCTCGCCGTGAAGGTACCGACCTTTTCCTGAAGAGCGGTGTTCGTGCTCTGGACAGTAAGTGTAAAGCTGAAAATGTTCCAGGTGTACATGGCGCTCGTCGTGGTCGTTTATCAGATTACGGTTTACAGCTTCGTGAAAAACAGAAAGTTCGTCGTACATACGGCGTTCTTGAAAAGCAATTCCGCAGCTACTACAAGGAAGCTGCCCGTCGCACAGGTGCGACTGGTACTAACCTTCTTCAGTTGCTGGAAGGGCGTCTAGACAATGTCGTCTATCGTATGGGATTTGGATCTACTCGTGCTGAAGCACGTCAAGTAGTTTCTCATCGTCAGATTACAGTGAATGGACAATCAGTGAACGTTCCATCTTTCCAGGTACAAGCTGGTGATGTGGTTGCCGTTCGTGAAAAGTCTAAGACTCAACTGCGTATTAAACACGCACTTGAACTGGCTTCTCAGCGTACTGCTGTTGAGTGGGTAGATGTTGATGCTGCGAAAATGGAAGGTACTTTCAAGTCCCTGCCAGAACGTACTGAACTGTCTGCTGACATCAATGAGCAGCTGATTGTCGAACTGTACTCTAAGTAAATATTGACTTCTTAATTGGTGGAACTATGCAGCGTTCAGTAAACGAGTTTCTAAGTCCCCGTCACATTGACGTTCAGGAAATTAGTGCGACTCGTGCAAAAGTTACTTTGGAACCACTGGAGCGCGGTTTTGGCCATACGCTGGGTAATGCGCTACGCCGTATCCTTCTCTCTTCAATGCCTGGCTGTGCCATCACTGAAGCTGAGATCGAGGGTGTGCTGCATGAGTACAGCACCATCGAGGGTGTGCAGGAGGACGTAATTGAAATCCTGCTCAACCTTAAAGGTGTTGCAGTCGCGCTGCACAATGGTGACGAAGCAACCCTGACTCTGTCTAAGAGCGAAGCGGGTCCTGTTACAGCAGCTGATATTCAGTTGAATCAGGATGTCGAAATCGCCAATCCAGAGCATGTCATCGCTCATTTGAGCGAAGGTGCAAGCCTTAACATGCAACTGAAGATCGTTCGTGGTCGTGGCTATGTGCCAGCTGACCTGCGCGTATCGGATGAAGACGAGTCTCGGACCATCGGCCGCCTGCTTCTTGATGCTACCTACAGCCCGGTTCGTCTGGTGTCGTATGTAGTGGAAAGTGCGCGGGTTGAACAGCGTACTGACTTAGATAAGTTGGTCATTGACATTGAATCCAATGGTACTATCGATCCAGAAGAGTGCATCCGTCGTGCTGCAACTATTCTGCAGCAGCAATTGGCTGTATTTGTAGATCTGGAAGGTGGTAAGGATCAGGTTAACGATGAACCGGAAGAACCAGAAATCGATCCGATTCTGCTTCGTCCGGTTGATGATCTGGAGCTGACTGTACGTTCCGCCAACTGTCTGAAGGCAGAGCAGATCTACTATATCGGTGATCTGATTCAGCGTACCGAAGTAGAACTGCTTAAGACTCCGAACTTGGGTAAGAAATCGCTGACCGAGATCAAGGACGTTTTGGCGTCTAAAGGTCTGTCGCTGGGTATGCGCCTTGAAAATTGGCCACCTGCGAGCATCAGAAACGACGATAAAGTCGCTTCCTGATCTGCGGTTTTAAACCTAACAGTTTGGCAAGGATAAAAAGATGCGTCATCGTAAATCAGGTCGTCACTTTAATCGTACAAGTGCGCACCGTAAAGCAATGTTCAAAAACATGGCTGTGAGCCTGTTTGAACATGAGCTCATCAAGACCACGCTGCCTAAAGCTAAAGAGCTGCGTCGTGTTGCTGAGCCACTGATCACACTGGCAAAAGTAGACTCGGTTGCTAACCGTCGTCTAGCCTTTGCTCGTACCCGCAGTAAAGAAGCTGTTGGTAAACTGTTTAACGAACTTGGCCCTCGCTACGAAGGTCGTCCAGGTGGTTACATTCGTATTTTGAAATGTGGCTTCCGTACGGGTGACAACGCGCCGATGGCTTACGTTGAACTAGTTGACCGTCCAGCTGATGCTGTAGCGGTAGAAGATTCTGAAGATTAATCCCTTCGACTCTTAATAAAACCCGGCTTATGCCGGGTTTTTTTTGTCTAAAAATTATCACAACGCACTGTCGTCGCTTGAAAGGCTTTATTTCCTGAAGGTGAGTCGGTAAGTGTTTAATATTTTGATATAAGCGTTTTTTCTTGAGGCGCTTGATAAGCTTTTAGGGCTAATTCAGTGTTAGTTCTTCGCTAACTTTCTCTCTTAAGAAGTCGCGTAATAGTAGCACCGCTGGTGTTACCTGTTTTCGATTGGGGCAAACGAGCCAAAGGCCGACCGGTTTGGATTGATATCCAGGCAGTAACCTAATTAACTTGCCGCTTTTTAATTCACGTTTCACATCCAGCTCTGACTTGAAGGCGATGCCCCTGCCGGCGCATGCCCAGCGACGAACGATCTCTGCATCATCACATTTACGATCACCGGTGACCGGAATTCGGTGGTGTTCACCATCTCGGTACAGATCCCAAGTATTGAATGCCCGATTGCCGAGACGGAATATCAAACAGTTGTGTTGTTTCAGGTCTTCAGGTTGCTCTGGCTTACCCTCCTTGGCGATGTATTCAGAGGAGGCGATGATAACTCTGTTGATGGTCGCTATCTGAAAGGCGATCATGGAGGAGTCTTCCGGCTCGCCATAGCGTAGTGCCACATCCACGCGGTCCAGATAGAAATCCGATAGGCTGTCACCGATATTAAGTTTGATTGATAACTCGGGATGTTTAAGCATCACTTTATCGATCCAAGGTACCACTAAGTTGCGGCCTAAATCCGATGGCATCGATAACCGCAATTCACCTGATATTTTGCCTTTAATGGCATGCAAAGAGGCTTTACCTTCCTCAAGAGCGGCTAATGCCTGGCGACAAAACATCAAAAAATGTTCGCCCTCGGGTGTCAGCCGTAATTGTCGGGTCGATCGAATAAATAGCTGGGTATCGAGCTGTTTCTCCAATCGTTTCAGTGCGGCACTGGCGGTGGCTGGGGTTAATCCCAGTTGCTCGGCAGAGGCGGTAATACTGTTGCAGTCAGCAATGCGGGCGAATAGTTCTAAGTCGGCTGTATTCATTGTCAAAAATAATTTGAAACTGATTGAGTGATTATCATGTTTTTAGTTTAGGCATATCGGTTCACAATGTCTCCATCAATTTACGGAGGTCGAAAATGAAAGCGATAGGTTATTTAAAGTCACAAACAATTACTGAACAAGATTCACTGGTTGATATCGAGTTGCCGACGCCCGTTGCGGCGGGGCAGGATCTGCTAATTAAGGTTAACGCGATCTCTGTTAACCCTGTGGATACTAAAGTTCGCCAGCGGGCGCAGCCTGAGAACGGTGAATACAAAGTGCTTGGCTGGGATGCGGTGGGTGAAGTTGTGGCGGTGGGTGAGCGGGTTCAATCCTTCCAACCTGGAGATCGTGTCTGGTATGCAGGAGATCTGACTCGCCAAGGAACGAATGCTGAATTCCACTTGGTCGATGAGCGTATAGTGGGTCATGCACCTAAGTCGTTATCTGATGCCGAAGCGGCGGCGATGCCTTTGACGACCATCACTGCGTGGGAGTTACTGTTTGATCGCCTTGGGCTACAGCAGAAAACCGCGGATGGCGCAGTCTCAAAACCAGAGCAGGTCATGATTATTGGCGCGGCTGGCGGTGTGGGTTCGATTATTGTGCAGTTGGCTGCTAAATTAACCGATGCCGTCGTGATCGGCACCGCCTCTCGCCCAGAGAGCCAGCAGTGGGTTAAAGAGCGTGGCGCTGATTTTGTGATTGATCACCGCAAGCCTTTGAATGAAGAGCTTAAGCGTATCGGTCTTGATTCGGTATCCCATGTGGTCAGCCTGAATGCTACGGACCAGCACTTCGATGCCATCGTTGAGAGCATCGCTCCTCAAGGTAAGCTGGCGCTGATTGATGATCCAGAAACACCGCTGGACATTATGAAGCTGAAGATGAAGTCGGTGTCACTGCACTGGGAGTTTATGTATACCCGTTCAATGTTTAACACCGATGATATGGCGAAGCAGGGTGATCTGCTGAATGCGGTGGCTGAGTTGATAGATGCGGGTGAGATCAAAACTACCCAAGGAACTCATTTTGGCGTTATCAATGCAGCTAATTTAAAGCGGGCACACGCCGCCGTTGAAAGTGGTAGCACCATCGGTAAGGTTGTACTCGAAGGTTTTTAAACTCATTGGGGGCGATATCGGCCTCAATACGCTTAATCATATTACTGAAGCTAAGGATTAACGATGACCACTGAACTGATAATTGTTGCCCGAATTGAGGCGAAACCGGATCACATTGATTTAGTAAAAACTGAATTAATCCGTTTAATTGAACCTACTCGTGAAGAGAACGGTTGCTTGCAGTACGATCTGCATCAGGATAATAACAACCCAGCTGTGTTTCTTTTCTATGAGCGCTGGGAATCCCGAGATCTTTGGCTGGCGCATATGGATAACGTTAATCTAAAACGTTATTCCGCGGCAGTTGAAGGGGCTGTAGAGAGTTTTATCCTCAATGAAATGGCGCCTCTCAGTTGAGCTAAGTAAATACGTTATAAAAAAGGCTGATGTGTTTGCATCAGCCTTTTTTGCGTTTAGATCAGGCTATTTGATTAGCTTTGGGCTTTATGGTTTTTGTCCAGCATCGGTTTGAGGAACTCTCCGGTGTAGGAGCCTTTCACCTCGGCGACTTCTTCTGGTGTTCCCGTGGCGATGATTAAACCACCACGGGTGCCGCCTTCAGGGCCAAGGTCGATGATCCAGTCGGCGGTTTTAATCACATCTAAGTTATGCTCGATCACCACAATGGTGTTGCCATGGTCGCGCAGTCGATAGAGCACGTTCAGCAGTTGCTGAATATCATAGAAGTGCAGTCCAGTGGTTGGCTCATCAAGAATATAGAGGGTTTTACCGGTATCCCGCTTACTCAGCTCTTTCGCCAGTTTGACCCGCTGTGCTTCACCGCCAGAGAGTGTGGTGGCTGCTTGCCCGAGGCGAATATAGGAAAGGCCCACATCGATCAGAGTTTGTAGCCGGCGGGAAAGAGCAGGGATAGCATCAAAGAATTCGCGACCATCTTCCACCGTCATATCCAATACTTCATGGATACTCTTACCCTTATATTTAACTTCTAAGGTTTCTCGGTTATAGCGTTTACCTTTACAGACATCACAGGGCACGTAGATATCCGGCAAGAAGTGCATCTCGACCTTGATCACGCCATCGCCCTGGCAGGCTTCACAGCGGCCACCTTTTACGTTAAAGCTGAATCGTCCGGGTTTATAACCCCGTGAACGGGCTTCCTGTGTACCGGCAAACAGTTCGCGGATCGGTGTGAAAATACCGGTATAGGTTGCTGGGTTTGAACGTGGCGTCCGGCCGATAGGGCTTTGATCGATATCGATCACCTTATCGAGCATATCCATCCCTTTAAGTTCTTTATAAGGGGCCGCATCCAGTGTCGTGGCGCCATTCAGCTCGGTGGCAGCAATAGGATAGAGGGTGCCGTTAATCAGCGTGGATTTACCCGAACCTGAAACACCGGTCACGCAAGTTAATAGCCCCAGTGGTATATCCAGATTAACGCTGTTGAGGTTGTTGCCGGTAGCGCCGTGCAGTTGCAACCAGCGGCCATCGGATTTGTGCCGCTCAGTCGGTGTCTCGATCCGACGACGACCGGAGAGATAATCGGCGGTCATTGATTCTTTGCAGGCCATCAACTCTGCCGGAGTACCTTGTGCAATGATTTCGCCACCGTGAACGCCAGCACCGGGACCTACATCGATCACATAATCCGCTAGGCGAATGGCATCTTCGTCATGCTCAACCACAATCACTGTATTGCCTAGATCGCGGAGGTGGATCAGGGTTTTCAATAGACGGTCGTTATCCCGCTGATGCAGTCCGATGGACGGCTCATCGAGAATGTACATCACCCCGACCAGACCGGCACCGATCTGGCTGGCCAGACGGATACGTTGTGCTTCACCGCCGGAGAGGGTTTCGGCACTACGCTCAAGGGATAGATAATCGAGGCCCACGTTGACCAAGAACTGCAGGCGTAGGCGAATCTCTTTCAGAATCTTATCGGCGATTTCGCCCTGCTTGCCGCTTAATTTAAGGCTGTCGAAATAGTCACAGCTATCGCCAATGGATAGGCGTACCAGTTCGGGCAGGGTTGTTTCATCGATATATACATGGCGCGCATCGCGACGCAGTCGACTACCGTCACAGACAGGACACTCTTGCATATTGATATACTTGGCAAGATCGTCACGCACCATGTCGGATTCGGTTTCCCGATAACGACGAGAAAGGTTGTTTAGTACCCCTTCAAAAGGGTGCGATTTGCTAATGATATCGCCACGGTCATTAAGATAACGGAAAGCGATATCCTCTTTGCCGCTACCTTCAAGAATCATCTGCTGCTGTTTGGCGGTCAGGTCCTTAAAGGGCGTGTCCATGTTAAAACCGTAATGATCGGCAACGGCTTTCAGTTGTTGAAAATAGTAGAGCGCGCGACGATCCCAGCCTCGAATCGCCCCTTCGGAGAGGGTTAGAGTGTCATCACCGACCACTTTTTTCGGATCAAAGAACTGCTTAACGCCCAAACCATCACAAGCAGGGCAGGCGCCATGGGGGTTGTTAAAGGAAAACATGCGCGGTTCGAGTTCTTGAATACTGTGGCCACACTTAGGGCAGGCAAAGCGGGCTGAGAACACCAGTTCTTCGCCATCGCCATCCATATAACTGATGGTGGCAATCCCATCGGTCATCGCCAATGCGGTTTCAAATGATTCCGCTAAGCGTACCTGTAGGTCATCGCGCACCTTAAAACGGTCAACCACCGCTTCGATATTGTGCTTTTTGTTCTTATCCAGCTCAGGAATACTGTCAATATCGCACACAATGCCATTGACGCGTACACGGACAAAACCCTGTGCTCGCAGCTCACTGATAGTATGTAAGTGCTCACCTTTGCGTCCTTGAACGACCGGCGCCAACAACATCAACTTGGTGCCTTCGGGTAGCTCCAGCACCTGATCAACCATCTGGCTGACGGTTTGGGCGGCTAACGGCAGGTTATGATCGGGACAGCGAGGTTCACCGGCACGGGCAAACAACAAGCGTAGATAGTCGTAGATCTCGGTGATGGTGCCGACTGTCGAACGGGGGTTATGGGAGGTAGATTTCTGCTCAATCGAAATAGCAGGCGAGAGCCCCTCGATATGATCGACATCGGGCTTTTCCATCATCGATAAAAATTGCCGCGCATAAGTAGACAGGGATTCAACGTAACGACGCTGACCTTCAGCGTAGAGCGTATCGAATGCCAGCGAGGATTTTCCTGACCCGGATAAACCGGTGATAACAACAAGTTTATCCCGTGGGATATCCAAATCGATATTTTTCAGGTTGTGTGTTCTGGCGCCGCGAACCACTATCTTGTCCATCGTTGTTTCCGTGTCCAATGCAAAAGCTCAAGTATAAAGAGTTATGCCTGCGCCGACACCTGATCTGACCACTTTTTATCGCTGCGGGCAGTAATAATTATGCTATGCTTCACTCAATGCAGTGGCTGCGAAATTTGTGCAGTAAGCGTGAGCAAACAGTTAAAGAATATTGGAGAGATCAATGGCACGTGGTGTTAACAAAGTCATCTTGATTGGTAACCTGGGCAACGAGCCTGAAACTAAATATTTACCCAGCGGCAATGCGGTGACCAACATCACGGTGGCGACTTCTGAATCTTGGAAGGATAAGCAAACAGGCCAGCAACAGGAACGCACCGAATGGCATCGGGTGGTGTTTTTCAACCGTCTGGCAGAGATTGCCGGTGAATACCTGCACAAAGGTTCTAAGGTCTATCTTGAAGGTTCGCTACGGACCCGTAAATGGCAAGATCAGCAGGGCCAAGACCGTTATACAACTGAGATTGTGGCGAGCGAAATGCAAATGCTCGATAGCCGTGGCGATGGCGGTAATAATGGTGGTTATCAGCAGCCTCAGGGTGGCTATCAGCAACCGCAACAGCAGGCGCCACAGCAGAATTATCAGCCACAACAGGCTCCACAACAGAATTATCAGAAACCGCCGCAGCCACAACAGCCGCAACAAAATTATCAAAAGCCAGCCCCACAAGCGGCCCCTCAAGCTCCTCAGCCAGCACCAGGGTTGGATGATTTTGACGACGATATCCCGTTTTAGCGAACTATATATGTAAGATGTAACGTTTTACATAAATTAATGATCTTAATGCCTCGCAATAGCGGGGTTTTTTTTGTTTTTGTGTCCTTGCAATGGTGTAACGTTTCAGGGCTGGCTTTCAGTTATGGTTATGGTAATATGTAAAATGTATCGTATTTGGGTGTCTTATGAATCGTAGGATTGAAGAACTAAAGCAGGAAAATGGTGTGCGGAGCGTGCTTCTGTTGGAAGATGGAATTCCGATGTACTATCCCACGCTTTATGTGTCTATGGAACTGCGGCACATATCAGCCTCTCGACAGCGAAACATCTTGTATAGCATTGAGGTGTTGTTTAACTGGTGTCAGTACGAGAGTCTCGACCTTGAGGCGCGATTCAAACGTGATGAGCATTTGAGTCAGGAGGAAGTGCTTCAGCTTTTGGATTTCTGTGCGTGGACTGTAGACACCCAGAAACGTCTAATGAGTGGCGTGAAACTGCTACCAAATGCCTACCAACAAGTATCGAGAGATATGGCCTCTCAGCGCATCCATGCAATTCGGGAGTATCTAAAGTTCTTGTACCTTCGCTTGGCTCAACGCAAGGACAAAGAAGATATAGCTAAGGCCGTTTCTAAAACAATCACATCCTACAAGCCTAAAATCAAGAAGCACACCAAGAATACGGTCATTGCGCTATCAGATGAACAGATTGATGTGATCACTCAGAAGTTGCTTCCAGGTCATCCTGAGAACCCTTGGAAGGATAAGTCCATTCAGCTCCGCAATTTGTTGATTTTCTCAATTCTGTATGAAACGGGGATGAGACGTGGCGAACTAGCTGGCCTTTACGTGAACGATATTCAAAACTCTGAAATATCCATATATCGCCGTCATAACAACCCACTTGAGACCAGAAAGCAGGCTCCGAATGTCAAAACAGGCGAGCGCACAATTCCCATATCCGAATCTCTGGCGCGACTTTTGGATGTCTATGTAATGGATCATCGTGGTTCGATCAAGACAGCAAAGAAACACCCATATTTATTCGTCAGTCATAGGAAGAATATGGGGAAACCCATGACACTTAACGCGATCACTGAGGTTTTTAAGGCGGCTAGATCTGCGTTTCCAGAGCTTAAAGGTGTTACTCCACACAAGCTACGACATCATATGAATTATCGTATTTCCAATATGATAGATGAGGTGTACAAAGATGCTACCCCATCTGAAAAAGCAGCTGCTGATCAAGATATTCGGCCCTATCTCATGGGCTGGTTACCCACTAGTCATATGCAAGAAATCTACAACAAACGCTACAACCAAGAGCAGGCTGGGAAAATGCTTGTTAAGCGTTCGAACAATATGAATAAGAGAAAAGATGATGCTGGCGAAGAAGCTTAAGGATAGTGAGCTGGATACACTTTTAAGCAGTAATTATAGAAGTGAGGCGGGTCAGATATTTGTCCCTGCTGATGAGCGATGGAGCCTAGACCCCATTAATGACAAACAGGTTTTGCTTAATGGTGCACTAGCGGTATTACCAGAAGAAGTTCATCGTTATTTTCGAGTCGCGCTGGCTCGTTACGCTGGCAGCCGCAAAGCCGATTCAGTTACCAATATATCTAGCTATCTAATTATGGTTGCTACTCGGCATGGTGCTGATTTCAATATTTTGGATGAACGTGACTTTCTCTCAGCAAAGGTGAAAGCGGGTAAAGAGCGTGAATATCAGCTTTCTACTATACGTGGGTTTCTGCGTTACTGGCACAAGTCAGGGCTCTATGGAGTTAGCGATGAGTTTATCGAGGCTATCGGGAAACTCTCCTTCCAAGGCAATGAAAAAGGTCAGGCTGTATTGAGTCACGACCCTCTCAAAGGGCCATACACACAGCTTGAAATGGAGGCTATTATTGATGGTCTTAACAATGCGTTCATGGAAGATAGGATATCTTTGCAAGATTGGGTGCTGGTCAAACTCTACACTGAACGTGGCCTTCGCCGCGCCCAGGTAACTCAGTTGGTGTTTGATGATTTCTCGAAAAAGGCAGAGGCTTTTTTCATTAATCAGCCACGCTCTAAGCAACGTGAGTTGGGTTTCAGAGAAGCCTTTAGTCTGTTTCAGATTTCTCAGGATCTATATAACGCGATACAGCTACTGAAGGCTGAGCGGATTCAAGACATTGATGCTCGAACGTTTGAGGGTTTTGCTAATTCCCTCAGTCTACTGCCGCTATTTCCCAACATTGAAGTCCTCATTGAGCATGGTGAACGTAAAGCAAAATTAAATGCTTCATGCTTTCAGCCTCGTGAGTATTTGAGTGCCTCGCTTACAAGAGCTAAGACTATTATTAATGCAACGTCTGAACGAACAGGCGAACCCATTCATATTACGTCCAAACGGTTTCGTTCAACCTTGGGAACTGACCTCAACCGTGAAGGGGCAGGTGTGGGTGTTATCGCAGCGGCATTAGATCACAACGATCACCAGAACGCGGGTGTATACGTTGAGTCTACAGGTGATAACGCAACCCGCCTGAACCAGAAAATCGGCAAGCTATTAGCTCCCTTGGCTCAAGCCTTTGCAGGCCTGATTGTACGTGGTGAATCTCAGGCTACAAGGGGCGCTGATCCTACGAGCCGTATACGCTCGATAGACGGTAGTGAGAATGTAGGTTCCTGTGGGAATTATGCATTCTGTAGCGCGAATGCCCCAGCCGCCTGCTACACATGTGTTAAGTTTCAGCCTTGGCTTGATGCTCCTCACGAAGACGTTTTGGTTGATCTGTATGAAGAGCGTGAGCGCACTCTAAGTATTACAGGCGATGAGACTATTGCGCGTATTCTTGACCGCTCAATCCTTGCAGTAGAGGACGTTATGCAACGATGTGAAACCATCAAATCAAAGGAGCGGGTAAATGACTAACGTAATTTCTTTTCGTCCGAGAGAGGGTTTAGAGGCTGGAAAGCAGGTTAAGGAGTTCATCGCTTGGACGAAGGGGCTTACAGGTTTTAATAAGCCTGATCTACCGCTTGATTGGGATGCGTGGAGCTGGAAGGTCTGGATGGGTGTTAGCTTGGATTTTGTGAAGCTTGGAGTGTCTTCGCGTAAGAAGTCATTTGATCCTTCGAAGGAGTTACTTGACCCTCAGATCATAGATTTCGCTAAGGCATATGTTTTACAGCAACAGTCGCTAAATATAACTAAAAATATCCAAGAGGTTGTTGCTGTTCGAGCAGTTGAAGCAGCGCTATTAGAACTTGAGCCCAAAGCCGATATCACGCGGGTAAATATGCATGTGTATGACCGTGCAAGTGAGTTAATCAAAGAAAACTTCAAAGGCGATAGTGCCTATCGAATCGGAGGGCAGCTTCAGAAACTGTCTGAGTTCATTGTGGAGAAGGGCTTATCTGAAAACAGTGATACGTGGGTGAATTTGATTAAGCGCCCCAATGATGCTCATGGTCATGTGAAGAACAAAAAAGATGCTGAGAAGAAAATGCCGACACAAGAGGCGTTGGACGCTTTAGCAGAAATCTGGTCTGCTCAGCCAACCGATCACCGTGATATTTTCGTAACCTCTAATTGCGCTTTACTTCTTAGCTCACCTGGTCGTGTGGGTGAGTTAAACCTTTTGGCAGCTGACTCTTTAACTTACAAGGATAACAGTGAAGGAGAGCCTGAATTATTTATCAACTGGTATGGTCAGAAAGGCTACGGGTTCACAGATAAGCCTGTGCCTGAGGTATGGAAAGAATTCACCCTAGAGTCCGTTCGTCGTCTTAAAGAAATATCAGAAGAACCGCGTAAATTAGCCAAGTGGCTTGAAGAAAATCCCGATAAATTCCCTATTCACGAGAATTGTCCGAAGGTTGATCAAGATGCTCCGTTGACTCCTAAACAAGTACTGGATGCTTTGTGTGTGGATGCACTAAATCAAGCCCCTAGAGTTAAGCTAAAAGCTTGGATTACGGCAACTCTAAAGGTATTAAATAAATCGCCAGAGTATCTGGAGAGCAAGGCAATTCTACAAGAGCAGTTTGATAGCATGTATAACGGAAGATGGTCAGAGGGTAAGGAGGATACTCATACGCTGACACTTCGTAAGCTTAATGTATATTTGCGTGAATATTGGCTTCCGCCATATTTTCCCTACACCGATGGAAGTAAAAAGATGAAGTATCAGTATGCCCTTAATTGCTATTTTGAAGGTCAATTCAATACTAGTGGCGGCGGATACCTCAAACCTTTTTCGCTACAAGCAATAGATAGCAATACACTTAACAGTTCGTTGAGTATTAAGAAAGATAGCGATAAACGATCTTATAACTTAAATATCTTTAGGCGATGGGGATACAAAGGTGAGGCTTACTCAATGACCACTCACCAGTTCCGACACTACCTGAATACCATTGCGGCTAAAGGGAAGATTGGTGAAGTTGAGATTGCACGTTGGTCTGGTCGCTTGGATATCAGCCAAAACAAGGTGTACAACCATATCAGCGACGAAGAGCGCGTAGAGAGTGCCAGAGGCTTGGGGCTGGGCAGTCAGTCTACAGGCCTCGCAACGCTTTCAAGTAAGCATCAGCCTATTCTTCTGAAAGATCTGGCTATTGCAGAGGATCGAGTCGCTCACTACACAGCATACGGTGTGTGTGTGCATGATTTTGCGGTTGAGCCCTGCACTAAGTTCCGCGACTGCCTGACCTGTAAAAAGCATAAGTGCATCAAGGGTGATGTCGAGAAGGAGCGCCGAATTCGTTTGTTTCGTGACGGATTAGAGCAGACGTTAAAGCAGGCTACACAGGGCGTAGAACAAGAATTTTATGGTGCAGACCGCTGGCTCACATATTCTATGGATCGACTAGAAAAAGTAAATTCCCTCATTGAGATTCTTGAAAATCCTGAGATCGAAGAGGGAGCTGTCATTGAATGTACAGATAATGGCTATTCTGCTCTGAAAAAAGGTCTTGCAGCTCAAGGAAAGTTGCCGACTTTAGATGCGCCTACTATTGGTTCAACAACACCAAAACCCCAGGCTGACTTGAGTAAGCTCACAGCGCTGCTAGGGAGGTAATCATGGCCAGACACCTGACTGATGATGATGTTCGCCGTATTGTTAATCTACTTAAAAGCTGGCGGTTTGAGCTTACTTGGGACTTATTGGTAAAAGCCTGTAGTAATTCACTAGGTATACAAACGACTCGTCAAGCGCTTAACCGAAAAGCCGAAATCAAAGAGGAGTTTGGTATTCGTAAGCGATCCCTTAAGACAGGGGTTGATGAAACGGCTAGGCCCAATAGCATCAATACAGCACATGATCGAATAAATCGGCTTTCTCTTCGGGTTAAAGAGTTAGAAAGTCAGAATGCACGCTATCGTGAGATGTTTAAACGCTGGCAGTACAATGCTGAGTCCAGAGGGATTGGAAAGGATATTTTAGATCGCCCATTGCCCAAGCCTAGCTTTGACAGCGAAAATAATATTTAGCGGTGAGATCTGTCATGAGTAAAGAAAAAGGACAGCAATACTTTGAAATGTTCACAGCGTGGCGCGACTCCATGACTGATGAAGCTTTCGCATCTATTGTTTATGCCTCAACAGGTAAATTAAACAAAGGACAGATCAAGAAACTATCAGGTGTATCCGCTGAAGCATTGAAGAATAATACTCAGGTTAAAACCGCACTAAATCAGTTAGAAGCAGATCTTCGCAAACGAGGTGTACTCCCCCGTCTTACTCCAACGGGGACAAAGTCAAAATCAAAAACGAAGTTATATGACCAGTCGGAGAGCAAGTCCCGTGAAGAGCGCATGCGAATAGGTTTTCTGGAGGCCTCAAATCACGACCTGAAAGTGAAAGTGGCTAAGTTGGAGGCTCAGGTAGAATCGCTTGAGAATCGCCTAGCAGCGAGTTCTGAGACTCTTGAGGCTATTGATGACTTACAGGTATTTAGATTATGTCCTGCCAAGAGCTAAGCAGTCATACAGAAAAGCTGAGAGTGACCAGCCATCTTCAGCGTCAGCAGGATACATTGATTAAAGGTGTCCCCATTGATGATGCCACTCAGTTGAAATCTGCCCGATATGTGGTTCAAATCTGGGTCGATTCTGACAATTTACCTGTTATTCCTGCACCAGGTCAGATTTGGACGGTAACAGGTGTATGTGAAGTAATACAGGTTGATGTCGGTGATTTTATCCGTGATATTCATCAATATAGCCACCCTGAATCACTCGATTTCGAACTGCCCAATGATGGCGAGGTTTTCATCCAATTCATTGCCAAAGATCCAGAGTTTAAGGGTATTGGGGAATCCAAAGCGCGGGAGTTGTGGCATCGATTTGGTATTAACATCCATGAAATGCTACAGGAGCAAGGTGCTAAGTATCTAAGCGACTTACGTGAGGTGCTATCCGATAAATCGATTAAAGCACTTTATGCAGGGTATAAGAAATATCAAAACCTGGAACATACAATCTGGATGGCAAAAGCGGGAGTGCCTGCCTCTATTCAACGCAGAGTGCTCAAGTATCACAAAGCTGGAACCCTTGAAGAGCTTAAGATCAACCCCTATGAGTTGGTGAACTTCGGTATGTCCGTACTAAAGGTTGATCAGCTTGTCAGAACAGCAGGATCTCCGTGGACTGAAAATTATTCAGATCAGCGCGTTATTGCTGCCGCCGTTCAGGGGTTAAGAGATTGTTTCAGTGACGGTAGTACCTACACAAACAGCAGTAAGCTAAATACTAAAATCTTCAACATACTTAAGAACGCTGAAACAACAAAACAGGCTGTAGACTACCTAAAAGCCAATCAGAATGTTGCGATTTATCATGAGTCTGAAGATCGATACCATCCCATGGCTACTGCAATTCAAGAGCTCGCTGTTGCTAAGCGGTTCAAACACCTGGCTTCGCATTCACGGCAGTGGAATAAACAAGACGAAATATCGCTTAATTCTGTCTTAGGGAAACTTTCCCTCTCACTCACCGACAGACAAATTGAGGCTGTTAGAAACCTGCTGGTTAATCAGATCGGTTGCCTGACTGGTGGTGCTGGAACGGGGAAAACATTTACCTGTAACACCTTCCTAAAGACCGCTGATTTGCTGGGTTACGAGGTTCACGCGGTAGCCCTATCAGGGCGTGCTGCAATGCGTTTGCATGAGTCGATTGGCTATCTCACGAAGACTATCGCACGATTCCTGAGGGATGCTCCAGTCGAGTGCTCTCAAGGCGGCAAAAGGCTGCTTTTGATTGATGAGGCATCGATGGTAGATTTACCCACGATGTTCAAAATTATTAACCATATAAGCCCAGAGGTTAAGATTGTATTTACGGGAGATCCTAATCAGTTACCTCCTATCGGTATCGGAAAAATTTTACATGATCTTGTTAAGTGCGATCAGGTTGTTAACACAACTCTAGATATAGTAAAACGCCAAGAAGGAAGTTCTGGTATCCCTGAATATACGGAATCTATCAAAAATGGTCTTGTACCTGATGAACTGAGTACAGGAAATATCTATTTCCACGAGATGGGTTCGGATCAGTTTGAAAATACAGTAATTGAATTGTTCGGTGAATCACCAGAGAGTACTCGCGTGATCGCCTCTACGCGAAAGACAACGCGATCAATAAACGAAAGCATTCAGCGCTCATTCAATGCTGAGTCACCTAAGATGGAATTCTTACTCGGCACTGAGAATTACTTTCTTAACTTAAGGCTAGGTGACCAGGTTTTGTTTACTCAAAATAATTATCAGGCTGGCGTGCAGAACGGCACACTTGGAAAGTTGATAGATGTTACTCAAACCCAGAATCATCTGGGTTTAGTGAGAACTGATACAGGTGATTTGGTTGAGGTTACAGAAGGATTACTTGATGCAATAGAACTGGGTTATGCAATTACATTGCATAAAGCTCAAGGGTCTCAATTTCCTCGTATAATTGTTGTCCTCGAAGATAACCGAATAACAGATCGAAGCTGGCTCTATACTGCCATTACACGTGCGGAGTTAGAGGTTCACATTATTGGAAGTGCAGCAACACTTAAGAAGGTCACGATAGCGCCAGCAAAGGCTTTCAAAAGAAAGACTCTACTGACCGAGCTAATTGAATTTTCTGCGTAATTATCTGTGGTCTCACCCGTTGCTAAATTTAACGAGTGTGTGCAATGAGCCACTGAATTCACAGCCAATATGTCGAATCTCACTTAGCTTGAAATAGAAAAGCCCTAAAGCATCAACTATTTCATTCTATGTGAGAACGAGGGAGAGGATCTAAATCTCATTTAGCATGAGATATATGGTAGGCATTCTCATATAGGATGAAATGACCTCGAAGGTCAGCTTTCGACACAAAGCGGACATCTATGTCGTTAATAGGTTCGTTGACATTCATTACTGAATTGATGTTCCATCAAGGGCTCTAGGGTGAAAAACGCTGGCCTACTTTCTAAAGGACTATCTTTAAATAGAAAAGGAAAACACCATGCTTGATATCATCATCGCTTTGCAGAAGGTGCTGGATCAAAGTGCAAAGAGGAGCATCTCTGATTGGTTGTCCCCCCTTCCGAAAGGTGCTGCATGGCACCTCATTTCAGACTATGTTTTCGATGACCATAACCGTCACGATACTGCATCATTCGTTTTGTTACTTAATCATGACAAGTTAGAAACAATTTGTAACTATATTGATAATCAAGCGCCCGCTGACATCAAGAAAAGCCGATCTGCGTCTGAAGGTATGATTCGATACTTGCAGTCACCTGTCGTTTTTAGCTTTACTTTCGTCCTTGATGATGGAGACAAGTTTCTATCTACCTATGCGCCATTCTCTGCAATGATCGATGGTCTTGAAGACATCACGGAGATAGTAGAATTATTGGATAAAAACTCAGTGGCCGAAAATACATATTTTTTACAAGTCAAAAAGCGACTAAGTAGTTTTATTAGCGAACTGAAGCGAAAGGGTAATGCCAAGCTGGCTCGGCAGGTATTCCTAGTAGCTGCTTATGCAGCTGTTGTTCTGGACTACCTTGATATGGTTACAGAGCCATCTATTGCCAGTTGGGTCTCTGATCGAGATGCAATTCTTAAACGTCATGACGGGATCGTTTGGGATGTCGCTTCGATTATGTTCTACTTGTTGAAAAGCAATCGCATGCCCTCTGATAGATACATAGTCAACATAATAGACAAGCCAAAGCTTATACATATCGTTCCCGAAGAAAGTGGTCCAAACTACCTAGACCCTCTTATTCGGATGCCTGATTACTTGGCAGCAGCTGCTTCAGGTATAAATTTACATAACCTAGAATTCTCTCATCCGAAGTTAGAGACAATTGGTTCCGCCTGCTTCTTCGGAGCTCCGAATAGCGTATTCTGTACTCTATCTTGGACAGGTCAGGGCTTTTTTGTACGTCGCTTGATTAAAAAGAAGTTATAAATTAACTGTAATTTCCTTGGGCTGTTATCAGTCGTATCTAAGAATCTAGGGGTCCGCTTCTGACTGTAGCTGACCCAAACGCTTGATCTGGCACGACTCAGTAGTGATTAGGTCGCTTACCGACCCAAAGCGGACGTCACCTAACTTCTGCTTTGTACCTAATACGGACATCAGATAACCTCTTCTTTGTGCCAAAAAAAAGACGTATTAGTTAGGCCTTTTTACCACCACGTTCTGAGCTTATCGTTGTAAACCCTACAATTTGGAACATGAACTGTGCCGCCAGTCCATGCTTGTTTATAGGATGGTTTAAAGTCAGTGGCCAAGTTTAAGTATGTGCCTATAGATGGTGTCTTATAACGTCTAGATGATTTGTAGTAACCGCCTGCTGACTGTTCTTCACCACATTCATTGTACCAACTCGATGACTCTACATAATTTTGATATTCAGAGAAATGAACAGGTGCAATAGTTAAGTCTGCAACCCAATAGTACACACGACCATAATATGCAGCGTGACACCATTTTTCCCATGCCTTGGGACTGTACCTTTCTTCGCCTAGTTTTTTATTGAATAGAGCCAACCACAAAACATTAATTCCTAATTTTTCATATGCTGACGTGCGTGCGCTTATTTCATTTACACTTAAGTTGCTTCTCTGTATTTCAATAGCAACTTTTACATTGTTTATTAAGCAATATACATCGGCTATGACCGTACCAAAATCAGCTTCAACTTCTAAATTTGTAACGTGACTGTACTTTGATAGTGAATTGTAAATGGATTCTTTACACTTGCGGTGAGCATCTGACTCACCTTTTCCTCTATTACAATGATACGGGGGTTTGTGCGCGAAATGATGTACTTGAATCCTTCCTTTTTTTAGAACAAGCTCGTGCTTACATCCAGGGCAATTGAATGGCCCTTGCTCTTTTTCGCTATTACTTGCGAATACTTTGAGATTATCTTGAACTCTTACTCCACAGAGCATGACCGTTCTCCCGCTTAGATGCCTATCTCTAAACAACAATTCATTATTCAGCCCATACAAGCTTGCAAGCATTGCTACCCTGTAAGGTGAATTTATATCTAGGGATGGGTAAATGATGTATCGCAGGAGCCGTAAGTATCAGGAATATTTGACTAAATATGCAAAGGCTGCCAGAGAGGGAAAAAGGATCAATGGTATTCATCCTGAATATCCGTCTGAGTTACCAGCGCTACGCAGGTTAATCAAAATTACAGACTACGATACGGGTACTCCAGTTACCCACCGAATTGAACTATATCGCAGTAACTGTGTTGATTGCTATAGCGCTTGGGTTCATTGCATCACGCTGTTTTCAGATCTGAAAGCGGTTGTTTACAACTTCGCACAGAGTAAGCCCGTCACCTTCTGGGCGGCAGGCAAGGCTACGATGATTATTCGGAACAAATTAATTGATGAAAATTCGATCAATGAGTCTGTACAGCTCACAATCCTTCGGGTCTCCTGTAAAACTTGGAATAGCAATAACATGACTAGGAAAATCGACTCGATTGGGTTGATGGTCGATAAGCCAGATGTCGTTAATACCTTCTTCTAAAAACTCTGATAGGGTTCCAAGAGATTTTCTATAACCTGTTTGTAGTGGCATAGTGAA
>NZ_JAHKQE010000009.1 GCF_018860855.1 Amphritea atlantica
GTGAGAGATGGTATCTACATTAGCCTCTCACCCGAATCGCACCACACCCTATTTTTTACTTAACTGACTAAACCGTTACGGCCCATGATCTCCTCAATCTCAGGTAAAGAAGCGGGATCATCAATCGTAGAAGGGATATTGTACTCATGACCATCGGCGATCTGACGTAATAGTTTACGCAAGATTTTACCGGAGCGGGTTTTAGGCAAACGCTGTACGACAATGGCGCGTCTAAAGCAGGCTACGGCACCAATCTCTTTACGCACCATGGCGACCAACTCGGCTTCAATCTGCTTTTCATCAACCTCGATACCGTTCTTCAATAGCACCAAGCCGATTGGCTGCTGCCCTTTCAGCGGGTCGTTAATACCGATGACAGCACACTCCGCCACTGAGGGGTGATCAGCGACGATCTCTTCCATCTCTCCGGTCGACAAGCGATGTCCCGCCACATTGATGACATCATCAGTACGGCCCATGATGAAGATGTAACCATCATCATCTTTATAGCCACCATCACCGGAACAGTAATAACCGGGAAACTCTGACAGATAACCGGTGCGAAAGCGTTCAAAATCACCCCATACGGTCGGCAAACAGCTGGGTGGCAATGGCAGTTTAATGGCAATGCTACCCTGCTCGCCATTAGGCAGTTCATTACCTTCATGATCGAGAATCTGAATATTAAAGCCACTGACCGGCACGGTAGAAGAACCCGGTTTCGGTTCTAGCATTTCAATACCGGTGAGGTTGCCACAGATAGCCCAACCTGTTTCAGTCTGCCACCAGTGATCGATCACCGGTTTGCCGAGGGTTTCTTTAGTCCAGTGATAAGTCGGTGGATCAAGACGCTCACCGGCCATGAAGACGATTTCCAGCTTACTGAGATCATAGGCTTTAAGCAGTTCAGAATCGGGGTCTTCTTTTTTAATAGCACGAAACGCCGTAGGCGCAGCAAACAAGGATTTCACACCGTATTCGTTACATACACGCCAAAAAGCGCCAGCATCCGGTGTTCTGATCGGTTTACCTTCATATACAACCGTTGTGCAACCCGCGAGTAACGGGCCATAAACAATATAAGAGTGTCCCACGACCCAGCCGACATCCGATGCCGCCCAGAACACTTCACCGGGTTCCATGTTGTAGATCGCTTTCATGCTGTATTTCAGAGCAACGGCATGGCCACCATTATCACGTACCACCCCTTTCGGCTTACCGGTGGTGCCTGAGGTGTAGAGGATATACAGTGGATCCGTCGCTTTAACGGGGGTACAGTCGGCAGGCTCAGCATTGGCTACCGCCTCAGCCCAATCAATATCACGACCCGCGATCATCTCTGCCTTAACCTGTGGCCGCTGAAAGATAATGCAACTATCGGGCTTATGGGCTGACTTTTCGATGGCCTCATCTAGCAATGGCTTGTAGGCAATCACTTTTTCAATCTCGATACCGCAGGATGAGGTGACCACCACCTTAGGCTCGGCATCATCGATCCGTACTGCCAACTCATGGGGCGCAAAACCACCAAACACCACCGAATGAATAGCACCAAGACGGGCAACCGCCAGCATCGCAATCACGGATTCTGCGATCATTGGCATATAGATGACGACCCGATCACCCTTTTCTACGCCTTGTGCTTTCAGTACACCAGCAAATTTAGCCACCGCATCGCGCAGTTGAGTATAGGTATAACGCTGCTTAGTATCAGTTACGGGAGAATCATAGATCAACGCATCTTGATCACCGCGACCACTTTCAACATGGTAGTCCAGTGCCAGATAAGCTGTGTTCATTTCACCATCGGCAAACCAACGGTCAATACCATTTTCATCCTTGCTCAGGATAGTCTTAGGCGTCTTAAACCACTTAATCGCTTCCGCTTTCTCTGCCCAGAACGCTTCCGGCGTTTCGATTGATTTTCGGTATTCTTCTTTATATGACATAGCACTGACCCTTTACGGTAACCTTTATTATCTGTGTCAGACCGGCAGCACCTGCTAAATATAGACCGCTCAGGGTGATGCGCAGGTGTTGACCTCTTGGGGCACACTCTAACCGAGATGCGGGTAAATAAAACTACTACAAAAGGCTATATTGTCTACGATAGAGAAGTGAAAGACCGTTATTATGCTGCTTTATCTGTTTTTAGTGTCATTAAAAATAGTGATCTAAGTCAATTGTCGACAATCTTGAATTTAAGTTTTATTGAACTTCGTCTCAAAAAAGCCCAAAAAAACCGCCCTAAGGCGGTTCATTGAACAATAGCGCGATGCTGACAGCACAAATATTAATCGCTGCTCTGCACCTTAATGCTATTTTTAATACCGGTCATCACATTACGCTTGTATAGCTCTTCTTGATTGACCCGATGAGCATCATTTTCGTTCTTAGCGTTTTCAAAGTAGCACAGGGTGGGTTTAAAGCCTGCAGCTTCTTGCTCATCGAGTTGTACATATGAGCAGATAATCAGTAGATCGCCTTTCGATGCACGGTGAGCCGCAGCACCATTAACCGAAATGATACCACTGTTATCTTCGGCGCGAATTGCGTAAGTCGTAAAGCGTTCACCATTATTAACATTATAAATATGAATCTGCTCGTACTCTTTAATGCCGGAACGCTCAAGTAAAACACCATCAATGGCACATGAGCCTTCATAGTAAAGTTCAGCATGGGTAACGGTAACGCGGTGCAATTTAGTTTTTAAGAATGTTTGCAACATATTAATGACCTAAGTCTCTCATTGGCCGGACAAACCGGACGTTCACACTGCTGAAAATAGCTTCAGCCTCCTTCGTCAGCAATCCTCAAACAGCGGTCACTGACATCAGACCGTAGCGGTCTCACATAATAGGTAATCAATATAATATCTTAAGTTATAAATTAACTTACCTTTAGGCGGTGGCCATTGTATCAGTAATGGTTAAAAATTTAAGACCTAATCAATCAAGCCATGAGAAAATTTTTGCTTGGATAGTCGGTGTATACCCCTACCTAACGCGGCCACAACCGACTCTGTGCGCTAAACTCCAAGGATTTTCATGACGATATGAAGCTAAGTCACCCAAAAGTTAAATAATTCCTATAAAATAGCCGCCTTTACAACAGGTTATAATAGGTTTTTACCGTGGTAGCAGTAATTCAGACAGACAAGACAGAGCAGCTTAAGCAAGCCATGGCAGAACGCATCCTCGTTCTTGACGGTGGCATGGGCACAATGATTCAG
This sequence comes from Amphritea atlantica, assembly GCF_018860855.1. Taxonomy (GTDB): domain Bacteria; phylum Pseudomonadota; class Gammaproteobacteria; order Pseudomonadales; family Balneatricaceae; genus Amphritea; species Amphritea atlantica_A. Next base: position 3,233 of record NZ_JAHKQE010000009.1, read on the forward strand.
GACCATAAACTGAATGAGGCTCATTTTCGCGGTGACCGCTTTGCTGATTGGAATACCGACTTGCAAGGTAATAATGACCTGTTAGTGCTGACCCAACCTAAGATTATTAGCAGCATCCATCGCGCTTATCTCGAAGCGGGTGCGGATATTATTGAGACCAACACCTTTAACGCCACCTCGATTGCGATGGCCGATTACTCAATGGAATCCCTCAGCCATGAGATCAACTTGGTGGCGGCACAGCTAGCCCGCGAAGTGGCGGACCAGATTACCGCCGAAACACCAGACAGACCTCGTTATGTCGCGGGTGTTTTAGGGCCCACCAACCGTACCTGCTCTATCTCGCCTGATGTTAACGATCCCGGTTTTCGCAATGTCAGCTTCGATCAACTTGTCGAAGCCTATACCGAATCCATCGATGGCTTAATTAAGGGTGGTGCCGATATTATTCTGATCGAAACCATCTTCGACACCCTGAACGCCAAAGCGGCGATCTTCGCCGTTGATCAATATTTCGAAGATCATCAACTGCGCCTACCGGTGATGATCTCCGGCACCATTACCGATGCTTCTGGGCGTACTCTTTCCGGCCAAACCACCGAAGCGTTCTGGAACTCGGTACGTCATATTAAGCCGCTTTCTATCGGCCTTAACTGTGCCCTAGGACCAAAGGAACTGCGTCAATATGTGGAAGAGCTTTCTCGTATTGCCAATACCTATATTTCTGCCCACCCGAACGCTGGCTTGCCAAACGCCTTTGGCGGCTATGACGAGACGCCAAGGCAGATGGCCGCAGAGATCCGTGAATGGGCTCAAGCAGGCTTTCTGAATATTATCGGCGGTTGTTGCGGTACTACACCTGCGCATATCACCGCGATGGGTAAGGCCGCGAATGAATCCGCGCCTCGATCAATCCCAGACATTCCAATTGAATGCCGCCTATCCGGCCTTGAACCGCAAAACATCAACAAAGACACGCTGTTTGTTAACGTCGGTGAACGGACTAACGTAACCGGTTCGGCGATGTTTAAACGTCTGATTAAAGAAGGCGATTACGAAACGGCCCTCGATGTTGCACGGCAACAGGTAGAGAACGGCGCCCAAATTATCGATATCAATATGGATGAGGGGATGCTGGATGCGGAAGCGGCGATGGTGCGTTTTCTCACCTTAATCGCCTCCGAACCGGATATCTCCCGCGTGCCGATTATGATCGACTCCTCTAAATGGGAAGTAATCGAAGCCGGCCTAAAATGTATTCAGGGTAAAGGCATCGTTAACTCGATCAGCTTAAAAGAGGGCGAAGAGAAATTTATCTATCAGGCCAACCTGCTGCGCCGCTATGGTGCTGCCGTGGTGGTGATGGCGTTTGATGAAGATGGTCAGGCCGATACTGAAGAGCGGAAAACGCAGATCTGTGCCCGCTCCTATAAAGTGTTGACCGAGAAAGTCGGCTTCCCGCCTGAAGATATCATCTTCGACCCGAATATCTTTGCCGTTGCCACCGGTATTGATGAGCACAACAACTATGCGGTGGACTTTATTCGCGCCACCGGCTGGATTAAAAAGAACCTGCCCTACGCGATGATCTCCGGCGGTGTTTCCAATGTGTCATTCTCTTTCCGGGGTAACAATCCGGTACGTGAAGCGATCCACTGCGTATTCCTCTACCATGCGATTCAGCAAGGTATGGATATGGGTATCGTTAACGCTGGGCAGTTGGCTATCTATGATGATCTTCCAGAAGAGCTGCGGGTAGCCGTTGAAGCCGTCATTATGAACACCTCTGACGAAGCCACCGAAAATCTCTTGGAGATTGCCGAGAAATACCGCGGTGATGGTGCGCAAGTCGAAGAGAAAACCCAGGAATGGCGCAGCCTACCCGTTACCGAGCGCCTATCTCACTCCTTGGTTAAAGGTATCGCCGAATATATCGATGAAGATGTCGAGGAGTGCCGCCATCAGTTTGAGCGCCCAATCCAAGTGATTGAGGGGCCGTTGATGGACGGTATGGGTGTGGTCGGTGACCTGTTTGGTGCCGGTAAAATGTTTTTGCCTCAGGTCGTGAAATCTGCCCGCGTCATGAAAAAAGCGGTTGCCTATCTAATGCCCTTTATCGAAGCCGAAAAAGCCGGTGCCGCCAGTGAAACCGCCGGTAAGATTTTGATGGCCACCGTTAAGGGTGATGTTCATGATATCGGCAAAAATATTGTTGGCGTGGTGCTGCAATGTAACAACTACGAGATTATCGATCTCGGCGTGATGGTGCCCGCCGAAAAAATCCTGCGTACTGCCCGGGAAGAGAATGTCGATATTATCGGACTTTCAGGTCTGATCACCCCATCACTCGATGAGATGGTGCACGTCGCTAAAGAGATGGAGCGTCAAGGCTTTGATATTCCACTGATGATCGGTGGTGCCACCACCTCAAAAGCTCATACGGCGGTTAAAATTGATAAAGCTTATAAGCGAGATCAAGTGGTGCATGTCACCAACGCATCTCGTGCCGTGAATGTTGCCAGCACCCTGCTCTCCGCCGAGCGCAAGCCGGCCTATGTTAAAGAGATTCAAGATGACTACGCCGCGGTTCGTCAACGTTATGCTGACCGTATGAGTCAGGCGCGTCGGGTATCGCTGATTCAGGCTCGCTCCAATAAGTTCAAGGTCGATTGGTCCAGCTATACTCCGCCAGTACCGGCGCAGCTCGGCGTTCAATCCTTTGAGCATATCGATCTGAACGAGCTACGGGACTATATTGATTGGACCCCGTTCTTCCACTCTTGGGAGCTAGCCGGACGCTACCCACGCATTCTCACCGATGAGATTATCGGCGAAGAAGCCACCAAACTGTTCGCCGACGCTCAAGAGATGCTGAACGACATCATCGACAACAAGAAGCTGGAAGCCCGTGCCGTGATCGGCCTCTTCCCCGCCAACAGTATCAATGATGACGATATCGAACTCTATACCGATGACAGCCGCTCTGAAGTGCTGATGGAGCTGCACCACCTCCGTCAGCAGGTCGAAAAAACTGAAGGCAAGGCCAATATGTGTCTGACCGACTTTATTGCGCCGAAGGATAGCGGTAAAGCCGATTACTTCGGAGCCTTCGCCGTCAGCACCGGGTTTGGCGATCAGGTAATGATCGATGCCTATGAAGCGGATCACGATGACTATCACAGTATTATGGTGAAAGCCCTGGCTGACCGGTTAGCTGAAGCTCTCGCCGAGTATATGCACGCCCGCACCCGCCGTGAATTCTGGGGCTATGCTGCTGATGAAGCATTGGATAACGAAGCACTGATTAAAGAGAAGTATCAGGGTATTCGCCCTGCCCCTGGCTATCCGGCTTGCCCTGAACATACCGAGAAAGCCCGACTCTGGGCGTTGCTGGACGTTGAAAACCGTATCGGCATGACCATCACCGATAGTTTTGCCATGCTGCCAACCTCATCGGTGAGTGGCTGGTATTTCAGCCATCCCGACTCGCAGTATTTTGGGGTCGCTAAAATCGGTGAAGACCAGTTGGAATCCTATGCTAAACGTACCGGCATGGAAAAAACCGAAGCAGAGCGCTGGTTATCCCCTAACCTAGGCTATGAGCCAGATGATAGTTAACCGCTAAAACGTTGCAAGCGACTGGTTACTCAGACTATGTCGCTTGCTAAAACATATTTGGCGTTTATCACGCTCCCTTCTAGCGACGGTATTGTACCGTTCTGCTTCTTGTTGCTTTAAAAATCGATGGTGCGGTTCGCAAGCTCACCGCACCCTACCGGAAAGAGTTATGGGTAGGATGCGGTGAAGAATGAACCGCACCGTGGTCTGGGCACAGGGCTAGCGAACCAGCTTTTATGTTGTTGTTTGGCGCATCTTTGCCGATAACCCTTGGGATGGTGCAGTTCGTAAACTCACTGTCACCCTACACTTCTAAAAAACTCATAAAAAAACCTCTACAACACTGCCATATTTGGCCGTTTTGTAGAGGCTTTTTCTTGCTGCCAAGCGCTGATATAAAGCGTTTAACAATAGAGCTTTAGCACATTTTAAAGCTCGGTAATGCCGCCCATGTAAGGTAGCAAGACTTCAGGCACTTTCACATGACCATCAGCCGTTTGGTAGTTCTCAAGAATCGCCACCAAGGTGCGCCCTACCGCCAAGCCAGAACCATTCAGCGTATGCACCAGCTCAGGCTTACCTGTTTCAGGATTGCGCCAGCGGGCTTGCATCCGTCGTGCTTGGAAGTCTTCCATATTGCTGCATGAAGAGATCTCACGGTATTTCTGCTGTCCGGGTAACCAGACTTCAATATCGTAGGTTTTCGCCGCACTGAAGCCTAGATCACCGCCACAGAGGGTCACTACACGGTAAGGCAGGTTCAGCAACTGCAGGATTTTTTCTGCATGGCCGATCAACTCTTCCAGTGCATCCCAAGATTTAGTCGGCTCGACAATATGCACCAACTCTACTTTTTCAAACTGGTGCTGACGAATCATACCGCGGGTATCGCGACCATGACTGCCCGCTTCACTACGAAAACAAGGGGTATGGGCAACGAATTTTAGCGGCATTTGTGCGGCATCCACAATTTCGTCACGGACGATATTGGTTACCGGCACTTCAGCGGTCGGGATCAGGTAGTAATCACGCTCACCGGGCACCTTAAACAGATCTTCTTCAAATTTAGGTAGCTGACCTGTACCGCGTAAAGAATCAGCATTGACCAGATAAGGGACGTAAGTCTCTTCATAGCCATGCTTCGCGGTATGGGTGTCGAGCATAAACTGAATCAGCGCACGGTGCATACGGGCGATACCACCACGCAGCACGGCAAAACGAGCGCCTGTAATTTTAGCGGCTGTCGAAAAGTCTAACCCGCCATTCTGCTCGCCTAGATCAACGTGATCTTTAGCTTCAAAATTAAGCTGTGTAGGCTCACCCCATTTACGAATTTCGATATTATCGTCTTCAGTAACGCCAGCAGGCACCGACTCATGTGGGATGTTTGGCATCCCCATCAGTAGCGTGTCCATCTGCTCCTGAACAACTTTCAACTGCTCTTTAGCCGCATCGAGTTGCTCACCTAAGGTGCTGACTTCGGCTAACAGTGGCGCAATATCTTCACCGGCCGCTTTCGCCTTGCCGATATTTTTTGAGCGAGTATTACGCTCACTCTGTAAACGCTCGGCGTCAACCTGTACGTCTCGACGCTGATTTTCCAGCGCATTAAACTCTTCAACCGGGAACTTATAACCCTTTTTGATTAGTAGCTGCGCTACTTCTTCTGGATTAGAACGTATAAATTTAGGATCTAGCATGATGTCAGAAACAACCTTAAAGTCAGAACAGGCGAGTAAACCATAAGCCGCTATACAGGGCGACCATGCAGAGCACTACGCTCATTAATATGTAAATTGCGGCAGACATTATATGCCCTTCTTGCAACATGGTCACGGCTTCCAGTGAGAAGGTGGAAAAAGTCGTGAAAGCACCCAAAAAACCAACCATCAATAATGGTCTTAATTCTGGGCTAATACGGGCCTTTTCCATAATCAGTACAAAACAGACACCCATCAGAAAAGAACCCAGCGCATTGCAGATTAGTGTGCCGTAAGGCAACTTAAACTGAGCATTGCTGATCAGTATACCGCTGACCCAATAACGAGCCATGGCTCCGGCAGCGCCGCCGACGGCGACTGAAAGAAGATGCAGCATCGGTTATTCCCTGTATCGTTGCTTGGCGCTAGCTTCATCCAGCGCTTTGAGGTGCTTAAGTTTATCACCGATACGAATCTCTAGGCCGCGCGGTTCCGGCTGATAATACTGACGATCGGCAATTTCTGGCGGCAGGTAACATTCTCCGGCGGCGAAGGCATCGGGCTCATCATGGGCATAGCGGTATTCGGCACCATAACCAAGATCCTTCATCAGGCTAGTCGGTGCATTACGCAGATGCTCCGGCACATCATAGCCCGGTTCACTGCGCACATCCGCCTTGGCCTGATTAAATGCCCGATAAACCGCATTACTCTTCGGCGCACTGGCGCAATAGAGAGCCGCTTGCGCAATCGCCCGCTCGCCTTCTGCTGGACCAACCCGCTCGAATGCATCCCAAGCGTTAAGCGCCATCTGCATCGCCCGAGGATCGGCATTACCGATATCTTCCGAGGCAATGGCGACTAGACGTCTTGCGATATAGAGCGGATCGCAGCCACCATCGAGCATGCGACAATACCAATACAGGGCGCCGTCGGGGGATGAACCCCGCACCGATTTATGGAATGCCGAGATCATGTCATAAAACAGATCCCCCTGCTTATCGTAGCGACGGGCGCTGGATTTAAGCACCTCATCGATAATCTGCGGCCCTATTGTGTATTCACGGCCATCAAAATCCGCCAGATCGGCGGCGATTTCCAACAGATTGAGCCCGCGACGACCATCACCATCGGCAGCGGCGGCCAGTTGTTCCATCGCGCCATCGGCAAACACCAATGGCTGTTGCGGAATCCCTCGGGCCTTATCATTTAACGCCCGCTGCAATAATACTTCGATATCGGCCTGTTCAAGACTGCGCAAGAGATAAACCCGGGCGCGGGACAGTAAAGCGTTATTCAATTCAAACGAAGGATTTTCGGTTGTAGCACCAACAAACAAAAAGGTGCCGTCCTCAATAAAGGGTAAAAAAGCATCCTGTTGCGACTTATTGAAGCGGTGTACCTCATCGACAAATAAGATGGTTTTACGGCCAGACTGAGCCTTCACTTGCAGCGCTTGATCCACTGAGGCGCGGATATCCTTCACGCCAGACAATACCGCCGAGAGGATAATAAAATGGGCATCCACTTGATGGGCCAGTAAACGCGCTAGCGTGGTTTTCCCTACCCCCGGTGGCCCCCATAAAATCATGGAATGCACCGAGCCTTGTTCTAATGCTTTGCGTAGGGGTTTGCCCAGTCCGAGCAGATGTTGCTGACCACAATATTCATCGAGCGAGTGAGGCCGCATCCGTGCGGCTAAGGGTTCGTAGTCTGGCTGTTGAGCATCAAAAAGATCGGCCATCAGTTAGCAGACTCCGGGCTACTTTCGACGATTACATCGGTGCCTTCTGGCGGCGTAAAAGTGAAAGTATCTTCTTGATATTCGGGATTAAGCTTTTGATTTTGAAAAAGTATTGATGTTTTCTGTCCCAGAGAGTCTTCCATCTGCAATTCTTTGATTACACCATCGGTGAACAGTAAGCGAATCCGTGTAAACACTTCAGTCTCTTTCAGCGGCAGCAGTTCAAACAGCTGACTATCGGTTTTTTCCTGTAACAAGCGGATCTTGTATTGGGATTTTAGCTGCTCAATTTGACCATTCAAAATTAACGCAGGCACCCCAGAATCACCCTCTGAAACCTTACGCTCAGTGGCTTGTTCAAGGTCGGGGTCATAGATCCACAATGTTTCGCCATCACTGACCAGTGTTTGTGGAAACGGCTGTTTGGCAATCCACCTAAAGCGATTAGGTTTGGCCAGCAGCAACGTCCCTTTAGAGCTTTCTATCCGGCGGGAATCATCACTGCCAGAGACCTGATCAAAATCAGCACTAAAACTGTCAAAGGTTGCCAGTAAACTGTTTAGTCGATCACCTGCCCCTTCTTGAATATCGGCAAGGGCAGAAAAACTCAGTGAACAACCGAGTAAGGCGACCGCAGCTATCTTTTTAAATACCATGTTTAATCCTTAGGCGGTGGTGGTGCCAACACTTCACGGGCACCGTTATGGCTAGCGGTAGAAACAACACCCGCCGCTTCCATCGATTCAATCATCCGGGCAGCCCGGTTATAACCAATTTTAAGCTTACGCTGTACTGAGGAGATCGACGCTTTACGGGTTTGAGTGACAAAGGCAACCGCTTCGTCATAGAGCGCATCTTGCTCATCATCACTATCGCCCATCATGCCCGAACCTCCTTCAACCACTTCAGAAAGGTCTGAAATCAAGTATTCAGGCGCGCCGAGTTTCTTCCAAGCTTCGACCACCCGATGCACTTCGTCATCACTAACGAAGGCACCATGCACTCGGTTAGGTAGGCTACTGCCGGCGGGCAGATAAAGCATATCACCGTTGCCCAGTAGATGCTCTGCACCACTCTGATCCAGCACGGTACGAGAGTCTATCTTAGAGGACACCTGAAAGCCGATACGTGTCGGAATGTTAGCCTTAATCAAGCCGGTAATAACGTCGACAGAAGGCCTCTGCGTCGCGAGAATCAGGTGGATACCCGCCGCCCGTGCTTTCTGTGCTATTCGGGCGATCAGTTCTTCAACTTTCTTACCAACCACCATGATCATATCGGCAAACTCATCAATACAGACCACAATGTAGGGCAGCGTTTCAAGGTAAGGCGCTGGCGCATCGGCAGGCAGCCCCATCTCCTCTGGATTCCAAAGGGGGTCTAATAGAGGTTCACCCTTATTTCGGGCCGCTTTAACTTTATCGTTATAGCCAGCAATGTTACGCACGCCCATTTTCGACATTAACTTATAACGACGCTCCATCTCAGCAACACACCAGCGCAACCCGCCAGCGGCTTCTTTCATATCCGTAATAACAGGGGCCAATAGATGTGGCACCCCTTCGTAGACTGAAAGCTCCAGCATTTTGGGGTCAACCAGCATTAAACGAACTTCGTCTGGGGTTGCCTTAAACAGCAAGCTAAGCAGCATTGCATTGACGCCCACCGATTTACCGGAACCGGTGGTACCCGCCACCAGTAAGTGAGGCATTTTAGCCAAGTTGGCGACCACCGGATTACCGGCAATATCATTGCCGAGCCCCAGAGTTAATTTGGAAGATGCCTCTTTATAAGGTTTTGAATTGAGCACCTCACTGAGACGAACCATCTGCCGCTCTTCATTGGGAATCTCAATACCGATCACCGACTTACCGGCAATCACTTCGACCACCCGTACACTCATGACCGCCATCGAGCGCGCCAAATCTCGCGCCAAATTGGTGATTCGGCTAGCTTTAACGCCGGGCGCAGGCTGTAACTCAAAGCGAGTAATAACAGGCCCTGGATTCACTTCAACGACTTCGGCTACGATGCCAAAGTCTTTCAGCTTATGCTCCAACAAACGGGACATATCTTCGAGTTGTTCATCACTGTAGCAGTGCCCTTGCTTCAGCTCAGGGGGGTCTAGCAGGTCTAATGAAGGAATGCGTCGACGAGGTTCCCGACGAACAGCCGCCTGAGACTGATGATCAAGCCCCAGTTCGCTATCTTTCATCGGCGTATGGGCTTCCGATAACGGCACCACTTTGACACCTTTACGATCAACATCTGCCAGCTGCTGGGCTGGGGCCTGAACGGGCTGAGCAGTACGTTGCGCGGTATTGTGCTGTACATCCTGTGGCGCAACAATTGTACGCGGTGTCTCCGTTAGGCTAGAAAATCCCTGATCGGCCCGTTCAGTCACTAGCGGAATATCCTGAGACGCATCAGTAGGACTTAAGCTATCAACTTCATAATGTTCCCACTCAGCAGGCGCAGAAGGCTCAGCTAATGGCTCATAGGCCGCTGGTTGCTCAGCATAGAGTGCTTCGGCTGGCTGTTGTTCAAAGGGTTGCTCAAATACCGGCTCTCTGCGAACACCCGCAACGTTTAGTGGTGCGGCCTCCGCTTGCACTGCATCGGCCGCAACGCCATGACGAGCCGCCGCTCGAAGCAGATGGCGTTTCTCTTCATCCGCCGCTGCATAAGGATCGGGGGTTGGTTGTACGGTTTTACGATCCACCGGTTGGGTTTTAGATTTAACCCGTTGAATCAAGGTAAACAGACTCCGCCCCAACCGCTCTAGCAGTTGCGACCAAGACAGTTCAAACATGAGTGTCATACCAAACAACATCACCGTCGCCAGTACGATTGAGCTACCAATTAGACTAAACAGCGTGACCGCAACATCGGATAATGCCTGACCAACTAGCCCCCCCATGCTAAAGGGCAGATGCCCCTCTGCATTCGATAGGTGAATCGCGGCAAATGTCGCCAGACAAAGCAAAACAAGCACCGCCCCCGTAAAACGCAACATCATAAAAGGGATGCCATCCAAAAGAGAGACGCTACGGCGAAACATAAAACGAATAGCGGGCACCAGCAACATTAATGGCAGCAACCAAGAAGCCACACCAAATACCGACAGCGCCAGATCGGCTAACCAGGCGCCAACAAGACCGGTGAAGTTATGTGCTTGCGGTTGATACCCTAGATGTGACCAACCTGGATCCCGATGATCATAGCCAAACAGCGCCAACTGTAAAAACAGCGCGAAACCGATCACTAGAATCAGCCCGCCTTCTTTAACAATCCGTGCGAGTAAGTCAGAAAAAGAGACTATTTTGTTCTCCTCCGAGCGGGCCTTAACGCCGACATCATGACTCCTGGCCTGGCTTCGAGTTTGGTTTCTATCTGTTTGGCTACGATCCGACAAGAAAAATATCCTTACAACTATCCATAAAATGGCCTGAAAAATAACATATTTAGGCCCTCGTCCCCAGACATAAAAGGGACTTTTACCTGCTTTATTCAGCATATCTCCCCAGACTGAGCAGGAACTGAACAATTCTAGGCCAATCTAACGCTATTGCACGTTACTTATCCCGCAATAGATGATTTAAAAAGAGCGCAAACCCACTCTGACCTGAGGCAGGCTGAAAAATTCAACCTGAATCCCTGTTTTGTCCATCCCGCTAAACGGGCATAATAGGCTACAAGATGAGGCTTCAATATTAGCCCTCAATACCATGCGTGAACAGAGAACGAATAAACCATGAGCGAAATACAGCACCATAAATTGATCATTCTGGGGTCCGGCCCAGCGGGGTACACTGCTGCAGTATACGCGGCCCGCGCCAATCTGAACCCTATTGTTATAACAGGCATGCAAGCCGGCGGACAACTGACCACGACGACCGATGTCGATAACTGGCCGGGGGATGTTGACGGTGTTCAAGGCCCTGAGTTGATGCAGCGCATGCAAGCCCATGCCGAACGCTTCGACACCCAAGTGATCTTTGATCATATCAGCGAAACCGATCTACTGAACCGCCCTTTTCGACTTAAAGGCGATATGGCGGAATATACCTGCGATGCGTTAATTATCTGCACCGGTGCATCTGCGCAATATATCGGCTTGCCTTCAGAAGAAGCCTTTATGGGCAAAGGCGTTAGCGCCTGCGCCACCTGCGACGGATTTTTCTACCGCGGCCAAAAAGTAGCCGTGATCGGTGGTGGAAACACGGCGGTAGAAGAGGCCTTGTATCTATCGAATATCGCCGCAGAAGTAACACTCATCCATCGTCGCGACTCGCTACGCTCAGAAAAAATCCTACAAGATAAACTTTTCGAACGAGCCAAAAACGGCAATATCAACATCATCTGGAACCATCAACTCGATGAAGTGCTCGGTGATGATATGGGTGTGACCGGCATCCGCATCAAAAGCACTGAAGACGATTCAACTCAGGAGCTTGAATTACAGGGCGCTTTCATCGCCATCGGCCACAAGCCGAACACCGAAATCTTTGGCGATCAGTTGGAAATGGAAAACGGTTATTTGAAAATTCAAACTGGCACCCATGGTAATGCGACACAAACATCCATTGAAGGCGTCTTTGCGGCGGGTGATGTGGCCGATCATATCTACCGCCAAGCAATCACCTCTGCAGGTTTTGGCTGTATGGCCGCACTGGATGCCGAGCGTTACCTGGATGATCAAGCCTAAATGCTCCCTTGGTTAGACCCAAACAGCACTGAGTTCCCTCCTATTAGCCAGGCATTGGGTGATCCCAATGGACTACTGGCGGCGGGTGGGGATCTCAGTGCCGAGCGACTGATTGCCGCCTATCGACAAGGTATTTTCCCTTGGTTTAACCCTGGGGAGCCTATCTTATGGTGGTCACCGGATCCTCGCTGCACTCTTGTGCCTGAGCAGGTTCATATCTCTAGAAGCCTACGCAAAGCGATTCGGCATACGACATTTGAAATGACGTTCGACCAGGCATTTAGTGACGTCATCAAAGCCTGTGCAGCCCCGAGAAGTTATAGCGAGGACACTTGGATCAGCACGCCGATGCAAAACGCCTATACCGAGCTACATCAGCGAGGCGTTGCCCATTCGGTAGAACTATGGCAAGACGGCCAACTCACCGGAGGGCTTTACGGTATCGCCATAGGACGCTTGTTTTTTGGTGAATCGATGTTTAGCCGCTCGACCAATAGCTCGAAAATTGCATTTGCCTACTTCGCCAAACAACTGCAAAAATGGGGCTATGCTTTAATTGATTGTCAGGTTGAAAATAACCACCTGACTAGCCTGGGAGCCCAATGCATTCCCAGAATCGAATTTCAACAATATCTAGCACAACACCTGACCACAACCTTAGACCATCCGTGGCAGTTTGATATTGATAAAGAAGACGTGGTGAGAACTGAGTGAGCAATCTCAAAACTCTACATTTTTATGCGACACCGGAACACGAGTGTAGTTATCTCGAAGGGCTGGAAGCCAAGACACTGTTTGTTGATCCACAGGAGGTCATCAATTTTGATGCCTACAGCCAACTATCCGATCTAGGTTTCCGCCGCAGCGGAAAGCATATCTATCGTCCCTATTGCACTAACTGCCAAGCCTGTATATCGGTGCGGGTCAATAGCCGGGAGTTTACTCCCAGCAAAAGCCAGAAGCGTATTATCAATAAAAACAAAGATCTGCAAGTTACAACCACGCCCCCTCAATTTACCGATGAGTATTACGCTCTCTATGAACGTTACATCAATGCTCGGCACAGCGATGGTGATATGTACCCGCCGACGCCGGAACAGTTCAGCGCGTTTCTAATTGAAGGGGAACAAAAAGGCTGCTTTTACGAGTTTCGCGACCCAAGCGGCAAACTCGTAGCACTGGCGGTTACCGATTATCTAGTGCAGGGTTTATCGGCTATTTACACCTTTTTTGATCCCGAAGAAGCATCACGCAGTTTAGGAAGTTATGCTATTCTTTGGCAGCTTAAGGAGGTCAAGCGGCTAGAACTGGAATACCTTTACCTTGGCTACTGGATACGAGAGTGTCAGAAAATGTCTTATAAAATTGCATACAGCCCTCTTGAGATGCTAATTAACGGCCAGTGGATCGTCGTTGACTAACGGCACAACAACATCACTAGCGCTCACCAAACCAAAATGACATCGGATTATTACTGGGGATTGTTGTACTGGTGCACTGCGCATTGCATTCCACTAGCAATAGGCTTCTAATGCACATCATTTCTCGACAGTTTTGAAGATTACTTGATTAATTACACCAAATCTCTTTGATATAAATGACAAAATAAGGCAAAATACTGCGCTGCAAAATGTAGTATTGCAACTAATCAACTTAGGTAGGTACTGAATGTCTAAAGAAGACAGCTTTGAAATGGAAGGCGTTGTGACCGACACACTGCCTAACACAATGTTCCGGGTAGAACTGGAAAATGGTCATGTTGTTACAGCGCACATCTCTGGCAAGATGCGCAAAAACTATATCCGCATCCTGACCGGCGATAAGGTTAAGGTTGAATTAACACCTTACGACCTAACTAAAGGCCGCATCACCTACCGCGCACGGTAACAACTTATAAAAAAAGCGACCTAAGGGTCGCTTTTTTTATATCTCAATTTTAGTTGATGACGGTTACACCGCCATGCCTGTATGCGCATGAATCTCAATATCATTATCCGCGTTGACAACAATATCGACTTTCCCGCCCTCATCGGCCAACTCACCAAAAAGAATCATCTCTGCCAACGGCTTTTTCAGTTTTTCCTGAATCAAACGTTTCATAGGCCGCGCGCCCATCGTGGCATCATAACCATGTTCAGCAAACCACTGCCGAGCATCATTATCAATATTCAGCACAACATTTTTATCATCTAGTTGCGCCTGCAACTCAGTCAAGAACTTATCAACCACACCGACAATAACCTCGGGCGATAGCGCTTTAAACTGAATAATACCATCCAGACGGTTGCGGAACTCCGGCGTAAACAGCTTTTTGATCGCTTCCATACCATCCGTTGTATGATCCTGATGACTAAAGCCAATCGAAGCACGGGTCATCTGCTCGATACCCGCATTTGTCGTCATTACCAATATCACGTTACGGAAATCAGCTTTACGACCATTATTATCGGTCAATGTGCCGTTATCCATTACCTGGAGTAGCAAATTAAAGACTTCAGGATGAGCTTTCTCTATTTCATCCAGCAACAATACTGCATGAGGCGACTTAGTGACCGCTTCAGTCAGCAATCCACCCTGATCATAGCCTACATAGCCAGGAGGCGCACCAATGAGCCGTGAGACGGTGTGACGCTCCATATACTCCGACATATCAAAGCGAATCAGCTCAATACCCATAATGCGTGCAAGCTGGCTAGTAACTTCCGTCTTACCCACGCCCGTTGGGCCGGCAAACAGAAAAGATCCGACCGGCTTATTCGGTTCATTCAAGCCTGCACGAGATAGTTTAATCGCTGCGGACAGCGTATTGATCGCTTCATCCTGCCCAAGAACAACCATTTTAAGATTGCTGTCGAGCTTTTTCAGTTGCTCTTTATCCGACACCGAAACACTCTTCGCTGGGATGCGAGCAATTTTGGCCACAACGATTTCAACTTCGGGCACATCAATCACCGAATTACGTTCATCTAAGGGCACCAATTGCTGATAAGCCCCTGCCTCATCAATCACGTCGATCGCCTTATCCGGCATATGCTTATCGTTGATGTAGCGATCAGCCATTTCAGCCGCCGCCCGTAAAGCCTCATCGGTGTAGGTAACATGATGATGATCTTCAAATCGGCTTTTAAGCCCTTGAAGAATTCGATAGGTATCATCAACTGAGGGCTCCAAGACATCGACCTTCTGGAAGCGTCGCGCCAGCGCTCGATCTTTTTCAAAGATGCCACGGAATTCCTGAAAAGTGGTCGAACCAATGCAGCGCAACTGACCCGAACTTAACAGCGGTTTCAGCAGATTAGACGCATCCATTGAGCCGCCGGATGCTGCTCCAGCACCGATAATGGTATGAATTTCATCAATAAACAGAATCGCATGCTCCTGCTCTTTAATCTCATTCAGAAGACCTTTAAGCCGCTTTTCAAAGTCGCCACGATATTTAGTACCTGCCAACAACGCGCCCAAGTCGAGGGAATAAACAATGCTGTCTGCGATAACATCCGGCACCTGCCCCTCAACAATCAGCTTCGCCAACCCTTCAGCAATAGCGGTTTTACCCACGCCAGCCTCACCAACCAACAGCGGATTGTTTTTACGGCGTCGCGAGAGAATCTGCACAACTCGTTCAACCTCGGCAGTACGGCCAACCAACGGATCAATACGGCCCGATTTTGCTTGTTCATTAAGGTTGACTGAAAAATTTGCCAGCGGGCTTTTTTCTTTCTCGGCCGCCGCATCACCTTCTAACAACCCATCATCAGCAGGGCGACTATCGTTCTCTTCGACCCGGGAGATGCCGTGAGAGATGTAATTGACCACATCGATACGTTCGATACCTTGTTGATTCAGCACATACACCGCATGACTTTCCTGCTCACTGAATATCGCCACCAAAACATTGGCGCCATTGACTTCAGCGCGGCCCGAGGACTGCACATGGAAAACCGCCCGCTGCAGAACTCGTTGAAACCCCAGAGTTGGCTGGGTTTCCACATCAGGAATATTCTCCGGTAGCAGTGGCGTGGTGTCGTCGATAAAAGTATTGAGTAACTGTCTCATCTTATCAAGATCGACCGCACAAGCATCCAACACTGCGCGGGCCTCAGAATTATCAAGTAAAGCCAATAACAGATGCTCTACGGTCATAAACTCATGTCGCTTAGCGCGCGCATTCTTAAAGGCAACGCTCAGCGTATCTTCAAGCTCTTTATTTAACATACTTAACGCTCCGCTAGGCTTGTTCTACTTCACACAAAAGAGGATGTTGATTCTCTCTGGCACATTGATTAACTAAGGCAGCTTTCGTATCTGCCACATCGCGGGTAAACACACCGCACACACCTTTACCTTTAGTATGGACTGCTAACATCACTTGTGTCGCTTTTTCCTGATTCATACCAAAAAACCCCATCAGAATCTGAATAACGAAATCCATTGGAGTATAGTCGTCATTTAGCAATACCACCCGATACATCGAAGGCCTTTTTAGCTCAGGCTTCGCCTCTTCAGTTACTACACCGGTATTATTGTGGTCAGCAAAATCATCTGACTCACCTGAAAGCTTTATATCACAAACTACTTGCCACATATCATATCTCTAAAAGAAGAATCAATTATTTATATCCCATTATGGGCAAACCATACCCGGTAGGCTCTCCAGCCTAATGCTATACTGTATCTGCAGGAGTTAAGAGTATGTGTTGTATCATGTGTTGTATCGGATGTCCCTGCACTTTATCACGGGCATTTTCTCTCGTTTCAGCATTGTAGCAAGAGAGTTTGTCGTGGCAACAGGCCTAAAGTAATTCAGGTCGAAGTAATTCGGATATTGGGGGGATGCCAATGCACACAGGGAAAGTCAAATGGTTCAATAACGCCAAAGGTTTTGGTTTTATTGTTTCACCGGATTTTGACGAAGATTTATTTGCTCACTATTCTGTCATTCAGTCAGAAGGCTATAAGAGCCTAAAAGCAGGACAGGAGGTTGAGTTTGAAACAACCCCCGGACCTAAAGGGATACATGCGGTTAACATTAAATTGTTAAACGTGCCGGAAACGGAATTAAAGGAGCTCAGCTGACGGAATCGACCAAAACTCCCAACCTTTCGGATTGGGAGAGTGCAGTGACCGCACTGCACATCAATGGTAAAAACTAAAGAAAGGCAGATAACACTGCCTTTCTCTGGGCTATAACCCTACCTTACTAACCTCGACCAAACTCCAGCACTCGGTTCACCAAGTCATTAAGAAAGGTTCACTAGCAACCTCCTTGCAACAAAGATCACCGTCTATCTTTACCTCTACATATGCTGAATAACAGCCTTACCAAAAGCAGAACAACTGAGTAACTGAGCCCCTTCCATTTGGCGCTCAAAGTCGTAGGTCACTGTTTTAGCGGTAATCGCCCCCTCTACCCCATTAATGATCAGATCAGCAGCTTCAAACCACCCCATATGCCGTAACATCATCTCTGCCGAGAGAATGATTGAGCCTGGGTTCACCTTATCTTTACCGGCGTATTTAGGCGCTGTACCGTGGGTTGCTTCGAAGATTGCTACTTTGTCCGATAAATTGGCCCCCGGTGCAATACCGATACCACCGACCTCCGCCGCTAAGGCATCAGAGATATAATCACCGTTAAGGTTTAGTGTGGCCACTACATCGTATTCAGCCGGACGCAATAGGATTTGCTGCAACATCGCATCGGCAATGACATCTTTGACCACAACCTGCTTACCATTATTTGGATTAGTAAAGCTCATCCAAGGCCCGCCGTTGAGCGGCTGCGCGCCAAACTCATCTTTAGCGATTTCATACCCCCAGTCCTTGAAGGCCCCCTCGGTAAACTTCATGATATTGCCTTTATGCACCAACGTTAGGGACTCTCGATCATTATCGATGGTGTATTGCAGTGCCCGTCGTACCAATCGCTTAGTGCCCTGTTCCGATACGGGTTTAATACCGATACCACACTGGGTGTCAAAGCGAATTTTGCTAACGCCCATCTCCTCTTTTAGAAAACGGATCACTTTATCGGCTTCTGGGCTGCCCGCTTTCCACTCAATACCGGCATAGATATCTTCCGAGTTTTCCCGATAGATCACCATATCCACATCACCAGGATTTTTGACCGGACTCGGCACCCCGGTAAACCAGCGTACGGGTCGCTGACACACATACAGATCAAGCTCTTGACGCAAAGCCACATTCAATGAGCGGATACCACCACCTACCGGAGTCGTCAGCGGTCCCTTAATACCAACCACAAACTCCTTAAATGCCGTCATCGTTTCCTCTGGCAGCCAAGTATCCTGATCATAGATCGCGGTTGCTTTTTCGCCCGCATAAACTTCCATCCAAGCAATTTTACGCGTCCCGCCATAAGCCTTACTGACGGCGGCATCAACCACCTCTAACATCACCGGCGAAACATCAATACCGATACCGTCGCCTTCGATATAAGGAATAATGGGATGGTCTGGGACATTCAGCGAGTAATCATCATTCACTGTAATCCTGCTGCCCTCAGGCACCGCGATTTTTGTGTATGCCATTTTCTGCTCCATATATTTCTAAGAATATGACCTTGCAGACACAGTATAGACGCTGATAACCTGCCTGCCCGTTCAATTCAGATGACCTGTCGGAAAAGTCTAATGCCAGAAATAATATTGTTCAATAAACCGTTTCAGGTGCTCACCCAGTTTACCGATAGCGAAGGTCGTCCGACCTTAAGCAATTACATCAAACGCAAAGGTGTCTACGCGGCAGGACGACTCGATTATGACTCCGAAGGCTTATTAATTCTGACCGACAATGGCCAGCTGCAACACCGATTAGCAGATCCTAAATTCAAACTTGAAAAAACGTATTGGGCGCAGGTCGAGGGAGAGATTAATGATGAGGCACTACAGCAATTGCGCCAAGGCGTGACATTGAAAGATGGCGTCACCCGTCCAGCCAAGGCAAAAAAAATCCCCGAACCATCGATCTGGCCTCGCACACCACCAATACGCGAACGTCAAAATCAGCCAACCAGCTGGGTAGAACTTAAAATCAGTGAAGGTAAAAATAGGCAGGTTAGACGGATGACCGCCGCCGTTGGCTTTCCAACCCTACGATTGATTCGCGCCGCCATCGGCAATTGGACACTGGAGCAGCTTAAGCCAGGTGAATACCGTACAGAAGAGGTGGCAATGCCGGTCGCACCACGCCAACCGCGGACGACAAAATCGGCTAGCAGCAGGACAGCCCCGCCTTCACGCCGCGGCGATAAAACAGCGACTCATGGCCGCAAAGCCCGCAGCAAACCAGCCCGTAAACAGCGCTAATCACTTACCAGTTCTCGGCCGCATCAAGATCCGATTGTTTCGCCTCGACCCAATGCTCGCCAGCGGTGGTGATCTCTTTTTTCCAAAACGGCGCGTCACGCTTAAGATAATCCATAATAAACTCAGCCCCTTGGAACGCCGCTTGACGATGAGCACTAGCGACCCCAACAAAGACGATATTGTCATTCAGGGCGAGCCGCCCTACGCGATGGATCACCACCACATTACCCAAGGTCCAGCGCTGCCGAGCCTGCTCAATAATCCGACTCAGCGCTTTCTCTGTCATCCCTGGGTAGTGCTCAAGATACAGCGCCTCCAACCCCGGCCCACTGGCCAGCTGGCGAACCACGCCGGTAAAGGTAACGATCGCCCCATTGCAGGCATTATCCGCCTGTAATTGCTGGGATAGCTTTGCAACTGAAAAATCTTCAGTCTGAACCGAAACAATATCTTTCAACAAACGTCACTCCAAAATACAGCCAAAAGCAGTCAAAAATGGTAAGGTTGCCCGCCAGAGTCTGCTGCATCTTAGACGCGGGCAGTTAACATAACGGGCCGATAATCTGCCCTTAATATACGGGATGAGAAATGCGTTGGACACCCCATGCCACCGTGGCAACCATTATTGAGCAGGATGGCAAATTTCTCTGCGTAGAAGAAGAATCCGTATCACGGGGCCAGCGGGTCATTAATCAACCGGCCGGCCATATCGAAGCGAATGAACGCTTTATTGATGCCGCCATCCGTGAAACCCTAGAAGAAACCGCTTGGCATGTCACCCCGACAGCATTGGTGGGCGTGTATGTTTATACCGCCCCTACCAACGGCATCACCTACCATCGTTACTGTTTTGTCGCACAGGCTGATCGGCATGATCCGAGTCTGCCACTGGATACCGGTATTATTCGGGCCCTATGGCTCAGTCGTGCGGAATTGGAAGCACAACAGGAACGACTTCGCAGCCCGATGGTCACCCGGTGTATCGATGATTACCTCGCCGGCATACGTTTTCCATTATCGCTGATCGTTGAACCGGATCACCACTAAAGCATTGAAATCTGCGACTCTGGTCGCATATACACTTAATCATCCTTGAAGGTCATATACAGTTCCCATGTCAGACGCAGCCAACACAACCTCTGCAGCCCCTGCAGCCACCAAAGTCATTGTCGGCATGTCCGGCGGTGTGGACTCATCCGTTTCAGCACTGTTGCTGCAGCAACAGGGGTATCAGGTGGAAGGCCTGTTTATGAAAAACTGGGATGAGGATGACGGCACCGATTATTGTACCGCGATGGATGACCTCGCCGATGCGCAGGCGGTGAGTGATAAGCTCAATATCAAGCTCCACACCGCTAATTTTGCCGCCGAATATTGGGATAATGTTTTTGAACACTTCCTCGAAGAGTATAAAGCGGGCCGCACCCCCAACCCGGATATCCTCTGTAACCGGGAAATCAAATTCAAAGCCTTTCTCGAATACGCTAAAGTGCTTGGGGCCGATAAAATCGCCACCGGACACTATGTCCGTCGAGGCGAAGCCAATGGCAAGGCGACGCTACTAAAGGGGCTAGATAACAATAAAGATCAAAGCTATTTTCTGCATCAAGTCGGCGCTGAAGAACTGGCACAAACCCTCTTCCCCGTTGGCGAACTGGAAAAACCGGAAGTTCGCCGACTAGCCGAACAGCACGATCTGATTACCCATAATAAAAAAGACAGCACCGGCATCTGCTTTATCGGTGAGCGTCGTTTTACCGATTTTCTTAAACAGTACCTACCTGCTCAGCCCGGTAAAATAGAAACCCCCGAGGGTGATGTGATTGGTGAACATCAGGGTTTGATGTATCACACCATAGGGCAGCGCCAAGGGCTCGGCATCGGCGGCTTAAAAAACTATCCGGAAGAGCCTTGGTTTGTCGCCGAAAAAGATCTCGAGCGCAATGTATTGGTAGCGGTTCAGGGGCAACAACATGAGCTACTGTTTAGTCATTGGCTAACGGCTAGCGATATCTTCTGGATTAACGGAGAGAAACCCACCCTGCCGCTCAACTGCCGTGCTAAAGTACGCTACCGCCAGTCGGATCAAGCCTGCACCGTGTTTGCCGATGGCGAGGGTTATCGCGTCGAGTTTGAACAACCCCAGCGCGCGGTCACCCCTGGCCAGTCTGTCGTCATCTATTGTGACGAAGTCTGCTTGGGTGGCGGTGTAATCGAAACGACCGGAAAAGCGTAAGGAGACTGATCAACTATATGTCCAGAGCAGAAGATCAACAAGCCATCGCGCTGGCAGGCCTGTTTCAGGCGGCCAGCTTGGTAGAACAAATCGCAACCCGGGGGATGGTGCCGCAAAATAGCTTCGAAACCTCGTTGGCGAGTCTTTTCGTCACCAACCCTGACACCACCGAAGAAATTTATGGTGGCGTACATGATCTACCGATCAATCTAAGCCAGGGCTTTCGGGGTCTTAATGAGCTGCTCGATAAAAGTAAAGCAGAACAAAACCAAGACGTCATTCGCTATGGACTAAGCATTATCCATCTCGAACGCAAACTCAATAAACGGCCGGATTTACTGCAGAACATTGGCGAACGCATCGACAAGATTACCCAACAAGCCCGCTACTTCGCCGAAGAAGGCACCGACTTGAAAGATAATCCTGCGGCGTTTACCCACCCGACCGTCATCGCCAACCTCGCCAGTCTCTATCAGGATACGCTGAGCACCTTTAGCTTTCGCATTCAGGTAACGGGTGAACCCCGCCATCTGCAAAATGCCGAAAATGCGGCCAAAATCCGCGCCCTCTTATTAGCAGGCGTACGTGCGGCAATGCTATGGCGTCAAGTGGGTGGTAAGCGCTGGCATCTATTGTTTTTTAAATCGCGATTGCGCCCATCGGTCAAACAGATCATGGGGCATCATTAATCGGCGACAAATAAATGGCCGCCAGATTTTCCCTACGGCCCTATTTTAGCTATAATCCGCGCTCAAAATTTAACCCAGTCAGGTATTTACTCGATATGGATCTTACGTCTCTTTCTGCGATCTCCCCAATTGATGGTCGTTACGGTAGCAAAACCGCTGATCTACGCCCGGTCTTCAGCGAGTTCGGTCTGATTCGCGCCCGTGTAACGGTTGAAGTTCGCTGGTTGCAGAAGCTTGCCGCACACCCGCAAATCACCGAAGTTCCACCACTCAGCGAAGCCGCTAACGCAGTGCTTGATGCGCTGGTTGATAACTTTAGCGAAGCACAGGCTAACCGCGTAAAAGAGATTGAGCGCACCACCAACCACGATGTTAAAGCGGTTGAATACCTGATTAAAGAGTCGATTGCAGATAACGCAGAACTGGCCGCCGTCAGTGAGTTTGTTCACTTTGCTTGCACCTCTGAAGATATTAATAACCTATCCCACGGCTTGATGCTCAAGCAGGGCTTGGATGTGATGCTGCCAATCATGCAGCAGATCAGCGACGAGATTGCTCAACTGGGCCGCACCTATGCTACCCAACCGATGCTATCACGCACCCATGGCCAGACCGCTTCACCGACCACCGTTGGTAAAGAGATGGCCAACGTGGCTTACCGGCTACAACGCCAGATCAATCAACTGAAAAAGATTGAACTGCTGGGCAAGATCAATGGTGCCGTGGGTAACTATAACGCTCACCTCTCCGCCTATGCTGATATCGATTGGGCCGAGAACGCACAGACATTTGTCGAAAGCTTAGGGCTGACATTCAACCCTTACACCACACAGATTGAGCCACACGACTATATTGCTGAGCTATTCGATGCAGTGTGTCGCTTCAACACCATTATCATCGATTTCGATCGCGATATTTGGGGCTATATCTCACTGGGCTACTTCAAGCAGAAAACCATTGCGGGCGAAGTCGGTTCTTCAACCATGCCGCACAAAGTTAACCCAATTGACTTCGAAAACTCTGAAGGTAATCTGGGTATCGCTAACGCAGTGATGCAGCATCTAGCCGCTAAACTACCCGTATCTCGCTGGCAGCGTGACCTGACCGACTCTACTGTGTTACGTAACATGGGTGTTGGTTTCGGCTACAGCTTGATCGCTTACCAATCGAGCCTGAAAGGCATCAGCAAACTAGAACTTAACCCAACACGCTTAGATTCCGATCTGGAAAATAGCTGGGAAGTCTTAGCTGAACCGATTCAAACCGTGATGCGTCGCTACGGCATCGAAGAGCCGTACGAAAAACTCAAGGCACTGACCCGTGGTCAAGATATGAATAAAGCGACTATTTTGGCTTTTGTTGATACCCTTGATATGCCTCAAGCGGCGAAAGATGAACTGAAGCAGTTAACACCTCATAGCTATATCGGCAACGCGGTCGATCAAGCTAAAGCGATCTAAGCGTAGCGCTGACGATGATTAAAAAAGCAGAGCTCGCGCTCTGCTTTTTTATTGCTGGGCCTTGCTAGGTTTTATGCTATCACTTTAACTAAGCGCTTTAACTGGTTGATTTATGGAAAAAATAATAGCTAAAGATGGCACTGAAATCCATTACCTCCGGTTAGGCGAAGGCAGCCCGGTGCTGTTTCTGCATGGCTGGAGCGCTAGCGCCAAAGACTGGTTACCCTTTGCCGCCGAACTGGCCGATGACCATGATGTTATCTGCTGGGATGCCCGTGGACACGGTGGTCATCATCTGCCGGCGGGGACAGCTACCGATGTGCAAACGATGGCCGCCGATCTACAGCAACTCATCGAGCACCATGATCTACAGAACCTGACGCTCGTTGGCCACTCGATGGGGGCTCTGACCCTATGGCAATATATTCGCGATTTTGGCTGTGACCGTTTGGCCGGTATCGGCATTATTGATCAGTCCCCTAAACTGGTCACCGATGAGCACTGGGCCAATGGCATCTATGGTCATTTTGATGCCCAGGCCAACCAACAACTGATTAAACTGCTACGAGAAGATTTCGCCGAAGGCCTGCTACAGCTGGTGGCTAATGGCTACAATCAAAAATCATATGAAAATTACAGCCGTAATTCTCGTGGCTTTCAGCAGATGCGCGAGCATCTACAGCGCTTAGAGGCAGAACCCTTAGTCCAGTGCTGGGAAAGTTTGACCGCCGCGGATTACCGCGACGTATTACCTCAGATCAGCGTCCCCGCCCTGTTAATCTATGGTGACGAGAGCCAGTTCTATGCCAAACCGGTTGCTGAATATGTCAGGGATCATATTCCCCAAGCAGAACTGCACATTTATGAAAAAGCCGATCACTCGCCACAGCTATGGCATCGAGAGCGCTTTATCTGGGATATTAAGCAGTTTATTCGCCAACTAAAAATGGCCTAAAGCGCTTTAGATAGACAACAATCCTGACCTGAAACAATAACCGTCAGCCGGTAACGCATTAAGATTAAGCGCCTGACATGAATAACGAAGACTCTATGCTCAACAATATACGTATCGTACTGATCAACACCTTTCATCCGGGTAACATTGGCGCCGCTGCTAGGGCGATGAAAAACATGGGGCTAAGCCAGCTCTATCTGGTGGAACCGCGCATCTACCCAGATGAAGAAGCCGATGCCCGCGCCGCCGGTGCGAAAGATCTACTCGACAGTGCGGTCGTGGTTGACACCCTCGATGAAGCGATCGCCGATTGCCAACTCGTAATTGGCACCAGTGCCCGCAACCGTACCTTTGATCTACCTATTTTTGATGCTCATGACTGCGCTCGAAAAGTAGTCGGTGAAGCTCAACAGGGAAAGGTCGCCATTATTTTTGGCCGCGAAACCATGGGGCTACACAATGCCGAACTGCAGAAATGTAACTACCATGTCTACATTCCGGCCAATCCTGACTACCCCGTACTGAATGTCTCAGCGGCTATTCAACTCGTGTGTTATGAGATCTGGCAGGCCCACTTGAAACATGACTTTATCCCTCAGGAAGAGCCCTATCCGCTGACCGAAGATATGGAGCGATTCTATGCCCATTTAGAAAGCGCCCTGCATAAAACCCGCTTCATCATCCCGCAGCATCAGGGCAAGGTGTTGGATAAATTACGCCGTTTCTTTAACCGTTCCCGGCCGGAACGTACCGAACTGAATATGTTACGCGGGATTCTCTCTTCTATCGACGAAACCGTGGCAAACCTAAGCGCGGACAAAACATCCGACAAGCAACAGGATAAAGGATCTGACCAATGAGCGATTCACCCTTTGGCGATATCTCCATCGAAGAATTTCTACGGGATTACTGGCAGAAAAAACCACTACTGGTACGTAATGCCTTCCCGGATTTCGATGCTCCCGTCGGCGCCGACGAACTGGCAGGCCTCTCTCTGGAAGATGATGTTGAATCCCGCTTAGTGATTCAGAGCCCAGATAATAATGACTGGGAGATCAAGCACGGCCCCTTTGATGACGAAACTTTTGCTGCCCTGCCCGAAAGCCATTGGACACTGTTGGTGCAGGCAGTCGATCACTGGGTGCCTGAGGCCAGCGAGATTATCGAACAGTTCCGTTTTATTCCGAACTGGCGTTACGACGACCTCATGGTCAGCTTTGCTAGCCAAGGCGGTGGCGTAGGACCTCATTACGATAACTATGATGTGTTCCTAATTCAGACCCAAGGCCAGCGCCGCTGGGAAGTCGGCGGCTTTTTTGATCAAAACTCACCCCGTCGAGCCAATACACCGGTGATGATCATGACCGACTGGGACCCTGAATATAATTGGGTATTGGAACCTGGCGATATGCTCTATATCCCACCTCAGGTAGGCCATAACGGTATCGGTGAATCCGATGATTGTATGACCTACTCGGTCGGCTTTAGAGCGCCGTCCCATGCAGAAATCATGCGTAACTTCACCGACTTTATCGGTGAAACCTTAACCTCGGAATCACGCTATACCGATCCTGATCTTAGCTTGCAAGATAATCCCGGCGAGATCCGCCCCGAGGCGTTAGACAAAATCCGCGCGATCTTTACCTATTATTTGCAGGATGATGCCCGACTTGGTGAATGGTTAGGTAAGTTTGTTACCGACCCTAAATACCCTGAGCTGGATCAAAGCCCAGAACAGCCGGTGACCATTGATGAGATTAGAGGCGCGTTAAAAACAGGTGATCTATGCTTTATTCGCAATGAAGGTAGCCGCTTCTCCTACAGTGTCATTAATGACGACCAAGTGCAGCTGTATGCCGACGGTAACTGTTTCAAAGTGTCCGGCACCTGCTGCACCTTAGCCACCAGTCTCTGCCAGACCCCTGCCATTGTCATTAACCAAGGTGAATGGAGTGATCAACAGCTGCAACTATTGGCTGACCTATATAATCAAGGATCGTTGTATACGGAATAATGCCAAAAGGGTTTCTGTTGACGCCTATTCACGCTCACACTCAGCTACTCTGCTGATGCAAAAAAGACCTCTATGCAGGTCTTTTTTTACGTTTACACATGGCCAAAATACAGATTACCTGTGCTAGATCAATGATTTCATTGGCTCTAGCCCATTTTGTAGTGAGCATTCAAATATACTTTTTAGCTATATAAAAATCTTATCTTATAACCCATTTCTTTTGTAAAAGCGTTCATCTAGCCACTATACAAAAGTCGCTAGACTTTAGGCTATAACGACTCAATCCCTTGCTATATCTAGCGTTATTGCAATGCAGCAAGCCGGCCGCTATGTAGTTTAACTACAGCGCATAAGCAATTGATAATGTAGTAAAGCTACACCTTTGCTGCTATGCACAAAAACCCTTTGACCGCTCTCCTTAAAGGCAGCATGATGAGTGCTCTATAAGGCGTTAGCCACTTCGACAATAGCTGACGCAACAAGATGTAAACCGCTTCACTCCAGACTGTATTTATAAAAATGCCTGGATAGATAGCTACCAACAGAAGGATTCACCATGTCTAGTCTGAATAACGATATCGAAACAGTAGCAGCCCTTAAAGAGACCTACGGCTCTGCCTGGAACGCTATCAACCCTGAATACGCTGCCCGTATGCGTGCCCAGAACAAATTCAAAACCGGCCTGGATATCGCTAAGTACACTGCCGCTATCATGCGTAAAGACATGGAGCGTTACGATAATGATACTTCCCAGTACACTCAGTCTCTAGGTTGCTGGCATGGTTTTATCGGCCAGCAGAAGATGATCTCTATTAAGAAACACTTCAACAGCACTGACCGTCGTTACCTCTACCTGTCTGGCTGGATGGTCGCTGCGCTGCGCTCTGAGTTCGGCCCTCTGCCGGATCAGTCTATGCACGAGAAAACCTCGGTTGCCTCACTCATCAGAGAGCTTTACACCTTCCTGCGTCAAGCCGATGCCCGTGAACTTGGCGGCCTGTTCCGTGAAGTGGATGCCGCGCGTAAAGCCGGTGATAGCGCTGCTGAAGCTGCCGCTCAAGAACAAATCGATAACCATATCACGCACGTTGTGCCTATCATCGCGGATATCGATGCCGGTTTCGGTAACGCTGAAGCGACTTACCTGATGGCTAAGCAGATGATCGAAGCCGGTGCATGCTGTATCCAGATCGAGAACCAAGTATCTGATGAGAAACAGTGTGGTCACCAGGACGGTAAAGTTACTGTACCTCATGAAGACTTCCTCGCTAAGATCCGCGCTGTGCGTTACGCCTTCCTTGAGCTGGGTGTTGATGATGGTGTGATCGTAGCCCGTACCGACTCTTTAGGTGCTGGTCTGACTAAGCAGATCGCCGTGACTAACAAGCCAGGCGACCTAGGTGATCAATACAACAGCTTCTTGGATTGCGAAGAAGTTACCCCTGCCGATATGAAAAATGGCGATGTGATTCTGAACCGTGAAGGCAAACTACTGCGTCCTAAGCGTCTACCATCTAACCTGTTCCAGTTCCGAGCCGGTACCGGTGAAGATCGTTGTGTACTGGACTGCATCACTTCGTTGCAAAACGGTGCTGACCTGCTGTGGATCGAAACTGAAAAACCACACGTTGGGCAGATCGGCAACATGGTTAACCGTATCCGTGAAGTGTGCCCTAACGCTAAACTGGTTTACAACAACAGCCCATCCTTCAACTGGACGCTGAACTTCCGTCAGCAGGTATTCGATGCCATGGCTGAAGAAGGTAAAGATGTCTCTGCTTACAACCGTGATGAGCTGATGTCTGTTGATTACGATGAGACTGAACTGGCTGCGATCGCTGATGAGAAAATCCGTACCTTCCAAGCCGATGCGGCCCGTGAAGCCGGTATCTTCCATCACCTGATCACCCTGCCGACTTACCACACCGCTGCACTGTCAACTGACAACCTAGCGAAAGAGTACTTCGGTGACCAAGGCATGCTGGGCTACGTGGCTGGCGTACAACGCAAAGAGATCCGTCAAGGTATCGCATGTGTTAAACACCAGAACATGGCCGGTTCCGATATGGGCGATGATCACAAAGAATACTTCGCAGGCGAAGCGGCATTGAAAGCTGCTGGTGAAGACAACACCATGAACCAGTTCTAATAACGAACCGGTTTGAACTTAAGGACGCTTCGGCGTCCTTTTTTGTTGGTCTCGGTTTCCACTCAGTGCAAATATCATTTGGCCGACGATAGTCCCTCAGGTTATTATCTCTCCAGTTAGGGTTTCCCCCTAGTCAACCATGCGTCTGAAACGCCCTCTGTCAATGACCACGTTAACACGGGATAACACAAGAGCCGTCTATGTCACGTCAAACGCCACCCCCTTTGTTGGGTCAACTTCATTACGCTTGGATTATTGTCTTCTCAGGCATTCTAACCCTCTTCTGCTGCATGGGTCTGGGACGCTTCGCCTTGGGCATGCTGTTACCTTCGATGGGCGACAGCCTCGACCTGAGTTATTCTCAAATGGGTTTTATCAGTACCGGTAATTTTATTGGCTATCTACTAGCGGTATTTTTTTGTGGCAAAATGATTACCCGCTTCGGTGAACGTATCACCATCGTCACGGGGTTAGTGCTCATCTCGGTCAGTATGTTAACGGTAAGCCAAAGCACAACCTTATCCTTAATTATCCTGCTGTACTTTATCACCGGTATCGGCAGTGCCGCCGCCAATATTACCGCCATGACACTGATTGCCCACTGGTTTTCTCAAAAATATCGAGGGCGTGCGGCGGGCTATATGATTATCGGCAACGGCCTAGGCATCGTGATTAGCGGCATCTTAATCCCCTGGTTAAATAGCCACTGGAGTGATACCGGCTGGCGCATTGGCTGGGCCGCCTTTGGCATCACTATTGCCGTGGTTGCCGTGATCGTTGCCCTGCTTATCCGCAATAGCCCGAACGATCTCGCCTGCCAACCTTTTGGTGAAAACACCGGTAAGCAAAAGATACCCGAGGCTCACATCAGCGACCGCAAACGTTCTAAGCTAATCGCTCATATCGGCGCTATCTACTTTGTCTTTGGCTTCACCTATGTGATTTACACCACCTTTATTGTCACCACTCTCGTTGAGCAATACGCATTCAGCGAAGCTAAGGCGGGGATGTTATGGATGGCAATCGGCATTGTTAGCGTGATGTCTGGCGTGCTATTCGGCTGGGTATCCGATCATTTCGGCCGAAAAAAAGGCCTCATGACGGTGTATGGTATTCAAACAACTTCTTATCTTTTAGTGGCGTCGAACCTAGGCGACACGGCGCTATTTATCTCGATGATGCTGTTTGGTTTAACCGCTTTCAGTATTCCAGCCATTATCGCGGCGATGATCAGCGATATGCTACCCCCCTCAGAAGCTGGAAAAGTATTTGGTTATGTTACTTTTTTCTTTGGCGTCGGTCAGATCGGCGGTCCTTCCATAGCGGGATACCTTGCCGAACAAAGTGGTAGTTTCACTTCTAGCTACCTGCTAGCGGGTTTATCGACGGCTGTAGGGATTATCTTAACGATGGCCTTAAAGAGCACACAACAGCAGCCAGAGCCGCTCAGTTCGTCGATTGCGCCATCACCCATTAAGCAGGTAGATTAAGGTTACATTTGCGCCACCTCAGTCACCTGATTACGTAGCCACTGATGTGCTACATTGTGTTGTAACAGTGGACTCCAAGCCATTTTCAATTCAAAACCAGGAATATGGAATGGGGGTTTTTTGATCATCAAGCGTGGGTTATCCGACTGAACCGTCGCGGCCCGTGTCGGTACCGTAACAATCAAACCCTTTTGTTGCGCCATTAATACGGCTGACTGATAGTGACGAGTAAACACGGTAATTTGCCGCGTATGCCCCGCTTTTTCCAACGCTTCATCGACCCAACCTAAACGCTTTATATCTTTAGGAGTGATCCCCATACCTGCGCCCATACCGGTTTTACTCACCCAAACATGCTTCGCCTGCAAATAGGTTTCGAGGCAGAAGTTGTGGGAGATAGGATTATCCACCGCAAATAAACAGGAGAAGCTATCGGTCCATAGGGTTTTCTGATGAAACGCCTGCGGCATCGTATCAAAGCGGTTAATAACCAAGTCAACCAGCCCCTGCTCCACCTCGGTAAAGCTCATATCGCTGGGAGTCATAATATCCAGTACAATATTTGGCGCCAACTTGCTTAAGCGTGTTAATAATCGCGGCAAGAGGGTTGATTCACCATAGTCACTGGTCATAATACGAAACACTCGATCACTGGAACGGGCATCGAAAGCACTACTCGGTTCGATCACCTGCCCGACTGAAGAGAGAATCTGACGCAACAAAGGCTGCAATGCCTGCGCCCGTTCGGTAGGTGCCATCCCCTCACTGGTTCGGACTAACAGAGGATCACCAAAAGTATCCCGCAAGCGGCGCAAACCATTGCTCATTGCTGGCTGAGTAATACCTAACAAGCTTGCCGAACGAGTAACATTTCGTTCTCGCAACAAGACATCCAGATACACTAAAAGATTAAGATCGATCTTATCAAGGTTCACTAATAGCCCGCCTCATCATGCTTTGCCGGTAAATTGATAGCGACATCAATCCACCATTTATTCTGTGAATACTCCCTATAATAACCATTTATTTCCTTTATGTTAACCACCCACATAGAATAGCGTCCATACCAAATAACAGAGCAGCCTTATAGCTGCCAATAAAGAGAGAAGGAAACGCCATGTCTACTCTGAATAAAGATATCGAAACAGTAGCAGCCCTTAAAGAGACCTACGGCTCTGCCTGGAACGCTATCAACCCTGAATACGCTGCCCGTATGCGTGCCCAGAACAAATTCAAAACCGGCCTGGATATCGCTAAGTACACCGCCGCTATCATGCGTAAAGACATGGAGCGTTACGATAATGATACTTCCCAGTACACTCAGTCTCTAGGTTGCTGGCATGGTTTTATCGGCCAGCAGAAGATGATCTCTATTAAGAAACACTTCAACAGCACTGACCGTCGTTACCTCTACCTGTCTGGCTGGATGGTTGCTGCGCTGCGCTCTGAGTTCGGTCCTCTGCCGGATCAGTCTATGCACGAGAAAACCTCGGTTGCCTCACTTATCAGAGAGCTTTACACCTTCCTGCGTCAAGCCGATGCCCGTGAACTTGGCGGCCTGTTCCGTGAAGTGGATGCTGCACGTAAGGCCGGTGATAGCGCTGCTGAAGCTGCCGCACAAGAACAAATTGATAACCATATCACGCACGTTGTGCCTATCATCGCGGATATCGATGCCGGTTTCGGTAACGCTGAAGCGACTTACCTGATGGCTAAACAGATGATCGAAGCGGGTGCATGCTGTATCCAGATCGAAAACCAAGTATCTGATGAAAAACAGTGTGGTCACCAGGACGGTAAAGTTACTGTACCTCATGAAGACTTCCTCGCTAAGATCCGCGCGGTCCGTTACGCCTTTCTTGAGCTGGGTGTAGATGACGGTGTTATCGTAGCCCGTACCGACTCTTTAGGTGCTGGTCTGACTAAGCAGATCGCCGTGACTAACAAGCCAGGCGACCTAGGTGATCAATACAACAGCTTCTTGGATTGCGAAGAAGTCACCCCTGCCGATATGAAAAATGGCGATGTGATTCTGAACCGTGAAGGCAAACTGCTGCGTCCTAAGCGTCTGCCATCTAACCTGTTCCAGTTCCGTGCCGGTACCGGTGAAGATCGTTGTGTACTAGACTGCATCACTTCGTTGCAAAACGGTGCTGACCTGCTGTGGATCGAAACTGAAAAACCACACGTTGGTCAGATCGGCAACATGGTTAACCGTATCCGTGAAGTGTGCCCTAACGCGAAACTGGTTTACAACAACAGCCCATCCTTCAACTGGACGCTGAACTTCCGTCAGCAGGTATTCGATGCCATGGCTGAAGAAGGTAAAGATGTCTCTGCCTACAACCGTGATGAGCTGATGTCTGTTGATTACGATGAGACTGAACTGGCGGCGATCGCTGATGAGAAAATCCGTACCTTCCAAGCCGATGCGGCCCGTGAAGCCGGTATCTTCCATCACCTGATCACCCTGCCGACTTACCACACCGCTGCATTGTCAACTGACAACCTAGCGAAAGAGTACTTCGGTGACCAAGGCATGCTGGGCTACGTGGCTGGCGTACAACGCAAAGAGATCCGTCAAGGTATCGCTTGTGTTAAACACCAGAACATGGCCGGTTCCGATATGGGCGATGATCACAAAGAATACTTCGCAGGCGAAGCGGCATTGAAAGCCGCTGGTGAAGACAACACCATGAACCAGTTCTAATAACGAACCGGTTTGAACTTAAGGACGCTTCGGCGTCCTTTTTTGTATTCCACTTTCGCTCATCTGTTTATATTGGATCATCACTACCACATATATTTGACCTTTATGGTTATTCGTCAAACAAGAGATATTATTTATTGTGCTACATCAATCTAATGATGATTATTTAATAAATATAAAGACCTCTATTCAACATAACCCATATTTATCAATCTGTTACCTGATTCTTGACCACTTTGACCTCTATTTATAAACATGTAAGAATTGATCTTTTAGTCCAACTTTTAACTAGTTTTAATACTAAAAGTCTAACGACTTAAGCCGTGTTTCGACTATGTTTATCATCGAAGGAGAGTAAGGTCTTATGTTCGTTAGAGCTCGGGTACTGGCTGAATCACGTCAGGAAGTTATCAGGCATGAATTGGATAATGAACAGCTTCGACAGCAATTAAGTCTGGCACAGGAACGTATTGCTATTCTCGAGGCAAGGCTAGATCAAACCACCCGCGAAAAAGATAGCGATGTCGACGTGATGCGAGGTGCTATTCGAGGATTTTCAAAACTCAGTTGTATTCGTGAGCGGATCGCCTCAATGGCAAAACATCTCCTATCAGAGCGAGACAAAATTTTAGATTCTGCAACCATCTATGATCAATCCTCCTCCAATATGCAGAAACTGGTGGCCGGCCTCAGCGATGTGAATGGCGAAGTCAGTATCATTCACGACCAAGTATCAACACTGCGCAGCGCCGCGGAAGAGATCAGCAAATTTGTCGGTAGTATTAAAAACATTTCGGAACAAACAAACCTACTCGCCCTAAATGCCGCTATTGAAGCCGCCAGAGCCGGCGAGCAGGGGCGCGGGTTTGCGGTCGTGGCTGACGAGGTTCGCGCACTTGCTAAGCGTGCCAGTGAAGCCAGTGGTGAGATTGAAAAACTAGTTTCCCAAATCGATCACAGCACTGACGAAACCCGCAGCAGCATCTCAGAAACACTCGATAGCTGTAGCTCCATGCTCACAAATGCAACAGAAACCAATGATTCGCTAGAACGTTTAATCAATCACTCTATTTCAATGCACGAAACCATTACAGATGAAGCGATGGCCAGTTTCCTCGAGACCGTCAAAATGGATCATATGGTTTGGAAGCAGAATGTTTACCGCCACTGGCTTGATAAAGAGCCTGAACATGGCGAAATCTCCGATCATACTCAATGCCGTTTGGGTCAATGGTATTACGAAGGCGATGGCGCACAAACTTATCAATCGATGCCAAGCTTTGCTTCTCTGGATAAACCCCATGCCGATGTCCATCAAGGCGGACTGTTAGCATTAGAGCGTATTTTAAAAGATGATCTACAAGGCTCGCTTAAAGGGATATTGTTGATGGAAAGTGCCAGTGATGAAACCTTTGCCGTATTAGAAAGACTCGGTCGAGAGATGGGTAAATAGCCCTTTAAAGCTACGAGCAACAAGATAACCATCCTTACTATTCGCTAGAGAGTCTGCTCAGACAGGCTCAATCTGCGTTTGTGCATCATGTTTGAACTGTAACTGCGCTAACCGAGCGTATAGATCAGAACTTTGCAATAACGATTCATGAGTGCCCGTGCCTACCACACGCCCCTGCTCCATCACCACAATCTGATCCGCATGTAAAATCGTTGACAGGCGGTGGGCAATAATCACTGTCGTACGGCCCTGCATCAATGTATCGAGCGCTAATTGGACGTTATGCTCGCTCTCGGTATCCAGCGCGCTGGTCGCCTCATCTAGCAACAAAATTCGGCGATCATTGAGAATGGCGCGCGCAATCGCAATCCGTTGTTTTTGTCCGCCAGAAAGACGCACACCCTGTTCGCCTAAATCACTATGATAGCCCTGTGGCAGACGCTCAATAAACTCATGAGCATAGGCCGCTTTTGCCGCGGCGATCACTTCCTCTTCGGTAGCATCTGCTCGGCCATAACGAATATTATCGATAACATTCGCCGTAAATAAGGCCGGCTGTTGCGAGACCAGCGCGATCTGTTGGCGTAGTTCCCAAGGGTTAAACCGCCGTAAGTCTTGTGAAGCAAAGCGAACTTGACCCTGTTGCGGATCATAAAAACGCAGCAATAACTCAAACACCGTTGATTTGCCGGCCCCAGATGGCCCAACTAAGGCTGTAATTGCGCCCTCTTTAAAGGTTAAGGAGAAATCCTCTAGCGCTGGCTGATCTGGCCGTGAGGGATAATTAAAGTACACATGCGATAGGGATAGCTCAGCGGGTAACGTAGCGGCCGTGGGTATCACTTCTTGAGTAGTGACCTGAGCATCACTATGCGAGGCTTTGGTCACCAAAGTACTGCCTTCAGGCGGTTTTATATCACTTTCAGCGTCAAGCAGCTCCATTAAACGCTCTGTTGCACCCACGGCCCGCTGCAGTTCACCGTAGACCTCAGACATCGTGCCTACTCCCATCGCGACGATAAGCGCATAAAACACAAAGGCGCCTAGTTCACCGGCAGACATCGTACCGTTAATAACATCATAGCCGCCCACCCATAGCATCCCTGATAGCGCGCCAAAGACCAACAGGATCACCATGGCCATCAACAGCGCCCGCTGACGAATACGGTTCTGCGCCACTCGGAATGCACTATCGACTTCCACGCTAAAAGCGCGGCTCTCATGCGCTTCCTGAGTATAACTCTGTACGGTTTTAATCTGCTGAATCGCTTCACCTGCATAGCTGCCCACATCGGCAATACTATCCTGACTTTGACGTGCGAGTTTGCGTACCTTACGACCAAAAATAAGAATCGGCAGCAGTATCAACGGTACTCCGGCCACAATAATCAGTGACAGTTTAATATTAGTGACGAACAGCATAAGCAGTGCGCCCGACGTCGTCACCACACTGCGCAGAGCCATCGAAAAAGAGCTGCCAATAATCGATTGCAGCAGGGTCGTATCGGTGGTTAAACGCGACATGATCTCGCCGCTGCGATTGGTTTCGAAAAAACTCGGGTGCAACCTAATCACATTATCAAACACCGCTTGGCGGATATCCGCAGTGACCCGCTCACCCAACCATGACACCAGATAAAAACGGATAAAGGTACCGCAGGCCATCAATACCGCCATCGCCACCAGCAGTAAAATAGACTGATTCAACTGAGAGACAGAACCGGCCACAAAGCCATTATCAATCACCAAACGAACGCCCTGCCCAATGGCCAGCGTGATCGAGGCGGTGAACAGCAGAGCGATCATGGCGCCGATCCAATAGCGACGATAAGGCAACATGAACCGCAACAACTGCGTCAAGGTAGAGAATTTACTCATCAAAGAAAACCCGTGTCATCAAGCATGAAGTCTGTCGGTACTCAACTAAACGTTACGACAACTTATGCTTTAACAAGGTCCACAATTGTGGCAAGGCCTGCTTGAGCCAATAGAGTTGATAGCGAAATGTCAGCTGGAACCATCCAGTACTCGCATATTTACGCGCACTGGTGGTGAGTACTGAACCGATATTCACTAATTTTACACCCCCATGATGCGCGCGCCAGACAAATAGATGATCTTCGCCATAGGGAGCATCAATAGGATAACCACCTAGGCGGTTAAATTGTTCCACAGAAAGACAAAAACCTTGATCCCCAAAGGGCAAACCAAGACAGCGCGAGCGAAGGTTAGCACCTAGACTATTAAGCCATATTGGGCCACGACCATCCGCGAGAAAACGCAGATTAAAATAGTGTAATGCGTGGGGCGCGCGCTTTAGGCTTTGATTAAGCATTTGCCACTGTGTATTTGAAAACCGGCTATCTAGATGGACAAACCAAATAAACCCAGATTTCACCTGTTGCGCCCCAGCATTCATCTGTACTGCCCGCCCCGCTTCAACCGTTAGCGTGATAATCCGCTCATCCTGTGGCAACTGGGCGATCAACAACGCAGATTCGGGACAGAACACAAAGATAAGTTGTTGCGCTGCCGAAAGATAATCCAGCTGTCGAAGCATTGGCTGCAAACTGGTTTCAGCTGGCCCGACCGGAATAACGGCCGTGATAGGATATGAATTCATCGGACTCTCTTAACCAACGGACGATGCTTAATTAAAATGGAATTAATCGAGGTTCGGTTAATTAAGTTTCACTACAGGAAGCACCATATTTGAAACAACTAAAGCAACGATGATGCTTCATGCTGACCTGTTGTTCTAACGATGCTCGCAAATCACTGCCCATATCATATTCAGGGTCATCATCCACCAACGTACAGGCATAAATACGCATCCGCCCACGCTGCTTAACGATCATTTTACTAAAGGAGCACATAAAGCTGTTGCGGGTCTCTTCAGTATGAAACTGGGTCATGCAGTTAGTGGTAATATCCGGCCCATGACCATGACTACCGGGCGGTAGAAAATCGGGGAAGGCAACGAATTTAGTATCGCTAGGAATACCGTAATTCTCTAATATCGCCCGATACTGCTGTTCAACAGCGACGGTATCTTCCCCATCAGCCATATGCCGTGCAATAGAAACATGAAAGCCCATATCATAGAGTGCTTTCGTTCCCTTCAGCGCCAGATCAAACATACCTTCGCCACGCCCAGCATCATGCTCAGCTTCGATATGGGAATCGATACTGATACGAAAACTCACGGGATAACGACTCTTTAACAGCGGTACTAACTGATGCAAACGCTTTTGTACCGCATCAGTACCGTTGGTCAGCACCAAACAAGGCGCATGTTCAGCCGCCTGTTGCAAAATTTTAACCAGATCTTTGGCTAAGAAAGGCTCGCCACCAGTAAATGAAAACTGCTCAACACCTAGCTCGA
This sequence comes from Amphritea atlantica, assembly GCF_018860855.1. Classification (GTDB taxonomy): domain Bacteria; phylum Pseudomonadota; class Gammaproteobacteria; order Pseudomonadales; family Balneatricaceae; genus Amphritea; species Amphritea atlantica_A. The sequence continues at coordinate 40,872 of NZ_JAHKQE010000009.1, forward strand.
CAGCTTGGTCGATATAGGGGGCGACATCATCCAATTTTACTAACTCAAGCCGTGTATCACCGGGGCTGGAACCCTCAAGACAGAAATCACAACTTAGATTGCAAGCAGTACCGGTATGAAACCACAGCTCTTTTAATAAGTGAGGACGGATATACCCTCGGTCTGCGCCGTCAGCCGTTGTATACCAGTCCCGGCTTCGAATCAGTTCCATATAAACCCCTTACAGTTCAATCAAGTAATGCATGTATTAATGATAGTAGCTGTACTCTAGCGGGTCTTGAATCATAGGCTACTGAATCCAATAACCGGCGCAGGTCAGCTTCGGTATCAACATCGTACCCAGTGGAACTGAAAGCAACCTGAAAACCAGCCGTTTCACAAGCCGAGGCTAACTGCTCACCTAGTGCCGGCGTACTCCAACCAAGATTTTCTAAAGCAGGCCAGGGCTCGCTGCCCCCCATCGCTGTCACACCTCCATCTTCGGCGGGAGACAGCACAATATCATGCTGTTGCAACAGTTGATCAAACTCCGCATAACGCTGCACCGTGTGTTCTGGCGCATCGGTACCGATAAACAGTAACCGAGAAGCCCCCTGCTGACGTAAGACCTGATCGACATAATTCAGCTTGGCCCCTAAATTACCTTCACACTGTGGCACCACCTGATAATCCTGCAATAGCAGATCTTCTGCCCATTGCCGATCGTCTTCACTCACCGGTGATAATACAACGGGGCCAGGCCAGCTACGTGAATCCTCAAGGGCGCAATTTAAAAGCGCACAGGCAACCTGATAAGCGGCATCTTTCCCCAAGGTAGCAGCAATACGCTGCTTACCCTGCCCATGCAGGGGGCGTTTACAAAAGATAACCAGTGTTGTCTGACTCATTGACTCTGTCCTTACACATAGAAAAGGCAGCTCAAAGCTGCCTTAGGTATAAATGAAAACTTATAGCGACTCAGGTGTTATTTCTCAGCAGCATAAAGTGATTTGCCGTTAACCTTCACGGAACCAGGTGGTTCCCTCGCGGCTATCTTTAAGAATGATGCCTTGAGCGACCAGATCTTCACGAATCTGATCCGCGGCGGCAAAATCTTTAGCCTTTTTCGCATCAGCCCGCTGCTGTATCAGCAGTTCTATCTGCTCCGGCGCGATCTCACCGGCTTTTGTTTCACCTTGTAAAAAAGCTTCAGGTGATTGTTGCAACAAGCCGATAATGCCCGCTAACCGCTTCAGTTGGGCCGCCAAACCTGAGGCTTTCGCATCCCCTGCCCGACTTGCTGAGTTGAGTTCATTGACCAACTCAAACAGCACCGCCAAGGCTTTGGGGGTATTAAAGTCATCATCCATAGCGGCATAGAAACGTGCATCGTAATCGTTATCCAGTTCAGCTGCGAGTGCATCAACACCGTTCAGCGCTTGATAGAAACGTTCTAAAGCACTGCGAGCTTCTTTTAAACTGTTTTCCGAATAATCGATATAACTGCGGTAGTGTACGGATGAAAGGAAATAACGGACCACCTCTGCATCATACTTTTCCAGCACATCGCGAATGGTAAAGAAATTGCCTAACGATTTAGACATCTTCTCAGCATTGACGCGCACGGCCCCAGCATGCATCCAGGTATTGACATACTTAACACCATTGGCCGCTTCAGACTGAGCGATCTCATTTTCATGGTGCGGAAACGGTAGATCAGGGCCGCCGCCATGAATATCAAACGTATCCCCTAGGCAGCATTTAGACATAGCGGAACATTCGATATGCCAACCGGGACGACCCGCGCCCCAAGGAGACTCCCAACTGACTTCTCCGGCTTTGGCCGCCTTCCACAGGACGAAATCCAATGGGCTCTCTTTCGCATCCTGAACTTCCACTCGGGCACCGGAACGGAGTTCATCAACATTCTTATTGGTCAGGCGACCATAGTCGGCAAATTTTTCAACTCGGTAATAAACATCACCATTGGCGGCGGCATAGGCATAATCTTTATTAATCAAGACCTGAACCATATCGATAATATCTTGAATATGACGCGTGGCTCGAGGCTCTTGATCGGGCCGCAGAACGCTCAGCCGGTCTTCATCTTCATGCATCGCATCGATCATACGATTGGTCAGTTGATCGGGACGCTCACCATTTTCAGCCGCCCGTTTGATGATCTTATCGTCAACATCGGTGATATTACGAATGTAGGTCACATCCCATCCCCGCGCCCGCAGATAGCGGGTAATGACATCAAACGCCACCATGACACGCGCATGCCCGATATGACAGAAATCGTATACGGTAATACCGCACACATACATGTTGATCTTGCCCTCTTCTAACGGTTTAAAAGGGGCTTTCTCTTTAGTCAGGGTGTTATAGATCTGCAACATCGGGATTCGCTTATGGCTCTGGCTAGATGAAATTGGGTCAAAATAGATCCGCCATTATAGAGGAAACCGCACGATAATTAACAACCCGATTGAAATTACTTTCCAATAACTCAAAGCTCGTCACACTCCTCGCTAGATTGACGATTAAACAGTTGATCGAGAAAAGCCTCTGTGGCAATCGTTGATCAAAAGCAAAGTCACCAAAACAAACTCATAGTCATATCATTCGGCAGCCCATTTACTCGATAGCCGTCTCAACCATCAATCACTTACCGAAGGGTCCACTAAGCAGAGCCGTTCGGCACATCGCCAATAAAACAGGGTTGATAATCATTATCATTTACAACCCAGAGGGGATATTGTATAACATGGCTTTAATCAACAGGATGCAGGTATCTGCGAATGGCTAATTCCCTTAAAGCTAAAAGCCTTTGTAAACTTAAGAGCGAACTCATCTCCAAGCATATCGATGAAATAGCCGCCATTACCCGTAATAGTCAGTATGTCTGCAGCAAGTGCGCACGCTCATCCGAAGGAAAAAAGTGGTTGTGTAAACCGGTCGCCATCTGAAAGACAACTCGATACACTAAAACACTGCAAACAACTGTGCTACATCAATAACCCGTTGCTGTTATTCTGTTGTTATAAGCCCTGTTACTATTTTTAAACCTCTATGGAGTCAACATGCTAAACAGCTCAATGCTGGAAAAACTCAACCATCAGATCAATCTTGAATTTTTCTCGTCTAATATGTATTTGCAAATGAGCTCTTGGGCAGAATCAAAGGGTTATGAAGGCTGTGCCGCGTTTCTGTCTAAACATGCCGATGAAGAGATGCAACATATGAAACGCCTCTTCACCTATGTTAACGAAACCGGTGCGATGGCCCGAATCGGCTCGATTAAAGCCCCTATCGAAGAGTTTGACTCGATTAAAGATCTGTTCGAGAAAGTCTATGAGCATGAATGCCTGATCACCCGAGAGATCAATGGCCTTGCCCATACCGCATTCACCAATCAGGATTACTCCACCTTCAATTTTTTACAGTGGTATGTGGCTGAACAACACGAAGAAGAAAAACTGTTTAAAGGCATTCTCGATAAAATCGAGATTATCGGCGACGACGGTAAAGGGTTATTCTTTATCGACAAAGAGATCGGCCAGCTAGCCAGTGGCAACAGTAGCGACATCATCACAAACGAAGCGTAACGCCCCTACCCCACTCAATGACTACGCTCAAACGACTGGGCAAACAGTAACACCGAGGCCTCGCAGCTTAGCTCGCGGGGCTTATTTTTATCTGGGCTTATCTAGCAAGGTGGCACTAAAAACGCGATAAGTGATACCTAATTGACCATCGTCATTATTAATTTGTAACACTAAGTATAGAATCCGTGATCAACGTGGAAGATTAGCCACATAAGGCCAGCTTCTTTATTTACAGTTATCTGCTTGGTTAGGGAGAGATCCCGACTTGCAAATAGGGTGAAAAACATGACCACGACCGCTGTCCCAACCGACGACTTTTCCCAATGCCATATTAGTATTCTTCACAATTTTGAAAATCTACGTAACCTCAGTAAAACAGATATTTCAGACCCCGTTTCACCAGAGGTTCAGGCGACAGCTAAACGCTTAGTTGATTTCTATCATGAGGTGGTACTCAACCATCACCATGAAGAGGAACAAGAACTGTTCAACATCGTCATGGATTGCGCTAGTTCCGGTGATGAGCTGAATGCAGCTTCACGGATGATTAAACGGCTGACCGAAGAGCATCGCGCCCTCGAAAAAGAGTGGAAAAAGATTGAAGGCGCTATTAAAAAATTAGCCAAAGGTAAGTTTGCCCAATTGGACAAGGAGGCCGCCATGGGGATGGCTGATCACTACCTTCTGCATGCTAAATATGAAGAATCTCAATTTTTGCCTTTGGCTGCAGAAATTCTCAAGAACACAGATCTAGAATCCTTAGGCTTAAGCCTGCATACGCGCCATAACATCAATCAGACCGCCTGCTATATCTAGCGCTTACGCATACCTGCGGGTGTCCCGAAGTCACTCCGATATCAGATAAAAAAAACGGCCACTCAAGGTGACCGTTTTCTACTAATAACGCGAGTATTACTTCTTCCAAGTATCCCTAAGACCGATCGTCTTATTGAACACAGGGTGCTCGGCTGAGTGATCATAACGATCCGCCGCGAAATAACCTTCCCGTTCAAACTGGAATGCGGTTTCCGGCGCCGCCTCCACTAAGCCCGGTTCAACCCAACAATTTTGGATTTCGCTAAAGGAGTTAGGGTTGATATTGGCAAGAAAATCACCCTCGCCCTTATCCGGTGATTCCACATTAAACAGACGATCATAGATACGCACGGTGGCTTGCTTGCCTTCAGTGGCTGAAACCCAGTGCATAACACCCCGAGGTTTCATGCCTTCCGGTGGATTCTCACCCACGGTACCCGGCACCAGCGATGCATGCACTTCGGTAATTTCACCGGCGGCATCTTTAACCACCTCTTCGGCTTTGATCACATACGCGCTACGCAGGCGCATGTAATCACCTGGCACGAGCAAACGGAATTTTTTACGCGAAAGGGTTGAATCTTCACTGAAATCCCCCCGATCCATATACAGCTCACGGGTAAAAGGTAATACGCGAGTGCCCATCTCTTTCTGTGGGTGAACCGGCGCATTGAGCATCTCGACCTCGCCTTCTGGGAAGTTGGTGATGATCAGTTTTAGTGGGTTCATCACACACATCGCCCGTGCAGCGTTATCATTCATATCTTCACGGATAAAGAACTCAAACTGAGCCATATCGACAGTGCCATCGGTTTTCGACACCGCTAGGCTATCGCAGAAATTACGCACCGCTTGCGATGAATAACCCCGTCGGCGCATACCTTGAATAGTTGGCATACGTGGATCATCCCAACCATTAACATGGCCTTCATCAACCAACTGCTTGAGCTTACGCTTACTGGTGACCGTGTAATTGATATTTAAACGACCAAACTCATACTGACGCGGCGTGCTCGGAACCGGCAAGTTCTCGATAAACCATTCATACAGTGGACGATGGTCGGCAAATTCCAGAGTACAGATAGAGTGTGTAACTCCTTCAATGGCGTCCTCTTGACCGTGAGCAAAGTCATAGCTTGGGTAGATGCACCATTTACTGCCGGTTTGATGGTGATCCGCCTTACGAATCCGATACAAAATCGGGTCACGCAGATTCATGTTAGGCGATGCCATATCAATTTTAGCGCGCAGTACACGGCTACCTTCGTCAAACTCCCCCTGCTTCATACGTTCAAGTAGGTCGAGGTTCTCTTCTGCTGACCGTTCACGGAAAGGGCTGTTCTTACCCGGTTCCGTGGCCCAGCCGCGATACTCGCTGGCTTCTTCTGGGCTTAGGTCACAGACATAGGCTTTACCTTCACGGATAAGATGTTGTGCCCATGCATAGAAGGTATCGAAGTAGTTAGAGGCATAACGCACCTCTCCTGCCCAGTTAAAACCGAGCCAGCGGACATCATCCATTATGGCATCGACGAATTCCTGATCTTCTTTACCCGGATTTGTATCATCGAAACGCAGGTTACACTCACCGTTATACTTTTCGGCGGTACCAAAGTTCACACAGATCGATTTCGCATGACCGATATGAAGATAGCCGTTAGGTTCAGGTGGAAAGCGTGTCACCACCTTAGCTAGCCCCTGCTGCTGATCCTGCTCGATAATCTGATGAATAAAGTTGGTTGGCTGTACAACTGCATTACTGGCGTCGTTATTGCTCATAGAGGGGTCTTAACTTCCGTTGAAATCAAATAGATGAACATTATAAACTTATGGTTTACAGACAACCATAAGTTAGCTGAAATTAATCAGTTAGTTATCATCTTAATTCTTTAGTATAATCTGGCGAATTGATTTAACACCGCATTTTCAGACGAACTGACTAGGTAGACAAAACTATCTAGATAACACAAAGGGATCGCAAGCATGATCGTACTGCACACCAACTTCGGCGACATCACTATTGAACTTGATTACGACAAAGCGCCGAAGTCAGCAGAAAACTTCGAAAACTATGTTAAAGATGGTTTCTATGATGGCGTTATTTTCCACCGGGTTATCGATGGTTTTATGATTCAGGGTGGCGGTTTTGAGCCCGGCATGGCAAGCAAAGAGACCAGCGGCAGTATTGAAAACGAAGCCGATAACGGCCTGCAAAACAAACGCGGTACCTTGGCCATGGCCCGTACGATGGATCCTCACAGCGCCTCTGCCCAATTTTTCATTAATGTGAGTGATAATACCTTCCTTGATCACACCGCAAAAACCACCGAAGGCTGGGGTTACGCGGTCTTTGGTAAAGTCGTTGATGGCTTGGATGTGGTTGATAAAATCAAATCTGTCACTACAACCTTCCGTGGCGGTCACCAAGACGTGCCGGCAGAAGATGTGATCATCACATCGGCTGAGATCGTGGATGCAGATACTGCTAAATAATGCGTATACTGTTTATATCTGATCTTCACCTGCATAGCGGACGCTCGGACCTTACTCGGGCGTTGCTGCATTTTCTGGCCACCACAGCAAAAGACTGCGATCAACTCTATATCCTCGGCGATCTGTTTGAAGCGTGGATCGGTGATGATTTCATCCCTGATGATCTACAACCCGTCATTGATGCCTTAAAAACGCTCTCGAATAACGGTTGTCAGATATTCTTTCAGCACGGCAATCGGGATTTTTTAATAGGTGAACGATTTGCTCAACTGACGGGAGTTCAACTACTGCAGGATTCAGTGGTTATCTCCTTAGCGTCGGGTCCAACACTGCTGATGCACGGTGATCAGTTATGTACCGATGATGTTGAATACCAAGCGCTTCGACAGCAATTAAGAAGCCCTGAATGGCAAAACGCGCTATTAGCTCAATCGATTCCTGAGCGGCTCGAGATGGCAAAACAGCTACGTATGGCCAGTAAAACCCATACCGCCAACAAAAGCGCAGAGATCATGGATGTTAATCCGCACGCGGTTGAGCAAGCAATGTCCGAAGCCAATTGCCAGTTATTGATACATGGCCACACGCATCGTCCTGCGGTACATCAACTCAATGATGGCAAACAGCGGATTGTTCTTGGAGATTGGGATAAATCCGGTTGGTATTTAGAAGCATCAGAACAGGGTGAGCAGCTGATTAAATTTGATCTTCAATAATCATTGCTGCTAACCAGATGTTCAAAAATACTTATTGATACTTCAGTTATTATTAACTGTTAAGTGATTCTTTATCCATTAGGCCTCGTTGTTTTATTCAGCTAAAGCCATCGCTTCTTGTATGGGGAATGACAACCCATTTACCCGTTTATCGTCGGGTTTAAACCCACGAATCACCGCTAGTATTATTTCGCCCATCGGTGACGGCCTGATAAAAATTAAAAATAAATCACTTATATAACAGATACTTATATTATGGACTTTATCTGGATTCTAGTTGCTTACCTCTGCGGATTGTCACTCAAGATGGTCGGCATGCCGCCCCTTATCGGCTTTCTGCTAGCGGGTTTTTTACTGCACTTTCTTGGCGTACAACCCAGCGATAGCCTCGACACTCTAGCAGATCTCGGCATTACCTTGATGCTATTCACGATCGGCTTGAAATTACATATTGGTGATCTGCTACGTCGAGAAGTCTGGGTGAGTACGCTCAGTCATATGCTACTGTGGGTCATCGTTTTTGCCTCTTTCGCCCTGTTACTGGGCGTGCTTGCCATCCCCTACTTCAGTGAGATTGACCTAAAAACCGCCGCCCTGTTAGGCTTTGCCCTCAGTTTTAGTAGTACCGTGTGCATCGTTAAGCTATTAGAAGAGAACGGTGAGATGAAGACCCGACACGGCCAACTGGCGATCGGGGTTCTGGTTATGCAGGACATTGTCGCGGTTCTCTTTCTAGTGGTTGCCACCGGAAAGCTCCCCTCGCTGTGGGCGCCGCTGTTGTTTGCTTTGGTTTTCGCAAGACCGCTCATCTTCAAGTTACTCGACAAAGCAGGCCACGGCGAGATGCTGCCTCTCACGGGTTTCTTCTTTGCCCTAGGCGGCTATGAACTATTCCATCTAGTCGGCGTAAAGGGAGATTTAGGCGCACTGGTCTTTGGCCTTCTGCTGAGCCAACACCCGAAAGCCTCAGAGCTAACAAAGTCACTCCTCAGCTTCAAAGATCTGTTTCTGATCGGCTTTTTCCTATCCATTGGCTTTACCGCACTGCCAACCTGGTCGATGCTGGCTATCGCTAGCTTAATCGCACTGATGATCAGCATTAAGTTCATCCTATTTTTTGCACTATTCACCCGTCTTAAACTGCGCAGTCGTAGTGCATATCTCGCCTCCTTAGCTCTCAGTAACTTTAGTGAATTCGGCCTTATTGTGGCAGCCCTGAGCGTTCAATCCGGCTGGATGACCCGCGAATGGCTCGTTATTCTGGCGCTCGCTGTGTCCTTGTCATTTGTGCTGACGAGTGTGCTGTATCCAGCGGCTCACCGAGTCTATATCCGCTATAAAGACGTTCTCAAGCGCTATGAAAGCCCTGAACGGCTTAAAGCCGACATCGTGCATCAGCCTCCCCATGCGGAGGTCTTGGTCATCGGCATGGGGCGAGTGGGTAAAAGCGCCTTCAAAGCGTTAAAGAATGTCTTAGATGAACGAGTCGCTGGACTCGATTCTGATCGTTTTCGCGCCTTGCAGATGCAACAAAAAGGCTTAAATGTCTGTTTCGGTGATGGCGAAGATGCCGACTTTTGGGTTAGTTTCGATACCTCAAAAATTAAACTGATATTGCTGGCGCTGCCGCTGGTTGAAGATAGCCGAAATGTAAGCGTACAACTTATTAACGCCGGATACACCGGACAAATAGCCGCCATTGCCCGCTTCGAAGATGATCGGGAAGGCCTTATTGCGGCGGGTATCGACAAGGTATTTAACTTCTATAAAGAGGCGGGCTCAGGTTTTGCGGAAGACAGCTTGCAGTTAATATCAAAAATCGATTCGTCTGGGTCAAAAACATCGCCCTCATCACAGGCAGTTGAGAGCTAACCTAAGCGCTAGATCAAAAATACCACACTAGGTCAAGCAGGCTTTCAGCAGTGAAAGCCTGTCTAAGCCGCAAAGCCACCCTTTTGTTGCGCTTACCTCTGCTGCGACCTCCGCCTTTTCACTCCTTATTGGGTTATTTTCAATTGTTATCAACTGAATGGGGAGACCGGAAAGGTCGAAACAAAGGTTTTAACCAGCGCCAGCGACTCGCTAACATGGCCATAAAAATGAGACTGCAACCGCCCAGTTGCAATGGGCTCATCACCTCAGCATAGATTATTGCCGCTAACAGCGCTGCCCAAACGGGCTCTAACGTCATAATGAGGGCTACATGGCTGGCTGGTGCCAAACTCTGGGCATAGGTTTGAATCGCAAAACGCAGACTGGTTGCAATAAAGGCGCTGGCTAACAGCCAGCCTATAGCCGTATGACTCAGTACATCAGGCCAAGGTTCCATCACTACAGATGCAAGAATGCCTCCCAGCCCTACCACTAACAACTGAATCGCCGTCAAAACCAATGACGGCACCACCAGCGCCATTCGCGACACTAACACAAAATGAACGGAGAACAATAAAGCGGCACAGAGAAACCAAAGCTGTCCCGCCGCCAAGGAAATACCACTCTCAAGCGATAACAACGCAAGCCCGACGATAGCCACGGGGATTGATAACCATGTGCTTAAAGGCGCCCGCTCACGATTGATAAGCCAAGCCATCAAGGGCACTATCACCACCCCTAAACTGGTAATAAAAGCCCCCTCGCCTAGATGTTCACCTTGATACAACCCCATAATCCAGCATAACAAGGCCCCCGTCATTAATATGCCAAGACGCAAGACAGGTATTAATCCGTGCTTAAATAATGCCTGACAACCGCGAAAGGCCGGTATTAACAGAAGAAGTCCCGCCAATAGAAAACGTACGCCGATAAACAACAGGGGTGGCATCTCTTGCAGCGCTTCTTTGGAAAAGATCCAACCTGCCCCCGCAATCAACGTGACGAATAACAGCAACAGATCAGCCCGCGCTGACGGAGACAACGACATATAAACCTCAGAATTTGGTATAGATAGGATATGACGGTAAATGAAACGACTCAGTGCACGGATTACATACAACAAAGCATCACAGCCGTATTTTCAAGATCTCAACGCATCGACTTTTCCATCTGCATCAAACTTTCTCGAGCGATAACGCGGCCCAATTCTATCATCTCTTTAGCGCGATGAAAGTCATAAAAACGGCAGGCCTCTTTTGGTATACCGATCAACTGATCAGGTGGATAACCGGCTACTTTATATTTACCCAACGACGCTTGCATCACCTCAACCGAATTAAATAACACATCAATCCGGCCGGTTGTCTTAGGCAACATTCCATCGGCGGTCGTTTTTTTACTGTTTTCCGGCTTGGCCTCTGCGCCGGTATCAGGCTGCCACTCATCACTAAAACCGGAGCTTTCAAGGAAACGGGTTTCAGGCAGAGCGACTCGATGACGCTGCACATCCGCATTCAAATCGACAGCAATAATCAGATCAGCATGTGCAGCAACAGTAGGAATAATTGGGATGGGATTCAGCACTCCGCCATCCACTAACACTCGATCCTCTTCAATCACCGGTGTAAAAAAGCCAGGAACCGCAATCGATGCTCTAATGGCATCGAGCATTGCGCCTTTCTGAAACCAGATCTCCTTCTGGTGAGTCAGATCAGTGGCAACCGCGGTATAGCTGATGGGCAATTCTTCAATCAACGGATTACCGACGATTTCTTGTAACTTTCGCAGCAACCGTTCTCCTCGGATAGTTCCCTCACCCCGCAGCGTCAGGTCCATTAGCTTAATCACGTCGAGGCGTTTGAGGCTGATAACCCAATCTCGATATTCATCTAACCGCCCCGCCGCATACATCCCGCCAATCAACGCCCCCATTGAACTACCCGCAATGCAGACGATGTCATAACCACGCCGATTTAGCTCTTCAATGACCCCGATATGACTATAACCTCGAGCGCCACCACTCCCTAATACTAACGATACGGTGGTTTTCATAGATCGACTCCTTGACGGCTATGATTCCCCTAAATAAACCGATATGAAACGGTCACAGTGATGAGTAGTCAGCGTAACTGAACCCATAACCCTGAGGAAGAGTCACGCTCAAGTGGCATCGCAGGCCCGACACCCACCGTTTCAATGCGTTCGGCATCAATACCTGCATCGATCAGAAGTTTGGTGAATAGCTCAGCTCTTTCTGTGCTTTGTTGTAATAACTCCTCTAGCTCACCCGACTTGCTATAACTACCGACCAACACCTTCTGGGTTGGGTTATGGGTCATATACTCAAACAGCGGCTCGATCGTATCCGGCTCACTCAGCCAGCTAAAGCCCTGCTGACGTAAATCGACTGCCAATGTTTCGGCTGATTGCTGCAACGGCTGAATCAGGTCAATATGCACATAAACTCTGCGATTCCCTCGCTGAACGGTATACAACGCTAACTTGAGATTACCCGCGATGGCAGAGAGGAAAAACTGTGTCCGATCCAAACCATAAAGCTCGGCAACATCAAAATAGTTATTTGCCCACTGACTACTGCTACCACACTGACGGCTGCTACATTGAAAAAGCACATCTGCCTGAAGGCTTTTTAGTAAGCCAAGATAATAGTTAAACACCTGCTCGGGGGTATGGGTGCTGGGGACACGGTAGGTAATCCGAGTCAAATCACCTTTAACCCCTTTGCTTTGCTCAGGCGCCGTTACCTCTTCAATTTTTCGCATCGGGCCGGTAGCCAGTTCATACTCCGGAATTTTATGCTCGCTATAACTGGCGATCCAGCTTAATGGAAATCTAGGGAGTTGTTGTGGGTCACGACTACCTGCAACATCTGTCTCTGCTTGTACCGTAAAACTCAACAGCATTAAACCTAACTGTAAAAGTGTTCGAATCCTCATTAACATTCCTTATGCTCATCAACCTACGTGCGAAAATCATGTGCATGAAATTATGCGTTAAACCAGACTAAACTCATTAATCAGTGTAGCAATCAGTCTCGAAGCCTGCTCCTCTAGATGGATATGGTGGCCACCCTTTAGCCTTTCTGTTTGGCAATCCTGTAACAGGGCAATTCGCCGCTCACTCTGAGGTATACCATTTTCTGCCAGAATAAGCAGTGTGGTCGCCTTCACCCGTGCAAGAAAGCTATCTACCTGAGCGTCCGTCATACGCATAATGGAGGGCAGCATTAGATTGGGGTCTGTTCGCCAGTAAAAGCCATCAGAACGCTCGACCAAGCCCCGTTCGACTAACCACGCCGCCGCTTGAGCATCAACCGGCCAACGACCGTTCATACGTGCGTTAACCGCCGTTTCAATATCATCATAGGCTTTCTGTTTCCGCCCATTCATTCTGATCCGTTTTTTGATCGCTGCCGCCAACTGCTCCGCCGTATGCTCAACGTCGGTTACCAGAGGGGCAATCCCTTCAATTAGCACCATTTTATTAACACGCTCAGGAAAACTCCCCGCGACTAGCATCGCAATGCTCGCCCCCATCGAATGACCCAACAGTGAAAATTGCTGTAATCCGAGCTGATCCGCCACCTCGAGTACATCCTGTACATTATCCCAAATATAATAGGGCATCGATGCTGGTCGATGATCGGAGTAACCATGACCCATTAAATCTAACGCGATCACACGTACGCCGTGTAAATAAGGTGCCAGGCGATTAAAGGTGGCGGCATTATCCAACCAGCCATGCAGTGCTAATACAACCGGCGCACTTTGATCTCCCCAACTCTTGGCCGCAATTCTATGGCCATTCACTTCAAACTGTAACTCGTGTGCGATATCTGTATGATTCATTGACCTATTAACCTTAAAAATCATGTGTATTCAGACTTACCTAGCATGTATCAGAATACAAAATTAGGGTAGTATCTCCACTGTTTTTTTCTTTTAAAACAGATAGTTTTAAACCAAAACAGATAGCTAACCCGTTTATCACTCTATTCCGAGGCCTTTGATGATTAACCCACTTTCAAAAATCAAACCACAACAAGCGGGTCTGTGGCTGCTCGGTTTTCTATTTCTACCAGCCACCCTCTTCTTTCAGCCAAATCTTGGCGGCGAGGGGATGTCAATTTCACACAACATTACCCTGTGGATCGCCGCCATCTTTGTGATTTCCGGCGCAACCCTATTGATGCTGCAAACCAAGCGTTTTAGTTACACGGCATATTGGCTGCCCATGGCGGCTTTGCCCATCAGCATAATCATACTCGGTTTTATCGTCGATAATTTTCTCCCCACCGAATGGCTGTTTCGACAACTCTATATTTTTGGTGGCTTTCTCTTTTTGATAGCGCTCTTTCAATTTCGCTTTACACCACGAGATGTTGAGCGAGTGTTAATGATTATACTACTGGCAGGTATCATTCATGGCCTTTATGGCATCTCTCAGATCCTCTGGCCAAATATTCTGCCGCTACTGATCACACCGAGCAAGGGTACCCCCTATAGCATATTTCAGCAGATCAATATCCATGCATCATTTCAAGCAACAGTACTAACAATCGGACTCTATCTACTCAGCCGCCCTGTCACCCTAAAACCGCGCCCATTCCTGACATTACTTTTATTAGGCAGCCTCTTTCTCAGCTGTTTTATTGTCGCCTATTCAGGTTCTCGTGCAGGCCTTATCGGCGCAGTTGCCGGCGCGTCGGTACTCATATTGTGTAACTGGCGTAGCTTTCTACGACGCAAACCCTTAACGCTGGCCGTATTGATAACCATCATTACGGCGCTCTTTATGGGTAGCCAAGGCATTGAGCGTAGCTCAGATAAACTCGGCGACCTAACCTCACTGAGTGGTAATGGTGTAGCAGAGTCAGGATCGAACAGCCGAATTAATATCTATAAGATCTCTCTTGAGCTGTTCCAACAAGAGCCCATCAGCGGCTACGGCATCGGCAGTTTCCAGAAAGTGTGGCATGATCAGAAAGTTGACTATCTGAAGCGTTTCCCAGATGCCAACCTTCCCCCACAACGTCTTAGCCACCCCCATAATGAATTGATGTTCTGGCTAGTTGAAGGGGGCTTAATCGCGATCACCGGCATACTAATATCCGTTATCGCCATTCTCTATGCCGCACTTAAATGCGGCTGGCGGCGCGGATTGAGTTATATTGCTTTGCTGCTACCCATCGGCTTACACACACAGGTCGAGCTGCCTTTCTATATCAGCAACATCCCTTGGTTTTTGATGTTGGTACTCATTTTTGTAATATTGCATCACAGCCGAAAAACTAACCCCTTAAATCTAAGTCGTTCAGCTGAAATCACTACCGCCGTGACTGCCGTCAGTCTCGCGCTGATAGTGACCGCGGTGATGCTACAAACAATACAAGCAAACAGTAGCGTCATCCGTTTTCTAAAAGGCCGCATGGCTGAGCCCGCCTTACTGAATCCTGCGTTAAGTAATCCGTTTTTTAGAGATTCTGCGGAGCTCTATCTGATGCGCACGCTGTTGTTACGCGAACTGAATGCACACCAAGGGCAGTTTGCTCCGCAGTTTATAGAATGGGCTGTACCCTATATAGAATACACGCCCGTGCCTCAGCTCTATATCGATCTGTCACGTGCTTACCTAGCCACGGGGAACAATATCAAAGCCGTTGAGATTATCGAAGCAGGTGTCGCTCGCTATCCTAAGATAACCTCATTAACGAAAACAGCTGAGCTCATTAAAGAAGCGGCTTCAGGAAAATCGAAGGCGGTGTCGGAAACGCAGGAAGAAAAGAAAATACCGGCAAACCCGGCGACTAGCGAGCCATCATCTGCAGCTGCCCCAGCCCTGCGGCAGGAAACGTCAACTCAATAACAGCCAGCGCGCCCGGCAGCATCGGTTCCGGGCGTAATAGGTTACCCTCACACAACAGCGAAACCAACTGACCTATCAACGGCTGGTGAGTCACCAGCATCAATGTGCTATCAGTCTGCTGAGCCAGCCAATCGACTAGCTGTTGAGGTGATGATTCAGGGGTTAACAGCGCCAAGGACTCACACACCGCCGGTTGCAGATCTTGCACTAGCTGAGCGGTCTGACAGGTGCGTAAATAGGGGCTGTGAATGATCCGTTCGAGCCCTACCAACGTTTCTGACTGTTGTTTAAGCATCTGCTGCACCCGAAGCCGCCCTTGCTCAGTCAGGTGCCGCTGTTCATCACTCGGAGCATCATAGCCCGCCTCACCATGGCGTAGTAACAGTAATCGCATTAGCAGTCACTGTCCCGTGGCAAAACAAACTCCACATCGCTGCTTTGGGTATTGAGCATCATCATTTTGGCTACCTGAGATACCGGTGCACCATTAAAGACGACCTCATAAAGACCACAGACCAATGGCATATAGATCTCTAGTTCGTCGGCTTTCTCTTTCACATATCGCAGCGTGTTAACGCCTTCAGCGACTTCACCTAGTGAGGCGACGGCCTCATCGAGGGTCTTACCCTCTCCTAGTGCATAGCCAACCCGATAATTACGACTCAGAGGCGATGAGCAGGTAACGATCAGATCGCCAACCCCCGCCAAGCCTAGAAAGGTCATAGGATTAGCGCCGAGTTGTACGGCAAACCGGCTCATCTCGGCAAGACTGCGGGTCATCAACATACTTTTGGTGTTTTCCCCCATCCCCAGCGCGGCACTTAATCCCGAGGCGATGGCATAGATGTTTTTCAGCGTGCCGCCTAGTTCGACACCGTACATATCGGTGCTGGCATAGATACGGAAAAAGGCGCAGTGGAGAATATCCTGCACGGCCGTGCGGACCTCCTCACTTTCACTGGCAATGACCGTGGCGGTCAGTTGCTTCTGAGCAATCTCTTTAGCGAGATTAGGGCCGCTAATAACACCTATAGGGTTTTCCGGAAGTTCGGCAGCCAAAATCTGGCTCATTAAACTAAAAGTATTAGCCTCAATACCTTTTGTGGTACTGACAATGATCTGATCCGGACGTATAAAAGGTTTTGCCTGACGGATCACTTCCCGAAATGCCTGGCTAGGAATAGAGACAAAAATAATCTTGGCATCGGTTAACGCTTGCTGCAGGTCAGCCGTCGCATTTAAGTTTTCAGACAACTGACAGCCAGGAAGGTAACGACTGTTCACATGGCTGCGATTAATCTCGACGGCTCGCTCAGCATCACGCATCCACAAGCTAACATCGAGCCCTTTATCGCCAATCAGGTTAGCGATTACAGTACCAAAACTACCGCCACCTAGTACTGAAACTTTTACCCTGTCTGTCATCAGAGATTCCTTACATGTATTCAAAGCGTTGTGATAAAAATATGCTTGAAGCAACCCGCCTCAAGCAGAACGGTTCTTAACAGGGGTTCTATTTAGAACGCTGGTTATGCTTATCTTCCAGCGAATCTAACAACTTATTGACCCCCAAAAATAAAAATTTAACGATAAAATAACCCATTACAGCCAAGAGACTAAACAATAGGAACACGGAAATATCTCCGGTTCGTTGATAACCATTTACCGCAATAAAAAGAAAGAACACACTCACGACAATCGCCAGAATTTGGCTAATCCGGCCGGTTTTATGTTTATCCATGCTGTCCTCTTGTATATCTCTTAATCATGTAACCCCCCCATAAACACCCAAGAATCTGAGTGATATCGATCAGGATGAACAACTGAGCGAGACATTTTTACCCCACTCAGGCGTTGCCTGTGAGTATATATCCAAATGCGCAGCAAAAGGTGTCTTTAACGCCGCATGCAATTGCGCAAGATCACTAAAATCGCCCTGCTCGGCTCGTTCAATAACCTGTTGCGCTAAATAGTTGCGCAATATCACCCGAGGATTATGCTGCGCCATCAGAGTCGTGGCATTACCTCTCAGTCGCTGACGGTACTGGCTAAACCAATCAGCAAAGCCTATTGCCCCGCCTAATAACTGATTTATAGGCGCCATAACGCCGTCAATTGCCTGCTCAAGTGCTACAAAAACATTATTATAATCTGCCTTTTGCTGTTCAAGCAGCTGTAGAAAGGTTTCGATCAGTACGCCGTCCTGACCCGTTTTACCCTCCATTCCCAAGCGCTGCTTCATTAGTTCGGTATACGCGATCCCATAAACAGGCTGAAAACGGTTTAAAGCGATTTCTAGATCTGCTTGTTTTACCAGTCCACTTAGGCTCTGAGCCAAACAAACACAGTTCCACATCGCGATCGAGGGTTGCTGTTTATAGGCATAACGGCCACGCTCATCGGAGCGGTTACAAATATAATCAGGCTGATACTCATCGAGAAAACCGAAGGGACCGTAATCTAACGTCACCCCAAGAATAGACATATTATCGGTATTCATCACTCCGTGACAAAAGCCTAGAGCCTGCCAGCGAGCCAGCAATTGTGCCGTACGCTCGACCACCTCGGTATACATTGCCAAGTAAGGGTTTGATTGATCGGCACAGTGAGGATAATGATGTTCAATAACAAAGTCGGCCAGTTGTTTTAACTGATCCGGCCGACGGGTGTAGTAACAATATTCGAAATGGCCAAAACGGATATGGCTCGGGCTCATTCGCACCATTGAGGCGCCAAATTCAATCGATTCACGATAGATCTGAGTTTCACTACCAATAATGCACAGAGCTCGAGTGGTGGGTACATCCAATGCCGCTAATGCTTCACTGCAGAGGTATTCCCGAATCACCGAACGTAATGCTGCACGACCATCACCATGGCGTGAATAAGGCGTCTTGCCACTACCTTTGAGCTGCAATTCCCAGCGCTGACCATCCCTACCTACAAGGTCGCCCAGCAACACCGCGCGGCCATCCCCCAATTGCGGCGTATAACCACCGAACTGATGCCCGGCATAAACCGACGCAAGCGGATCACTGCCATTGAGCAGTCGCTGACCACTGAAATACTCACTGAGTTGCTGCGCAGAAGCCTGACAGGGATCCAGACCGATCAACGCCGCTGCCTCCGTACTGAAGGCAACCAAATGCGGATTTTTAAGGGGCTGAGGTCTAACCGACTGATACAGATCCGCCGGTAACTGTCGGAAACGATTTTCTAGTTGTAGCTGATCCAATCCGCCCCATACCGTCATAACTTAGCGCCGCAAACTTAATTCGATTCAAGTAAGTTAGGATCAGGATAAACACACTTCATTTTCACCCCGGCTACCTCTTCAATTTCAGGCAACAAAAAGGAATCATCCTCGGTAGCAAAACTAATGGAGGTTCCGGTAGAGCCCGCTCTGCCGGTGCGGCCAATACGGTGAACATAATCATCCGCATCTTCCGGCAATGCATAGTTGATCACATGGCTTACACCGTCGACATGAATCCCTCGCCCAGCAACATCGGTAGCCACCAGAATATTGATCCTACCACTGCGAAAATCATCCAGTGTTTTAACCCGCTTCTGCTGAGTAATCTCACCGGACATCAAAGCGGCTTTAAAACCATCTTTCTGCAACCGTTCGGCCAAACGACGGGTTTCATCACGACGATTGCCAAAAACGATCACCCGTTCCAACTGATTCAGTTTTATAAAGTTACGCAGCAAGCGGTATTTATCCTGACGTGAAACGAGATACACCAACTGCTCAACCGAGTCGGTACTCTTTTGCTCTGGGGCGATCTCGATCACCTTAGCATCCACCGTCCATTGACGAGCGAGACTCATCACATCATCGGTAAAGGTGGCACTGTAAAGCAGGGTTTGCCGGTCACCTTTACGCGGGGTATGGCGGATAATCGTACGCACATCCGGAATAAAGCCCATGCTCAGCATTCGATCGGCTTCATCAAGCACCAACACTTCCACATCACCTAAGTCCACATCAGATGAACGTACGAAATCGATCAAACGCCCCGGCGTCGCCACCAGAATATCAACCGGACGGGCCGCTAGTTGTTTGCGTTGGCGATCGTAATCCATTCCCCCCACTAAGGCGACCACACCGATATCGGCATATTTACCCATCTCTTCAGCATCCGATGCAATCTGCAATGCGAGTTCACGGGTCGGTGCAATAATGAGTGCACGAGGCACCCCTTTAGCCGCTTTATATTCCAGCGGATAATCTAATAGATCGGTAATGATACTGATTAGAAAGGCGGCTGTTTTACCGGTACCCGTCTGAGCTTTACCGATAATGTCCCGCCCCTCAAGGGATTCTATAAGCGTTGCCGCCTGGATATCAGAACAATATTGGAAATTCAGATCAGCAATGGCATGCATAACATCGTCGGGTAGATCGAAATCATGGAAACGTTGCTTGCCTTCAACCGGCACTACGGCAAAATCCTCGCGGCGCCACGTTTTTGTCTTAGAAGGGCTTGTGCTATCACTCGTTTGCTGTCGCTTACGATCACCGCTGCTTGATGTGTTGCGCACGGTATTATCCATTTGACTCTCGTTTGGCGCGATTATGGGTGTTACGGGTGTCGTCTCCGACGTTTCAGTATTGGCAGACGGCATCGCGTCTGGTTGCTTAAATATTTTCTTTAACAAAGTCATACCTTATCCGCTTAAGCGAACGGTTAGCTAATATTTCGTCGGAATGGTGGTAATGAATCGAGTAGTTGTCGACCATAACGTTTAGTTACAACACGTCGATCAAGCAATACGATGCGTCCTCTATCCTGCTCAGTTCGCAGCAGCCGTCCAGCAGCCTGAGTTAAGCGCACCGATGCCATCGGCACTGACCATTCCATAAAAGGGTTTCCACCTTGCTGCTGTATCCATTCAGCCATAGTGGCATCCACCGGATCATCCGGCACACTAAAGGGAATCTTGGTGATAATAACTTCCGTCAAATAATCACCGGGAAGATCAACCCCCTCAGTAAAAGAAGCGAGACCGAAGATAACACTCCCTCGCCCCTCATCAATTTCGGCCTTATGACGTTTCAGAATCTCATTTTTACTGAAATCGCCCTGCGACAGCACCCTATTGTTGAGCTTTTCGTCGAGACTGGCAAGCACTGATCTCATTTGCCGCCATGAGCTGAACAATACCAGTGTACCGGTATCGGTTTTCAAGTGATTATTGAGATAATCGGTGACCGCCTGAGTATGCAATTCGGGGTCATTCGCTTCAACTTTCATCGGCGGTACATAGAGTTCGGCCGCCTTATAATGATCAAAGGGACTCGCTAAGCTAAAACAGGGGGTATCGGCGGGTAAACCTAGATCAGCTAAGACCCGATCAAAACGCCCCAACGCCGTTAATGTCGCCGAGGTCACCACCGCAGCATAGCAATGCTGCCACAGATTCATATGTAACATCTGCGCCGCCGAAACCGGAGCGGTACTGCACTCAAAATCATACCCTTGGGCTGTTTCGACAAGACTAACCCAGCGGGCCGTCGGGGTACTATTTGCTGCATCAACATGGCCCGTTGACCGCCCCAAACCGGTAATATTCTGCATCCGAGCAACCATCATGCCGACGCGGGGATACCATATTTCGGCCGCTTGACGATTAATCCCCCCCTCACCATCTAGCGATTCTTTCAAGAGATCCAAAATCATCTCCATCTTTGTACCCATACGGGCCGCTAGATGTTCAACCTGCAAACCGAACTGCTTAACCTCTTCAGGCACCACGCCACTCGGATAACGATAACGCTCTTTAGGTCGACTGAAGGCATCATCCATCAACACCGGACGGATAAGCTCCGCCCAGTTATTCAACACCACCTGCAGATCTTGGATCGGCTTACGCTGATGCTCAATGTAATCACGCATCAATTGCGGATTACCACTTTGCTCTAGCATTTTATCTAATTGCTTCAGCGTCCCTGACAACCAACGTTCAGTCGATTTTAGACGCAGATTAAACGAAAAATGGCCGCTGGCCTTGTCTGATAGATGATGGCCTTCATCGAAGATATAGATCGTCTCAGCGGGATCCGGCAAAATGGCGCCGCCACCTAACGCTAGGTCGGCCAGTACGATGTCATGATTGGCGATAACACATTCAACTTGATCGAGATCTTTACGCGCTTTAAAAAAGCTACAAGCAGAAAAATTGCTACAACGACGGTTAGTACACTGAAGATGATCACTGGTCAGCGGATACCAATCCTGTTCACTGATATCGATCGTCAAGTTGTCTCGGTCGCCATCCCAGCGTCCAGAAGCAAATTCATTTAATAAGCTTTTATAGAACTCAACCGTTTCGCTGTCGATTCGCAAAGCTTGCTCATCTTCATACAACGCCTGCTGACCCGTTGCGCCATGGGCATCCAGATGCTGTTCAGCCTTACTGATACAGAAATAGCGTCCACGTCCTTTAGCCAGACCATAGGTGACAGATAGTCCAGCATGCTCTGCCACTTCCGGCAGGTCTTTATTCAGTAGTTGCTCTTGCAGCGCAACGGTGGCGGTCGACAAAACGACTTTTTTACCTTTGGCTTTAGCAATCGGCAATACGGCTAACAGATAGCCAATCGTTTTACCGGTACCGGTGCCCGCCTCGATGACGCTAACATGCTTTTCACCCAGACGATGGGATTTGTCATCCTCCATTATTGCACCAAGCACTTTCGCAACTTCAGCAATCATCTGTTTTTGGCCCAAGCGCGGCTTAAGCTTCCGGCTCTCCAGAAAGCGTCTATACGCCCCCTGTATCTCTTTTTTAATCTCTTCTGAAAGCACCTGACCGCCCTAATACACCGTAACGACGTGCATTCTAGCAATAATACTGGATAAATAGACAGAAAAATGTTTACAAAGCCATAATACTGTATATAGTTACAGCTACTGGATAAAAACACAGAGTTCATCATGAAACTGACACAACGCCAAACAGATGTACTTGAATGCATTAAGCACTGCATCAGCACCACAGGCTATCCGCCCACTAGGGCAGACATTGCTAAAGCGCTGGGGTTTAAATCAGCTAACGCTGCCGAAGAACATCTTAAGGCCTTAGCGCGCAAAGGTGCTATCGAGATGATCCCAGGTACCTCCCGCGGTATCCGAATTCCTGGATTCGACGAGGAAGACCCCGGTCTACCGGTTGTTGGTCAGGTCGCTGCGGGAGAGCCTATTTTAGCTCAAGAGAATGTTGAGGAACGCATTACCATTGCGTCTGACTTCTTCCATCCCGCTGCCGATTACCTGCTCCGCGTTCGCGGCACCAGCATGAAAAACGTTGGCATTATGGATGGCGATTTACTGGCGGTGCATCAGTGTCAAGCGGCAAAAGATGGTGAGATCGTTGTTGCCCGTCTCGATAATGATGTCACTGTTAAGCGCTTTAAACGGGAAGGCAATCTTGTCTACCTCATCGCAGAAAATGAAGAGTTCGAGCCTATTGTGGTTGACCTGCAAAAACAGGAACTGGCAATTGAAGGCCTCGGTGTCGGGGTTATCAGAAGAGGACAATAATCATGTTGCACGCAGTTAGCAGTTTCATCAGCTCAGAACCCGTACTGCCCGGCCTTATTCGTCCGGCAACGGCACCACAATCAAATCATCCGGAACTCGCAGGCAAGGTTACGGAAATCGTTTTGCAGGGCAGTGACGTTGGGCAAATGACCATGCTGCTGCCACTGCTAGCGCAACTCAGTAAAGATGATCGCTGGTTCGCGTGGATAGCCCCGCCTGCATCTCTACCGAAGAGCTTACTTGAGGCTGCCGGTATCGACCTTAAAAAAGTGATGCTACTGCAACCTGATCAAGGTCACTCAACCTACCAGCTCGCCTGCCAGGCACTTAAAGCGGGCACTTGCCACGCAGTCATCAGCTGGCCTGGCAGTCTCAGTAATGATCAGTTAACCGGCCTTGAAGACGCGGCCGTCAATGGAAATAGCCACGGTATCGTTATCCGAGATCGCCAGCTAGCCTGAACACAGTGTAAAAAAAACAGCGCCTAAGCGCTGTTTTTTTTGCTAGTGAATCACCCGAGGCCGATCATCGGATAACGCTTCAGCATCCTCTAGGTCATTATCTCCATCAGCCCTATCAGGACCGACAGCACCCTTAACGTTGAGATCTGAAATCATATGAATACCCGCTGTCAGCATGACTTTAGCGACATCAATGCACTCTTCATCAAGCTGTTCTCTAACGTCATTTGAGAAACTGATTCGCATAATAGGCTCATCATTAGAATCAGCTCTGCGTAATGCAATCTGACCATCATCTAGCTCGATTATTTCTAAAAACATATCAGACATACTCTTCTCACTTCAGCTCAAACTCATGACTAAAGCAGCCGGTGCGATGACTGCTCACCAGCCCCCTACTTTGCTCTATTACCACTCCTGCATACTACTTCGCATGCGTTCGACCAGTGATTTAAACTCGCTAAACCAGAGCTGATATTCACTGAGAATATCACTATCTTCGGCATGATCCGGATTGATCTGCATGACATGTATTTCTGATACGCTTTCAGCCTGCCCGCGCGATTCTTTATGCTCCTCAGCACGCCAGCATGCTTTATAGGCCGCTAATAACTTATGTAGCCAGCTATCAGCATTACTATGCAACTGTTGCAGTTCAGCGACTTCCGGTGCCTCAAGCCCTTGAGCCTCCATCTGAGCAACTAGCTGACTAAGCTTAGTAATGCGATTCGCATCAAAACTATATTGTTCAGCAATCTCCCTGAGTAATGAGCTGTATGCTGACGCCATATGAAACAAGACTGATTCATTATAGGACTCGATCAACGCATGCTTACTCCACCCAGTCGATTCCTGAGCAACCTTAAGCGCATCCAGATGGATGCGGGTAAAGTTTAATTTCTGATTGGTACGGGTTAAATACACACCACTCATACTAAATCTCCGCTCACTTTTTTGCTGCTGCCTTCTTCGGTTTAGCAGCCTCGGCTACCCATTTACCACCTGTATAAAATGCTCGCCAGCCGGTCGCCTTGCCGTCAACTTCCGTCATCACATACTGTTCTTTCGTTTTACGGCTATAGCGAACAATCGTAGGATTGCCCTCATCATCTTCTACCGGTGCACTGAAGAGGAAACTATACTTTGGATCGATCTCACTCTTGTGCGGCAACAACTCAGCCACTTTCGGTGCACGTGTTTCACGCTTACGCGGAAACTGACTAGCCGCAAGGAACATTCCGGAGGCACCATCACGCAGGATAAAGGTGTCCTCAACATTCTCGCACTGTAGCTCTGGCATTGGCACTGGGTCCATCTTAGGCGGCGCTGCCTCTCCACTTTTCAATAGCTTACGTGTGTTTTTGCAAGTATCACTTGTACAACCAAAAAACTTACCAAAGCGACCAGTTTTCAGTTGCATCTCTGCGCCACACTTATCGCACTCAAGCACTGGACCATCATAACCCTTGATCTTAAAGGCGCCTTTTTCAACTTCAAATCCGGGACAGTCAGGGTTATTACCACAGATATGCAACTTGCGTTGCTCATCGATTAGGTAGCTATCCATTGCCGTGTCACAAATTTTACAACGATGCTTGTTACGTAGAATCCGAGACTCTTCCTCATCATCGCCATCGACGCTAACGACTTCATCACCATGAATCAGGTTCATTGTCGTTTTACAACGTTCTTTCGGTGGCAAAGCATACCCAGAGCAGCCTAAAAACACGCCTGTTGTGCCCGTCCGGATCATCATCATCCGACCACAGGTGGGACAGGGAATATCCGTTTCTGTCGGCGCATTAAGCCGCATACCCGTTTCTGGGTTTTGTGCCTGAACTAAGCGATTACTAAAACCTTCATAGAACTGATTGAGCAGTGCTTTCCAATCGGCAGCACCCGTCGCAATATCATCAAGCGACTCCTCCATCCGTGCGGTAAAGCTAAAGTCCATCAGGTCCGTAAAGTTTTCAACCAGCCTTTCGGTGACAATATCACCCATTTTCTGTGCGTAGAAACGGCGATTATGAACCTCTACATAGCCTCGATCTTGAATCGTCGAGATGATCGATGCGTATGTCGATGGTCGGCCAATACCGCGCTTTTCGAGCTCCTTAACCAAACTCGCTTCGGTATAACGCGGCGCAGGTTTAGTGAAATGCTGTTTAGGGTCCAGTTGTTTAAGCTGTAATACATCGCCCTGTTTTACATCTGGCAAGATGATATCGTCATCTTTGCCTCGGCTATTCATCACACGGGTATATCCATCAAATCGTAGAATCCGCCCTTTGGTGCGTAATTCAAATTCACCCGCGGTGATGGTCACTCGAGTGCTGGTATAAAGGGCTGGTGTCATCTGACACGCCATGAACTGCCGTCGAATCAGCTCGTAGAGGCGCTCAGCGTCACGCTCCATGCCTTTTAGTGATGTAGCTTCGATACTTACATCCGACGGACGAATCGCCTCATGCGCCTCCTGAGCGCCTTCCTTGCTGCTATAAGAGTTTGGCTTTTCCGGTAGATACTTGCTACCAAAGTTCTCCTCAATATATTCACGGCAGGTAGCCACCGCTTCCGCACTCAAATTAGTCGAGTCGGTTCGCATATAGGTGATATAGCCCGCTTCATAGAGCCGCTGCGCCAACATCATGGTTTTCTTCACGCCAAAACTCAGCCGCGTACTTGCCGCTTGCTGCAATGTTGAGGTGATAAACGGTGCGGAAGGACGACTACTCGTCGGACGATCCTGCCGATTGGTAACCTTAAAAGCTTCCTGCTTTAGTTGCGCAACATAACCCTCAGTCTCGGTGCCACTGACGGGCCGAAATGCCTTATCTTGAAACTTCTCAACCTGAAAACGTAACGCTTCTTTTTTGTCTGATTCGACATCGGCATGCAATTCCCAGAACTCTTCTGGGATAAAGCTGCGAATCTCTTTCTCTCGCTCGACCAACAAACGTACGGCAACGGACTGAACCCGACCCGCTGATAAGCCGCGAGCGACTTTTTCCCACAGCAGTGGAGAGACCATGTAACCAACGACCCGATCGAGAAAACGTCGTGCTTGTTGCGCGTTCACCCGATTGATATCAAGCTCTCCAGGTTTTTTAAATGCCTCTTGGATCGCTTTTTCGGTAATCTCGTTAAACACCACGCGCTTGTAGCGTGAATCATCACCCCCGATCGCTTCCCGCAGGTGCCAGGCAATCGCCTCCCCCTCGCGGTCCAAATCGGTTGCGAGATAGATAGTGTCAGCATCTTTCGCCAGCCGCTTCAGCTCATCCACGACTTTTTCTTTACCCGGCAAAATCTCATAACGGGCATCCCAGTTATGTTCAGGGTCAACCCCCATACGGGCAATCAGTTGTTTTTTGCTCTTTTCAGCCTTGTGCCGGATTTTATCTTCCGGTGACAGTTTACGGGTGATTGCAGCCTGTCGGGCGCGCTCTTTTGGATCCGATGCAGCCCCATTACCCGAGCCACTAGTGGGCAGATCCCGAATGTGGCCCACGCTCGATTTAACCACAAACTGGTTACCCAGATACTTGTTTATGGTTTTAGCTTTGGCAGGTGACTCAACTATAACTAGGGACTTTCCCATATAAATAAAATCCTTAAAGGACGAGGTGACAATACAAAACAGCGTGCATATATAAGGGCTGTAACCAGCAGGGTCAAGCTTCTGCTAAAAAAAACACGCCAATCGGTCAAGAAAATTGGCTAATAAAGGTATGTTTCTGGTAGCTTAAATGCAGTATGCTGCCGCCAATATTAGTCAGTTCCTTAATTACAACTACCTGAGAATATGTTGCAAGACAACCTGATTTTTCTTTTTTCTTTGATCGCTGTCGGTTTCGTGGCGTTGCTGGTGAATAACTTTTTCTCGACTCGAGAGCAGCAACAGGAGTATCGCAGCAAGCGTCTGAAAGAGCTGAACAAGAAATCAGCAGAAGCCCTTGAATGCCTTGCGGTACTTAGGGAAGCCAACTGTCGCGCCGAAATCACCAACGCATTAAGTGGCTTTGTGGTTAGTATGATCGAAGAGATTTCAACGCTCGCTCCCGACTCGGACTTACTGCAAGATATCGGTGCACAAAAAGAAAGCACCGATCGCATTACACCGGTCCCCGGAGGCTTCAATAACGACCGAGCACTCAAAAAAGCGCAGATACATATCCAGTATGCAGAGAAACTTTGTATCGAAATGGCGCAGCAAGGAAAAATAAGTGTCTCCCGTGCGAAGCAGTTTCAGCATGATCTCTACTGGTTGCATGTCTGCATATTCGCCGATGCCCATATCAACCAAGGAGATTACTACCTCGCCCGGGATGACAAACTCATCGCCATGTCTCATTACAAGCATGCTAAAGCAATGGTTGCCCGCGCTAACGTACCGCAGAAACAAAAACAGGATTACGTCGATAAGATTAGAGATCTACTTAACAAAGCGCGACCGAGCAGCGCGATGGCAACGGGCAATCTGGCTGCATCGATTGATCTGTTAAGTCAAAAAGAGAGCAAAGAGGAATAAAACATAGATACGCTGCTTGTCGTAAGCCCCTATTCGGTACTTAACAGCTGAAAGCGTGGCACAAGATCACCATCAGGCCCCACCACCTCCTCAATAAACATCGTCAGTGGGCGTACCCAGACACCATGGTCACCATAGCAGGGTTTATACACCACCAGCCATTCCTCCGTTTCAGAATGTCTAGCGAGGTGGAGCACCTCATAGTTAGCCCCTTTGTAATGACGATAAATACCTGCAGAAAGTGCCACAATAACTCCTAAAAACGTTCGACTAAAACTGTTGATCAATAAAGGGCTTAAGCTGTACTTGGAATTCATCCAAGGAGTTTTCATCACCACGCTCATCCCAATACAGCGAAATATGTATCGGCGTTGATTCAATTGATGACACACCCGCGGGTAGTTGCTCAATGAAATCATTTAGAATCGCCAATTGCGACTCATTTAAACAACGTTCACCCCTACCCCAGCACCAGTTTTCAGGCAGCCCCTCATTGGCAACGGCCACCTGACGAAATACCTGCCACTCAATAAAATGATTACGGTGTTCTTTATCTAGATTATAGCGCGGCAATCGATAGGCCGTTGCCATCAACGTTTCAGGCTCAACTTGACCCGCTGCCCGTGGCGGTGTCATCCGCACCATCTGCACCTGAAAGCCATGCTGAGAGGCCTGCTGCCGCAGTTTTGCTAAGAACCGCTGCCGTGGACTCGGCATAGCCCACATGATAGATCCCAGCAACGACATCGTAATTAAAATAATAATGGTCCACTTCATTCAACACCCTCGACTAATCTAGTTGATACCGGTCATAATTAGGACCATAAGTTCTATGTTACTCTCATCATAGGAATCAAAAGGAGCGACTCCCATGTCCCTATATAAACACATCTTAGTAGCGACCGACTTATCAGAAGAATCTGATCAACTGGTCGACAAAGTAAAACAGCTTGCTAAATTCTCAAATGCTGAGCTGTCCATTATTCATGTTATCGAACCGCTGAGTTTTGCCTATGGCGGCGACGTTCCAATGGATCTAACCGCTATTCAAGCCCAGTTAGATGAACATGCAAAGGCCAAAATGACTCGCTTTACCGAGCTATTAGACTATCCAGTAAAAGAGTCTTACGTCGTTTCGGGTCATACTGAAACCGAGATTCACAAAGTGGCTGAAGAACAAAGTTGCGATCTAATCATCGTCGGTAATCATGGACGTCACGGTCTAGCTTTGTTGTTAGGCTCTACCGCTAACGGCATCTTACACGGCGCTAAATGCGATGTGCTGGCTATCAGAGTCACCGAAAAAGAAGACTAGAGCATAACCTCTGGCCCTTTCTCGGTCTGACAGTCGAGGTGAGGCGATGGCAGTGTTACTGCATCGCCTCTAATTCAACCCAACGCTCCATCAATTTTTCAAGCTGAGATTCTTTCGTTTGCAGCGCGGCTAAAGTGGCCGCAACATGTTCATGATCGCCATTATAAAAGTCAGCCGCACCGGTTTGTTCATGCAACTGCGCTATATCGCCTTCCAAGGTTTCCAACTGCCCCGGCAGTAGATCTAACTCCCGCTGCAATTTATAGCTCAATTTTTTCTTCGCAGGCGCGGCCTTTACCGGCTCTGCAGCAACTGCGGCAGATTTAGTCGATGGTTTACTCGCCGCACTATTTACCTGAGACCGCTGACGTAACCAGTCTTCATAGCCCCCCACGTATTCTTGGATTTTACCATTACCTTCGAACACCAAGGTTGAAGTAACAACATTATCCAAAAAGGCTCGGTCATGACTCACCAGCAGCAAAGTACCTTTGTATTCCAGCAGAATCTCCTCAAGCAACTCTAGGGTTTCGATATCTAGATCATTGGTCGGCTCATCAAGCACCAACAGGTTAGACGGCTGACTAAACAGCTTCGCTAACATAACCCTATTACACTCACCGCCGGACAAGGCTTTTACCGGTGTCCTAGCACGCTCTGGAGAGAACAAAAAATCACTCAAATAACTGATAATATGGCGCGATTTACCATTAATGGTAATACTTTCACGACCTTCAGAGATATTATCGATAATGGTTTTTTCAGGATCTAACTTACCGCGCAGCTGATCAAAATAGGCGACATTAAGACTGGTGCCAAGCTTGACCTCCCCCTGATCAGGCTGCAACTGTCCGAGCAGCACTTTTAACAGGGTACTTTTACCCACACCGTTCGGACCGATTAGGCCGATTCGATCACCCCGTTGAACCGACAGCGTTAGATCACGCAGCACCGTTTCACCGTGATAGCCATGACTAACGCCTTCGACTTCAATAACGATCTTGCCAGAACGGTCAGCCTGCTCCACTTGGAACGTTGCTTTGCCCTGCTTGTCGCGCCGCTGAGAACGTTCAACACGCAGATCTTTAAGGGCGCGCACGCGGCCTTCATTACGGGTACGACGGGCTTTAATGCCCTGACGAATCCATTTTTCCTCTTCGGCGAGTCGCTTATCAAACAAAGCGTTATGACGCTCCTCTTCCTCAAGCATCTTCTCCTTTTGAGTCAGGTAAGCAGAATAGTTGCCGGGAAAGGAGGTCAGTTTACCGCGATCTAGCTCAACAATGCGGGTTGCCAAACGTTCAACCAATGAACGGTCATGGGAGATAAATAGCACGCCCCCACGGAATTCCATGATCTGTTTTTCCAGCCATTCGATGGTTTCGATATCCAAATGGTTGGTCGGCTCATCAAGCAGCAAGATATCTGGCGACTGCACTAGCGCTGCACCGAGGGCTGCCCGACGACGCCAACCACCCGATAGCGCCGACATCAATTGATCGCCATCCAACTCAAGGCGCTCAAGCACCTGTAATATTTTTTGCTCTAAATGCCAGCCATCAACCATCTCAATCTTATGCTGCAAGCGTTCAAGCTCAGCCATATCGGTATCACTTTGGCTCATCGCCAAGGCTTCATAGCGATTGAGCAGATCAACCGTTTCGGCACAGCCAGAGGCGACGACATCTCGAACCCTACGCTCATCCGCGGCCGGCAACATCTGTGACAGCTCCGCTACCCGAGCGCCGCCATCCTGCCAGATTTCACCATCATCCGTTGCCTGATGCCGTGCCAGCACTTTCAGCAGGGTCGATTTACCCGCACCATTAATGCCCACTAAGGCAACCCGCTCGCCTTTATCCAGTTGAAAGTCGATATGATCGAGCAGTTGTTTATCGCCAAAGGCGACAGAGACCTTGTCCAGTCTGATCAGAGCCATGCTTAAATCCATCAAAAACGTTGGCCGCATATTCTACAGAAAAACCACTCGGCGGTGATACGCAATCACAATATATTTACGCTTAAATCCAATAAGAGGCCCGATATGCCGGCTCTAGATTAGATTTCATAAAATTCAGTCATATTTTTCTCGAATTTAGGGCGGTTTTGCCGCTATGATGAGATTAAATGCAGCTACCGACAAAGATGGATGATGTTGATTAAAAAAAGTAATGCTAAGCGCAGCCGTCTCGTATCCAGTTTCCTTCTCTGCTTTTTCGTAGCAGGAACGGCGACTGCAAACCAATCAACCGACACGCGCCAGCTTTATCAAAAAGCACTCACGCAGCTAGATACGGATAATCTAGACAGCTACTTGCAACTTAAAGCCCAGCTCAGCGAATACCCGCTTTACCCTTATTTGGAACAACGTGAGCTGAGGCATAATTTCAAAAACATCACACAACAGCATATTAACCGGTATGTAACACAGTTCGCCGGACTTCCCACCGTTTATCCGCTAGAACAAAAATGGCTTAGCTACCTCGCCGCCAATAAGCGCTGGAAAGACTATATCACCGCGTATACTGACTCCACGGTTAGAAGCGAACAGGCGCAATGTCATTACCGAAACGCCTTATTGCAAACAGATCAGTCACAGCTTGCCATTAAAAACATCGACACCCTTTGGAATGCAGGACACTCTATTTCGAGCGCTTGCGATCCTGTTTTCAGTTACTGGATTGACCAACATAAAGGCCCATCAAGTACGCTGGCATATCAGCGATTCTGGAAAGCGGTCGACGGTAATAATATTAAACTCGCGCTATACCTACAGCGTTATATCAAAAATGCATCACAGAAACAGACAACTGAGCGTTTTCTTAAGGTGTACAATGAACCGGCACTGGTGAAGGACCCAAATTTCCTTCCTGGAGACACCCTCGCCAGCCGAACAACTTACTTGTACGGTATTGACCGCCTGTCGCGAAAAAGCCCTCAAGCGGCAACACAGGCTTGGTTTAAGATTCGCACCAAACGGTCATTTAGCCCTGAAGATCAACTCGAACTCAGTCAAACACTGGCACGCCGTCTGGCCAACTTACCGGATAAGCAGACCGACAAACTCCTGCAGCAACTCAATACAACTCAGGATGAGCAGATTCAGGAGCGGCGCATCAAACTCGCACTCACCGCCCTCAATTGGGAAAAAGTTCACCAACTCATCGATGAGATGCCACCCAAGGTGCAACAAGAGGAGCGCTGGGTCTATTGGAAAACGCTCTCCGCTAGCCATATCGAAGGATTACAACCGGTCTATTCTGATGCTTTCATCAAACTCAGCACCGAGCGAAGCTATTACGGTTTACTAGCGGCCCGTATATTACAAACCGGATTTCGCCTCAACCCAATGCAGAACAAAGTTGCCGAAACAGCCGTATTGAAACTGGCCAACAGTCCTGCGATGCAGCGAATGTACGAACTATATCAACTGGACGAACGTTATTTGGCTCGACGGGAGTGGAACCAACTAACCCATGACTTCGATGCTGATCAACTGCGCACTGCCGCTACCGTATTGCACCGCTGGGGCTGGCATAATATGGCCATCATCGGGATAGCCAAAGCCAAATACTGGGATGATATCGCCCTGCGTTTCCCTATGCCTTACTCGGATACCTTTGCAAAACTGGCAGGCAAGTTCAATATTGACACCAACTGGGCACGCGCGATTGCTCGCCAAGAAAGTGCCTACCAGCCCCGCGCTCGCTCTCGGGTCGGCGCTCGCGGACTGATGCAGTTAATGCCGAAAACAGCCCAAATGACTGCCAAGCATCATAAAATCCCTTACAAAAACACTAACGACCTGTATCAACCCGCCACCAATATCAATCTAGGGGTTGCCTATCTTGCGGAGATGCAGAAAAAGTTCGACAACAATCAGGTATATGCGACGGCTGCTTATAATGCGGGACCAAGCCGCGTCAACCGCTGGCTAAAACAGCGCGGGGAACTACCTATCGACATCTGGATCGAAACGATTCCGTTCAATGAAACCCGTCGCTATGTGATGAATGTAATGGCTTATCATGCGGTTTATCGCACCTTAGCAGGCAAGCCTGCTCACCTTCCCGAAGGCCAAACCGCTTTTCGCGTCGCGCTGCAAAGCTCAACGGGCGCTAATCAGGCTGAAGAGCTGAGAGATTACATCCGCCATAATAATTCACCCATATCGACCCAATAATACTCATGAGCGAGATAAACGAGACCTACGCCCTCACGGATATCGGCGTCAATCTGACCGATAGTGCATTTGACCCCGATCGGGAAACGGTTATTAACGAGGCGGCTAAGGTCGGCGTGAGACGGATGTTAGTGACCGGCACGACGGCAACCGAAAGTGAACAGGCCGTTGAGTTGTGTCAACAATACCCCGGCCAACTGTTTTGCACCGCCGGCGTCCACCCACACTACAGCAAAGACTTTTCAGCGCAGGTTCGTAGCACCTTGCTCGCCCTGCTAAAACAGCCTCAGGTGGTCGCTGTCGGTGAGACTGGGCTCGACTTTAACCGGAATTTTTCCACACCAGAACAGCAGATCAGGGCATTTGAGCAACAACTAGAACTCGCCAGTGAAACAGGGCTACCTCTGTTCCTGCATGAACGGGATGCTCATAAGCAACAGATAGAGATGCTCAGGCAGTACCGTGACGTGATCCACGGCGGGGTCGCACACTGCTTCACCGGCACCCGAAAAGAGCTTTACAACTATCTGGATCTTGACTTATATATCGGCATTACGGGGTGGATCTGCGATGAACGTCGTGGCCGAGAACTGCTCAATCTCGTTAAAGAGATTCCCGCTGAGCGGCTGCTTTTAGAGACCGATGCCCCCTACTTGCTACCTCGCAACCTCAAACCAAAGCCGAAAAGTCGCCGCAATCTGCCTGCCTATCTGCCGCATATTCTACAAGAGGTTGCCTTAGCTAGAGGCTGCGATGCTGACACACTGGCACAGCAAACAGAAGTGAATGGACAACGCTTATTTGCTTTTGATCAATCCTGCGCATAAACGCTAGCCAGAAAATCCCGAACATTGTTAGCATCAAATGGCCAGCGCAACTCAAGACCGCTGGCCTCATCAACCAATACAGGAATCAGCACAGCATACTTCGCCATGAGTTCATCATCGTAGGCGATATCTACCTCATCCAGCAGATGCTGCTGAGGATCAAGGCTTCCTATCAATACCTCAGCGGCGGTATCACATAGATGACAACCAACACTGCTCATCAGTAAAAACTGGCGCATTACATCTCCTTAATCATTTAGCTCACATATTAACTCACTCAATTAGGCACTTAATCGGGCAACTTAATCGGGAAAAAGAGTATATACCACCAGAGCTATCGTTTTGACAGCGGTAGGCGATATCACCCAGCGAGCACTAACAGAACACCATGACCGACTAAACCCCAAACAAGCAACTTCTGGGCAAAATATGATTAGCCTCACTTAAAACAGGTATATTTTTAACCTTGCAACATATCGATGTTATTATTTAGTCATCAACTAGGCGTTGCTCCCCGCATTGTCTGACTAAAGTAGTGTAATTGAAGCTTGCTGCGCCGCATCAAGTTGTCTATGCTCAATAACTCTGTTTCAACAATAGATTGGTTAAGCTCGGAATATTGAGCAATAGATACAGAGCGTCAGGCAATAATAACAATACACGGGTGGCGGCTCTCCTAAAACGTTAGCTCCGCTGACTAAGTCAGGCTTCAGAAAGAAGGCAGTTTTATGGACAACAACAGCAACATTCTCTCTAATCCACAAGAATTTATTAATTATCTCAACACCGAAAGCAAAAAAATTCTTGAGAAATACTCTCAAGGCGGTCATGAGGAGATGTATAAGAAGTTCACCCAGTCATGGACAGACTTGGCTTCACGCTCTTTTGAAGACCCCTCCGTGTGGGTTCGTGTCATCACGGACTACCAACAAGCTCAAATTAGCTTATGGCAGAACATTCTATCCGGCAAAGCCGTAGACAAACCGATCGCAGAGCCACAGAAAGGCGATCGTCGTTTTGCCGCTGAAGAGTGGAGCGAAAATCCTGTATTCTCTTACATTAAGCAATCTTACCTGCTGACCGCCGAACTGCTCCAAGATATGGCATCTAAAGCCAACCTGAGCGAGAACGAACAACGTAAGCTGGAGTTTTATACTCAGGAATATACCAATGCAATGTCACCAACCAACTTTGCACTGACCAATCCTGAAGTACTTCAGCAAGCACTTGAAACCAAAGGTCAAAGCTTGGTCGACGGCCTGCAGAACTTGTTGAGCGATGTTGAAAAAGGTCGTATCACGATGACCGACGAGTCAGCATTCACCCTCGGTGAAAATATTGCGACCTCTGAAGGTGCGGTTGTTTTCGAAAACGAAATGCTGCAACTGATCCAATACAAGCCAAAAACTGAACAGGTTTATAGCCGCCCAACGCTGATTATCCCCCCTTGTATCAACAAGTTTTATATTCTTGATCTGCAGGAACATAACTCCTACGTTAAATACTGCGTTGAAGAGGGACAAACCGTCTTCTTGGTTTCTTGGGTTAACCCAACCACAGAACAACGGGATCTGTCTTGGGATGACTATATCGAAAACGGCACCATGAAGGCGATTGATGCGGTCAAAAAGATCACGGATCAAGAAAAGATCAACTGCGTCTCTTGGTGTATCGGCGGCACAATGCTCGCGTCAACGCTAGCGGTTATGGCCAAACGTAAAGATGATTCTGTTGCTTCAGCAACCTTCTTGACAACCTTGACCGACTTTACCGACCCTGGCGACCTGAGAGTCTTTATCGATGAACAGCAAGTTAAACAGCTTACCGACAAAGTCGATGAGCAAGGTTTACTGAATGGCCGCGACCTCGCCACATCCTTTAACATGTTGCGCTCCAACGACCTAATCTGGTCCTATGTGGTTAACAACTACCTTAAAGGTCAGAATCCTGCTCCCTTTGACATTCTTTACTGGAACTCTGACTCCACCAACCTGCCAGCCAATATGTACACCTACTATATCAACGAGATGTACATTAAAAACAAACTGGCAGAACCGGGCGGTTTAACTATTTGCGGTGAATCTATCGATCTACGTGATATCAAAGTTCCGGCCTACTTCATGTCAGCCATCGATGATCACATTGCTCCTTGGAAAGGCACCTTTATAGGTACCGAACTTATGCAGGGTAAAATCGAATTCGTACTTGGGGCTAGTGGACACGTTGCTGGTGTCGTTAACCCGGCATCGAAAAACCGTCGCAACTACTGGACCGGCGGCGAGTTAGGCCAGGGAGCCGATCACTGGTTTGAAACCGCCGAGCGCCAAGAAGGCAGCTGGTGGCCAAATTGGGCGAAATGGCTCAAACCTAAAGCAGGTAAAAAAGTAGACGCACCAAAAGACTATGGTAATGCTGAGTTTAAAGTAATCGAACCAGCACCCGGCCGTTATGTTGCGAGTCGCATCGACTAGCCACTATCGCAGTCACTCAGAAACCGGGGCCTGCGCTCCGGTTTTTTTATTTCCGTCACTTTGATAATTTGATCGCCATTGAAATACACATCGCTATGCTCTCTGCGTGAGAGCCGAAACATACTCTCACTCGCCATCCCTATTCTAATTGCAGAGCTATCAAAGGCGGCCATGGGCTTTGTCGATACGCTGATGGCAGCCCGCTATAGCGCTGAAGACTTAGCCGCGGTGGCGCTAGGCTCAGGTATCTGGTTACCGGTACTGATTTCACTCAGCAGTGTGTTGATGGCGGTTACCCCGATGGTAGCAAACCATGCAGGCAACAGTCAGTTACGCAGAACGCGGCTGATCTTTCATCAAGGGGTATTGATTGCGCTGTGCGTCAGTGTGCTAGCTTGGCTAATCTTACGCAATATGGCCCCCGTGTTAGAGATGATGCAGGTTAGCGGCTGCTTGAAAGCTAAGACATTGGGCTATCTCGAAGCGTTATCATGGGGCGTGCCCGGCATTATGCTGTATCAAGCCTGCCGCAGTTATTCTGAAGGCCTCGGTAAGACTCAGCCGTTAATGAAAATCGGGCTGTTTGCGTTGCTCTGCAATATCCCGCTGAACTACGTGTTAATTTACGGTAAGTTTGGTTTTCCAGAACTCGGCGGCGTGGGCTGTGGCTGGGCAACCACCATCGTGATGTGGATCATGGCGTTCAGCGGAGCCGCATATTTGCGCTACTCTCGTCATTTTCGTCACCTGAACCTCATTATTCGGCCCCGCTTTAAAGCCGTTTACTTCACCAACATTCTTCGTATTGGTGTCCCGATCGGTTTTACCATGCTGATAGAAGTCAGTATGTTTTCCGTTATCGCCCTACTAATTGCCCGCTTAGGTGAACAGGTTATTGCCGCCCATCAAATCACGCTCAGCTTTACTGGCATGGTGTTTATGATCCCGCTGAGTATCGCCATGGCCCTGACCATCAGAATCGGTCAGTGTATCGGCCGTAAAGACTATTATGGTGCTCGAGTCACCGCAGCCAGCGGTTATATGATCGTGATCTTAACATCCATCACCACCTGCACACTGATCGCCCTACTTTCCGTGCCGATCGCGCGGCTCTATACCTCTGATCATGACATTATTACCCTCGCCAGCAGCCTATTACTGATCGCCGCGATATTTCAAATACCCGATGCAATTCAAGTGGCCAGCGCCGGCTTGCTCCGAGGGCATAAGGATACTGTCTACCCACTGCTGATTGTCTTTACCGCTTATTGGTTGGTCGGACTACCTCTGGGGTACACCCTCGGCCTAACCGATTTAATTACGCCCGCCTCTGGCCCCAAAGGTTTCTGGCTAGGCATGATCGCAGGTTTAACCGTTGGCGCTATACTGTTGTTACTTCGTTACCGACATATTAAACGATAATGCCAAACCGTTACTTTATAATGCTGAGTATGACTTTACTGCTGCTAGGCTGTGAGCAGCGGCCGGTAGAGTCGATGCTGGAAAGATACAGTAACCGCGTAGCGAATAGCTTAGACAGCGATGCACAATTAGACCTCAATATTTCACTCGACCTCCCCCTTTACCCGCGCAGACGCGAACGTATTCGTTCAGTAACCGATCTTCGACAAGGATTACTCGACGTTTTAAAGTTGCGTCATTGCCAGTTAATTCCATTGGTCGCCAAACGCAACAGCTCCCTAGGCAAGGTGATGCCACCCTCTCGTCAGCTGGTCTATGAAATACAGTTTCTCAGCCGACTCAATAATTGTCGGCAGACATTACGACAGAGCCAAGCTGATGAGGAACTGACTCAACAACTTGACGAAATTTATCGTATCAAAAAAGAGAGTTTCGAAGCCTCACTTTGGAACGGTATATTTACCAGCGAAGCGATTGAACGTAATTTTTCACACTCAGAAGCAGCGCTGCCTCTTGAGGGAGATGGCGGTTTCAGTCAGACCCGACAAGCGCTAGAAGCCTTCAACCGCATCGCCGCGCTCAATAATATCATTCACAATCAAACACGATGGGACGAACCGAACAACCTAGATCAGCTGGAACCCCACTATCAAGCGCTATCGACATTGCGTTACGGTAGTCGCTGGCTCCGCTCTATTTATTTGATGACTTACACTCTGAATCATACCGCCAGTGTGATTGAGCAGAGACTGCAACAACGCCCTCTATGCTACAACCAACAAGCGACCCCAAAGGCGTTGATCGTAAAAAACGTCTTCAATAAATATTATGCCGGTGAACTACAACCCTATATGGCCAAAATTGATCGTGATGGCCGTGAATGGTTGCGTCTGAATCAACAGCTATTGGCGAATTTCAATTATATTCCAGCGACGATGCTACAATATCAAGCTTTAATGCTAACCATGAATAGCCCTTTTTGGCAGCACTATACCCAAGCCAGAGATCGCCATACACAAGCATGGCAACGACTCCTCAAGCAGTGCAACCTAATGCCCAACGGCGGGCAATCAGGCTAACACCATTTTGAGTAAATAAAACAGGTGTTATGCGATGGAGTATGAAACAATAAAGACATTTTTAATCATCATCGGTTCGTCGTGTATAGAGTAATCCAATACAGCCCAAGAAGCTCCACAACAGGTACGTTTTTAACTCGCCTGGGCTTTATGGCGGTCCTCTCACTACTCATATTCACCTATACGCTAACCGCCGCACCAGGGCTCAGCGTTATCATGACCGAGGCCCAGATAGACAAACTGGGGCGTAAATATGGTGAAATGGCTGAACGGCGGTTACGTAGCTGGCAAAACCTGATCGCCGAGATCAAAGATTTTGATGATGATGAAAAACTGTATCGGGTAAACCGTTTTTTTAACCAGTTAAACTTTGTCGATGATATTCAGCACTGGGGCAAATCCGATTACTGGGCCAGCCCGGCAGAGTTTCTCATTACTAACGGTGGCGATTGCGAAGATTTTTCGATTGCCAAATATTACACCCTACGTCAGGTTGGAGTACCGATCGAGAAGCTCAGCATTGTGTATGTTAAAGCCTTAAGGCTCAATCAGGCCCATATGGTATTAACCTATTACAAAACACCAAAATCTACACCCCTGATTCTCGACAATCTCATTCCAGAAATAAAACCGGCGAATCGACGCCCAGATTTACAACACGTCTATAGTTTTAACGGCGATAATCTATGGTTATCCAAAAAGGGCCGCCGCAGTACACTGGTGGGCACCTCTGATCAGTTGAAACCTTGGGTACAATTACAATCACGAATAGAGAGTCAGGATTACTAACCTGATCAACGCGCTAATGAGGAATCAAACATGTCAATCGTAAATCAGTTAATGGCAGCCGTACTCGCCGTACTGATCGGATTAGCGGCAGGCACTGTCTATCTGATGTCCGACAGCTCTAAGACGATGCTAATACATCAACTCGAGTCTCATGGGCAGGATACGGCGACCCACCTGGGCCTTTATCTCGCTCCATTTATGGCAGACCATGATAAAGCGGTGATTGAAACCACGGTAAACGCCATTTTCGACAGTGGTTTCTACCAGCAGATACGCGTTGTCGACGCCGATAATGATCCTATTTATATCAAATCGACCGACGCCCAAATCAGTGACAGCGTACCCGACTGGTTCATTAACCTGATAGAAATCACACCGCCGGAGATGACCCGCGAAATAACCTATCAATGGCAAAAAGCGGGTTCTATCTTTGTTCAAAGCCGTGCGGGCTATGCGTATGAGCAACTTTGGCTGGGTACTGAAAAGACCTTCGCTTGGTTTGTGATTCTTTCATTGGTAAGCCTGTTTTTTATCAGCTTGCTGATGCGCTATATTCTTAACCCACTCAAGGGGGTTGAGGATCAAGCCATCGCCTTATCACAACAAAAATACATTGAGCAAACTCACATCCCTGGCACTCGAGAACTGAAGCAGGTGGTGCTGGCCATGAACATGATGGTACGCCGCGTACGCACCATGTTTAATGAACAAACCAAATACATTGAAGAGATTCGCCACGCTGCCTATCAAGACGAGCTTTCAGGGCTAAGCAATCAACGTGCGACGATGAGCCAACTAAACGAGCGCCTCGACTATCGCAATGACTTTGGCCCGGGTAGTCTTATTCACCTCCATATCGCAGACCTTCAAGGGCTCAACGCTGAACTCGGCGTGGAAAAGGCCAATAACTTTATTCGTGCCTGCGCAGCACAACTGAAAGCACTGGCTCAACAGACAGATGACCCTATACTCGGCCGCATCAGCGGTTCAGAATTTATTTTACTGAGCCATATAACCGACCCCGATCAATTAAGCCGTGAACTAAATAAACTAGCCGATACGCTTAAAGACAATTATCGCCAACTGAATGGCTCCAGTGAACATTATGCTCTCTATATCGGTGCGATCGCTTATACCGAACAGGAAAGTTCTGAAAAATTACTGGCTAATGCAAAACTCGCCGCTGAACGCGCGCATCAAGAAAACACCAACGTTTACTGTAAAGGTGTTGGCAATCCCGATATACAGAGCAGCTGGCATCAGCATGTCAGCGATAAAATTATTAGCGGCGATATCTTTTTACAATGTCAGCCAACTAAGCCCATGTCTGAAACACAAGCCCCTATCCATTGCGAAGCCTACGCCCGTATTTTGAATCAGGACGATCAGCCCTGCGCTGCTGGCGAATTCATTAGCGTTGTTAAACAATTAAACCTCATGACGGCGTTAGACAAATCGGTATTACACTCGGTCAAACAGCAGTTGCAACGCCACCCTGATCTTAAAATAGCCGTCAACCTGAGTAATGATTCAGTTAAAGATATGGCATTTTGTGATTGGCTTATTCGTGCCACTCATAAGCAACCAATAGCCAAACAGCTTTGTATTGAAATTAATGAAATATCTGTCTTAAATAACATTAACCAAGTCGCCCTCTTTCGTGATCAATTAAGACAATCTGGCGTACTGTTTGGGGTCGATAATTTCGGTATCAACCCCGCAGGCTTTAGCTATCTTTACACAGTCAACCCTGATTACATCAAGATTGATGGTTCCCTCATACGCGAACTCGACAGCAGCGCGGAAGATCGTTTCTTTGTCCGCAGTCTGGTCACTATCGCCCACAGCTTAGACATCAAAGTCTATGCAGAACACGTCGAACGGGAAACTCAGTTAAGCGCCCTGCTACAGTTGGCTGTCGATGGATCTCAGGGTTGGGTTCATGGCAAACCTGAACGCATGTAAACGACTCAGCTAGCCTTGTCACATCATAAATAACGCCCATAAAAAAACCGCCAGCAGGCGGTTTTTTTACGCTATAAGTCGGTATCACTAACCGCGTTTGGTCAATAACATCTCCAGCTTATTGCTAAGACGATCCTCTTTTTCCTTCGCTTTCTGCTTGGCTTGCTCTTCTTGTCGCTTCTGCTGACGCAGCTTATTAATCTCTTTCAGCTGTTGCTTAGCGTGCTCGGCTTCAGACTCTGTCACAGCGCCTGCAGGCTGACCATCTAGGCCAATCCGGTCAGCACCTTCTTTCAGACTCCGGAAGTAATAAGGGGAGCGAACGTAAGATGCCAAAGCCCGTTTAATTTTATTCTTTGCCAACTTCTCATCAGCAATCAGATCTTCCTGAATTCCGATTTTCAATGGTCGCATACTTTCCCGATTGAAAACCTCAGGGTAGGCATCGCACAACAGTTGCAAAGCCGCTTGATTAGCTGCTCGGTTTTTTGAACGAGTACGGGTTTTAGTTTTATCCGTAGTATCTGTTGCTGTCACTGTAAGTTTCTCTCAACCATTTATCTATAGGCCAGCTAAACCGGCCACTTTTATAAAATTAGGATCTGATTCCCAAAAAAGGTTACTCGCCTTTACGAATCAGATAAAAAAATTGATCATCTTCAGCTTTCTGGTCAATCAACTCGTGTCCCAGAAAGGTACAAAACTTTGGTACATCACGCTGTGTTGATGGGTCAGTTGCCATTAATTGCAACACTTCACCAATAGCCATCTCGCGCACTTTATTGTGCAATAGCATAACTGGTTCGGGACAGAACAAGCCGGTTGCATCCATTACCTGATCCGCTTTAACTTCAACCATCAACTCCACCTCAAATACATCAGGAACCATATTGTCGCAAATTCGGCGGTATAGAAAAACCCATCTTTTGATCAGATCGCCTTTTATCGGCCATATCAGCGCTATTATACTGAAATTAATGAGAATAATTTGCGCTAGCAAAGCAGTGCTAAGATGATCCGAGTCCTGAGAAAGCACTATATTGCATCTGGCCTCGTCAAATTCGATGAAAAGCAGCTTCCAATACAGAGCAGACGGCGATGCAAGCCAATGGATTTTTACCAATGAATCGTTAATATAAGCGATCTAGATTGAGCGGCAGATCGGTATCAATGTCATCTAGCGTTGGCAAGTGCAGCCGTTTCAGCGGCATACAACCTTAGCGGGTGTGGAGCATTCTTGGGTCACCACAGGCTGGCAAAACTGCGTTATTATGACTCATTCATTGATGGTTCAGCAGCAATGGCGTAAAAATGTATAAAAAACCATCAACTCCATGCCATCCAGCACATTTGACGGGGCTCTCTAATCC
Source organism: Amphritea atlantica (assembly GCF_018860855.1). GTDB lineage: Bacteria > Pseudomonadota > Gammaproteobacteria > Pseudomonadales > Balneatricaceae > Amphritea > Amphritea atlantica_A. The sequence continues at coordinate 84,208 of NZ_JAHKQE010000009.1, forward strand.
TTGTTGGGGAGATATTAGGAAAGTCAGGCCAGACCAACCGTGACGCTACAGCGCACCGCATAAACACAAAAAAGGACAGAACCATGACATTAAAACGCACACTGTTACTCGGCGCAGCCGCCTTCGGGATGAGCATCATGATGGCCGCCCCCGCGATGGCCATTGGCGGCAATGATCCGATTGAGGGCATCGATATTATCATCAAAAAAGACCCCGGTAGTCATCCGATCAAGCCGTTCTCCCTCGATGGGCGCGAGATCAAAATGCTCAATGGCCTCAAGGGCGCGGATCGCCCAACCTTTGTGCTGAAAACCGTTGCTAAACATATCGGTGCCGATGGCGCGTTCGTACAATCAGGCATGAAGGCGCTTGGTGATATCTGGTGTGGGCCGTGCAAGATGGTCAACGAGATCGCGGTAAAATTCCCTGCAGACAAGACCACCTATATGCTTGAGCTGCATATCCATGAGGAAAAAACCCGCCCGCAAGTGATCAAAGGCAACACCAGCCGCATCCTTGAGCTGAACAGCCATAAGAAAGAGATCAGCCCAGAATAACAGGTCAATGACTGATCCAACCCAATAGAATACTCCATTACTGCCCATCAGCAGATGATGGACGCTATGATCCCGATGTTCGAAAAAGATGAATAAAGCACAATGTTAGAACACTAACGCTCTATAGCCGCTGAACAAAACTCAGAGGCTATCTATCGCTACAAACTGAGGGACCAACACTAACCGTGATAGCTCAACAACCGCACATGCACCGTTATCTCTTCACGATCATGGTAAAGATGCTTAGCGGCAAGGCGATAATCAATCCCCGCCTCATTCAATGTTGTTTGCAGATAATCCAAGCAACTCTTTACTTCAGGATAACGCTGCTTCATCGGCAACTTAAGATTAAACACCGTTTCGCGACACCAGCCTTCCTGTAACCACTGAGTCATCAACTTGATAACGCGAGTTGGTTTATCAACAATATCACACACCATCCAATCAAACGCTTTCTGCGGCTGATAGGCAAAGGCATCTTCCGTCAGATGCTTTACCTGCCCTGTTTCCATCAAAGACTCAGCCATGGGGCCGTTATCGATCGCGGTGACAAACATATTCTGATTCACCAACTGCCAGGTCCACCCCCCCGGAGCCGCCCCTAAGTCCGCCGCCCGCTTACCACTGCTGATATACTGATGCCACTGCTGTTCAGGTATAAACCAGTGCCACGCCTCTTCGAGTTTCAACGTCGAACGGCTTGGTGCCTGCTGCGGGAATTTTAACCGCATGATCCCCATCGGCCAGGGAGCCGAGTTATTAATGGGTGCATAACCAATATAAAAACAGCTACCGGACAGCGCAAAGATATGCAGCCGATAAGTCGCCTGTCGTTGCAGAACGCCCTGTTTACGTAACACCTGACTAAAAGCGGAGCCAAAGCTATTACAGAACCGCTGCATTTCGCGTCCTTCGGTGGTATCTGCCGGCTCAACCCAGAGTTCACTACACTGTGGTAACCCACGGACAAGCGGCATCAATGACTCCACCCTATCTTGGGTATCAACTCCCTCAATCATTGGCAGACAGACAATCCATTGTCGGGTAAAAATAAGATCGTGGAACTGTAATTGCTCAACGGCTAGCGCTGCACCATCCGGCTGGTGACTAACAAACAGCGCATAACCACTGTTTTCCTCTAATTTACAATATCCGTAAATTCCTTGCTGCTCACATTGTTCACGCACCTCGGCAGCACACTCTTTTTCAAAGCCGGGACGACAGTAGAGCAGAAGATGATTCACAGGACAGTACCTCAATGATGGCTATTGATAATTTTGAGCGTGGATTCTACTGCATTCGCTATGTGTTCGTCCTGAGTTATTCCCGACATTTTGCGCGGCTTCAAGTCATGATCGCCATCTTCAAGCCAGTGAAGCGTCACTGCGTCGGCTAAAGCATAACTATCAACCTGCTCTTTACGCCCCATCGCATCCCGAGTTCCTTGAAAAATATGAACCGGTTTAACCGCACACTGCAAATGTTCAATACGTGGCGCATCTTGTTTGCCCGCCGCATAAAAAGGATAACCATAAACAAAGCATCCAGTCACTGCTTCATGTTCTGCCAGCATCGTCGCCATACGCCCGCCCATCGACTTACCGGCTAACCAAAGCGGCAGATGATCATCACGATATGTTTCAATCAGCTCGGAGAAATACGCAAGTAGTTTAGGTTGCCGATCCGGCGGACGCCTTTTACCATCGATACGTCGCTGCTGCATATAGGGGAATTCAAACCGGATCACCTCAACACCACCGGCAGCAATGGCTGCCGCAACTTGATTCATAAACAAGCTATCCATTGGCGCACCAGCCCCATGAGCCAGCAATATACGGCCTTTTTCTGCACGCCCTTCTATTAACATTCTCACACCCATGATTAAAAAAGCGGCTAATTATGCCCCAGTTATCGCTTGATCCATATCAACTAAAGCCAAATTATAAACTTTTGCCGTGGGCTTGATATATATCAACATTCACTAAAAGCAGCAATAAACCACTAAAACCGCAAGGATTTGAAAAAGATAAAATCATATAAATTGCTTATAATTCAATAATCTATAATGAAATCAATATGAATATCATTGTCTATAAAATCCTATTTCCTCTCTTTTGCACTGCGGCACTATGTCGCAACTAATACCGTTGACGCATTGAAATGTGACCGCTGTTTCAACATAATAGCCGACGGAAATTTACTTTCTAAACCTTTCTAATAGCTTGTTGATGAGAGCCTGATATGAGCACAGCAGCTGAACACCCAACCTACAATTACAAGGTGGTGCGTCAATTCGCCATCATGACAGTGGTATGGGGAATCGTCGGAATGGCCGTGGGTGTGTTAATCGCCTCCCAGTTAGTATGGCCTGCACTAAACTTTGATACAGCTTGGTTAAGCTTTGGACGTCTTCGTCCGTTGCATACCAATGCCGTTATCTTTGCATTCGGAGGCTGCGCATTGTTCGCAACCTCTTACTACGTCGTACAACGTACGAGTCAAGTACGCCTGATCTCTGATAAATTAGCGGCTTTCACCTTTTGGGGTTGGCAGCTAGTGATTGTGAGCGCAGCCATTACTTTGCCACTAGGTCTGACCTCTTCTAAAGAGTATGCCGAACTGGAATGGCCGATTGATCTATTGATCACCGTTGTGTGGGTCGCTTACGCTATCGTATTCATGGGTACTGTGAAGGTGCGTAAGACATCTCACATCTATGTAGGTAACTGGTTCTACATGGGCTTCATCCTGACAGTAGCAGTACTGCACATTGTTAACAGCGCAGCAATGCCTGTAACACTGTTCAAGTCATACTCTGTCTACCCAGGTGCAGTCGATGCCATGGTTCAGTGGTGGTATGGCCATAATGCGGTAGGTTTCTTCCTAACGGCTGGCTTCTTGGGCATGATGTACTACTTCGTACCGAAGCAGTCTGGTCGTCCAATCTACTCTTACCGTTTGTCTGTTGTTCACTTCTGGGCTCTGATCGCAACCTATATGTGGGCGGGTGGTCACCACTTGCACTACACCTCACTGCCTGACTTTGCTCAGACACTGGGTATGGTTATGTCTCTGATCCTGTTGGCACCATCTTGGGGTGGTATGATCAACGGTATGATGACCCTGTCAGGTGCATGGCACAAGCTGCGTACAGACCCTATCCTGCGCTTCTTGGTTGTATCTCTGTCGTTCTACGGCATGTCAACTTTCGAAGGCCCTATGATGGCAATCAAAACCGTCAACGCACTCTCCCACTATACTGACTGGACTATCGGTCACGTACATGCGGGTGCACTGGGTTGGGTAGCGATGATCTCTATCGGTTCTGTTTATCACATGATTCCTAAGCTCTGGGGTAAAACTCAGATGGCTAGCGTTGGCTTGATTAACACACACTTCTGGCTGGCGACTATCGGTACTGTACTGTACATCTGTGCGATGTGGGTTAACGGTATTCTGCAAGGCTTGATGTGGCGTGCAGTGAACGAAGATGGAACCCTGACTTACAGCTTCGTAGAAGCACTTGAAGCAAGTCACCCAGGCTATATGGTACGCGCACTGGGCGGTGCATTCTTCCTGACCGGTATGATCCTGATGGCATACAACGTATGGCAAACTGTTCGTAAAGACAGCAAAGCACCTGTTGCTAGCTCGTCTGCGCAAACAGCTTAAGGATCAGAGGAGCACATAAAATGATCAAACACGAAACGATTGAAAAGAACATCGGCTTGATGATCCTCCTGATTATCTTGGTAATCAGTGGCGGTGGTCTAGCTGAAATCGTACCTCTGTTCTTCACCAACGCGACGACTAAGCCGATCGAAGGCCTGCGGACGTATACGCCGCTGGAACTCGAAGGACGGGACATCTTTATCCGTGAGGGTTGTACTGTATGTCACTCTCAACAGATTCGTCCTTTCCGTGCTGAGACTGAGCGTTACGGTCACTACTCAACCGCTAATGAAGGCGTATGGGAACATCCGTTCCTGTGGGGCTCTAAGCGTACCGGTCCTGATCTGGCCCGTGTAGGCGGTCGTTATAGTGATGACTGGCATCGTGCCCATCTCTATAACCCACGTGATGTAGTACCCGAATCCAAAATGCCTTCTTACCCATGGCTGTTTGAAAACAAACTGTCTGGTGAAGATACGGCTGCCAAAATGCGTGTCCTAGCAAAATTGGGTGTTCCATACACCGAAGAAGAAGCTAGTAAAGCGCGTGAGCAAGTAGAAGGTAAGGCTGAAATTGATGCCGTTATCGCCTACCTGCAGGCACTGGGTAAACTCCACTCTCAATATACCAACAAGCGGTAACTCGAGTGAGCTACGAAGTTTATGGTCCATATCTGCCTCTATTGATGCTGATTACGTTTATCGGTTTATTTATCTGGGTGTTATTACCCGGCAACCGAAAAAGGTTTGATGAAGCATCACAACTGCCCTTTGCCGACGAGGATGAAGATTCTCCTAGCGAAGGCTCTGATGGCACTGATATAACCAATGACGGGAGAAATGAAAAATGAGTCCTTTTTGGAACGCATGGGTATGGACAATTACCCTGGTAGTCATACTAGGTTGTACCTTGTTGCTGCTTGCCACGCGTAGAAGCGAGCCTCATAAGGAAGCAACAGAGGAAACTCTGGGGCACACCTTTGATGGTATCGAAGAGTATGACAATCCTCTGCCAAGCTGGTGGTTCCAGATGTTTGTAGGAACCGTTATCTTCGCTGTTGCATATCTTGGCCTATACGGTCTGGCTAACGTAAAAGGTTTTTACGGCTGGTCATCTGTTGGTCAGTATGAAGAAGAGATGGCACACGCTGAAGAGGTATACAAACCTGTTTTTGCTAAATATGCATCTCTGTCGATTGAAGACCTTCAAGGTAAACCCGACGGTCTGAAAATCGGTCAACGGATGTTCGCCAATAACTGCGCCGTATGTCATGGCGGAACGGGTGCGGGTGCTCACGGCTTCCCTAACCTGACCGATAATGACTGGTTGTATGGTGGTGCTCCTGCCACTATTCAACAAACCATCACTGAAGGTCGTCAAGGCGCTATGCCTGCCTGGGGTCCTGTCCTAGGTGAAGAAGGCGTTCGTGATGTGACAAGTTACATCTTGTCACTGAGCGGTGCAGAGCATGATGCTGATATGGCTGCTCGCGGCCAACAACAGTTCCAAGCTTTATGTACTGCTTGTCATGGTGCAGATGGTAAAGGAACTCAAGCATTGGGCGCGCCTAACCTGACCGACAATACCTGGTTGTATGGTGGCTCTTTTGAGCAGATCAGCCACACAATCCGTACCGGTCGTAACGGTGTTATGCCAGCACACAAAGCGCTACTCAGTGATGATAAGATTAAACTCATCGCCGCTTACGTTTACAGCTTGTCTAACAAGTAAGGCTTAGATCAATAAAAAGGCGATATGATGCTAATCATATCGCCTTTTTTTGTGCTGCAGCTTAAATGCAGTCTTAAACCGCGTATAATATTCGAACTCACTAATAGACCATCTCAAATATAATGCGAGGGCTATTGGTGTTGGTATTTCGACTACTTTATGGTGAGGAATGGTATGAATCAAATACCAGTTAAGGATGTAACGCCAAAGTCAAATAATGGCGATAAAGGCGATCTGTACGCCAAGCGTGAACATATTTATGTAAAGTACTACAAAGGGTTCTTTAAAAATTTAAGAACCATATCCGGCATCTTAATGCTGGTCATGTTTTATGGTTTCTCTTGGATTCAATGGGATGGTCATCAGGCAATCTTATTTGACCTACCAAGCCGACAGTTCCATATTTTTGCTTTCACCTTCTGGCCCCAGGACTTTATGTTGTTATCCTGGTTGCTAATTATCCTAGCGTTTACCCTTTTCTTTGTTACCGTATTTGCGGGACGCCTTTGGTGTGGCTATGCCTGCCCTCAATTCGTCTGGACCTGGTTTTTTATCTGGGCCGAGCGCATTACCGAAGGTGATCGCAACCAGCGGATGCGACTCGACAAAGCCGGCTGGAGCCTCGAAAAAATAGCCCGAAAAACGGCTAAGCATACTATCTGGATAGTCATCGCTGCCGCTTCTGCCATTGCGTTTGTTGGTTATTTCACCCCTATCCGTGAATTAGTACCCTCCGTGCTATCTTGGGACTTAGGTCCATGGGAAAGCTGGTGGATCGGCTTTTTAACCGTGGCAACCTATGCCAATGCGGGCTGGATGCGCGAGCAGGTCTGTATTTATATGTGCCCCTATGCCCGCTTCCAAAGTGTTATGTTTGATGCTGACACACTGGTTATCTCTTACGATGAAAAGCGCGGTGAAAATCGCGGCAAACGTAAGAAAAATGCAGATTATAAAGCAGAAGGCTTAGGTGACTGTATCGATTGCGGCAACTGTGTTCATGTCTGCCCCGTCGGTATCGATATTCGTAACGGTCTGCAGTATGAGTGTGTTGCCTGTGGTGCCTGCGTCGATGCCTGCGATGACATCATGGATCGTATGGGATATGAACGTGGATTAGTTCGCTATACCACTGAGCATGCATTGGAAGGTGGCGAAACCCACATCCTTCGTCCGCGTCTAATCGCTTATTTCGTTGCTATTTGCGTTATGTTTATCGCCTTCAGCTATACGCTGTACAGCAGGGTTCCGCTTGAAGTCGATATCATCCGCGACCGAGGACAGCTTTTTGTGCAGGCCTCTAACGGCATGATCGAAAACGTTTATACCCTTAAACTGGCGAATAAGTCGCAAGTTGATCACCGTTTCAATATCGATGTATCCGGTGTCGAAGGTATTACCATGGCTGGCGATCGAGAAGTATTAATTCGTTCTGGAGAGCTATTGGTACACCCGATTAGTCTTCAAGCCGATCCTCGCTTCCTCGATCGTCCAAACTATGACATTACCTTCAAAGTACAAGCGCTCGATGATCCAAGCATTGTGGTCAATGAAGAAAACCGCTTTATTAGCCCTGTTAAGCGTTAAGCTACCCTCCGTCAATTGACTGAGTTAGAATAGCTGCCGGATTTACTTCCGAGCAGCTATTTCTTTTTAAGGAAACATATGACTGATCAAGATATCGGCCCCTGGTATAGACAACCTTGGCTATGGTTTATTCTGGCTCCACTGATTGCCACCGTCCTCTACTCCACTATTTATATCACCGCCTCGGTTGTGACCAATGATGGTGTGGTACTGGAAGAATACACTAAGAGTGCCAAATCATTTCACGAAGATAACAGTCTGAAAGAAGTAGCGCAGTCGCTAGGTCTTAGCGGTGCACTTCGATTTGACACCGTTGCTGGCGATATCAATTTAGAGCTTGCTAGCTCAACAGGCGAAACGTTACCGGCACAGTTAAACCTGATTATTGGCCACCCAACCAAGGCCAGCCTTGATATCAGCGTGACGCTGAATCAGATCAGACCTGGCTACTATGGCGGTGAACTGCAAAATACCCTCAAAGGCAATAAAAAATTGATTATTAGCCCGTTAGACAGACAGTGGGAATTGGTGAATGAAGCCGAACCTCCCTACGATCAACAAAGCTTCACTTTTGGTAATCCGTAAGCAGTAATGAATGCCCCTGAAGGTAACGTGCATAACCTGAACTGTTTCCACTGTGGACTTGATATCCCTTCTGGCAGTCAGTATTTCACTACGATCGATGGACAGCCGCGTCAAATGTGCTGTCCTGGTTGTCAGGCGGTAGCCCAGGTCATCGCCGATGGTGGTCTGGAAAACTATTATAAGCACCGCACCAATGAGGCCTCATCCCCCGAGGCTCTCAGTGCCACAGAACAACTGCAAGCTGAGTACGAGCTCTATAACCACGCCAGCGTGCAGAAACATTTTGTCGCCGAACTAGCCGATGGCAGTAAACAAGCAACCCTCGTAATCGAGGGTATCACTTGTGCCGCCTGCGTTTGGTTACTCGAACATCATATAAATTCGCTAGAAGGTGTTAAACTCGCAAGCGTCAATCTGACTAATCATCGCGCCCGCGTACAATGGGATGACGACCAGATAAAGCTCAGTGATATATTTCTGGCAATGCATAGTATCGGCTATCAAGGCCACCCCTATCATCCTGATAAAGAAGAGCAGCTGCTAGAACAAGAAACCAAGCGAGCCATGCGTCGATTAGGCATTGCTGGGGTCTTCACCATGCAGATTATGATGATGGCCGTCGCGCTCTATACCGGTGCTGGCGCAAGTCTTGAAAGCAACTATGAAAACTTTATTCGCTGGGCCAGCCTCGTTTTAGCCACGCCCGTGGTTTTTTATGCCGCTAGGCCTTTTTTCCAAGCCGCCTTCCGAGATCTTCGTACTCGACACCTAACCATGGATCTCCCAGTATCCATTGCCATTGGCGGTGCTTATACCGCTAGTATCTGGGCCACCCTAACCGCCAGCGGCGAAGTGTATTACGACTCTGTCAGTATGTTTACCTTCTTCCTGTTGATCGGCCGTTTCCTCGAGATGAAAGCCCGCCACCGTACCGGCAAAGCGGGCAACGCGCTGCTCAATTTATTGCCGGCCAGTGCTATTCTCTGCACCGACGAGGGCGAAACCATTGTTGCCGCCAACGAGCTACAACAGGGCGACCGCATTCTTGTCAAACCCGGCCATACGATCCCCGCCGATGGTAATATTGTTCAAGGCAGCAGCAGTATCGACGAATCAGCGCTCACCGGCGAATACCTTCCCCTGACTAAACGTGAAGGCGACGGGGTTGTCGGCGGCACCATTAATGTTGAAAACCCTATTCATGTCGAAGTCACTCAGGTCGGTGCCAGCTCACAGCTTTCAGCCATTGTTCGCCTGCTTGAGCGCGCCCATGAGGAAAAACCCAAAGTCGCGCGGCTGGCAGATAAAGTATCCGGCTATTTTGTAACAGCCGTGCTCATCATTGCGGCGACCGTCGGCCTATATTGGTGGCAGGTCGACCCCAGCCATGCTTTTTGGGTCACTCTATCCATCCTGGTCGTCACCTGCCCTTGCGCCCTATCACTGGCAACGCCTACCGCGTTGACTGCCGCGACCGGTACACTTCGCCAACATGGCTTGTTAATTACCCGAGGGCATGTCTTAGAGAGTCTCGCCAAAGCGACCCATATTGTGTTCGATAAAACCGGTACCCTGACCGAAGGCAATTTATCACTGCAAAACACCCAGACGCTTGCTGAGCTCTCAGAACAACAATGTTTTGAGATAGCCGCTGCGCTAGAAGCCCACTCCGAACACCCGATTGCACGAGCCTTCCATAAAGCCACGCAGTCAGCCTCTCTCTCACCCGCGGAGCAACTCACTAACCATGTCGGCCAAGGCTTAGAAGGCTGTATCAATGGTCAACGCTATTTCATTGGAAAGCCTCAATTTGCCAGTCAATGTTGCGATACCTTACTCGATTTCGATTTAGCACCTGACAACCATTGCCAGTGGCTATTACTGGCCAGTGAAACACAGCCGTTAGCTTGGTTTGGTCTGAATGACCCCGCTCGCAAGCAAGCGCCCAAGATGATCGAACAGCTGAAGCGGATGGGACTTGAAGTACAGATGCTCACCGGCGATAGTTCTGCTGCAGTCGGCCATATCGCCCAACAGTTAAAGATCGACAAGGTCATTTCAGGGGTTAGCCCGGCGCAAAAACTACAGCATATCCAGCAGCTTCAGGATGATGGCGCACAATTGATCATGGTTGGGGATGGCATTAACGACATTCCAGTACTCGCAGGGGCACAGACCTCGATTGCCATGGGATCGGCGACCGATCTCGCTAAAACCAATGCCGATGCGGTATTAATTTCCGGCGAGCTGATGCGCTTACCGCAAGCATTACAACTCGCTAAGCGAACGCGGGCGAACATTCGTCAAAATCTTAGCTGGGCACTGTTTTATAATTTGATTGCCTTACCTCTTGCCGCCGCAGGCATGATCGCCCCTTGGATGGCGGCTATTGGTATGTCTGTCAGCTCCCTTGTCGTCGTGGGTAACGCCCTACGGTTGACTAAACTTGGTCGTCCTGATCAGGTAGAATAGCTACAACAATCTAAGTGAAGCACTACCATGTCAATTATCTACCTGCTTATCCCTATCGCTATTATACTCGCCAGCATAGCTATCTGGGGGTTCTTCTGGTCGGTTAACAGCGGCCAATTAGACGATCTAGAATCTCCAGCCCACAGCATTTTATATGACGATGATGAAGATTTAATTCCCGACGAAGCGAAGATTCCCAAGCCTATTAACAAGCCCGCTGATAAACCCCAATGACCGAACAAGTCTCGGCCCTCACCGCCCTGCTGTTAGGCCTGCTCGGCAGCGCCCATTGTCTCGGTATGTGTGGCGGTATCTCCAGTGCGGTCTCGATGGGTATCGACCGAAAAAATCAACGGCCAATTCTGCTGCTGCTCGGGTTTAACCTCGGACGGATTGCCAGCTATACTGTTGCAGGTGCCTTGCTCGGCAGCCTCGGCTGGTTGATTAGCTCACCGACAACGGCGGTACTGTTACGCACTTTCGCTGGGGTCATCCTTATTCTGATGGGTCTCTATGTGGCTCAGATATGGCGCGGCCTTGCCTATATCGAAAAACAGGGCAATCACCTCTGGCGCCACATCCAACCACTCAGCCGTAAACTACTTCCCGTTAGCAACCCACTACAAGCACTCGCCCTAGGGGCACTGTGGGGCTGGTTACCCTGCGGTCTGGTGTATAGCACACTGATCTGGAGTGCAACGGCCAGCGACTGGAAAGTCTCGGCGCTAATGATGGCCTGCTTTGGCCTTGGGACAGTTCCCGCCATGCTGGCTACGGGCCTGCTGGCCAACCAGGTGCAAGCCCTGCTCAAAAATAGAAAAGCTCAAACGATAGCGGGACTGCTGATCGTCCTGTTTGGGCTGTATACCATTCCTTGGCTGGGACTAGGTCTGCCCCTTTATTGATTGATATCAATACTGATTCGGCAAAAAACCTTATAATCGCCTCCCTTTGCAGTAAGAGTGAGAAATGTTGTGAACCAGAATAACCTGATTAAGTGGGATCTCGATCTGATCCGTCGTTATGACCTGTCCGGCCCTCGCTACACCTCTTACCCTACTGCGATTCAGTTTAATCCGGATCTATCCGCCGAAAATCTCGTCTCTACCGGCCAGCAAACCGCGGATACAACAGCGCCTTTATCGCTCTATGTGCACATCCCTTTCTGCGCCCATGTCTGTTACTACTGCGCCTGCAATAAGGTCATCACCCGTAATCGTAAAAAAGCGCAACCCTATCTGGATACCTTATATCAAGAGATGACCCAGTTATCTCAATGGTATGCCGGCGATCGTACGGTTGAACAGCTGCACCTTGGCGGTGGTACACCGACCTTTATTAGCAATCAGCAGATGATTGAGCTGATGCAAAAGCTTAGAGAAAATTTCACCCTGTTAGACGATGATTCCGGTGATTACTCCATCGAGATTGACCCCCGCGAAGTGGATCATGAGATGCTCAAAGTATTGCGTGAGATCGGTTTTAACCGGGTCAGCTTTGGCGTTCAAGATATTGAACTAAAAGTGCAGCAGGCGGTTAATCGGGTACAACCGGTTGAAGAGATCGCCGATGTCCTCTATGAAGCCCGCCGCCTTGGCTTCCGCTCTATCAATATCGATCTGATCTACGGCCTGCCACATCAAACCCTGGCCAGCTTTACTAAGACTCTGGATACCATTATTGAGTTGAGCCCTGACCGGCTGTCAGTGTTTAACTATGCCCATATGCCCGACCGTTTTCGCTCTCAGGGCCACATTAAAGCGGAAGATCTACCTAGCCCTGAAACTAAACTAGCGATTCTCGAAACCACCATCAGCAAGTTAATGGCTGCTGGCTATGTCTATATCGGCATGGACCATTTCGCTAAACCCGACGACGAACTCGCCCTAGCGCAACAAAACGGCAAGCTTCATCGTAACTTTCAGGGCTATACCACTCACAGTGATTGTGACTTGGTAGCGATGGGTGTGTCATCGATCAGTCAAATCGGTGATGTGTATTATCAAAATGAGCATGATATGAGTGCTTATACCGGCGCCGTCGAAGCGCGTACTAATGCGATTAAACGCGGCGTCACGCTTAGCACCGATGATCGTATTAGACGAGCCGTTATCACCCAACTAATCTGTCATTTCCAACTCGATATGGCCGATATCGAAGCGCAATTTGATATCCGCTTCGCCGATTATTTCGCCGAGGAACTCCAGGAATTGCAAAAATTCACCGGCGATGGCTTAGTCGTCCTCAGTGATAAACGCATCGAAGTCACCCCTGCAGGGCGCTTACTAATCCGCCGCATCTGCATGGCTTTTGATGCCTATATTCCTAAACAGGAACCGACTAAAGGCTTTTCCCGCATCATTTGATTCGGGAAATACTTCACCCTGCCGTCGATTTAGTAGATAATCATTTATCAGCAACATCTAATAAATCAACGAAACAGGACATCATTATGGGCAACCATAAGGCTTCAGAAGGGAAACTACACAGCTTAAGACAGGTGCACTGTAATACTTGCAGCCTGAGCTCTTTATGTTTACCTGTGTCCCTTAATATGACTGAGATAGACCGACTAGATAATATTATTGATAAAAGCCGGCCTCTCAAAAAGGGCGATCACCTCTTCCACCAGGGTGAAACATTCACCTCCGTTTATGCTATTCGCGCTGGTACGGTTAAAACCTATACCCTCACCAACGAAGGCGAAGAGCAAATTACAGGCTTCTATTTCCCCGGTGAAATGGTTGGCATGAGTGGTTTTGATAATGATCAATACCCTGTTTCGGCCAAAATTCTCGAAACAACTACAGTCTGCGAAATTCCGTTTGAACGGCTCGATGAGCTATCAGGACAGATGCCTGAGCTACGCCGTCAGATTCTGCGCACGCTAAGCAAAGAGATCCGTGATGATCAGCAGATGATGTTGCTACTCAGTAAGAAAAACGCAGAACAACGTGTGGCAACCTTCCTGATCAAACTCTCGATCCGATTCAAAATGCGTGGCTATTCAGAAACGCAGTTCCGTTTATCCATGTCCAGAAACGAAATCGGTAATTACCTCGGACTCGCAGTCGAAACCGTGAGCCGCATCTTTACCCGCTTCCAAAAAATGGAGCTGCTACGGGTGGATGGTAAAGAGATTGATCTGTGCAATCTCGAAGAGATCTATCGCCTATCCGGCGAACCTCAGGATGTTCATGAGCATAATGGTAAAGCTTGTCCACTTGAGTAAACCGCTATCATAAAAAATAATGCCCGCTTTTTAGCGGGTATTATTGTTATTATGCACTCCCTTTTTATATCACAACCCGATTTTAGCCCTACTGTTCTAAGGTAATCCTGATGAGTTTCGATGAATGTTATATAAAGTCAGTCATGCGTACGATAGCCGACTGGCCAGAACCCGGCGTTATGTTCAGAGATATCACCCCTCTCTTTAAAGACCCTAAAGCCCTCAGAATGATTGCCGATGCGTTTATCGAACGTTATATCGATACTGAAGTCACTCATATTGCCTCTATCGATGCGCGCGGCTTTTTGTTTGGTTCTATCATCGCCTATCAACTCAACCTTCCCTTAGTGCTGGTGCGCAAAAAAGGCAAACTACCGGGCAAAACCATTCATCGCGAATATGCCCTTGAATATGGCACTGCCGCCGTCGAAATGCAGATTGATGCCGTCGCCGAAGGCGATAAAGTACTGATCTTTGATGACCTCATTGCCACGGGTGGTACCATCCTCGCCGCCAGCACCATTATCAAAGAACTCGGCGCCGACGTGTATGAAGCAGCGGCCCTCATCGATCTGCCCGACCTAAACGGCTCAGCACTGATTCAACAAAGCGATATTCCTGTTTTTACCCTACTGGCCTATGAAGGGCTCTGATCCCTTTCACCGCTAGGCTCTGGTTTCCATAGCAACGATAACGGAGTGGTGCCGACCGCTCCTGACCGTATATAACATCGATTATATTCTGATGGGTTCTGGTCGCCTGCGGTATATCTCTTTACAATAGCCACTCATTTTTATCTGTTATTAAAGGCTTATCTCATGTGGTTCAAAAATGCCATCTTTTACCGTTTCACACAGCCATTTACCTATACCCCTGAAGCACTTGAAGAAAAGCTCAGCGAGAAAGCCTTCACCCCCTGTGGTAGCCAAGAACTTAGCCGCTTTGGCTGGGTAAGCCCAAGTGGCGATCTATCTGAGATGCTGGTACATGCCGGCAATGGATTTATGCTCATTGCGGCGCAAAAAGAAGACAAAATCATTCCCACGCAGGTGATCCGTCAGCAACTCGATAACAAAGTGAAGTTAATCGAGGATGAGCAGGCGCGTAAAGTCTATAAAAAAGAGAAAGACCAGCTTAAAGATGAGATTGTTCTCGACCTGCTGCCCCGAGCATTCAGCAAATACCAAACCACCTGGGCACTCATCGCCCCAGAACATAACTTATTTATCGTTGATGCCAGTAGCCATAAGCGAGCAGAGGAACTCCTCAGCCACCTGCGCAGCCTACTAGGCTCGCTACCGGTGGTACTGCCTGATGTGAATCAATCCCCATCGGCAGTTATGTCGAACTGGCTGGAGCAACCACAGGACCGTTACACCGGCCTAGAACCATTGGATGAGTGCGAACTCAGAGACAGTGCAGTCGAAACCGCTGTTATCCGCTGTAAAGGACAGGATCTTGAGAGTGATGAGATTCGCCATCACCTTGAAGCAGGTAAACGGGTCGTTAAGTTGGCCTTGGAATGGCAGGAAAGCCTCAACTTTATTCTGCAGGATGATCTGTGCATCAAACGGATTAAGCTCTCCGATCAACTAAAAGAGAAGATGGATCAGGACAGCCCTGACGAAGCCTTTGCGCAGTTTGATGCCGACTTCGTGCAGATGTCACTGGAACTCACTCGCTTGATTCCAGCACTGACCGAAGCCTTTGGCGGTGAAGCTCAACGCCCTTAAAGCCAGCTTCTAACAAACGCTCAGCCGGTCTCGTCAGGCCGGTTGACCTAACACCAAATGATCACCGCACGTTTACCTCTTTATCCTCTTCCACATTCAGTATCAGTACTGCACGCCAATTAATGACAATATCCTCGTCATTTCAACATCGTTTCTCAAGTTATTATTTAAACTTCTTTAACCACTGTGTAGACTAGCCGCATCCAGCAGACCGGGGCGATTCAGTGAGCAAAACTTACAGCGTAAAAGAGATGTTTTACACCCTTCAGGGTGAAGGTGCTCAGGCCGGTCGGCCTGCGGTTTTTTGTCGTTTTACCGGCTGTAATCTCTGGTCCGGGCGGGAACAAGATCGAGCCAAAGCCGTCTGTGATTTCTGTGATACCGATTTTGTCGGCACCGATGGGCAAAATGGTGGCAAATTCACCTCAGCGGCGGCCTTAGCCAAAACCGTTAAAAGCTTCTGGCCTGATACCGAAACTGGCCAGCAAGGTAAGCCCTATGTCGTCTGTACCGGAGGAGAGCCACTGCTACAGCTAGACGCAGCCCTTATCGATGCCCTGCATCAGCAAGGCTTTGAAATAGCAGTCGAGACGAATGGCACCTTACCTGTTCCTGACACCATAGACTGGATCTGTGTCAGTCCCAAGGCCGATGCTGAACTCGTGCAGCACAGCGGTGATGAACTTAAATTGGTATACCCGCAACCCTTAGCCGGTCCTGAGCAGTTTCAACAGCTTTCCTTTAAACATTTTTACCTGCAGCCGATGGATGGCCCGATGCAGCCGATGAACACTCGGGACACCATCCAGTTCTGCTTACAAAACCCTCAATGGAAATTGAGTTTACAAACCCATAAGTTACTGGGTATCGACTGAGACGGATCGCTGCTTTACCGGCCAGTTACGCCAAACCACTAATAACAGCGCCGGTATCTGCATCAAAATGCCATACAGCAACACCGCTAATGACATCTCCGGCTGTTGCAATAAAGCCCCTGTGACCATCAAAGCCGTTCCCGCATTCTGAATACCGGTCTCAATGCTCAGCGTCAATGCTGTTTCCGTACTCAGGTGCAACAGATAACGAGCCAACAACCCCGCTAAAATCATCGCGCCACTCGCCAGTAAGACAATCGCAGGGCTCAACACCGGCAGCAGTTGTGGCAGCACCTCACGGTTCGCCCAACTAATCATCACCACCACGATCACCATAAACACCAGCGACAACACTTTTATCGGCCCCTGCAGTTGCGCACAGATCTGCGGCCATCGATGATTAATAACGATCCCCAACGCCACCGGCACTAATGTAATCACAACCAACTTCATAATGGTGGTTAACAGTGGCAACGCCACCATGACGCCTTCTCCCAGTAGATACTCAAGCGTTAACCAAGTAAGCCAGGGCAATGAAAACGGAATAATGAGACTGGTGATGGCCGTCAGCGAGATCGACAGAGCCGTATCCGCCCGACAGAGATAACTGATCATATTCGATGTCGCACCGCCGGGCGCAAAGGAGACAATCATTAACCCGGCCGCCAATAAAAGCGGTAGATCCATCAGACTCACCACCAGCCAGGCAAGTAACGGCAACAGAATCAACTGCAACACCAAACCGGCAACAATGGCCACAGGGCGATAGCGTAAACGGACAAAATCCTCGAGCTTCAACGTCAGCCCCATGCCCAACATAATAACAAACAGCGCCACCGGTAATAACAGCGAAAGTACATTGCCACCCTCCATCCTCACCTACTCCCTTTTTAATTTGCGAGGGGCCATAATAGGGTCCTGCGACGCTGGGGACAACCGCCAGATTATAGATAACTAAAGGGCTGTCTCAATCTACTCACATTAATTGTGGATAACGTTGTGGGTACCCTGCTTTACCCTCTCCAAGACACCCGAATTCACACCCATCCAGACAATACGGTTACTTTTTAACCAGATGTTTTTCTTCTTATTTTTCAGGTGCTTATATTAGATAAAACTCATTCATTCGACGTCTTGTCTATTTTTATCCCAGAAAGGTTTCAATTCCGCGTCGTTGCTGTGACGAAAAGAAGTCAATCTTTTTTTTATAAATAAATTTATAAATAAAATCTTTCAACTAGCCAATTCAAGCGGTTCCACTTACCATATTGGCCTTGTCAAGAATTGGACTTTTTTACCATGCTCGAATCCCGTAGCCACCAGTCACAAGCGCAACGCATCACTATTATCGGTTCCGTTATCGATACCATACTCGGGGTGCTCAAAATTGTGTTCGGGATGATAGCCCATTCGAGTGCATTGATCGCCGATGGTATCCACTCTCTATCTGATCTGGTCACCGATGTTCTGGTGGTATGGATTATCAAATACTCCCATCAAGAACCGGATGAAGAGCACCCTTGGGGTCATGCCCGCTTTGAAACCATTGGCACCGTTATTCTAGGTTGCGTGCTGGTCGCTGTAGCCGGTGCCATGGCTTACGAAAGCCTGCTCACCTTGATTCGCAATGAAGTATTACAACTGCCTGAGTGGCCAGCATTAGTCATTGCCGCTATCTCCGTGGCGGCTAAAGAGCTGATCTATCGCTATACCCTCACCGTTGGCAAACGGATCAAATCGGATCTGATTATTGCCAATGCTTGGCACAGCCGTACCGATGCCTTCTCTTCAATTGTGGTATTTTTCGGTGTCGCCGGCGCGATGGCCGGTATTAGCTGGCTCGATTCTGTCGCCGCCATCGGTGTCGCACTGATCATTGCTAAAGTCGGCTGGGATCTGACCTGGAAAAGTATTCTCGAGCTGGTCGATACCGCTTTGCCTGAAGAACAGATTCAAGCCTATACCGATGTCATTATGGGTGTAGAAGGCGTCCTCAGCGTCCATAGCTTTAAAAGTCGCAGTATGGGAAGCCAGAGCCAGTTAGAGATGCATCTACAAGTAGCACCCCACCTGAGCGCGTCTGAAGGCCACTTTATTGGGGACAAAGCGGTCCACCGCTTAATGCAAAAATTTGAAGATGTTGGCCATGCCATCTTCCATATCGATACCTATGATGATGAGGAGGGCCATGACCTTTCGATGAGCTTGCCTGTGAGAACCGAAATCAGCGGTATTCTGTGGGAACTACTCGATCAAACCGGTCATCCCGAACTAAACATCAATCGGCTAGCGCTATTTTACCGCCGGGATTCGGTCGAAATTGAACTGATGCTATTAGATACCACCGACAACCGTGCAATTGACTTGGAGGCTCTCGAAGCCGAATTGACCGAGCTGTTTAGTCAATACGGATGGTTCAGAAGCATTCACCTGTGGCTTGGTAAGCAACCCGCTAGACTGTAATCGGCGCTGCAGGAGTCATAACCATGGATTATCACCGCCCCGCCAGCGCGCATCAGACTGAAATTGAGGTGCGTAAGAGCCGTTTTATCTGTGATATACAACCGGTTAACGATCGAGATAGCGCCACCGCCTTTATTGAGTCGGTACGGGCAAGAGAACCTAAAGCGAACCATCACTGCTGGAGCTATATCGCAGGCAGTCCAGATGATGCTCATCAATGGAATTATAGTGACGACGGTGAGCCTAAAGGCACCGCCGGACAACCCATGCTGAATGTGTTGCAACACAGCCATATGGGGAATATCTGCGCGGTGGTCACGCGCTATTTTGGCGGCATTAAACTGGGTACCGGCGGCATCGCTCGAGCCTACTCTCAAGCGGTGAATGAAGCCCTACAAACACTCCCCACAGAGATCGTCACCCCAACTCAAGAGATTGTAATGATCGCCTCCTATGAACTAACTGGCGAACTAGAACAACTCATTAGTCAGTTTAAATTGATCGACTGTGAACGCTGCTTTGGCACTGACATTCAGATAACAGCACAGCTACCCATCAACCGATTGAATGATCTTAAACAGGCGCTCACACCTTTCCAGCATTTGATCCGTCTGAATATCAGCTGAGTTCATCACGAAAGACCATCGCATAGGCCATTTCTAACCCCTCTTCTCGGGTCTCATGGCAACAGCTCGGCGGAATCAATCCAAGCACTTTAAATCGCTCCAGAATATCCTTAACGATAGGGTTCAAGCCAATCATATGCACATCCCGCCCCAATGTTTGCGCCTCAACGATCATATCCTCAATCGCCAGCACGGTAGACACATCGATCAAAGGCACTCGGCTAAAATCCATGAGTAAAGCATCATGGGGTCGACGCCCCTGCAGTTTGCCCGCTAACCCTTGTGCTGCCGCATAACTCACTGGCCCATCAAATTGATACAGGATAACCCTTCCTCGGGTTTCAGCTAATAAATCCCGCTCACGCTTACTCAGCCCTTCATCACTACCCGCATGGCTATCAATCACCCGGATACTATCGAGCTGATGATCCGCCAACCCTTTCACCGTGACCACATTGGCGACAAACACCCCGACAAACACCGCCGTCACCAGATCGACCACCACGGTTAACACCATCACCACTAACATCAGCGCAGCCACAAACAGTGGTGCACGGTGTAAGCGAGACAAAAAGCGCCAATCAATAATATCCAAGCCGACTTTAATCAAAATGCCAGCCAATACCGCATGGGGAATACTTTCGGCTAACGGTGCAGCACCGAGCAATACCGCCACTAAAACCAACGCATGAAAACAACCCGACAGCGGGGTTCGACCACCGGCTTTGATGTTAACCACGGTACGCATGGTCGCTCCTGCCCCAGGTAAACCGCCAAACAGACCCGCCACCATATTACCGATGCCCTGACCGATCAGTTCTCGATCAGAGTTATGCTGCGTCTTGGTGACGCTATCCGCCACCAGAGAGGTCAGCAACGAATCGATAGACCCCAATACAGCTAACATCAATGCGGCAAATAGCATGTCACCCAATATCTGCATGGAAAACTGAGGCACCAAAAACTGCGGCATCCCCGTCGGAATATGGCCAATCACCACCAGATCCGTATCGCCATGAAAAACCTGATAGATAACCGTACCGGCCACCAGCGCCAACAGTGTTGGTGGAATAACATCTGCAATTTTTTTCGGGCAAAAAATAACAATCCCCAAGGTCACACAACCAAGTAACAGGGCGGCAGGATTAGCATCGAGAATGTAATGGGGTATCTGCTCTAAGGCTTCGAGCGTATTAGCGGAAGACGGGTAGCCAAAGATCGGCCCAAGCTCTAACAAAATAATAATAATACCGATACCGGTCATAAAACCGGAGATCACTGGAAACGGCACCAAGGTGACATATTTACCCAGTTTCAGCAGACCAAACAACATCTGCAACAATCCTCCCATCATCACCACCGTGAAGGCATATACCGCACCGTTGACCGGATCAAGCGCAACAAATTGGGTAAAAACCGATGCCATCACCACCGTCATTGGCCCAGTCGGGCCCGACACCTGACTCGGCGTGCCGCCAAATAGCGCGGCAAACAGGCCAACAAAAACAGCCCCATATAAACCGGCAATGGCACCGGCACCCGATGACACACCAAACGCCAACGCGAGCGGTAACGCCACCACCGCTGCCGTTAATCCGCCAAATAGGTCACCTTTGAGATTATTCAAGTGGAGTCCGTAAATCAGTGACATACCCGCCCCTTAATACGTTTTACAACCTAAGAGAATTTAACAGTACTGCCTCAATAGGATAGTTGGTTATAAAATTATTGTTTAATCCTGAACCATCAATTGAGTTGTATTGATTCATTATGCAGACAGATTAGCGTGCAATTCTAAATAATTAATCTTTATAATCTGCCTACGGATACGCTAAAAAATCACCGAATAGCAGAAATAGTGTTATTGTTTAGTCCTCTCGATATCGTGGAGAGAGAGACCGTTATCAAGTATTAGCGAGATAGACAAAATGAGGTTCTATGAAGTTCGCAGATAATTCCCACCAGGCCACCGAATACCTCCGTCAAGTTATTCCTCTGATGGTGCATAATGTCATCCCCCCCACGCCCCTGAATTATGCTCTCTGGTACGCCTATGTATCTAAGTCCATCCCCAAGCTAAATCAGCAGATGGATAAAGTATTAGAGATCTACGGCACCTGCCCTAATCGCGTCAGCGAACAACTGTTCAGTGAATACTTGATAAAGGATGAGGCCGCTAACTCCGAAGTCGTCCAGCGGGCGTTGCTGTCGGTAATGGGTGATTTGGAAAGTTCGGCATCCAGTACGGTACAGGATACCGAAGCCTATAATGAGATTCTGCAAGACAGTCTCGCAGCCCTTAAAACCGGCAATGACACGAAATCGTTAGAAGCCATTATTCAAAACCTATCGGCGAATACTGAATCGATCAGTGAAAGTACTCGGCAGTTCCAAGCTAAAATTGATGATGCACAATCCGAAATTACGAAGTTGAAACAAGAGTTGGATCAATCCCGCCAAGATGCCACGATTGATCCTCTCACCGGTTTATTTAACCGGCGTGTCTTCGATCAAGAAATCAGTGAGCAGGCAGCTAAGCCTGAACCCGATGTATCACTCATCATGATTGATATCGATTTCTTTAAGAAGTTTAACGACACCTACGGCCATCAGATGGGCGACAAGGTGCTGCAATACGTTGCCAAGCTGATCAAAGAAGCCTGCACCGAACCGCTAATTCCTGTCCGTTTTGGTGGCGAAGAGTTTTCCATGCTACTACCCGGCATGAACGTCACAGACGCCTGTGAGCTGGCCGAAAAGGTACGCCACCGAATTGCCGCTATTCGCATCAAACAAAAGAAAAGCGGCGAAGTGATCAGCTCTGTCACCGCCTCCTTCGGGGTTGCCCGACTGAGTAGCGATGAATCACCGGATAATCTTATCGCCCGTGCCGATGCCGCACTCTACAAAGCAAAAGAAGCGGGCCGTAATAACGTGCAGATCGCCGATTAAGCGCGCTCACCTTTCACGCCCTTCTGCTTGAGGCGGAACTTTAGATAGTGATCTAAAGCGCCGCTCTCAAGAGATGCTGAGACTGTTTTCTTCACCCGTTAAAGCTTACTTCTCATCAACGCCCGACCTCTCAAACACTGTTTAGATCAGCACAATTTCCAGAATTCACAACTTCCAGAATTATCACCGGCTTAAGCACAAGCCCGTTTAACTGAACTCTTAACTTAGAACTTAGAACTTAGAACTTAGAACTTAGAAAACTAGACTAATTTAACTAAGCCGATTTAAATAAGCTTACCGACTTACAAATTCCAGACAAAAAAATCCCCGGTCTGCCGAAGCAGCCGAGGCTAAAGTCGATGAAGGTTACTTAACTTACGGGCTCACGCATCGTTACAAACTCTTCCGCAGCGGTAGGGTGTATACCAATGGTGGAATCAAATACCGCCTTGGTTGCACCGGCTTTCAGAGCGATAGCAATGCCCTGAATGATTTCGCCTGCATCGGGGCCAACCATATGCACCCCAAGCACCTTATCTGTGTCACGATCGACCAACATTTTCATGAAGGTTTTCTCATCACTACCACTAAGCGTATGCTTCATTGCTCTGAACTTAGAAGAATAGACATCGACATTGTCATAGAGTTCACGGCTTTTTTCTTCAGAAAGTCCAACGGTGCCAATATTTGGCTGACAGAACACCGCGGTAGCTATCAAATCGTAATCCACTTTTTGCGCTTGGCCGTCATACAGGTTACGCACCAGCGCCATACCTTCAGCCAGTGCTACCGGAGTTAATTGCACCCGATCGATCACATCACCAATCGCATACACAGACGGTTCAGCGGTTTGGAACTGATCATCAACGACAATCGCGCCATTCGATTTTTGTTCCAGGTTGATATTTTCCAGCCCGAGATCCTTCACATTAGGCACCCGACCGGTGGCATACATAATGGTATCGGCTTCTAGCGTGGTGCCGTCGGTCAGATAAGCCAACAATGAACCGTCGGCCTGCTTTTCAATCTTTTCAATATTGTTATTGAAACGCAGCGAAACATTTTTCTTCGCCACTTCTTCGGCGGTAAATTCACGCACTTCCTGATCAAAGCCACGCAGGAACATATCACCACGGTAAACCAATGATGTTTCAGCCCCTAGCCCAGCAAAGATACCGGCAAACTCAACCGCGATATAACCGCCGCCGACCACAATGGCCCGTTTAGGAAATTCATCCAGATAGAACACTTCATTCGAGCTAATGACATGTTCGCTGCCTGGGAACTCAGGCACAAAAGGCCAGCCGCCCGTGGCGATCAGAATACGCTCAGCGCTGTACTCTTTGCCAGACACCTCAACGGTATTCGGCCCTGTAATGCGCGCCCGACCTTCTAACAGGTTAACCCCGGAATTGACCAACATATTACGGTAAATGCCGTTCAGACGTTCGATCTCTTTGGTTTTGTTATCCCGCAGGGTTGGCCAATCAAAGGTTGATTTACCCACGGTCCAACCAAACCCAGCGGCGTTTTCAAAATCTTCAGTAAAATGAGAGCCATATACAAAAAGTTTCTTAGGTACACAACCCACATTCACGCAGGTGCCGCCTAAATAACGATCTTCAGCCATACCGACCCGAACGCCCATGCCTGCTGCCATACGTCCAGCCCGCACACCGCCAGAGCCAGCACCAATTACAAACAGGTCAAAATCAAATTCTGCCACAGAGATCCCCTTAACACAGATAACAATTAACTGAAAAAGCAGAACGGCAACGCCAGACTTCTGCTTGATAAAACTTTATGGGCCTAATCTACCTGCTGTGGTGCCATGATGCCAATAAAGATCAACAAAACTGGTAATAAGGTTTTTCAATCGCCCGAGATTGCACTTTTTTTATCTGAAGGTTAACGTATGCGCCATATCGCACCTCTTATCGATTTTCCTTTGGAAGTAGCATGAAACTGATCTCATTTAACACCAATGGCCTACGCGCCCGCCCCCATCAAATTAAAGCCCTGATCGACAAACATCAGCCCGACGTCATCGGTATTCAAGAAACCAAAGTACATGATGACGAGTTCCCTCAAGAGATGATTACGTCCCTAGGCTATCATGTGGAGTATCACGGTCAGAAAGGTCATTACGGTGTCTGTCTAATTTCCAAACTGCCACCAGTAACCATTGAGAAAGGCTTCCCCGGCGATGATAGCGACGCCCAGAAACGGATGATCATCGGTGAATACGATATCGACGGCGTGCGGGTTAAGGTGTTGAACGGTTATTTCCCTCAGGGTGAAAACATTGCCCATGAAACCAAATACCCAGCGAAGCGCAAATACTATAACGATCTACAGGATTATCTAGAACAGCACTGCGACCCTACTCAGCCATTGGTGGTCATGGGCGATCTGAATATCTCACCGCAAGAGATCGATATCGGCATCGGTGAAGTTAACCGCAAACGCTGGCTTAAATCCGGTAAAACTAGCTTTCAGCCTGAAGAGCGTGAATGGTTAGCGCGTCTGCTCGGCTGGGGCCTCAAAGATACCTTCCGTAAAATCCACCCCGACGCCGACAACCTCTTTAGCTGGTTTGACTATCGCAGCCGAGGTTTCGAAGCCGAACCTAAACGCGGCCTACGCATAGATGCCGTGCTGGCAACCGAATCACTCTATCAGCGCTGTATCGATGCCAATATCGATTACGATATCCGTGGCATGGAAAAACCCTCAGATCACGCTCCTATATGGGCCGAGTTTAAATAACCACGACCGGCTATGAACATAGGCTTTCAAGACTAAACGTTAAATACCGTCTTTTAAGCGTGAAAGTAAGCAAGGCTAGGCACGCATCATAGAGCGTTTAAGCAAGCTCAATCCATAGCAAGCGTCATTCATCTGAATGACGCTTGATCCGTGTAGGTCTTGCAACCGGTGTCGTTAAAATGATCGACTCGAATAAACATTAGCCTCAAAGGCTAGGAGAATAGTCATGATAAAAGCATTCTGCGGCATACTCTCCAGCCTTATGCTGGGCGCAGCGGGGTTCTTACTGTTTGCATTGAGCCATGTTAAGCCCGGCAGTTTCACCGGTGCTATCCAAGCGACCGGCAACGAAGTCCCCTATATCACATCGCTGCTCATGGCTAATATCCAATACTGGTGGGTTATGCTCCTGACTCTTGTGGCGTGCGGGCTTGCCCCGTTGTTGTTTGGCCGACCCAAAACAACCCTCTTCCTTTCTCTGGGCTGCCTGCTTTTAGTCGTTTTTGCCGCCTATGCCAATGTGTTTTATTCGCTGGCTGGCGTATAGGTTTTACTGACCACCAAAGCCCTCTTAGAAAAACGGGCTTCAGTGCTCGCTGAACAAGCCATCGTTATAAACAAAAAAAAGCCCAAGGCCCTTAATTGAAACTCAGTAAACGATTAACTCAGATTGAACAGTTGGTCGCTCCTGGCTATACCCATATTTGGGATTGCTGTTGCGATCATGGCCACCTCGGTGCAGCCCTACTCGCGCGCCACAGCGATGCCCAGGTCCATTTTGTTGATATTGTGCCATCACTGATCACTGAACTAGAAAGCAGGCTGCAGCAGCATTACGCTGACCTCGCTGAACGCTGGACAACTCACTGCCTTGATGTCGCACTACTTCCATTAGAACAGTACAGCGGCAGGCAACTGGTCATTATTGCGGGGGTGGGCGGCGATCTCATTAAGCAGTTTGTTAGCATCATTCAACAAACACATATTGGCTTGACCCTCGATTTTCTACTCTGCCCCGTGCACCATCAATTTGCCTTGCGTCAGACGTTGATCGAACTAAATTTGAGCTTAAAGGATGAAGCTTTGATCGAAGAGAACCATCGCTTTTACGAAATCATGCTGGTGTCATCTGAAAGCGATCCCGGTAGGCCTATCAGCCCAGTGGGTGAGACTATTTGGCAAGCTAATTCAAACGAGCAACGTGATGTTATTCAGCGTTATTTGCAAACAACGCTGGAACACTACCAACGAATGCAACAGGGCGACACAGCGGATGTGAGCCACATTATCGAGGCTTATCGTTCGGTCATTGATTAGCCCTTTGATTAGACCCTTGATTGAGCACCATAGAGAGAACAAGGAAGCATGAACTAGGTTATCGCTTCATACTGCTTATCGGCATGGGGGCGTGCCTCGCTACACCAGTGTTTGCCGATACCGGTTTCAAGCGAACAACCACAAGCTCATTATCTCTGATTTCATAAATTGCTCAGTGTTCAAGATATAGTTGATCTAACCAACTCAATACCACTTCACATGAAATCGGCACAAAGATGCACAAAATAAGGCTATATCTACCCCTAATTAGGTCAGTTTCACCTCTTGGGAAAGTCGGTCCGCCGAGGCCTGAATAATATCAACCAGGCTACGTGCGGCGGTTGAAAGTGGATAGCGTTTGCGGGTGACGATCCCTACTGGACGGGACATCACCGGAGTATGCAGTTCACGACAGACCGCGCCCTGTTCACGCATCTGTCCGATACACAGCGAAGGCACCGCGCTGACACCTAAGCCGGTCACGACCATGCGGCCAATGGTAGCCAATTGATGGGTTTCAAATTCGGGGTGAACCTGCATCCCTAATTGACGCAATTTCGCTTCGATCAATAAGCGTATGCTGGAAGGCTGCTGCAAGGTAATAAAGTCATCTTCCAGCAGCGCTTGCCATGAAACCGATTCCTCGCTGGCCAATGGGTGTTGCGCATAAACAACCGCGACAAATCGATCTTCAAAAAGGGGAATAAAGGTCAAATCATCAAAACGGCCAGGATCAAAAGTAACACCGACCTCAACCTGACCATTACGCACCATATCCACCACATCTTCGGCGATCACATCGTTTACCGTGACACTGACGCTGGGGTAAAGCACCCGGTATTCACGAATCAGACCCGGTAGTAAACTACTGGCAAACGAGGGCATTGCTGCCAACACGACTCGGCCTCGATTCATGGCGAAACGCTGGTTTAGGTCATCGAGGGCAGTATCACAATCCTGCAGTATCTTGCGAGCTACCGGATAGAACTCCTCCCCTTCGGGGGTTAACGCAATAGCCCGAGTGGTGCGACTAAAGAGCGCCCCCCCGACCTCCTCTTCAAGCTTTTTAATGGCGAGACTCAGCGCCGGTTGCGACAGATGTACCTGTATACAGGCATCAGTAAAGCTCTGGGTGCGGGCGACCGCCACAAATGCTTTCAACTGCTTAAGGGTAATATTGGCCATATCTCACCGAAGGTTGTGCACTCTAATCTCTCTATACAGGGTAATTTACAGTCTATTTATAATTAAATCTTATAAATAGTTAAAATCATTAAATTTGCTAAATAATACCCAGTATATGAGACTTAACCCACTGATCGACTCGATTGGCCCTTTTAAGCCAGCCGATATGGATCAGAATCGTTGCATCAGGTGCCCGGTGTTCTGGCAACAGAGCGGTCCCAGCCGGGCATCTGCCTATAACAACAACAGCTAATGCGGAGTTGCATACATGGCGGGTTTCAACAAGGTAGTAAATAGCTACGAAGAAGCGATGGCAGGCCTAGAAGATGGCATGACGGTGATCGCAGGCGGCTTCGGCCTTTGCGGTATCCCTGAAAATCTGATCAAGCAGATCAGAACGATGGCCACTAAAGACCTTACCATTGTCTCTAATAACTGCGGTATCGATGACTTCGGTCTCGGTATTCTGCTAGTCGATCGTCAAATCAAAAAAATGATCTCATCTTACGTTGGCGAAAACGCGCTGTTTGAAAAGCAGCTGCTGGCGGGCGAACTTGAGGTTGAACTCACCCCACAGGGCACACTAGCCGAGAAGATGCGCGCTGGCGGCGCTGGCATCCCTGCGTTTTACACTGCAACAGGCTATGGCACACCGGTGGGTGATGGCAAAGAAGTACGCGAATTTAACGGTCGCCACTATATTATGGAAGAATCCATTACCGGCGACTTTGCCATTGTCAAAGGTTGGAAAGCCGACACTTACGGCAACGTTGTCTACCGCGACACCGCTCAGAACTTTAATCCGATGGCCGCGACAGCCGGTAAAATTACCGTAGTTGAAGTTGAAGAGATCGTCGAACCTGGCGAGTTGAACCCTAGCGAGATCCACACCCCGGGCATCTACGTCAATCGAGTGATTAAAGGCTCCTTCGAGAAACGTATTGAGCAACGTACCGTACGTCAGGGCTAAACAATAATAATGTATTCCAGATAGCTGTAGGTTTATAACGGCTATTAGGGAGAAGAGGAAAAACAATGGCACTCTCTCGTGAACAGATGGCTCAGCGTGTTGCACGCGAGCTTCAGGATGGTTTTTACGTCAACCTAGGCATCGGTATCCCCACACTGGTCGCAAACTATGTCCCTGCGGGGATCGAAGTAATGCTGCAATCCGAAAACGGCTTACTGGGTATGGGCCCTTTCCCTACCGAAGATGAAATCGATGCGGATATGATTAACGCCGGTAAGCAAACGGTAACGGCTGCTACGGGAGCATCGATATTCTCCTCAGCGGAATCCTTTGCCATGATTCGTGGCGGACACGTTGATCTTACCGTGTTGGGCGCTTTTGAAGTCGATGTGAACGGCAATATTGCTTCGTGGATGATTCCCGGCAAGCTGATTAAAGGCATGGGCGGTGCGATGGACTTAGTCGCCGGTGCGGATAATATTATCGTTACCATGACCCACGCATCCAAGCATGGTGAATCGAAACTGCTGACTGAATGCTCGCTGCCACTGACGGGCCGTGGCTGCATTAAGAAAGTATTGACCGACCTCGCCTACCTCGAAATTGAAGATGGTGCTTTCCACCTGAAAGAGCGGGCACCGGGTGTTTCAGTCGAAGAGATTATCGAGAAGACCGAAGGCAAATTGATTGTGCCGGACAATGTACCGGAAATGACGTTCGCTTAAGACAATAACGCAAGCAAGTATGTCCCCATAAAAAAAGGCTGATGTTTACACATCAGCCTTTTTTAGTGCTTTATTAAAGAGCTTTTTTTAGTGCTTTATTTAAGTACTTTGCTTAAGGCTCTATTTAAGTATCTTATTTAAGTTATTAATTTAAACAATTGATTTATAGCTATTTTTATTCCCCTGATAAAGCAATTCACCCCTTGATCACAAGCGGTTAATTCAACCGAGCAATATGGTTGATAAACACGTCAGGCTCAATCACGCCGATGAGGGTCATATTCGCTTGCAGTTCACCGGTACGATCATAGAAGATCAACGCAGGTGGACCTATCACGCTGTAATCACGGCTCAGTTCTTTTGCTGCATCATCATTCGCCGTCACATCCACTTTAATACGAGAGAAGCCGCTCAGCCCCTGCTGTACGCCAGCATCCGAAAAGGTGAAATAATCCAGCTCGACACAGGCAACGCACCAGTCAGCATAGAAATCGAGCATCACCGGCTGATTTTGCGCCTTCGCTTCCGCTAACAACTGATCCAACTGGGTCTTGTTGGTCACGGTGACAAATCTCATCTCTGTCGCCGCTTGAGCAGGCCCAGCCGCCGCTATATTCTTCAACGGCTGAAGCAAGCTCGTACCGCCAGTCATGCCGCCCACAAACAGCAGCGCGCCATAGATAAGCAACACGACGCCAATACCTTTCCAGAACACGCGCCAGCCTCGGGCCTCATCCTGCAATCGATCCAAGGCTTTCATATACACCGCCGCCACCAGCAAGATAATGGCATACAGCAGCAGCGCGATACTATCGTCGATCACCCGATCCAGCATCCAGACAGCCAGCAACAGCAACATCACACCAAAACCGGCTTTAACGCTTTCCATCCACGCCCCCGCCTTCGGTAATAATTTACCCGCCGATGCACCGACAATCAGCAGTGGTACGCCCATCCCCATGCTCAGGCTAAACAGCGCGGCACCACCGAGCAGTGGATCACCCGTCTGGCCAATGTAGATCAACGCTCCCGCTAACGGTGCCGCCATACAGGGACCAACGATCAGCGCAGATAAAAAGCCCATCACAGCTACGCCCAACACCGTACCGCCTTTTTGACCGTTACTGAGATTATTCAGACGGCTTTGTAGCGCATTCGGTAGTTGCAGTTCATAGAAACCAAACATCGACAATGACAGCAGCACAAAGACAAAACTAAACAGGCCAATAATCCAGGCATTCTGGAAGGCCGCCTGCAGGTTCTCACCGAACAACCCAGCAATCACACCCGCGATGGTATAAGTGACGGCCACCGCCAGCACATACACCAGCGATAGCATAAAACCATGCATAGCCGTGGTACGGTGCCCCTGGCCAGCAATAATGCTCGACAGGATAGGAATCATCGGGAACACACAGGGGGTCAGCGCCAAGGCCAACCCAGCGACAAAAAAGGCGCCCAGCGTTAACAGCAAACTACTGCCGGAAATCATGGCCGCAAAACGGTCCTGCTCGCTTTGAATGACCGGTGCAACGGTATTCGTCTGACCGGTTATAGTCTCAGTCATCGCCGCTGAGCTATTCACCGCAGATGATGAGCTATCGACGTTAACGGTATTCACAGGAAGCTGAGTTAGGTCAATGGTCGTGGTGACCGGTGGATAACAGATGCCGCCATCCCAGCAACCCTGATAAGTAATCGTGACGGTACTATCTACCGGCTGACCTGTGGTGCTGGTCAGATCAAGATCCACCAGTGCTTGGTTGTGATACACCCAAACCCGGCCAAACAAAGGATCGTCCTTTTGTTCCGCCTCAGAGTAACTGCGCTTAAGCTCAGCAACGTCAGATCCATAACTCAGTTCGATTTTATCGCGATAAAGATAGTAACCATCTTTGATCGTCCAGATCAGCTTAAGCTGCCCATCTTTCTGTTCACTGTCCAGCAGATAAACCTGATCGACCGGCAACGGCCCATCTTGTTGCGTACTGAAAGGGTTGGCGTTATCAAATAAACCAGCCTGAGCGGGCACACTAAACTGAAGTAGGAACATCATCAGCACAGCAATGATGCTGGCACCTAAGCGTTGTAAAACGAAGGATTGAAATACTACAGGCACAGTAACCTCTTAATGTGTAAGTCGGATCGAACAGCTAGTGGACAGCACAATAATAGAGGAGTTCGATTAGCGCAGCCCAAAACAACGAAAAAACCTCTAAATATGGCAATAATTCTTCGCTAGATCAAAGGTCCATATATTTATTCCGATTGTATCATCCGATAGCACCCACCAGCACTTAAACCTTTCCTCTGAATATGTTACAAAGTACCTCCTTTACGAACGCGCTAACGGGTGTATAGAGTAAAGGCTGTACACTTTAGGAAATTGAGATGTCTGATAACCGAGTCGAAAACCTCAATATTGAGAGTAATAATGTACTGATCACTCCTGATCAGCTGAAAGCAAAATTAGCCCTATCAGAATCTGCGGCCACTTCCGTGATGGAAAGTCGCCAGACTATTAAGAACATTCTGAAAGGTGAAGATAAGCGGTTGTTTATTGTGGTGGGCCCCTGCTCTATTCACGATACTAAAGCGGCTATCGAATATGGTCAGAAGCTAAAGCAGCTTGCTGAGCAGGTACAGGACACTCTCTATCTGGTTATGCGCGTCTATTTTGAGAAACCCCGTACCACTGTCGGCTGGAAAGGTCTGATTAACGATCCCCGTATGGATGACTCTTTTCAGATTGAAGAGGGCCTGCATATTGGTCGTGAATTGCTGCTACAACTGGCCGAAGCTGGATTACCGCTGGCAACCGAAGCGCTTGACCCGATCTCACCACAGTACATCCAAGATCTGATTTCTTGGTCTGCTATCGGTGCTCGTACGACCGAATCCCAGACTCACCGGGAGATGTCTAGTGGACTGTCTGGCGCCGTGGGTCTTAAGAACGGCACCGACGGTGGCCTTACCGTGGCGATCAACGCCCTAGAATCGGTCGCTCACCCACACAGCTTTCTTGGCATTAACGAACAGGGCCAAGTATCCATTGTGCGTACCCGTGGTAACAAATACGGTCATGTTGTATTGCGCGGTGGTAATGGCGAGCCTAACTATGACTCTGTTCATGTGGCTCTGTGCGAACAGGCATTGGAAAAAGCCGGCCTGAAGCAGAACATTATGATTGATTGCAGTCATGCCAATTCCAACAAAGACCCAGCGCTGCAGCCACTGGTGATGGAAAACGTCACCAACCAGATCATTGATGGCAATAAATCAATCGTTGGCCTGATGGTGGAATCCAACCTCGGTTGGGGTAACCAGAAAATGACTGATAATCCAGCCGATCTTCAGTACGGTGTATCGATTACCGATGCCTGTATCGATTGGGATACCACCGAGAAAACCCTGCTCGATATGCACAACAAACTGAAAGACGTTTTGCCTAATCGTTGAGCAACACAATATTAAAAACAAGGGATCTTCGGATCCCTTTTTTATTGCTTTTCAGTCTAAAACAGTAAAACCACCCCTCTATATCGGTAATAAAACTACAGTCATACTATCTTTTAGTCGATAAGATCCCTCTGAATCGGCCTAACTACTTCAGTATTAGTAATTTTTTGACGTATAATGCGCCCGCGGAATAATTAATTACGGGCTTACGCAAAGATGTAACGGATAGCCATAAGCTGTTCTGTTAAGCCTCTGGCTACCAGCCAAATGACAAGGGGATACAATGACTACCACGAATCACACTATTTACTGGACCCTGACCGACGAAGCACCCTCACTGGCAACCTGTTCTTTGTTACCAATTGTAAGAACATTTACCAAAGCGGCCGGCATCGACGTTAAAATCAGCGACATATCTCTCGCTAGCCGTATTCTCTCGGCATTCCCCGAAAAGCTGACCGAAGAACAAAAAGCTGAAGATGGATTGAAATTCCTGGGGGCATTAACTCAAGACCCACACGCTAATATCATCAAACTACCCAATATCTCTGCCTCTATCCCTCAGCTGAAAGCCTGCATCGCAGAACTTCAAGCACAAGGCTGTGATATCCCTACTTACCCTGAAGCGCCAGAGACAGAAGAAGAGAAAGCCATTCAGGCTCGTTATTCTAAAATCCTCGGTTCTGCAGTAAACCCGGTTCTACGTGAAGGTAACTCTGACCGTCGTGCCCCAAGTGCTGTAAAAGCCTTCGTCCGTAAATTCCCACACTCAATGGGCAAGTGGAGCAAAGCTTCACGCACCCATGCGGATTACATGCGTGACGGTGACTTCTTCCATAGCGAACAGTCTATCACCATGGACCAAGCCGGCGATGTCCGCCTTGAGTTCGTTGATCAGGCCGGTAATGTTGAAGTTAAGAAAGAACTGAGCCTAGAAAAGGGCGAGATTCTCGACAGCATGCTCATGAGCTGTAAAGCCCTGCGTGAGTTCTTTGAAGAAACAATGCAAGACGCGAAAGACACCGGCGTAATGTGGTCTCTGCACGTTAAAGCCACCATGATGAAGGTGTCTCACCCGATCGTCTTCGGTCACGCGGTTACTGTTTTCTACAAAGAGCTGTTTGATAAATACGGCGATCTGTTTGAAGAACTGGGTGTTAACCCTAACAACGGTATCAGCAGCGTATACGACAAAATCGCAACACTGCCAACCTCTAAGCGTGAAGAGATCGAAGAAGCGATCCATGAGTGCCTAGAACACCGCCCTGAAATGGCGATGGTTGATTCTGTTAAAGGTATCACCAACCTGCACGTCCCTTCTGACGTTATCGTTGATGCGTCTATGCCAGCCATGATCCGTAATGGCGGCAAAATGTGGGGCCCTGATGGTAAGCCAAAAGATACTAAAGCCGTTATGCCTGAAAGCACCTACGCCCGTATCTATCAGGAAATGATCAACTTCTGTAAAACTAACGGCGCATTCGATCCAACCACTATGGGTACTGTCCCTAACGTTGGTTTGATGGCTCGTAAAGCAGAAGAGTACGGTTCTCACGACAAAACTTTCGAAATGATGGCTGACGGCATTATGCGTGTTGTTGCTGCTGACGGCACTGTGTTGATGCAACACGAAGTTGAGAAAGGTGATATCTGGCGTGCTTGCCAAACCAAAGACGACGCTGTGCGTGATTGGGTTAAACTGGCCGTTACCCGTGCCCGTCAATCCGGTATGCCTACTGTCTTCTGGTTGGACCACAAACGTGCCCACGATGCTGAGTTGATCAAGAAAGTTAAACTGTATTTGAAAGACTACGATACTGACGGTCTAGAGATTACGATCAAAACTTACAATCAGGCGATTCGTTACAGCATGGATCGCATGATCCGTGGTAACGATACCATCTCAGTAACCGGTAACGTACTGCGTGATTACCTGACTGACCTGTTCCCTATTATGGAACTGGGCACATCCGCTAAAATGCTATCTATCGTACCTATGCTGAAAGGCGGTGGTATGTATGAAACAGGCGCTGGCGGTTCTGCACCTAAGCACGTACAACAGGTTCAAGAAGAAAACCATCTGCGTTGGGACTCTCTTGGTGAATTCCTTGCTCTGGCCGTTTCTCTGGAAGAGATGGGCATCAAAGAAGGCAACAAGCGTGCCGATATCCTAGCGAAAACACTGGATGCAGCCACCGGTAAACTGCTGGAGAACAACAAGTCTCCTTCACGTAAAACTGGCGAACTGGACAACCGTGGTAGCCACTTCTATCTCGGTATGTACTGGGCACAAGAAGTTGCCGCTCAGACTGAAGATCCAGAACTAGCGGCTATCTTCGCGCCACTGGCTAAAAACCTGGCTGACAACGAAGCGAAGATCGTAGCCGAATTGAGCGCCGTTCAAGGCACTCCTGCTAACTTGGGTGGTTACTACCACGCGAACCGCGAAGACGTTAAGAAAGTTATGCGTCCAAGCGCAACGTTGAACGCAGCGTTGGCGGCATTGTCTTAATCGACTCGCGTCAAAAACCGTTATCGGTTAAGCCTTAATCGATAACCGTTAAGCACTAAAAAACCCGGACCAGCTAGCCTGATCCGGGTTTTTTATTACTCTGCATATCGAGCGTTAACGACTAGATGCCAACCTCAATGAAGCTTCATTTTTGGCTTAACCGTACCGCCAATTTTCTGTGCAAAATAGATAGCCGCCGCTTTTAACCACCCATGTATAGCCACCTGATGCATACGGTAAAGCGAGATATACACCAGCCGTGCGATATGCCCCTCAACAAACATCGTACCATTAGTGAGATTACCCATCAGGCTCCCCACCGTACTATAGCGGCTAAGGTTAACCAGCGAGCCATGATCTTTATAGAGATAACTTTGCAGCGGTTTTCCCTGCTCCATCAGCAGAATATTTTTATATACCAACCCGGCCATCTGATGTGCTGACTGCGCCCGAGGTGGCACCCAGCTTCCATCCGGTTGCTCGCAGGCACAACAATCGCCGATGACAAAAACAGCATCATCAACAGTGCTTTGCAGACTCGGTTTAACGATGATCTGGCCGTTGCGATTGGTCTCAAACAGGTCGATGGACTTAATGAAGTCTGGCGCTTTAACCCCCGCCGCCCACACCTGTAGATCCGCTGCAATCAATTGATCATCTTGGGTCATAAAGCCATCATCGGTGGCCTGAGTCACCCGTACATTTTCATGAATCGTAATACCCAATTCATTGAGTTCTTTCTTCGCTGCCACGGCTATTCGCTGCGGCAACGCTGGCAAAATTCGTGGGCCGGCCTCAATTAAATGGATTTTCAATCGCTTAGCCGACATCTCCGGCATGCCGTAAAACTTAAATAGATCGGCCACATGATTTAACTCGGCTGCCAACTCAACCCCAGTAGCTCCGCCACCCACAATGGCTAACTGCAACTCGGTATCAGCTGCGCTTTGATTGATCCGCATAAATTGATTTAACAGTGCACGGTGAAAACGCTCCGCCTGCTGATGGGAATCAAGGAAGTAGCTATGCTCAGCCACACCCGGCGTACCAAAATCATTACTCACACTCCCTACCGCCATCACCAGCGTATCAAAGGTGAGCTCTCTTTCTGGCAGTACCTCTTTACCCTCATCATCCTTCAGGGATTCTAAGCGGATACTTTTCGCCACCCGGTCTAGACCGATCATGGTGCCCAGTTGAAATTCATAATAGTGTGCTGCGCAATGCGCACGATAAACCACGCCATCACTACTCATATCCAATGAACCCGTTGCGACCTCGTGCAACAGCGGCTTCCAAATATGGCTGCGATTACGATCAACTAAAATAATTCTGGCCCGTTTCTTTTTACCCAGCTTATGACCCAGCCGAGTAACTAACTCAAGACCGCCTGCCCCGCCTCCGACAACAATTATGGTTTTCATCTTTAATCCTCAAAAAAGTCAGGTTAGCACTGGCTCACCAGCGCTAATCTCACCCATCTGAAAAGACAGCGATAACATCCATACAATACTACTAAGCCACCTATTTAGCATTTTATCTATCGATAAAAGGATGCAGCTAGCCTCTCTTAAGCCTAACGACCTAAGTCGTAATATCAGGCCAAGTCGCTATTAATTCAACATCACATACGACATCACATACGACATCACATACGACATAGTTAAGATCGACCCTCGACGAAAAACTATTATATATCAGTACAGATCAGCGATGAGCACAGTGGTTAATATCGCGAATACTACAGAAGCTAAGGAGCGCATGAAGAAAGACAAACACACAAAATCGTATGTCGTTAGAGGAAAGGTTATTAACATAACGCCCCTTGCGGGGCGCTTAGAAGGGCTTAATCGATCAGCGTATCAATTAGATCGATCATAAACTCGGTCTGCTCTGCATCCATCGGCTCCCATGACGTGATGCCCATACTCTCCAGCACACCTTTGCCTTTTTCATCATCCTGCATCGTCAGTAATGCAGTCTGAAGTGCAGGAATATACTCGGCCATTCGCGGCCCCACTAACAAACTGTGGTGCACAACACTGATTTCACTGCCGACTAACACCCGCATGCGGGAACGAATTAGCTCAGACAACTCTTCATAGGCATCCTTCAAAAAGAAGCCTACATCGGCATCGCCATTTAAAAGATTTTTAGCCCCCACGACGTAGCTACTATGCTGTTTGATCTCAACATTGCTGCTATCCAAATCAGCAGACTCCAGCATAATCATCCCCATCGTATGAACATCGGGGTCATCCGTGGTAGCCACTCGACAGCCGACAGTTAGATCTTCAACCGAATGAAAATCAGACTCAGCATTCACGGCGATGATGGTTTCGTCAGGTTGACTAGCAGGCTTGGCCACTGCCTGAAAACCCAGCTCCCTCACCAGCATCGAAGCATCGTAAGGATTCGCATAAATGAGATCAAACTTATCAGCGCGAATATCCTTTCGCTGCGCCTCAAAGCTATCATAGAGCTCTAGATGGATACCGATATCCAGCGTGCGCTGTAACCAGGTATTAAAAAAATACCATCCTGATATATGATCAGGTGCAAAATCGGGGCTGACCGAAAGATTGAATGTCATGGTCTTCACTCCTCAGCCAACAGGGTTTTATACAGCACTTCACTCTCTTCGATTTTACGTCGAGAGGGTTTGCGCCGAACAGAGGTATAGCCCACCAACTGGCCATTACGAATATTCGGAATAACCGTTGCTTTAACCCAGTAATACGAACCATCTTTACATAGATTTTTAACATAGCCATTCCACTTTTCACCCCGCCCAATGGTATCCCATAGATCCTTAAAGGCGACCGCTGGCATATCAGGGTGACGTAAAATATAGTGCTTAGCTCCGATCAGCTCACTTTCACAGTAACCAGACATATCGATAAATGCCTGATTCGCATGGGTAATAACGCCTTGCGGATCAGTACGGGACACAATCAACTTGCCATCAGGATAAGGAACCTCCCGATCAACAATCGCTGCCGTGCGTTTGGTACCATCAAAATAAGCAATCTCGACGGTACGCATCTCTCCAGTATCTTGTTCAGACATACTTCCAGCCTTATTCACTCAGGCACCACTATCATCCTTGAGTGTGGTTTCATCCATTATTCGGTGCCTGAGATTAACCATTAAAGGATCTTGCCGATCGCTTCTGCCGCGCGTTTAACATCGAGAAAAATCAATCCCAAACGCGCATTAGGCTTCGCTACTACCGTCAATACCGAGTCTTGGTTAGCATGGGTCATCAAAATATAACCTTCATCCCCTTTAACCAATACTTGCTCAAGCTCACCCCGGGCAAGTTCTTTTGCCGTGCGCTCGCCCAATGACAACATGGCAGCACTCATCGCCCCCACTCGGTCTTCATCCATACTCGACGGCAGCAACGCAGCAATCATCAAACCATCTGTCGAGATGACGGCTGACGCTTCAATATCTGCTGAAGTGCCGTTGAGATCACTCAAAATAGAGGTAAGCATCTCAGAACGCATAGAAAAACTCCTTCCGTAAAGGCTTCCGTTATGGAAGCTTATTAAATTCCAATGATTAATAATCCAGATAGCGACGCGCTAGGCTCGCTAGAATTTCAGCAAATGCTTGTTGATTAAGCTTAGGCATATCGGAGATCACCAAGGTAAAACGCTGATGCCCAATATAAACAACCCAACAGCCGACTTGGCTTTGCCCTGCCGCATTCATAACGCCCCAAGAGTCACCGGCCAACCCTAATTCACTCGTCAGAACATGTTTATGCCGCTCCTGCAGTGAGAGCAGATCTGCGGCGAGGGCCGCCAATGTTTCAGATTGTTCAACCGAATAGCCCACCGATGACAGACAGAAGCCCTGATCATCAGCCAACAAGGCCTTGCCACTATTAGAGACCTGCTCTAACAAGGGCGGCAGAATGTCTTCAAGCGGCCCTCGTTTAATCTCAGGCGGCGTATCAGACAGCGCGACAAAACCGCGATCGAGTAGCTGTTGAAACAAACCCATTGCTTGTGTTTCATCAAGGTCGGCAAGTTCGGCGACCAATTCGAGCGAATAGAGTAATTCAAAATCCGTGGATAGCAGCTGCAACAACATGGCCCGCGCATCATCCGAAGCCGAGTTTAAGGTTGCAAAGTAAGCTCCGCTTGGGGTAATTGCGATATAACGAATAGAATCCTGATTATAATCTCCCACCAAAATCTCTCCGACACTGTTAATAATGATTAAAGCCCTTGCCACCGCTAAACCAACGGTTGCTGTATGGGCCTAAAAATAATGGTTACTCAAACGCCCCTAACGCATGGGCCGCCGTCATAAAAGCAAAAACATAACGTTGCTGAATTTTGAGCACTTTTACGACTTCAATCGCTGACAAGCGATGCCGCCCCCACAGACTAGCCATCGTCGCGAGATGAGGAATCGGTAATAGACGCTCAATATCCAATGATTGGCTGAGCTTATAAGGCTGTTCAGGATTAATAAGACGGTCCAATCGTCCTTTTGATGTCCACAACGCCAGCTTCCAGATCAACTCATCCCTGTTTATGATCGTCGTCTGCGGGCTAACCACACTCGAAGCATCGGCCTCAAGATCAGGCCGCACGTTCAACGTTAACTCTTGATAACCAAAGCGTGTTAGTGCGAGTGGTATCAAAAGGTCATCACTAAAATCAAAGAGAAACTGTTGAGATTCAGGCAGATAAGCTAACGTCCCCGGTAATCCGACAACCTCAACGGGTAAGCGACGTGCTTTAACCTCGTTTATGACCTCCAGCAAAATAGCCAACAGAGTAGAATCTTTTTTAAAGAACACTCGACGGCGCTGGTCAGGTTCATTTAGATTTATATCGGGCGCGTTACCGCAGCACTCATATACCATCTGATAGGTTAATTTCGCTTTATTATTAGCCGAAATATCATCCGTTTTTTCATCTTCGATATTATCGTCAAGCGTCGGTGCTGTTGTCGCTGTTGTTGCTGTTGCTGTTGCTGCTGCTGCTGCTGTTGCTATGGAGGAGGTTTCAGTCTCGGTCGTTGCCGGTATTAATGTTTGATGATCGCTGCTTGAGGAGGACGCTAAGCTAACGGGTTCATAGTGCTCATCATGGCCGCTAATGCTCGCTTTACTGCTGGTATCATCCTGATTTAATTGAAAACGCTGACGTACATCTGCAGAGCTGAGTGCACGATCGCTACTGCTCGCGCGATATTCGGCAATCGCCTGACGTTCAGCGGCTAAACGTTTCTGATACGCTTGAAATGCTTTTTCACCTTCGCTGCTCACACTCTGACGCAGGCTGTGCTGCTGAGTGTCGGGAGCGAACTGATCGACAGCCTGTTGAATCGCTTTTATCAGTCGCTTTCCCTCAAGGGGTTTACGCAAGGTGATAAATTCTGAGAACTGCTGCTCAGTGGCGGTTACGGCAACAATTGGGCGCTGACCACGACACTCCTCAATCAATGGCTTAACCGTCGGATGCTCCATATCAAAAATGACGACATCAGCGCGATCCGCCGGCACCAGAGCATAGCTCTGCTGATGCTGCATAAAAAACAGCTCTATCGCAGTTTTCGATTGCAACTCAAAGCCGACAACACTCAGCTGAAGAACGCTGCTGCCTGTCCGCTTAGCCAATTTGATATGAGATACCCCCACGACTGCCCCACTCCGTTAAGCCAGAAATAGAAAATTCAAATTAATGAAGCGAAAAATTACCGTTGCAAAGCACCGACTTCTGTTTATTGAGCTGCAAGAGTTTTCGTTTCTCACCCTGCCCCAAAATATCGTTAAACACAGAGAGATCCTCTTCACGTAACAGTGACGCTCCCTGCTCTAATAAACGAACTTTCAGGCCCTTACCGCGCTCATCAAGGGTTATAAACAGATCGATCAACGCACCGATCAGTTCGTCTGCCTCATG
Source organism: Amphritea atlantica (assembly GCF_018860855.1). Lineage (GTDB taxonomy): Bacteria > Pseudomonadota > Gammaproteobacteria > Pseudomonadales > Balneatricaceae > Amphritea > Amphritea atlantica_A. Next base: position 125,560 of record NZ_JAHKQE010000009.1, read on the forward strand.
ACATAAGATAGCAAGATAAACCCTCTGCACCTGATGCCGAAGGTTATTGGGATTAGCCGCCACTAAACGATTATAGTGATTCAGCAGTATCGACTTGTGAGGCCCGTCATAGATCAACCCTTTACCTTCTAGGGCAACAAAGAGAGTCTCGATATTCAGGGCATTAGGCCCTTCAAGCTCAGCGTTTAGTTCCCAGCCAGAAACGGCGGCCCAAATAGGTGAATTCACAAGCCTGTCCTCTTACTACTTAGATTAATCAGATCCGGATAACGTGCACAACAACCGGACTAACCCGATAGCAAACGATAACGCTAAATGAAACGTGTTAGTAAATGCAGCCATCAAAATCTGATTGACTATTGAGGCATGATACATAAATCAATACCCCTTGACTCAGGATAGCGAGGTAACTTTGATCTACATCATGAAGTGAAAATTTCGAAACCTTTCGTTAATACATTCACTTAGGCCCACCACGGGTCTGACTAAACAGAAAGTATTAGCAGCAAAGCGCCTATCAATCTTAACTATACAACCGGTTTAGGCTAGAATTTACCACGCCAATTTAAGATCGACGTGATCAATGTCGATCGACTGCCAGATCGTCACACACAAGTACCCTCTGGTAGAGATAACAGATGAGGTGTATATCGTGCTTAAAGCTTACCGTAAACATGTAGAAGAACGCGCCCAAGAAGGCGTGCCAGCCAAACCGCTTGATGCAGATCAAACCGCGGCACTGGTTGAGTTGTTGAAGAATCCGCCCGCTGGCGAAGAAGCATTTATTCTAGAACTGCTTGAAAACCGCGTTCCCGCTGGTGTTGACCAAGCAGCTTACGTTAAAGCAGGCTTCTTGGCCGCTATCGCTAAGGGCGAAGCCGTATCCCCACTGATCGACAAAGTTAAAGCCGTTGAGTTACTCGGTACGATGCTGGGTGGTTACAACATCCAACCATTGATTGCGGCACTGGATGAAGATGCCTTAGCACCCACGGCGGTTAAAGCGCTGTCTCACACGCTACTGATGTTTGACGCGTTCCATGATGTCAAAGATAAAGCTGATGCCGGCAACGCCTTTGCAAAACAAATTATGGAATCATGGGCGGCCGGCGAATGGTTTACAGCTAAGCCAGAGCTGCCAGAGAAAATCACCGTCACCGTCTTTAAAGTCACAGGCGAAACCAACACCGACGATCTGTCGCCCGCCCCAGATGCCTTCACCCGTCCTGACATTCCACTGCATGCTAACGCAATGCTGAAAATGGAACGTGATGGTATCGAGCCTGTCGCGCCTGGCAGTGTTGGTCCCCTAAAACAAATTGAAGAAGTTAAAGCCAAAGGTCATCCGGTTGCTTATGTCGGTGATGTCGTTGGTACCGGTTCTTCCCGTAAATCAGCGACCAACTCTGTATTGTGGTTCTTCGGCGACGATATTCCACACGTACCGAATAAACGTGCTGGCGGTTACTGCTTCGGTGGCAAGATTGCACCTATTTTCTTCAACACCATGGAAGATGCTGGCGCTCTGCCGATCGAAATGGATGTTGAAAAAATGAACATGGGCGACGTCATCGACGTTTACCCTTACGAAGGGGTGGCTAAAAACGCTGAAACCGGCGAACTGCTGTGCGAATTCAGCCTGAAAACACCGGTTATTCTAGATGAAGTTCGTGCCGGCGGCCGTATTCCTCTGATCATTGGTCGCGGCTTGACTGAACGTGCCCGTGAAGCACTGGGTCTAGGCCCCGTTGATCTGTTCCGCAAACCCGTACAACCAGAAGATACCGGCAAAGGTTTCTCTCTGGCACAGAAAATGGTGGGTAAAGCCTGCGGCGTTGATGGCGTCCGTCCTGGTACCTACTGCGAACCTAAGATGACAACCGTGGGTTCTCAGGATACCACCGGGCCTATGACCCGTGACGAACTGAAAGATCTCGCTTGCTTAGGCTTCTCCGCGGACCTAACCATGCAGTCTTTCTGTCACACGGCGGCTTATCCTAAGCCAGTCGACGTTCAGACTCACCATACCCTGCCTGATTTCATCATGAATCGCGGCGGTGTTTCACTGCGTCCTGGTGACGGTGTCATTCACTCTTGGCTGAACCGCATGCTGCTGCCTGACACTGTGGGTACTGGTGGTGATTCTCACACCCGTTTCCCAATCGGTATCTCTTTCCCTGCAGGTTCTGGTCTGGTTGCCTTCGCTGCGGCGACCGGTGTGATGCCGCTGGATATGCCTGAGTCTGTCTTGGTTCGCTTTAAAGGCACCACCCTACAGCCTGGCGTTACCCTGCGCGACTTAGTTAACGCCATCCCTTACTACGCCATCAAGCAGGGTCTGCTGACCGTTGCTAAAGCCGGTAAGAAAAATATCTTCTCCGGTCGCATTCTTGAAATTGAAGGTCTACCAGATCTGAAAGTTGAGCAGGCATTCGAGCTGTCTGACTCTGCCGCAGAACGTTCCGCCGCCGCGTGTTCGATCAAGCTAGGCGAAGCACCGATCAAAGAATACCTCAACTCTAACATCACCATGCTGAAGTGGATGATCTCTGAAGGTTACGGCGATCCGCGCACCATTGAGCGTCGTATTAACGGTATGGAAGCCTGGCTGGCTAACCCAGAACTGATGGAAGCTGATGCCGATGCCGATTATGCAGCGGTCATTGAAATCAATCTGGATGACGTTAAAGAGCCTATCTTGGCCTGCCCTAACGATCCTGATGACGTTAAATTGCTGTCTGAAGTTGCTGGCACACATATCGATGAGGTCTTCATCGGTTCATGTATGACTAACATCGGTCACTTCCGCGCTGCGGGTAAACTGCTAGAAGCATCTGGCGCGACCATCCCAACCCGTATGTGGATTGCACCACCCACCAAAATGGATGCCGCTCAGTTAACTGAAGAGGGTTACTACAACATCTTTGGTAGAGCCGGTGCGCGTATCGAAATGCCGGGTTGCTCCCTGTGTATGGGTAACCAAGCACGTGTAGGTGATAACACCACGGTTGTTTCAACCTCTACCCGTAACTTCCCTAACCGTTTGGGTAATGGCGCTAACGTCTACCTCTCTTCTGCTGAACTGGCCGCGGTAGCCGCTCTGCTGGGCAGAATCCCAACCGTTGAGGAATACATGAGTTATGCGACTAAGATCGACAGTATGGCGGCCGATGTTTACCGCTACCTGAACTTCGATCAAATCGAATCCTATATCGATAAAGCATCAAATGTTATCGTTACGGCTTAACCGTTAAATTACCGGCTACAACCCTTCGGTTGCCTCAATGCTGTTCACTTAAGCATTGAGCGATAAAAGGGTTTAATCAAAAATCCGATGTTGATATCAGCATCGGATTTTTTTATGTCCGCACGGCAACGCCTGATCGCTAAACGACGTTACTGAGACCCACTCTCTTCGAATCACAACCTATCGCATGATTATTTCGTTATTAAGCGACTGGGTAGAGGCGACGCACCGTTACGAAGCAAAGACCGAGATTAACTTAGAGCAGACAGATACCGCGCTAAAACCGTTCACCAGACTATAGCGATAAAAGTCATCGTCATATCGTCATGGATGATGCACAACCCGCATCAGACACAGGGTGACGATCGGAACAGATTCATGCCGCAGTACGTTTGGTATAAAGCGCGGCTAACCCGCTTTTAGTCCGCTAGATTCATAATGAAAAGCCAACCTGCAGGCATAAAAAAGCCCTGAAGGATCAGGGCTTTTTTGTTAGCACATTATCAGTAATTAGATACGTGCAGCAGGAATAGTATGCGCAACACTCAAGTCATTAGTCGGCGGCGTGAACGTAGTCAGATCGATACCCTCAACCGCTTCTTTGTACTCTTCCAGTGTTGGGAAGCGACCTAGGACACAAGACAGCACAACCATTGGGGTAGAACCCAACAACGACTCACCTTTCTTCCCTTCAGCATCTTCAACAACACGGCCCTGGAACAGACGGGTAGAGGTCGCCAGAACGGTGTCACCCGGTTCTGCTTTTTCTTGGTTACCCATACACAGGTTACATCCAGGACGTTCCAAGTACATAATATTTTCGTACTTGGTACGTGCAGCTTCTTTTGGATGCGCGTCAGAGAATTCAAAGCCAGCGAATTTCTCCAGCAGCTCCCAATCACCTTCGGCTTTCAGTTCGTCAACGATGTTGTAAGTCGGTGGCGCAACAACCAATGGCGCTTTAAAGGTAACAGGACCTTTCTTCTCTAGGTTACGCAGCATCGCAGCGATGATCTGCATATCGCCTTTGTGAACCATACAAGAACCAACGAAGCCCAGATCAACTTTACGGCCATCGTAGTATGAAGCAGGACGAATCACATCGTGGGTGTAACGCTTAGAAACGTCTTCGTTGTTAACGTCTGGGTCAGCAATCATTGGTTCATTGATGACGTCTAGATCAACAACAAGTTCAGCATAGTACTTAGCGTTGTCATCTGGAGCCAGCGCAGGCGCTTCGCCGGATTTCACTTCAGCGATACGCTTGTCTGCTAGGTCGATCAGACCTTGCAGCATAGCCGCTGCGTTATCCATACCTTTGTCGATCATGATTTGGATACGGGACTTAGCCAATTCCAGAGACTTGATCAGCGTGTCGTCATTAGAGATACAGATAGACGCTTTCGCTTTCATTTCTGCAGTCCAGTCGGTGAAAGTGAAGGCTTGGTCAGCCAACAGCGTACCGATCTGTACTTCGATAACACGACCCTGGAATACGTTTTCGCCACCGAACGTCTTCAGCATTTGTGCTTGAGTCGCATGGACGATGTCACGGAAATCCATGTGAGGCTGCATCTTACCTTTGAAGGTAACCTTCACAGACTCTGGGATTGGCATTGCTGCTTCACCTGTCGCCAGTGCGATCGCAACCGTACCGGAGTCAGCACCGAACGCAACACCTTTAGACATACGGGTGTGAGAGTCACCACCGATGATGATTGCGCGGTCGTCAACGGTAATGTCATTCAGTACTTTATGAATAACGTCAGTCATTGAGAGGTAAACATGTTTCGGATCACGTGCTGTGATAACACCGAACGCGTTCATGAACGCCATCAGCTTAGGCGTGTTTGCCTTCGCTTTGTTATCCCATACAGATGCGGTGTGACAACCGGATTGGAAAGCACCATCTACGCTGGTAGAGATAGTAGAAGCGGCCATCGCTTCCAGTTCCTGACAGGTCATAGGACCGGTCGTATCCTGAGAACCGACGATGTTCACTTTAACCCGAACATCCGAACCGGTATGCAAAGGCGTCTTAGAGGTAACGCCCACTGCGTTGCGGTTGAAGATCTTTTCAACAGCCGTCAGGCCCTGCCCTTCGATAGAGATCTCTTTAGATTGTGCGTACACAGCTGGCGCTTCAACACCCAAGGTTTCAGCTGCGAACGTTTGCAGCTTCTTACCGAAGGTGACCGCGTAAGATCCACCCGCTTTCATGAATTCCACTTTTTGCGGCGTGAAAGCATCAGAGATATCAACCAGCTCTTGGTCGCCGTTGTACAGCTTCTTCGCTTTAGTATCGATGGTCAGAACGGTACCTGTCGCTACTGAATAGGCTTGTTCCAGAACAGGGTCGCCGCTTTCGTTACGAACAACTTCGCCGTTAGCATCGGTTTTCTTAACCCAGTTTTTTAGATCTAGACCGATACCACCGGTTACACCAACAGTCGTCAGGAAGATAGGCGCGATACCGTTAGTACCCGCAACGACCGGACGGTTGTTGATGAATGGGATGTATGGAGAGGTTTTTTCACCGGCCCACAGTGCAACGTTGTTAACACCCGACATACGGGAAGAGCCTACACCCATGGTGCCTTTTTCAGCGATCAACATCACTTTAGCATCAGGGTTTTGCTTGCCCATCTCAGCGATTTCTTGCTGAGCTTCTGGGGAGATCATGCACAGGCCGTGTAGTTCACGGTCAGCACGCGAGTGAGATTGATTACCCGGAGATAATAAATCAGTAGAGATATCACCCTCAGCAGCGATGTAGGTAATAACCTTAATTTTTTCTGGGATGTCATCCAGCTTGGTGAAGAACTCAGCTTTTGAGTAACTTTCTAAAAGCTCTTTAGCGATGGCGTTGCCCGCTTTGAAAGCGTCAGCCAGGCGAGCGTAGTCTGCATCGTACAGGAATACCTGAGACTTCAGCACTTCACCGGCAGCCGCCGCCTGAGCATCGTCAGACAACGCGATATCCAGCAGCACTTCAACAGAAGGACCGCCTTTCATGTGAGATAGTTGCTCAAGCGCAAACTCAGGAGAGATCTCTGCAACCGTTTCTTTACCCAGAGCGATGTCTTTCAGAAAAGCCGCTTTAACGACAGCCGCTGGAGTCGTACCCGGTAGCGTGTTGTAGATGAAGAAGTTTAAAGATGCTTCGCGATGCTCATTACCAACGTCTTTAATCTGGGCAATGATTTCAGACAGTAGCTCAGCGCTATCAATCGGTTTGGGATGCAGGCCAAGGTCGTTTTTACGAATCTCTATTTCTTCTAGATAGTCAGAGTAGTAACTCATAGCGTCAGGCGTCTCGTCTCAGTTAATTCTAATTATGAATCGGCGACAGATTATAAGGAAAGTTATAAACAGCTCAATAAAAACAATTTAAATTGAGCTTATAGTCGATATAAATAAAATAAATAATAGCAAAATTAACGTGTTTCAGATGGTATACATTGGTGGTAGGCATCCATGTTTATTTTGCAAATATGGCAGGCCGTCTTTATTAAGTACATCAATCCATTAGGCGGATACTTAATTTTTAGGGCTGCCAGAGCAGGTCAATCGCCTTCCATTATACAGCGGTTTAACGGGCTTTTGTCTATGGTGATTTAATCAATCACTCAGACAGCATCGATCATGGCTAGATTCTTGCCCACTTCAGACGCGCTTGATCCGCCGAAACCGTCGGACACGTCTAGGATAAATATCTCTCTGCCAACATACAGACGATTGTCAGACACTCCCAATGACTCAGGCATAGAACGATTCGCGACAGGCCTAGACGCAACCTCGCCTCACATTCGCTTGAATTTATCAGGGCACTCGATAGCCCGCTAGCTAGCGTTTATTCAACCGATACCCTTTATTTATTCAGCTGAGCAGTCCCTAAGCCTGCGTTGTATAAACGCGCTTAGCGCACTGACAACATTCTCAGAATAACCGATCGACACTAGCAAATAGTCTTAGATTGTATGTAATTAAGACAAAAAAATAGCAATATCCTTGATTTAAGATAACTATCCTCTACTATTGTCGACAATTCTAATAAATCAACAATTTATGTGGCAGGTAATAGCGGTTCGTTTGACGGTTGAATATATGACGCACAAGGAGCCCGAGCAGCTTCGACAATGACCGAAGGCTCGTGCCAAAAAAGTTATAGGTTCTAAACGTCCCATCTGCGTGAGGTATAAAATATGACAAGTCCTATCGATTTTGATCCATCCCGTTCCATTAAAACACTTCCCGGAACGGCACACCGCTTCCATAGCCTTCCAGATACCGCTGAACAATTTGGTATAAACCTTGATGAACTTCCGTTTTCGCTTCGTCCTATTTTGGAAGGTATCGCTCGCAACGTTGGCCAAAACGGCGTCACCGCGGAGCAAGTTCAAGCGCTAGGAAGCTGGATAGAAGATCGCGGCACACAGCCGATCGAAATACCTTTCACTGCAGGTCGCGTCCTTATGCACGATCTCAGCGGCACACCCGCCATTGTCGATTTTGCGGCGATGCGTTCAGCCGTTCAGCGCATGGGCATGGACCCCGCCATCATTGAACCTTTAGTACGCGCGGATCTTGTTATCGATCACACCGTTACAATGGACAATACCGGTAGCCCTGCCTCTCTTAGAATCAATGGAGAGCTGGAGGCGGCCAGAAATGTAGAACGTTATGCCTTTTTGAAATGGGGCGCGCAGGCCTTTGACACCATCAGAATTATTCCCCCACAAACCGGCATTGTTCACCAAGTTAACCTAGAGTATCTGGCACAGGGCTACCTCAATATTAATGGACTGATGGTCCCCGATACACTCATCGGTATGGATAGCCATACACCCATGGCTAATGCTTTAGGCATTGTGGGCTGGGGCGTAGGCGGCATTGAAGCTGGAGCTTCTATGTTGGGCCAACCTATGCAAATGCTGGCTCCCGAAGTAGTCGGGGTTGAACTCACCGGCGCATTAAGAGAGGGCGTCACGGCGACAGACCTGGTGCTGACAATTACTGAAATGTTGCGCAAGTATCCTGGAGGTGTTGTTGGTAAGTTTGTTGAATACATCGGTGAAGGATGCGCCAACCTTTCCCTGCCTGACCGTGCCACCATCGCCAATATGTCGCCTGAATATGGCGCCACTATGGGATTCTTCCCATTTGATGAAATCGCTGCCGAGTACCTAAGAGCAACAGGTAGAGATGGCGATCTGCCACTCGCTTTTTATAAAGCACAAAATATGACCTGGACACCTGGTCAGTCTCTGCCACGCTATACGGACCTTCTTCAGCTTGACCTATCCACCGTTGAGCCTTCGGTTGCTGGCCCTAAAAGACCTCAAGATAGGTTACCGCTAGGTGAGCTTGGCAACGTTTTCAAAAAAGCGGCGGCTGAAGGCGATCGCACGCCTGAAGTGGTTAACGTTACGCCGATGAAAGCAGACGATGCCGGTATTTTCGTATCCTTACCTGAGAGGGAGTTAAAAGACGGCGATATCCTCATTGCTGCGATTACCTCCTGTACCAATACATCTAACCCAAGCTTGCTGATTGCAGCCGGCTTGCTTGCCAAGAAAGCCAATGAGCTTGGGATGCAAGTACCTAACGGCGTTAAAACATCGTTGGCACCGGGATCTCCGGTTGCAACCGACTTTTTAACCAAGGCGGGACTACAACAGCATTTGGATGCACTGGGCTTTAATACTGCCGGTTATGGCTGCACAACCTGCGTGGGTAATTCAGGCCCTCTAGCACCAAGCATTGAGGCCGCATTGCAAAACCACGATATTATCGCCGCGTCTGTTTTATCCGGTAACCGGAACTTTGAAGGCCGTGTACATCCGGATGTTGATACTAACTTCCTGATGTCCCCTCCTCTGGTCGTTGCCATGGCCATTGCGGGCAATGTGAATATTGATGTGAACACTCAGCCCATTGGTCAAGACGCAGAAGGAAACGATGTTTTCCTTAAAGATATCTGGCCGAGCAATGCCGAAATCACTCAGACCATGCATGAATGCATGGATCCGAAAGCCTTCAGGGAAACCTATGAGAACTCACTCGACGGTCCTGATACGTGGCAGAAACTGGCATCGCCGACCGGCCCTGTTTATGACTGGGATCCAGATTCAACCTACATCCAAGAAATCTCTTTCTTCGATGGTTTCTCAGTGGAGCCACCTGCGGACGCATTAAATAATATCTCAGGGGCGCGCATGTTAGTGATGTGTGATGACAATACAACCACTGACCATATCTCACCGGTTAGCCGTATACGTCCAGACTCCCCTCCTGGCGAGTACTTGATCTCACAAGGCGTTGCCGAGAGCGATCTGACATCACTTGGGGCACGTCGCGGCAATCACCACGTGATGCTACGCAGTATTTTTGGCAACGGTAAAGCCAGAAATCTGATGCTACCTGGCACCACGGGGGCTGTAACCAGTTACCACCCATCTGAAGGCGAACCTGCTCAAATGTCGATTTACGATGCCGCTGCCCGTTACCGTGAAGAAGGCACACCTACCCTTGTGTTTGGTGGCAAACTGTATGGCACAGGCTCGTCACGGGATTGGGCCGCTAAAGGGCCAGCCTTGCTCGGTGTAAAAGCGATTATTGCTGAAAGTTTTGAGCGTATTCACAAATCCAATCTAGTAGGGATGGGTGTTTTACCGCTGCAACTGCCGCAAGGGATTACACGCGCTTCGCTCAATTTGGATGGTTCAGAAACCTTTGATTTGAAGGGTATTGATACACTTGAGGCAAGGGGATCTGTGGAGCTTACGATTCATAGAGCGGATGGCTCATCGCAGACAATAGAACTGCTTTCGCGTGTTGATACCTCATCTGAGCTGGATCAAATACGTCATAAAGGCATCTTACCAATGGTGTTACGCGATATTATCGCCGCGAACACCTAACCGGTTGACCGAACTCAACGGCAAACCAATACAGAGAGACGATGATCAGCGTTGAAAGGCTGACATCGTCACTCTGTTTAGAGATAGACGTTCGGGGATAGCTCGTGGGCAACCACTACATCACAGGTAACTTCATTATGTGATAGCTGCTCACTCTGGCAGCCCCTCAAATTCTGGCACGTCCCCTAACCCCTCGTCCCAAACAGCTTTGCTAGATGTAAAGATGTGAGCTGTTGGCGAGATTGATACTTCCGTGTCCAAACACCCAGCGGGAATAACTAAAAGACCTGTGTCATGGGTGCTTGGCAATGCTGAACCGCAAACCTTACAAAAACTTTTTTTGTGGCGAGTACCTGCAAGCGTGAAGGTAGTCACAGAATCGGAACCCGCCAACCAAGTCAACGTAGCAGACTTCGACAATAAGTTGGCCGCATGAGCAGACCCGGTATCCTTTTGACAATACTTACAATGACACAGGTAAAAACCATCGCAATTTCCTTGCACTTCAAATTTTGCATTGCCACACAGACAAGAACCAAAATAATGAGTCATCACGTTTCCCTATGTTGGCTATAGTTCAAGCGCACATAACGCCCGCAGCACGCGCGGCTTTGTAGTGAAGGCGCAGCCGCAACGGAAAAGCCGTCGCCGTGCCTGCGATTGTTAGGCACCGACTTCACCAATGCTAAACGTAAATGACGCAGCACCTGCATCCAGCTCTAAATCATCACCATTTAATCGAACTCCATCAGGAAAGCTTGTGATATCCAGAATGTCTCCAAAGGCCTGATCAAATGCTGAGCATTTAGCTTCATTAGATTTTGTGCATTTGCCAAGTTGGCGAAAAGCAAAGGCAGTTGCAAAATTGCCGATGATGTCGGCCGCCTGAATTAGAAATGAATCTTCATCTGGACAGACAACGATACTCTCTCGCTCCACCTCGGGAGAATTTGGGAATATCTCGCGCCCGTACGCTCTAAGTGCTGAGATAATGGGAAGATTGTTGGATATTTTTTTTCCATCTATCTGTAGCTCCGCAGAGTTCAATTCATCGTAAAAGACATGGCGATCAATATGCATTAGAGTGGTGCCACCTTGACACTTTCCCTCAGCCAGCTTCTGATATGTAAACATTGGAGCAGCTATTTTCTTTGATGCCTCCGTGATAGCTGCTGCTTCAATGCCCGCATGTGAGAAAGCGCCTCCTATTACTCTATTACAGAACTCTTCGAAATCAGATTTCCAATCTTGACCAAGCAATGTACAAGCCACAAACCCTGGACCAGCCTCTAGCGTAGACCTAACCAACTTCAAAAACTGAACATACGAATCAAGCTTTTTGCGTTTGAATTCTTTCCCATGGAAACTAGCAAGCTTTGCATCCTGAAGGATTTGGTTGGCATTTTCTTCAAAGACAGCCAACAAAGCGTGATCGATAGAAACAATTGTCCACCCTGAACAGCTCGCATTCATGGTGGCAATGTCATCTATCCCGGTAGCAAATTTCATCACTGTCACCTCCTGTACCTAACGCCTCATTCAGAGGCAATAAAATAGCTGGTTAAAATTAGCGAGGAACGAGCAAAAACCAACTGTATTTTGTCCTTGTTGATTAGCTTGTTAGAGTTACTCCTCGTCCTGTGTAGTTATCACGCCAAACCGGTCTATGTATTCCTTTAACAGAGGATCCACAAAACAATATACCCCTCTATCCACTTGCGAAATGATATCCCTATTTATAAGATTGCTCATATTAGTACTATATTGATTTTGTTCGTAACCTGTTTCTTTCGTAATGTGACTTAAAGGTACATTAACTCCGCTGTAGCTTGCCATTGCCTTTAATATTCTCTGGTACTTTCCAGAGCCAGCAGCCTGCAATGATGAAGCAAGTTTGTTTCTTCTAAGTGTCTCAATAACCTCAACTTTAGCATTTTCAAAATCTTCTACATCTAGATAATCATCGGAGTCAGACTTTAATAGCTGACTACCTAATAAATGTATAGGCTCAGGATAGCCTGCTGATAAAGAAAATACATTTTTGATTACTACTGGATCATGCGTACACTTAACCGCACTAAATCCTGTTTCAAGGATTTGTTTTACTTCCGGTTCTTCAAGTTTCGGCAAGGGCACATCTTTAAAGGTTCTATATATAGAACCATGCTCTTTTTCAAGGTTTTGAATCGCTCCAGTAATTCCTGCAGCGAAGAAAGAAATATTCTTCACTTTATTACGAGATAATTTCTCAGCTGACAGCTTAAAAAAAGTTGCAACCCCAGAGTCAGGTTTAACTCGGTCAAGTTCATCAAAGAACAGTATTACACCTGATTTCCCTTTATCCTTGATTTGATTGGATATTGTAGTTAAATCTGTGCAAAACTTTTCTGATATCTCACTGATCGTAGCTACAGACGAATCTTTTTCCCCAACCTTTAATATCCCTGCAATATTCAATTCGAGTTTAAAGCCATTAAAAATACTTTTAAATCTGTTTTCTAATTGCTTTAAGATTCCTGAAGCTAGTATCGAAGGGTTTTGATCAGTTGAGCAATCATGCCATGCACAAATAAAATCAAACTGATCAACGCCAGCATCTATTTCTAAGCGCTTTATTAGATCCATATCACCTTCAGCAATATTTTTAACCTGAGTCAATACTGAACTTTTCCCTATACCTCTATCACCTGTAATAATCGTATGTCTGGGATTTTGATTAGAAAGCTGGAAGAGTGAATCTACAACACTATCTATTTGCGCCTTACGTCCTGAAAACCTTTCAGGTGAATCTATAGGTAGGTCAGGAGTGAATGGATCTATATATCTTTTTTTCATTTATAATCCTTTTTGTGATGAAAAGAGCATTGAAAATATAACGCCGCATTAAACGGACTAAAATAGTGGGTTAAAATGTGTAGCGAAGCGAAACGTAGCCAACTGTTACGTGTCCTTGCTGATTTGCTTGTTATATGCCTAACTCTCAAACAATTGCTTCGGGCTCATTGTTGACCAACTCATGGATTTTAATGATTTTAGCGGCTTTAAAGATTTTAGCCCTTTGAGTGGCTTTAAAGACTTTAAACCTTTTAAAGGTTTTAATGCTTGTAAAGGTTTCATTGGACCTGCTGAAGACCCAGCAGTAAACAACACGACATTACCATGATGATCCCAAATATTACCATCTTCGAAAAAACCAAGGTGGGCACCAGAAAAAGAATAAATAGAATCACCGTCTACAAATGCTATAGGCGAACCGCTAAAAGTAAATATTGTATCTCCATCATCACAATACGCATATGGTTGACCTGACGAATCAAAAAATTCTAATGACATAACTTAACTCCGTGTTTGAATTGGCACCTAACAGCTTATTTATGTGCGTGCTTGATATTCTGGCGAGAACTCACCGGGCTTATGCTTGTAACCAACTGATTTCATTGTGAAACCTTCCATAGTTTGACTATTCCCTTCCAGAAAAGCGTGCGTGCACACTATTTCGGTGACGAGTGGCCTATAAACGTGACTGGCCTATATATAAACGTGTAAATCAATAACCTATTGATTTTATTGATGATCAAATTATCACCAACCGAATAAACAGGCAAGTACAAAAAAGCCCACGCTAGATGGGCTCTTCCGTATAATGTGATGCCCGCTCACGGCCTCGACCGGGACGCTCAAGATTCAGTGGCTAGCCTTCCTCGGCATCCTTCAAACGCTCTTGTCGTTCACGCTCTTCTAGCATAACCGCTTTAATCTCTTCAAGCACCGCATCCACATCCGCGCCATCGGCATCGCCGTCATAAAGACCGGTCAGTTCGGTTTCAGGTTTCAACAAGCCCTCTTCATAGAGCGCCCACATCTCTTCGCCATAACGGGACAAGCTCAAGATAGGTGCAAACTGAGCGTAGTAACGGGTCATATTATTAACATCCCGTAACAGCATCGAGCGCGCACTGTTGTTCGCCGACGCATCCACCGCCTGTGGTAGATCGATAATCACGGGGCCATACTCGTCAACCAAGACATTAAACTCTGACAAGTCGCCATGGATGATGCCTTCGCAAAGCATTAACTTAACGTAATGCATCATCACCGCATAATCTTCCAGCGCCTGCTCTTCGGTCAATAACACCTCACCTAAGCGCGGCGCTACATCGCCCTCATCATCCACCACCAGCTCCATCAGCAGTACGCCATCAATGCAACCAAAGGTCTCTGGCACTCGTACGCCTGCTCGATGTAACCGTGCTAAAGCATCCACTTCAGCGTTTTGCCAAATCTCTTCCTGCTGCTTGCGTCCATAAGCTGAGTTCTTTTCCATCGCGCGCGCACGACGACCACTACGAACCTTACGGCCTTCCTGATACTGTGCGGCATTTTTAAAGCTACGCTTAACAGCATCTTTATACACTTTGGCGCAACGAATCTGGCCCGAGCAACTGACAATATAGATATCCGCCTCTTTACCACTCATCAGACGGCTTATCACTTCGTCAATCAAACCTTCATCTATCAGAGGAAGGAGCGTTTTTGGTGCTTTCATGCATACCTATATAGTCAAGAAACTGTTATAGCCAACCGTGGCTGAGCTGAATTAGCTAAGTCTAACACTTTTTAAAATTTTTTAGGATTGTTCGCACCTGCGATAAATGGTCGCCCCTGCATTATCTATCCAAGAGTTGAACCTCTATTGCATATAGACCCTTGGCATCCCCTGTGATCACACACAAAAAATCCGACAACCACGAAGGATTACCGGATTTTCTGAGTATAAGCGTGAGCTGCGGTCATATAACCGATTAACCGCTTTACAGCACATTTTGATCGCGTAAGCCTGATTGGTACGCCAAAAAACATGTTCTTCATCAGTAGAATAGCGCTTCTGCTCACCAAAGGCTTTATGCTCACCTCAGGTTTTTTCCATACACGCACGCGCATTGGCCACCTGATGAGTGGATTCGGCTAGACGCATTACCATGATCACCTACCCTTGGCACAATATTCACAGATGATCAGTGTTACAGAGGCGCGCTTGAATGAGATCTGTCGACGCTTGCTGGGCTTCCATCTAAACGACTGATCATGGAGCGCCTCATGCAGGAGCCGCCGCTTACTGACATACTCCTCAGCGCCCATTACTGAGATAAGTTATCAGCTCGGTTTTAAAGACCCTGCCTATTTCGCCCGTTTATTTCGCAGAAATGCAGGCATTACTGCTAGCCAATACCGTGAAAGTAAGAATTAGACTATATTTCAAATAGTTAAAAAAAGTAGAATATAAAGGCACGAGAGCAGATGCGTATTAAAATCGATAAAAAGTGCAAACAAAGCACTGGAAAATATATGTCTTGTGCTTTATCGAACATCATAATTAGTTAACACATTAATATTAATGCTGAGTATTCAGCCGATATAGAGACAACAATAACTACATTGCTCCTCTTATTGCCTAAGGTGACCCCATGTCTCAACCAGATTTTGACCCAAAAGATTTTCGCCGCGCCCTGTCACAATTTCCAACGGGTGTAACCGTCATTACCACCGTGGACGCCGATGGCAAGCCAGTGGGTGTAACCGCCAGTAGCTTCAACTCTGTCTCTATGGAGCCGACGCTGGTGCTTTGGAGTATCGATAAAGGCGCTCACAGTCTGTCTGCGTTTGAAAAAGCGGAGCACTTTGCAGTCAATGTTTTAGGCAGTGATCAGGTAGCAACCTCTAACAATTTTGCTAGCCGTGGCGAAGATAAATTTGCCAACGCTGCCTACTCTGCAGGCTTAGGCGGAGCCCCACTGCTCGATGACTATGCGGCTCAATTTGAATGTAAAACCTGGGCAGTTTATGAAGGTGGCGACCACCTTATTCTCGTTGGCGAAGTTATTAACTACCGTTATAACGATGTGATTGAACCTCTCGTCTTTGCCCGCGGCCACTATGCGATCTCCGCACAGCACCCCGAAACAATGAAGTCACCTTCCAGCTGTGACAACGCCAACACTGACGGTGGCTTTGTCGGCGACTACCTGCTGTACCTCGTCCGTAATCTGTATCAGGAACTGAGCGCTTCGCTCTATCCTAAATTGCAAAGTGAGTGCGATATTAACCCTGAAGAGTGGCGTATTCTTGCCCGTATGGATAGCTGTCCAACGATCAGCATCAGCGACTTAACCGGCATGGTACTGCAACCTGAGATTGCCCTCCGTCAAACCGCTGACTGGATGGCAGAAAAAGGCCTGGTCGAATATCAGAGCAAAGATATCCTCAAAGTCACTGCAAAAGGCTCAGGCATCGCCGCACAACTGCGTGATCTTGCCATTGCCGAAGAAGCCGAACTACTATCGAAACTACCGGCTAATGAAGCTGGACAGTTAAAAGCAAACCTTAAAACACTGATTGAAAAGCTTAGCTAAGCCGTCATCCTCTTGTTATTACGACTCACGACCAGCGGTACTCCCGCTGGCAGACACCTCGCTAACTATCAACGCTTTGCCCTAAACATCCCGTCAAAAACAGCGTAAAATGCCCTTTTTTAATACGATCAGGCCTGAATTGTTATGAGTCTCGAAGATATCGATAAGCCGTTAAGCAAAGATGATGAAACCGCCCAAACCAAGAACGGCTTTTTGGCCCTTGTCTCAAAACTGGTGTTTGATGAAAAATTGCCCGTGCGCTTTATGTATAAAACCGTACCCGCTCACCTCAACGATACAGGGTGGCGCATGTTTACCGGCTATGAAACCCCTGAGTTTCTTGAAGATGAAGTCACTAACCTGCTGCCTGTTGACGTTGAGAAAATGACCAACCTTGACCCGTCACTCAGCAAATTAGTGGACTACAATGCCGGCACTGTTTGGGAGCGCGCACCCGGAGCCGAAGGCTGGCAAAGGGTTTACGACTTTAAAATTCCGGCCGACCAGGTCGAGGTTGAAATCACCAACGATGTGGATGATTTCAAACATTAACAGCACACCAGTGTTAAAAAAGCGCTAGCCTTTCTCTTGAAAGGCTTTTTTTTGTCCTTATCTAGTAAGTTAACGGAGGCTCATCGAGCTCCGTTAATCGCCTGATCATTGTGATAGGCAACTCACACTATATTGCTTTATGAGGATATTATTATGCGTCAATTTGACCTTACCCCACTGTACCG
Organism: Amphritea atlantica; assembly: GCF_018860855.1. Taxonomy (GTDB): domain Bacteria; phylum Pseudomonadota; class Gammaproteobacteria; order Pseudomonadales; family Balneatricaceae; genus Amphritea; species Amphritea atlantica_A. The sequence continues at coordinate 142,877 of NZ_JAHKQE010000009.1, forward strand.
CTCCGCCATTGGCTTCGATCGTTTAGCATCCATGATTGATAACGCTTCACGCAACGAACAGGCCCAAAATGGTTACCCACCCTACAATATTGAACTGATCAACGAATACGCTTACCGCATCACTATGGCAATCGCGGGATTTGATAAATCAGAAGTTACCATTAAAACAGAACACGGCGTACTGAGCGTTACCGGCAACAAACAAGCGGATGAAACCGAACGCCAATATCTACACCAAGGCATCGCCGCCCGCGGTTTTGAGCGTAAATTCCAGCTAGCGGACCATGTCAGAGTAACAGATGCTTCGATGGAAAACGGCTTACTACACATCGACTTGATTCAGGAAATCCCTGAAGAGATGAAACCCCGTTCTATCGAAATTAACTAAGAGCTTGATCATTGCTTCACGTTAACACGGGTGTATTAGAACCCTCTAACGAAAAGCAGGAAAACCAAAGCACGAAAAAATAAGCATCATAACAGGGAGCCATCAGCTCCCTGTTTTAATTTCCGCCATGGCTTTATATGATGATCCCGTAAGCCAAAGGCTTCTTGACTCAATCATCAACAACGTTGGCATCGCTTATTTTAATCGCTTGGTAAATCTCACAGCGCAACGAATCACTCCAATAACCGACAGGCAAACCGGCCTTCTGACGTAATAAACTCACAAAGCGTTCCGGCTGCGGCAACTGTTCCCAGACCGAGGGCAAAAAGGTTGCCTTGTGGCCGTCATCAGCCAACACTAAGCCATCAACTCCAGGCCTAAGCGCTGCCAGCAACTCAGCCTCACTGTTAACCGGCAAAGGCGTTAAAGGGGTTAAGATTGAGATCTCATAGCTCAACCGATTGAGTTCAGCCGCTGTTACCGGCGTAAAACGCTGATCCTTAAATGCCGCCAAATAACTATTACGCGAAACTGATTCAACCAATGAAGCATCGGCTTCGAGGTTACCAATACAGCCACGTAACCGACCATCAAGGGTTAGTGTGACAAAACAACCCCGAGGCTGCTTTAAGGCAGCAGACACCGATGCCATGTTCGGCGACGCTGGCGGCAAGCCCTGCACACCTTGAGACACAACCTGTCGCGCTAGCTGTATCAGGTAACGCTGATCGGCCTGACTATACTGTTCAACAGAAGGCATAAGCACAATACCCCACTACCCGCTGATGATCCCCTGCGGTATCACCTGAATTACAATAACCCAATAACTCGGCCTCAAGCCCAGTCTTAACCGCATAAGCCAACAAACCATTTAAGGCGTAACAACCACAGGCCTGTTGAGGTTGAATATCACTACTCAGTTGATCAATGCTAGTAAGCGTCGCTTGATCTATCTGTTTAGCCTGCTCATAGCTATGAAAATGACTCAAGTCGCTACTCACTAGCAACAAGGTTTGCGTTTCAGCTAAGACGCTTGTGATCAGTGACTCAACCGCGCCAACGGGTGTTTCACCAACCAGTACCGGTAACACCGGCAGGTCGCTCTGCATTAGCTGCAGAAAAGGTAGTTGCACCTCTAAGCAATGCTCCTGCGCATGGGCCAGATCATTAACACTCACCAAACCCTCTTGCTGCAGTGTTTGACTAAGCAGGGTATCAATCTCAACCTCGCCTAAGGGCGTCTGCCACCGATCGGCACTCATCACCGCCATCCCTTGTAACGGAACTCGGTGCGCAGGCCCCAACAAGACCACCCGCCGGTAATCCGCCAGATATGGCCGAATGCGATTATAGGCTTTCGCGGCGATACCACCGGAATAGATTAAACCCGCATGAGGCACCTGAATCGCCACCGGCTTCGCCCCAGATTGCGGATTATCGGCTAACAATTGGCTCACCAGCCGCGTCAACTCATCCGGCTGCTGCGGATAAAACATACCCGCCACAGCAGCCTGTTTAATTTTCATCTACACTCATCCTATAACGATTAACGGTATTATCAGTATAGTCCGATCAACAAGATCGAGGGACGCACCATGGATTCGGCGCGGAAAAATATTTACCGCCTATCGAAAAACCTTGCCAACACAGACAATATAAACGCCTTATGAATAAGCCCTCATCATCTCATGCAACCCGCTACTGGCATTCAGCCGACGGACGAACCCAGTGCGATGTCTGCCCCCACCAATGTCAGCTACAGGAGGGCCAGCGGGGACTCTGTTATGTCAGAGGCTGCGAAAACGGCAAGATTGTGCTCTATAGTTATGGTCGTTCCAGCGGCTTTTGTATCGATCCCATCGAGAAAAAACCACTCAATCACTTCCTGCCCGGTACACCCGTACTCTCCTTTGGCACGGCAGGCTGTAATCTGAGCTGTAAGTTTTGTCAGAACTGGGATATGAGTAAATCTCGACAGATGGATACCCTCGCAAGTCAAGCGAGCCCCGAACAACTAGCGCAGGCCTGTGTTGATACCGGCTGTCGCTCCATCGCGTATACTTACAACGATCCGGTCATCTTTATGGAATATGCCATCGATGTGGCGCAAGCTTGCCGAGAACGTAATATCAACTCGATCGCAGTCTCTGCCGGTTATATATTACCCGCCGCCCGAGATGAGTTTTTCCGCTATATGGATGCAACCAATATTGATCTAAAAGGCTTTAACGAGACGTTCTATCGCAAGCTCTGCGGGGGCCATTTGCAGCCCGTATTGGATACACTGATCTATCTGGTGCATGAAACTTCTTGCTGGGTAGAGATTACCAACCTGATTATTCCCGGCGAAAACGATGACCCTGCCGAATTAGAAGCGATGTGCCAATGGATTCACGATCAATTAGGGCCGTTCGTGCCGCTCCATTTTACCGCCTTTCATCCTGACTATAAGATGAAGGACATTCCAGCGACCCCCTACGCAACCTTAGCCGCCGCCCGACGTATCGCACTGAAGTGCGGTCTCAAGCATGTCTATACCGGTAATGTGACGTCGCTCGACAGCGGCTCGACCTACTGTAGTCATTGCCAGCAACGACTGATTGAACGCTCACAATATCAATTGGGAGAATGGAATCTAGACGAACAGGGTCGCTGCCGGTTTTGTAAAACGCCACTCGCGGGGCACTTTGAAGCACAACCGGGTGACTGGGGATCACAACGACAAGTACTACGATTTAGTTAATTGTTTCAAACCGGCTTACAACGACGCCACCGCCTGCTGCAAAAACTGACGCACCTCAGCCACCTGCTTTAGGGTGCGCATCTGCTGCAACAGCGGCATCGCTTCGGGATATTCTCGCGACATCATTTTCAGCCACTGTTTAATCCGGCCATGCACATACTTCGGCGCTAATTGTTGCTCAACCATCTCTAAAAACTGCTGGAGTAACAGTAACATTTCCGGCCAGCTCAGGTGATCGGGATCATCTCCTCGTTGCCAAGCTTTAATCCGCAAACCCAAATCCGGCGCCGCCACTAAGCCACGCCCTATCATAACGTCATCACAGCCACTCACCTCACGGCAGCGCTGATAATCCTGCCAGTTCCACACTTCCCCATTGGCGGTCACGGGAATAGCCACCTGCTCACGAATCCGCGCGATCCATTCCCAGTGGGCGGGTGGCCGATAGCCCTCCTCTTTGGTGCGCGCATGCACGGTTAAACCGCAGGCACCGGCATCCGCAATCGCGGCAGCATTATCTAAAGCACGGGATTTATCGCTAAAGCCTAAACGCATTTTCGCCGTCACCGGAATATGTGCTGGCACCGCCTGCCGTACCCACCAGACGATCTGGTGCACCAGTTCCGGCTCGTTCAATAGAATCGCACCACCGCGACTTTTATTAACGGTTCTGGCCGGACAACCGAAGTTAAGATCGATACCCCGAGCACCAATACTCACCGCCTTACGGGCATTACCGGCAAGAATACGAGGATCACTGCCCAACAACTGCAGCGTCACCGGCGTACCTGAGCTGGTGCGGCTATCGTTGAAAAGCTCCGGGCTGATACGGCGGAAAACCTTAGCCGGCAACACCCGTTCAGAGACTCGGATAAATTCCGTGACACACTGATCAATACCACCGATACGGGTCAGTATCTCCCGCATGGGCGCATCCACAACGCCTTCCATCGGTGCCAGTATAATTTTCAAATTAACCCTATCATCAATATGCTCTAAAGAAATTTCGCCCATGCAGATAAATAAAATGCCCGCTCCGATCTGCATCAGGCGGGCATCGTAACCAGCATCGCGTTAGATAGCAGCCAGACCTAGCTGCAGATCACGCTTAAGGTCTTCAAGGGATTCAAGGCCCACTGAGAAGCGGATCAGATTGTCCTTGATACCGGCGTTGGCTTTTGCTGCGGCACTCATTCGCCCGTGGGTCGTCGTACCCGGATGCGTAATCGTACTCTTAACATCACCCAAGTTACCGGTGATAGAGATCATCTGGGTCGCATCAATAAAGCGCCACGCTGCCGCTTGATCACCACTGACTTCAAAGGCCAGAACACCACCAAATGCACGCTGCTGTTTTTTCGCCAATAGATGCTGAGGGTGCTCTTCCAAACCAGAGTAATACACCTTATCGATACCCGGCTGCTGTTTCAGCCACTCGGCCATCGCCAAGGCATTGGCGCTGTGAGCCATCATTCGCAGCTCTAGTGTTTCTAAGCCCTTCATAAAGACCCATGCATTAAATGGGCTTAAGCAGGCACCACCGGTACGGATAAAGCCAAAGATCTCTTCCATCTCTTTATCGCGGCCAACCACCACACCACCCACACAGCGACCCTGACCATCCAGGTATTTAGTGGCCGAGTGAACCACAATATCAGCCCCCAGCTTAATCGGTTGCTGCAAAGCGGGTGTACAGAAACAGTTATCAACCACCAACAGCGCATCATGAGCATGAGCCAATGTCGCAACGGCTTCAATATCACCCAGTTCGGCTAATGGATTGGACGGTGTTTCTAAGAAAAACATCTTCGTTGCCGGCGTGACCGCAGCCGACCAAGCATTGATATCTGTTGGATCAACGTAGCTAACCGTGATACCGGTGCGGCTTAGATATTTATCAAACAGCGAGACGATAGAGCCAAACACGCTGCGAGAACAGACAACATGATCGCCCTGCTTCAGCAATGATAAACAGGTGCTAAGAATAGCGGCCATGCCTGAGGCAGCGGCAACCGCACGTTCAGCCCCCTCAAGGGCCGCCATACGTCGTTCAAACCCCTGCACCGTTGGATTGGTGAAGCGAGAATAAATATTACCCTCTTCTTCGCCGCCAAAACGGGCCGCGGCTTCACGGGCACTGGAATAAACAAAACTGGAGGTCGGATAGATCGCATCGTTATGCTCTCCCTCATCACTCCGCTGCTGCCCAGACCGAATGGCAAGCGTACTAAATGCATAGTCAGCATCATCAAACTGAATTCGTTCTGGACGTTCAAAATTGGACTTGGACATCAACCATCATTCCCATAATTACAACGACTAACAACTTATTACCAAAAACACATCAATTACCGATTAACGAATCGTCGCATGAAGGTTTGCATTTTGATTGGTTGCTGACTTTTTGTCGCCGCCTTTAGCATTATCATTACGTTCATCATCGATGCGTTTCAAATAAGCGTCATCGATATCACCGGTGATATATTTGCCATCAAACACCGATGCATCAAAGCCTTTCAGCGATTTATTACCGGCACGCAGGCAGTCTTTTAGGTCATCAAGGTCTTGATATAACATCCAGTCTGCACCGATCTCTTCACCGACTTCATCATCGGTACGACCGTGGGCAATCAACTCTTTAGCGGATGGCATATCGATGCCATAGACGTTAGGAAAACGTACCGCAGGCGCCGCTGATGCGAAATAAACTTTCTTCGCACCCATCTCCAATGCCATCTGAACGATCTGCTTAGAGGTTGTGCCACGGACAATGGAATCGTCAACCAGCATCACAACCCGACCTTTAAACTCAAGTTCAATGGGGTTGAGCTTACGACGCACCGATTTAGCTCGCTGAGTTTGGCCAGGCATGATAAAGGTACGACCGATATAACGGTTTTTGATAAAGCCTTCACGGAACTTCACACCCAGATGGTGAGCCATCTCTAGTGCAGAGGTGCGGCTCGTATCTGGGATTGGAATAATCACATCAATATCGTGATCAGGCCGTTCGCGTTTAACTTTTTCAGCCAGCTTCACACCCATACGCATACGGGATTTATAAACATTAACGTTATCAATAATAGAATCAGGCCGCGCCAGATACACATATTCAAACAAACAAGGATGTAACTGTGGATTTTCAGCACACTGCATGGTGTGAACATCACCATCCTGAGTGATGAAGATCGCTTCACCCGGTTCGATATCGCGAATCAGAGTAAAACCTGAAATATCCAAAGCAACCGATTCCGAGGCCACCATGTACTCAGTGCCCTCTTTAGTTTCACGCTGACCGTATACCAACGGGCGGATACCATGAGGATCGCGAAACGCTACGATACCGTAACCAGTAATGACCGAAACGACCGCATAACCGCCACGCACACGCTTATGTAACGCTTTAATCGCCGCGAAAATATCATCGGAGGTAGGCACAAGCCGGCCAATTTGTTGCAACTCATGCGCCATGATATTAAGTAACACCTCTGAGTCAGAGGTCGTATTAATATGACGCAGATTCTCTTTGCGCATCCGCTCACGCAGATCCGCTGTATTGGTCAGGTTACCGTTATGGGCCAACGCAATACCGTAAGGCGCATTGACGTAGAACGGCTGGGCTTCCGCAGAGCTAGAACTACCCGCTGTTGGATAGCGTACATGGCCAATGCCGATATTACCCATCAAACGCTTCATATGACGAGTTCGGAACACTTCGTTTACCAAACCATTATCTTTACGCATAAAGAAACGATTTGATTCACAGGTCACCATCCCAGCGGCATCCTGGCCTCGGTGCTGTAGCACTGTTAATGCATCAAAAATTGTCTGATTCACATTAGATTTGGCTACGATGCCAACTATACCGCACATTCAGGCTACCTCAGGTATTAAGTTAGTTACAGCAATATAAATTTAAAACACTTAGCTATTTCTACCACTGATATTCCAGATCATCTGGCCAATATCAGCTGCGGTTTCCCGGGTCCAGGATTCCATCAGTAAGAAATGGGGAATCAATTGAGATTCAGCCCACCAACTATCTTGGGTTACCGGTGAACGCACCAATAACGCCGTGATAACAATGACAATCAATCCGCCCCTGACCACACCAAAACCAACGCCTAAAATACGGTCAGTGCTACTCAAACCCGTCGCTTGAACCAGCATATTAATAAGGCTATTGATAACGGCGCCAACCATCAAGGTGGCAATAAAAAGAAGAATAAAGGCTGCACCGATGCGCAGCGAGGGAGTCTCAAGTAGATGATCTAGCAGGGTACTCAATGAAGGGGCAAACAACCGAGCCACAATAAAAGCGGCCACCCAAGTTACCAGTGACAGGGCTTCTTTCATAAAACCACCGCGCAGGCTGTATAACCCAGACAGTGCGATGATGCCAATAATTGCCCAATCGGCCCAGTTTAATACCATGTTTTCAATCTACTTCAAGATCAATGAAATTAAGGGCAGAATTCTACCAGAGCTAACGGATTAACCCAATGATTATCGTGTTGTAAAGCGGACGATAATGCCGTCTAGACCAAACTCTTTCTGAATATCCGCCTGTAATTCAACCAGTTTGGACTTCTGAATATCCGGCCCAACAAAGACTCGGATCAGATCACCGGTCTTGCGAATATAGACCTTATGGCCCGCTTTGATCAGCTTACGACTCAAGCCCTTAGCGTTATCTTCATCTTTAAAACTGGCCAACTGCAGACTCCAGGCAACCGGAATATTTTCCTGATCCAGCGCTGGCGGGTCGTTTCGTTCGCTAATCCGTGGTTTTTGCTTGGCAACCTCAGCAGCGACCTGCTTCGGCATCACCGCGACAGTCACAGGCTCGTCCGGCGGAGCAAAGGTGGACGTATCTGGCAATGGTTCATTTTTAGGCGCAATGGTGACCAATTGCGGCTCAGAAGGAGGTGGCGGTATTGCACTCTCAAGGTGACGCTCACGGTAGCCTGCCCCATCGAAGAAAATGGGTAACAAAATGCCTGCTGCCACTAACAGAATCGCGCCCCCAACAAGGCGCTGCTTAAAGCCATCATTCACGTAGATTCACCTTCCATATTAAGTGCCATTAACGCATCACTCACCGTAAAAAAAGACCCAGCAACAATGACTCGATCATCAGGCGTAGCATCATGGGCAACCGTTTCAAGCGCTTCAGCCACCGACGCGTAAGTCTGAACCGTATCGATCACACCCAGCTTGGCTAACTTTTCACGCAAGGCCGCCGCCTTTTGCCCGCGGGGTTTATTCAGCGTCACTAGATACCACTCATCAATAACCGGCTTTAAGCAGGCCAACACCTGATCAATATCTTTATCCGCCAGTATTCCCAGCACCATGAACGTACGCCCTTTAACCGACTGCCCCTCTAGCCGGTCTGCCAGGTATGCCGCGGCTTCCGGATTATGAGCGACATCGAGCGTGTAATCCACGGCTCCCACACGAACCTTTTGCATTCGCCCGGTCAGTGTAGCTCGCGTCAAACTCTGCCTAAGGTCATCGGGCTCAGGCATCATATCCAGCAGGTTTAATACCTGTAAGACAGTGGCAGCATTGGCTTTCGGTAAGGTGATCTCAGGCAAACCTGAAACCGTCAACATATTGCCATTCAACTGCTCACCCTGCCACAACCAACCGTCATCCACATCAGTGGACAGATTAAAGTCACGCCCCCGCAGAAATAGCTTCGCTCCGATGGCCGTGGCATGATCAATCAACTTTTGCGGCGCGCAAGGATCGCCACACACCGCCGGACGACCTGCACGATAGATACCGGCTTTTTCGTAGCCGATCTGCTCCCGATCATCACCCAACCAATCGACATGATCAACTGACACTGTTGTGACGACAGAGATATCCGCATCAATAATATTAATGGCATCGAGACGCCCTCCCAAACCAACCTCAAGCAACATCACCTCAGGCTGTTCAAGGGCAAATACGTGCAGCGCAGCTAACGTATTGTATTCAAAATAAGTTAACCGGACATCGCCCCGCGCTTGTTCTATTGCGGCGAAAGCACGAACAATCAGATCATCGTTCACCGGCTGGCCGGCGAGTTTAATCCGCTCGTTATAACGCAAAAAATGCGGTGAGGTAAAACACCCCACGGTTTTGCCCTGATCACGAAGCACTTGATCCAGCATGGCAATAGTCGAGCCTTTACCATTAGTACCACCCACGATAACGATACGACTGCTACTCAGGTCCAGATTCATGCGCTCATAGACTTCACGCAATCGATCCAGCCCCAGTTCAATCAAATCGACCGGATGATTGGTTTCAATCCACTCGAGCCACTGCGATAGAGTATTAAAATGTACTTCGGCCATAGTGCTTTCAGCTTTTCTTCAGGACAACAATTTAGAACAACAAAAAAAGCCGCTGAAACTAACAGCGGCCTTATTAAACGTCCATGATCAGGCGGCTGGAAGCCCCTGCATCATACGCAACACCGAGGATATCCGATCGCGCAGATCACCCCGAGAGATAATCATATCGATCTGTCCATGCTCCAGCAGGAATTCACTACGCTGAAAGCCTTCTGGCAACTTCTCACGAACCGTCTGCTCGATCACTCGCGGACCCGCAAAGCCGACCAATGCACCCGGTTCACCGATATTCAAATCACCTAGCATAGCCAGTGATGCCGAGACACCACCATAAACAGGATCGGTCAGTACTGAGATATACGGCACACCCGCCTGCTTAAGTCGCTCAAGGGCTGCACTGGTTTTCGCCATCTGCATCAGCGAGAACAACGCTTCCTGCATCCGCGCACCACCACTGGCCGCGAAACAGATCATTGGAATACCCTCTTCCAATGCGATATTGGCAGCACGTACAAATCGCTCACCAACAACAGCGCCCATCGAGCCGCCCATAAAGCGAAACTCAAAGGCTACCGCAACAACCGGCAATCCCTTAACTTCGCCGCGCATAGCGATTAAAGCATCTTTCTCACCGGTCGCTTTCTGAGCGGCAACTAGACGATCTTTATACTTCTTCGTATCACGGAACTTAAGATGATCAACCGGCTCTATTTCAGCACCAATCTCACGCAAAGTCCCCTCATCTAGAAACGCATTCAAACGCACCCGCGCAGTTAAGCGCATATGATGATCGCACTTAGGACAAACGTTAAGGTTTTTTTCCAGCTCTGGCCGATACAGCACAGATTCACACTTTGGACACTTTTCCCAAAGCCCTTCAGGAATGTTGGTTCGCTTCTTCTCAGAACGAACCAGAGAAGGAACAATTTTATCCAGCCAACTACTCATTATTACTCCAGCGTCTGCCTGTGGCAGTCTTTATTTATCCATTGCCTGACGCATGCTCGCAGTAATCGCGGCAACTGCCTCAGGAATCTGTGCCTGATTGCCAGCCAGTTCGGCAATCTTATTAACCAATACACTACCGACAATAACACCGTCAGCCACGGCTGAAATCGCCCGCGCAGAGACATCATCACGAATACCAAAACCAACGCCTATCGGCATATCGGCATACTGACGAATCATCTCCAGTTTGTCGGCCACTTCGCCTACATCCAGCGCAGCCGATCCGGTCACGCCTTTAACAGACACATAATAGAGATAACCGCTGCCGGCAGCACAAATCTGCTTCACCCGAGACTCTTCAGTGGTCGGCGCGATCAAGTAGATCACATCGATACCCGCAGCTTTCATCAACGGGTTAAATTCACACGCCTCTTCTGGGGGCAGATCTACCGTTAAGACACCATCCAAGCCAGCCGCTTTGGCTTTCTCAGCAAAGGTCGCATAGCCCATCACCTCAATCGGATTGAGATAACCCATCAGTACCACCGGAGTGGTCTGATTGGTTTTACGGAACTCAGCTACCATGTCCAGCACATCAACCAACCGTGTGCCGTGCAGCAACGCACGTTCACAGGCTAGCTGAATCACAGGACCATCGGCCATTGGATCAGAGAAAGGTACGCCCAGCTCAATAATGTCGACGCCAGATTCAACCAGCGCATGCATTAGCGGTACGGTTACTTTAGGATCAGGGTCGCCGGCTGTCACATAAGGGATCAGCGCTTTACGGCCCTGGCTTTTCAGATTATTAAAACACTCAGTAATACGACTCATCTTAATCTTCACTCAGTCAGGGCTTAAAAGTTAATACCGTCAATTTCTGCAACGGTATGGATATCCTTGTCACCCCGTCCCGACAGGTTAACCAGAATAATCTGATCTTTGTCCATGGTTGGTGCCATCTTCATCGCTTCAGCCACCGCATGACTGGATTCCAGTGCTGGCATAATACCTTCGGTCAGTGTTAGGTGACGGAAAGCATGTAGCGCCTCATCATCATTGATCGCGGTATATTCAGCTCGGCCAATCTCTTTGAGATAGGCATGTTCAGGTCCAACACCCGGGTAATCAAGACCCGCAGAAACCGAGTGCGTACCAATAACCTGACCGCCTTCATCTGACATCAGCGAGGTACGGTTACCGTGCAATACGCCTGGACGGCTACCGGCACTCAATGGTGCGGCATGCTGTCCTGTTTCGATACCATAACCACCGGCTTCAACACCGATCATCCGCACATCCGCATCTTCAATAAACGGATGAAACAGACCAATCGCGTTAGAACCACCGCCAACACACGCCATCAGCACATCCGGTAGTTTACCGGCCTGCGCCAAACATTGCTGTCGAGCTTCACGACCAATAACCGACTGGAAGTCACGCACCAGTTTAGGATAAGGGTGCGGGCCTGCCGCCGTACCGATAATGTAAAAAGTATTATCGACATTGGTGACCCAGTCGCGCATCGCTTCGTTCATGGCATCTTTCAGTGTGCGTGTACCGGACGTAACAGAGACAACTTCAGCCCCCAGTAGTTTCATCCGATAAACGTTCAGTGCCTGCCGACGAATATCTTCTTCGCCCATGTAGACAGTACACTCAAGCCCCAATCGCGCAGCGACGGTCGCCGTAGCAACACCATGCTGGCCAGCGCCTGTTTCTGCGCTCACCCTTGGCTTACCCGTGAACTTAGCCAGCAATGCTTGGCCAATGGTATTGTTCACTTTGTGGGCACCGGTATGGTTTAGATCTTCACGTTTCAGGTAAATTTGCGCTCCGCCTAACTCGCGGGAAAGGCGCTCTGCATGATACAGCGGCGATGGACGGCCAACATAATGCGCAAGGTCGCGATCAAACTCTGCCTGAAACTGTGGATCCCGCCAAAGCTTTTCGTAGGTCTGTTCAAGCTGCTGGAGAGCAGCCATCAGAGTTTCAGACACATAACGGCCCCCGAATTGGCCGAAATGACCACTGGCATCGGGCATCTGCTTTGCGATCGCGAGATCTTCTTTAGTTGGCACAAGCTACCTCATTCATAAAGGATATTATTTTGGAACAATCTTTTAAGCCTTTCGCCATTTCAACCCCGCCGCTGACATCAACAGCATAGGGTTTCACTTGGCATATTGCTTTAGCCACATTGCTCTGATCAAGACCACCGGCAAGTATAAGCGGTAATTCGAGATCAGATGGGATGCGGTCCCAATCAAACGCTTCGCCAGTACCGCCAGGAACACCTGCGCGGTATGCATCCAGCAAAATAGCCTTAGCAGAAGCAAAACGTTTACTTTCAGCCGTAACATCAATGTCCGCAGACATACGCACAGCCTTAAAATAGGGTTGATCAAACTGCTGACAAAACGCTGGCGACTCATCACCATGAAACTGCAGCAGATCAATGCCAGTCTGATCCATAATCATCTTGACCTGCGCATCAGACTCATTCACAAACAACGCCACGGTTGTTACAAAAGGTGGCAACTGTTGAATGATAGCTTCCGCCACTGCGGGCTCAACATAACGAGGACTAGGCGGATAAAATACAAACCCAAGCGCATCAGCACCCGCTTCCACAGCGTTAAGGGCATCCTCTAATCGGGTAATTCCACAGATTTTTACGCGGGTTCGCATCACTTAGATCAGACTATTTAAAGAAAGATTATTTAAAAAGAGCTTAATAGTAACAGATAGCAGGGCCAGAGGTTAACCGTTTTGCGTTAGGAAATAAGGGCCTAAGGCAGATTTTGGCAACTCATATTGCTCGGGGTATTTTACATCGACAAAATAGAGCCCATAAGGCGGTGCAGTTACCCCCCCTTTTCTTCGATCTTGGGCATCAAGTACCTGTTTTGCCCAAATCGGCTCAGCCTCGCCACAACCAATGGTCATCAGCACACCAGCAAAATTACGAATCATATGTTGCAAAAAAGCATTCGCCCGAACATCGATCACAATCAGATCACCGGCCTGATAGATATCCATCGCCTTCACCTCACGCACAGGGCTTTTAGCCTGACAGCCGACCGCTCGATACGAAGTAAAGTCGTGCTCCCCTAACAGGTAGTTCGCGGCGGTTTGCATCCGCGACATATCCAGCTGTTTATGAGTCCAGGTTACTCCCCGACTCAACAACGCAGGTTTTACCGGCGACGAATAGATAAGATATCGATAGCGACGCTCTAAGGCCGAAAAGCGCGCATGAAAACTATCATCTACGGGTTTCGCCCAACGAATAGCAATATCATCCGGCAACTGCGTATTGGTACCCATCACCCAAGAGCGATCCGAGCGTTCGGCCTGAGTGTCAAAATGAATAATCTGATAGGTACCGCTGACACAGGCATCGGTTCGTCCTGCACAGATAACCGCAATCGGCTCATTAGCAATCTTCGAGAGCGCTTGTTCGACCGTTTCTTGAATCGAAGGAACATCTTTCTCTTTCTGTGTCTGCCAGCCTCGATACGCGCCACCGGCGTATTCCACACAGAGCGCATAGCGACGCGTTTTCATCACCTTAGAAGCACTATTATCGTCATTAGGCTGTCGGGCTTCACCCGCTTTATCATCCGCCGAAACACAAGAAAGGGCGACCGTAGTCGCCCCTTGCTGATTGTCTATCTGGGTATCATCCCGTTGCATATAACATCTTATCTTAACGGTTAATCAAATCAGGCAACAACGCCCACAAAAAAAGCTTAGCCTATAAAGGCTAGCTTAATGAGGTTAGCAGGTTATTCGCTTCAGCCTGCTGAGCCTCAGTACCCTCTTTCAATATCTCGCCAAGAATATCTTTGGCACCATCTAGATCTTCCATATCGATATAAGCACGCGCTAAATCAAGTTTGGTTTCCACTTCATCAGCATCATCGAGAAGGTTTAGATTATCCAGTGTATATTCTTCGGAATCGTCAGTCATGTCTAAGCTAAGATCTTCGTCGCCCGCATCACTTAACAGCATTTCCAATTCAGAATCCAATTCAGCATCTAAATCCTGACCGGCAACTGAATCATCAGAAGGTCTCGGTGCAATCTCTTGCTCATCCAACACGACCTCATCTTCATCTTCATCTTCGCCATCCAGCAATGCCTGAAGGTCCGCATCAAGATCAAGTTCTTCAAGGTCAGATTCAGATTCCCCAGTGTCAGCGAGTAACTGATCTAACTCAGCATCCGCATCAATCGCAGGCTCGTCTACTTCGGCAGGCTCAACAACCTCAGTTGGCGCGCCATCCAAGGTAAACTCTGTCAACTCTAGATCGTCTTCACCAAAGTCGTCTTCCGTTTCTGCATCAGCAGCAACATCAGCATCTGCAAGATCAAGATTAAAATCGAGATCTAAATCATCATCAGCAGCCGCAGCCTCACTAACAGTGTTATCCGCAGTATCGTCAAACGATTCAATATCAAACTCTAAATCGAGATCTTCAGGGGCCTGATCAGCTTCTTCAGTCTGAGCGCCGCCAGCCAGCAGTTCTTCAATGTTCTCAGCTTCTGGCTCTTCCTCTGGTTCATCTAAAGGTACCTCACCTAGACCCTGAACCTCAGGAACCCGCAATTCATCTAGATTAAAGGAGTCAGTGTCTTCACCGAGAATAGAATCCAACGCATCATCAATCTCTTCATCTTCATCTAAGACGGCTTCGACTGATTTCGCCGCTTCTTCTTCAACAGCCGCAGGCTCTGAATCAAAACCATCATCAAATCCGAGATCAAACTCATCTTCATTAATGGTATCGATGGGCGCGGTATCGACCTGTTCCATATCCATGTCAAGATCGAGGTCTAGATCCAGATCATCAAGATCAGTCTCTTCGATGGCCGCTTCAGCGACAACCTCTGCCGCAGGCTCAACCGCTTCTTCAGCATCATCTGCAGCAGCATCAACAACCGCCGCTGTCGCAGCAGCCGCCGCAACAGGCGCAATCACATCGCCTGTATCTTCTTTATCTTCTTTATCTTCTTTCTTCGTCCGACGCAGCAATAGCAGCGCTAATAGGAACGCTATCAGAGCACCACCGGCAGCGCCGATGTACAAACCAAACCGTTCAAGTAGCGTTTTCTCGGTAGGCTCAGCAGCATTCGTTGCCGCTGCCTGATCGGCCGGTGAGATAACCGGCTGATTTTTCGCCGACTCTAATTCGGCCTGAAGTTCAGCCATCTGCTGATCTTTCAATTCTAATAACCGCTGCAGGCTTTCCATCTGCTGCGCCAACGCATCAACCCGACCACTTAACTCTTCATTCTCACGCTGAATTTTATCAACGGATTCAAGCGCACTGGCTAGTTCAGTTTCGAGTTGCTGGTTTTTTTTTAACAAGACAGAGTCAGCCTGACTCATGTCGGTATCGGCCGTCTGATCTGAAACCATATCGGTTTCAGCAGTTTTATCAGGAGAAACTATCTTCAGTTGCCCCTGAGCCGATTTGGCGGCAACCTCATCAGTCTTTTTTTCGGAGACCTCTCCTTTCTTATCAGCAGTAGAGGACGCATCCACCGGTTCAGCACTCGGCGCTGAAGTAACACCCTGCTTCCATCGCTGCGTTTGGCGCCAGAACTCTTCATTCGCTTGCTTTCGATCTAGCGCCTGCACCTCCTTCAACGAAGGGAGATCCATCACCACACCAGCCCGTAACTGGTTCACATTATTGTTTCGAAACGCTTCTGGATTCTTGCGCTGCAAAGCCAACATCATCTGCGCTTCAGTCACCGAACCCGTCGGCTTATAACGCTTAGCGAGATCCCAAAGGGTATCGTTAACATCAACATAGACTTGACCATCAGTCATGCGGGTACGAATATTATTAACCGGCTTTTGCGGCGACATGGGTTTTGCCGCGACAGTGCCCGAGGAACCAACCGCTGTAGAGCTTGCCGGTTGAACGGCGGCAGGCGCTGGGTTTGGATCATAAACAGGCGGATCGAGTAAAACCGTATACTCTCGCACTAAACGGCCGCTAGGCCAGTTCACTTCTAACAGGAAGTTAAGAAAAGGCTCTTTTACTGGGGACTGTGAGGTCAGGATAATCGTTCCCTGACCTGAAGCGCCGGGTTTGACCTCAAATTTCACGTCCGAAAGGAAGCGAAGTCTTTCTATACCCGCCAAGGCAAAGTCATCAACATTGGCCATTTTAGGTTGAACTTGTTGCGGATCAACAGATCGCATCTGCAACAGCTGTATCTCGGCTTTGAGCGGTTCATTCAACGCTGAAGTTATTCTGATCTCGCCGAGACCAAGCGCATGTGCAGTTGAGGTCCCTAGTGCACCTGCAATTGCCAAGCTTAGGGCTAATTTGCGCAGCATATTTTCGCTTCCTTAATTTCCCCGGTCCTGAATATTATATAAAATCGTCAATATTCAGAAAGTTACGTATCCAGTATCAATGCCCAAAGTATTCATTAAAACCTATGTTTAATCAACAACCCAGATCGGCCTTAAATAGCTAAACCACTATAGCCAAAACATATCTTATCGCCACATAGCGACAGAATGAGCATAAAAAACCAGGCCTAAAAAAATTAATTTCAATAAATTCAATGGCTTAATATCAAATTGTGATTTTTGACTTGATGTCAAAAAATAATTCAAGCAGTGCCTGCTTTATACTACCTAAAATGATGACAGCCTAAGCCACTCTACCAACAAGCATTTATTCTGCTTTAATTGATTTAAGTCACGGCTGTGCAGGCAAAAAAAACCGGCTATATCAGCCGGTTATCTTTTCATAATAAGCCTTAGTCCTGCAGCAAAATGCGTAGCATGCGTCGCAGTGGCTCAGCAGCACCCCACAGCAGTTGGTCACCGACGCTGAACGCATTGAGGTATTCATCACCCATATTCAGCTTACGTAGACGACCAACAGGTACGCCTAACGTACCGGTCACTTTCGCCGGCGTCAGGTCACGAGCAGTGATCTCACGCTCATTCGGTACGACACTCACCCAGTCATTCGCTTCAGCAATCATGGACTCAATCTCATCCATCGGCACATTTTCCTTCAGCTTAATAGTGAAGGCTTGGCTATGACAGCGCATTGCACCGATCCGCACGCAGGTGCCATCAATCGGTATTGGGTTATTGCTCAAACCGAGAATTTTGTTGGTTTCAGCATAGGCTTTCCACTCTTCACGGCTCTGACCGTTGTCCAGCCGGGTATCGATCCAAGGAATCAATGAACCCGCCAGTGGTACACCAAAGTTATCGGTTGGCATCGCATCAGAACGAATAGTCGCTGCCACTTGCCGATCGATATCGAGGATAGCGCTCGCAGGGTTAGACAGATCAGCCGCGACCGAATCATGAATCACACCCATCTGGTTGATCAACTCCCGCATATGACGGGCACCGCCGCCAGAAGCCGCTTGATAGGTCATGGAGGTCATCCAATCGATCACGCCTGCGCTAAACAAGCCACCTAAGCCCATCAGCATCAGAGAGACGGTGCAGTTACCACCTACGTAGGT
This sequence comes from Amphritea atlantica, assembly GCF_018860855.1. Classification (GTDB taxonomy): domain Bacteria; phylum Pseudomonadota; class Gammaproteobacteria; order Pseudomonadales; family Balneatricaceae; genus Amphritea; species Amphritea atlantica_A. Next base: position 160,827 of record NZ_JAHKQE010000009.1, read on the forward strand.
TTTTACGCCGCTCGCTAGACCATCTTTGATGACATGCATGTTCACCGGATCAAGTACGATGATGGCGTCGTCTTCCATCCGCAGAGAAGACGCTGCATCAATCCAGTATCCATTCCAGCCAGCGCTACGTAGAGCACCGTAAACCTGTTTCGTGTAGTCGCCGCCCTGACAGGAAATAATGGCATCCATCTGTTTGAGCTCATCAATGGATGTGGCATCTTTCAGCGCCGGAATATCTTTACCAATATTCGGACCTGGTTGACCTGCTTGGGACGTTGTAAAGAAAACGGGCTCTTCGATATGCTCGAAATCACCCTCTTCCATCATGCGCTGCATCAGCACAGAACCTACCATTCCGCGCCAACCTACAAAACCTACACGCTTCATCTGCTCCACCAAAAACTATGCGAACCTGTTATCAGGTTCGTGCGAATAAAAACAACAAAGCTGCCACATGAAATCGGTGGCAGCCCGTTATGACTCTTAACGTTCGAGCCCATCAATTATGCAACAATTTAGCTACATAGACTATCTGAACCTGGGCATTTTATAGCCAATCAAGGCCATAAAAACCGGCATTACGCCTGCAGAGCAGCGATTACCGCATCACCCATTTCAGAGGTCGATACTTTCTGCATACCTTCTGACCAGATATCACCGGTACGCAAGTTCTGATCCAGTACTTGGCTCACGGCCGCTTCAATACGATCAGCGGTTTCACCGGCTGCCAGCGAATAGCGCAGCATCATCGCAACAGAGAGAATAGTCGCCAGTGGGTTAGCCATATTCTGACCGGCAATATCCGGTGCAGAACCGTGGCATGGCTCATACATACCCTTGCCGTTCACATCCAGTGATGCCGATGGCAACATACCGATAGAACCGGTCAGCATCGCCGCCGCATCGGAGAGGATATCACCAAACATGTTGCCGGTGACCATCACATCAAACTGCTTCGGTGCACGCACCAGCTGCATCGCGGCGTTATCAACATACATATGGCTCAGCTCGACATCCGGATACTCTTTGGCGAGTTCTTCCATGATTTCACGCCACAGCACGGTGACTTCCAGTACGTTCGCTTTATCGACGGAACAGAGACGCTTATCGCGCGCCCGTGCTGCTTCAAAGGCAACTCGGCCAATACGGCGAATTTCATTCTCATCATAAACGTAGGTGTTATAACCTTCGCGAACGCCATCTTCTTTCACGCGCACGCCACGTGGCTGACCGAAGTAGATACCGCCGGTCAGTTCACGAACGATCAGAATATCCAAGCCGGAGACCACTTCTGGCTTCAGCGTTGACGCATGGGCCAGTTGTGGATAGAGAATCGCAGGACGCAGGTTACCGAACAGACCTAGGTTTGAACGAATCCCCAGCAAGCCCTTCTCTGGACGAATCTGAAAATCAGGGTTCGTGTCCCACTTAGGACCACCCACGGCGCCAAGTAGAATCGCATCCGCCGCACGAGCCGCTTCTAAGGTTGCTTCTGGCAGCGGTACGCCATCCGCATCGATGGCGGAGCCGCCAACTAGGGCTTCGGTCAGTTCCAGATCCAGATTATCTTGCTCATTAACCAACGCCAATACACGGCGCGCTTGACCGACAATCTCAGGGCCAATGCCATCACCCGGTAAAATCAGTACATTTCTAGACATTATCTGCTTTCCTTTCATCAAGGCTGCCAATCATGGGCAGCCAGATCGTCAATAGGTTAAATACACTTACTTGATGGCATCAAACAGCCAAGGCGCCTGTTCCCGACGGCGCGCTTCATAGGCACGAATATCCGCTTCACTCTGCAGGGTGATACCAATATCATCCAAACCATTCAGCAGGCAGTGCTTACGGAAGCCATCGATACTAAAGGTCATCTCTTCGCCGGATGGGGTAATCACCAATTGGCGCTCAAGATCGATGCTCAGCTGATAACCTTCGTTTTCAGCCACCTCTTTAAACAGTTGATCTAACTGCTCATCGCGCAACACAATCGGCAACAGACCGTTTTTAAAACAGTTGTTGTAAAAAATCTCAGCAAAACTTGGGGCGATCACACAGCGAAAACCATAATCATCCAGCGCCCAAGGAGCGTGCTCACGACTCGAACCACAGCCGAAGTTCTCCCGTGCCAATAGAACACTAGCACCCTGATAACGGGGCTGATTCAGGACAAACTCGGTGTTCAGCGGACGCCCTTCGCAGGACTGATCCGGCTGACCTTCATCCAGATAACGCAGCTCATCAAACAAGTTTTTACCGAAACCGGAACGCTTAATCGATTTCAAAAACTGTTTAGGAATAATCATATCGGTATCGACATTGGCCCGATCCAGCGGTGCAGCGATACCTGTGTGCAATGTAAACTTATTCATCTCGCTCTCCCGATACCTTATTAAATCAACTCACGGACATCAATGAAGTGTCCGGTTACTGCTGCGGCCGCCGCCATGGCAGGGCTGACCAAATGGGTCCGTCCACCGAACCCCTGACGCCCTTCAAAGTTACGGTTAGAAGTTGAAGCACAGTGCTCGCCATTACCCAGCTTGTCAGGGTTCATCGCCAGACACATCGAGCAACCCGGTTCGCGCCATTCAAGTCCCGCGTCGATAAAGATCTTATCCAGCCCTTCTTGTTCCGCCTGAGTTTTCACCAAACCAGAACCGGGCACCACCAGCGCCTGAATAATGTTATCGGCTACTTTGCGACCTTTAACCACTTTTGCTGCATCCCGTAGATCTTCAATACGGGAGTTGGTGCAGGAGCCGATAAACACGCGATCGAGCTGAATATCAGTGATCTTCTGATCAGCCTTGAGCCCCATATATTTCAGCGCACGATTGATGCCATCCACTTTAACGGCATCTTTTTCAGCATCAGGGTTTGGCACCTGACCGGAGATACCCACCACCATTTCCGGTGAGGTTCCCCAGGTTACCTGCGGCTCGATATCGGCGGCATTGATCTCAACCACCGCATCAAACTCGGCATCGGAATCAGACACCAGACCACGCCACTCGGCAACAGCGGCCTCCCACTGTTCGCCTTTAGGCGCAAATGGACGTCCATCAAAATAATCGATGGTAATCTGATCTACCGCCACCAAACCTACCCGTGCGCCGGCTTCAATCGCCATATTACACACGGTCATTCGGCCTTCCATCGACATCGCGCGGAACACATCACCGCCAAACTCAATCGCATAACCTGTACCACCAGCGGTACCGATCACGCCGATCACATGCAGCACGACATCTTTGGCGGTCACACCGAGACCCAACTCGCCATCAACACGAATCAGCATGTTCTGCATTTTCTTAGTAATCAGGCACTGCGTAGCTAACACATGTTCAACTTCAGAAGTACCGATACCATGCGCCAAAGCACCCAAGGCACCGAGTGTAGCCGTATGGGAATCACCACACACCGCGGTGCTGCCTGGCAGGATAGCGCCCTGCTCGGGTGCCATCACGTGGACGATACCTTGGCGATGATCATTCATCTTGAATTCAAGAATACCGAACTCATCACAGTTGGCATCAAGGGTTTTTACCTGAATTTTAGACACGGGATCAACAATCAGATCGACGCCGCCAGAACGCTCTGTCGTTGGCACGTTATGATCCGGCGTTGCGATATTGGCATCAATCCGCCATGGCTTACGACCGGCCAAGCGCAATCCTTCAAACGCCTGAGGTGAAGTCACTTCATGCAGTACCTGACGATCGATATAGATCAGAGAACTACCATCTTCATTGGTTCGCACTAAATGCGAATCAAACAATTTGTCGTATAACGTTTTTCCAGCCATTGAAGGTCACCTCACTACGTCTTTTTAACCGGCTTGCTCGTTACCGGCTTTTTATAGGCTGCCATCCTAATCCACCATTTATCAGAAAACAAATTCATTATTTTTATAGTTTGCATTCCAAGAAGGAATGAATAGACTGATAGCAATCATATGAGGCAGGTGTATATGGATACCAACTCACTGCAGGCCTTTGTTGCCGTGGCTGAAAGTGGCTCTTTTTCACGGGCAGCAGAACAGCTCTTTCTCACCCAATCGGCGATGAGCAAACGCATCCTAATACTCGAACAGCAGCTCAATAATCGCTTATTCGATCGTATTGGCCGCACCGTTAGTCTGACCGAAGCGGGACGTGAACTGTTACCCCGAGCCCGCCGAATATTACTCGAATTAGAAGATGCCCGCCGTTCGTTAAGCAACCTCCGTGGTGATGTCAGTGGTACTTTGTCCGTCGCCGCCAGCCACCATATTAGTTTGCACCGCCTGCCACCGGTGTTACGTCAATACAGCTCTGATTTTCCGGAGGTAAAGCTCGATCTGCGCTTTGATGAATCGGAGATCGCCTACGACAACGTGGTTAAAGGCAATTTAGAGATAGCCCTGATCACCCTCGCCCCGAGCCCCGATCCAAACATTCATTGTCAGACGATCTGGCGCGACAAACTAAACTATGTTGTTGCCACCGATCATCCTCTGGCCTCGTTACAACAGGTCACGCTAGAACAACTTTGCCGCTACCCTGCTATTCTTTCCGGCAGCGCCACCTTTACCCGGCAACTGGCGGAACAACAATTCTCACAACTGGCACTGCAACCAGACATCGCCATGTCCACTAACTATCTCGACACCATACGCATGATGGTCGAAATTGGACTGGGCTGGTCACTACTGCCGGAAACCATGACCGAAAACAGTTTAACCGTGCTAAAAGTAGATGCACCAGCGGTCACTCGCGAGCTGGGATATATCACCCATAAAGAGCGCACTCTGAGTAATGCAGCCCGTCACTTTATTCAACTTTTAGAACAAGCAGCAGAAAAGGGTTCATAATCAGCACCCGCTTCATTAATATGTTCATACCGACATTGTTTAGGAACCGATAATGACCGATAGCTCAGGCAGCGATAGCTGGTTACAGGAACAACTGCAACGCTGGCAAGTGATGGCACAACAGATGCCTCTTAAATCTGAGCAGTGGCAAACTTTCCTCGATAGCCTTCAGGTAGGTCCTAGCACCGACTTTCGTGATCAGCAGGCCAACCTCCTGAATCTGGTTAAACATCAGTCGGAACATTTCAGCCATTTTGCTGAATCGCTATTGCAAAAATCCAGCGGTAATGTCAGTCACGAGCAACTCGTCGATCAATTGCAAACCTATATGCAGCACCAGTGTAACGACCTGCTCAGTCGGCAGTGGCATATCCCAGAGCCCTTTGCCGGCCTAATGAAAGATGCGGTACTCAATAGTGAATCACTAACCCAAGCGCCCCTTCGCGAATTACTCGAACAGCTAGCAAAAACCCCCGAGATTGGTAACGGCCCCTATAGCCCCGCACAGCTTAGAGCCTTAGCGCAGGCAATGCTCGATTATCAAGATTCACTGCAGGATTACCTGCAACAATACGAACATATCTTTGAACAAACCGGTGAAGATCTGAAGCAACTGCTGGATCAATCAACCAGTGATATCGATAGTCTCAATGCACTGCAGAATCTTTGGATCGAGTGTTACGAAAAAGCCTATCGCGATACCGTCTTCACCGAGCAATACCAAACCGCCCATGGCCGTATCAGTAACAGCCTCAATCGCGTGCGTAAACTGGCGTTCGATAGCCGGGATAACAAATTTAAAGAGCTTGGCTTAGTGACCCGTGCCGAACTCGACAGTGCTATCTATCAGCAACATCAACTGCGTAAACAGGTACGCCGTCAGCAGCAAGAGATTAACGAACTACGCACACTGGTGAACAGCCTAGCGGCTCAGTTGACTCAACCCCGCCAGCGAGGCAAAGCCTGATGAGCGGCTTCAAATTCAATCCGGAAAAAGTCACCGCCGAGCTGAACCAGTTTAGCGAGCAGCTGTTACAGAGCTTTACTACCCTGCAACAACTGGATGAAGTGTGTGTGGGCCTGACCCCTAAAGAGGTTATTTATCGTGAAGATAAGCTGCAACTGTTGCGCTATCAAAGTGATAAAACCCCAGGACGCAAACGCTGCAAAACGCCTCTACTCATCTGCTATGCCTTGGTTAATCGCCCCTATATGGTCGATCTCGATCAGCAACGCTCCTTTGTTAAGCGGCTGTTAGAGCTAGGGCTGGATATCTACCTAATCGACTGGGGTTATCCTGACGCGGCCGACCGTTATCTGGATATGGATGATTATATCAATGGCTATATCGCCAACTGTGTCGATCAGGTGCTAAAGGATTCGGGTCAAGAACAGCTCAACCTATTAGGTATCTGCCAAGGCGGCACCCTCAGCCTATGCTACACCGCCCTGCATCCCGCTAAGGTTAAAAACCTGATTACCATGGTGACCCCGGTGGATTTCAAAACCCCGGACAACATGCTTAGCCACCTCGCCCAGCAGATCGATATCGATCTGGCGGTCGAAACCTACGGCAACATTCCCGGCGCGATGCTCAACGATGCCTACAATGCGCTGATGCCGATGCGCTTAGGGCTGCAAAAAAATCTCAACATTCCCCGCCAACTGAAAGATCCAACCTCCGCGCTGAACTTTCTGCGCATGGAAAAATGGATCTACGACAGCCCAGATCAGGCTGGCGAGATGTTCCGTCAGTTTCTCACCACCTTTTTTAAGCACAACGGCTTTATCAATCACAACGCCACGGTGGCCGACACGCCGGTCGATCTGCAACAGATTCATCAGCCCATACTGAATGTCTTTGGCAGCGCCGATCATCTCGTCCCCCCCTCTGCATCCCGTGCATTGAAAGGTCTCACGGATAGCAAGGATTATAGCGAATACGAAGTCGCCTCCGGCCATATTGGTGTCTTCGTCTCCGGAAAGTCACAAACCGAGGTCGCCCCCTCCATCGCCAACTGGTTAAAACAGCACGATTAACCACTGAATAAACGTCCGATAATTAAAAATTATCTTTTTTCCGTTAGGTTTCTCCTCTAAAATCCGGCCTTTCTTTTGTCGTTAACAAAAAACCACTTGGTTTTTTAGCCGGAGTTTACGAAGTTGCCATCTAATGGGAAAATCAAACTGCAAGGTTTTAACAACCTTACCAAAAGCCTGGGTTTCTGTATTTATGATGTCTGTTATGCGCAGACCCCTAAGCAGAAGGCTGAATACATCGAGTATATCGATGAGCAGTACAACGCAGACCGCCTGACAGAGATCCTGACTGAAGCCTGCGAAATCATTGGCGCCACTGTATTAAATGTTGCCCGCCAAGACTACGAACCTCAGGGTGCTAGCGTTACGATTCTGGTCGCTGAAGAGCCCATTAAAGATTCGGACAATGTCGATACCACGGAAAAACCTGGTCCACTGCCGGATTCCGTTGTCGCCCACCTAGATAAAAGTCATATCTGTGTGCACACCTACCCAGAAGCGCACCCGGACGATGGCATCTGTACTTTCCGTGCCGATATAGAAGTATCGACCTGCGGTATTATTTCCCCGCTGAAAGCGCTGAACTATCTGATCCACAAGCTGGATTCCGATATCGTCACCATCGACTATCGCGTGCGCGGCTTCACCCGTGATGTGAATGGTGTTAAATATTACATCGATCACGATATCAACTCGATTCAAAACTTTATCACCCCCGATATTCGAGAGCAGTATCAGATGGTCGATGTGAACGTCTATCAAGAAAACATCTTCCACACCAAGATGATGCTCAATGATGTCGATCTCAACACCTACCTATTCGGCACAACAACCGCTGATCTCAGCGAACAAGAGATTGAAGAGATTACCGAACGCCTCTACAAAGAGATGTCGGAGATCTTTTATGGCCGCAACATGCCGGATATGAGCGGTAAATAATCGCATCGCGCGTCCCATCGCAGCATGCAATTTCATAAGACATAAGCACATTGAAAATACCACTCGCTGAAGCATTCTCAGCGAGTGGTGTAATCACCTGCCCCTCATCTCATAGCCCAACTGATCGAATCAACCTTGAGGATTCAGCATTTTATATCGCTATAGCGAACGTTTCAGTTAAGCAACTTGCCATGCAACACCAGCCATTCCCGAAGCACCTTATACTCCTTATCGGGGCATTCAGGCTTCGACAAATAAAGCTCATAACGCGGCAATTCTCGAATAACGAGGGTTAGCAGATTGCTCGACTCTTCTGCTGATTGAATCCAGCACCAATCGTGATTGACTGAATCAACTCCCTGAGACACAACCAAACCGACTTCACTAAATCGGATAGTTATCGGCACCCTATTTTTTGACTGAACGTACGACGAGATAACATAAACAACCAATATGCCCGCACAAGCGATGGTGAGATAGATTAACCCACGCAGCGCAATCTCTAGCGCTCCCATCTCAGCATCCATTCCATGAGCAGCGAAAGTGATAAGAGCGACACCGAACGCATATCGATACAGGCTACGACGCATAAACTGTCTCAGTTTCGTTCGAATGCTGTCTTTGAATGTATGAACGAAGGTTTTAGTGATTTCCATTGTCGCCGAAAGCCTGCCTTGCAAGCTGTGTATGAATATTTTTGAGAAGACCCGCTCTGCCATTACCGCCTATTATGCCATTTACCGATGCATTAGGACGCCCCAAGGCTACCCGATTATCAACTGCTAGTGCTCGCCGTTATTGCCCTGCCCTACAGGTAAAACCGGCATTTCAAACATCGGTTTGTTGGATCTGATCAGCGCTACTCGAATTCAGCGTACTCAGGTAAACGGCTGTTTAATGAGTACCAAGGTGCTTTTTGAGAAACCCAAATATGGCTCATCTCTTTCGACTGGGGATCGTCATCTAATGACCCTAACCGTAAAACGATATGCTCTGCTCCCTCTTTTTTGGCATAGATCTGTGTTGCGCAGTTCTGACAGAAATATCGATATTTCCCTGGTGATGATTCATAGCAACCTAATGCGTCATCACTCATCAATTTAAAATCGTTGTCCTGTACCCCAGCAACACTTGAGAATGCCGAACCATGAGCTTTGCGGCAAGTTTGACAATGGCAATGTACGATATCTCCAATAGCACCTGATATTTCATACCTAACATGGCCGCATAAACAACTTCCGGTAACCATTTAAACCTCGATACAAAATGACTCATCATAAAATATGCTTAAACAACAAGACTAAACTACTCAGTGATAACACGGCAACCTTTACCGATCAGCGAACAACGAACAACGAACAACGAACAGCACCCTGTAGTATTCAGCTAATACCCGCACTCACTTCTGAACTGCTACCTTATTGACAAACAAAAACAATCAGCACGACTTAGGAGTTTGTTATGAGTAACAAAAAAATACTGATGATTACCGGTGATTTCACAGAAGATTATGAAACCATGGTGCCTTTCCAGACGCTCTTAGCCGTCGGCCACAGCGTCGATGCGGTTTGCCCCGACAAGGTCGCTGGCGACACCGTTGCCACCGCCATACACGATTTTGAAGGCGATCAGACCTATACCGAGAAGCGAGGCCATAACTTCGCCCTTAATGCGACCTTTGCGGATATCAACCCTGCTGATTACGATGCACTGGTCATTCCCGGTGGTCGCGCGCCAGAATATCTCCGCCTTAACACCGACGTGTTAGAGATGGTGCGTCACTTTTTCACCACCAACAAACCGGTCGCTGCCGTCTGCCACGGAGCACAACTGCTCGCCGCCGCGGGCGTCTTGCAGGATCGTCAATGCTCCGCCTACCCTGCCTGCATGCCTGAAATCAATCAGTCCGGTGGTATCTTCGCCGAGATCGCGATTGATGCTGCGATCACCGACGGCAATCTCGTGACCGCCCCCGCTTGGCCTGCCCACCCCGCTTGGTTAGCTCAATTTATGGCCCTGCTAAAATAAACCTGCCCCTGCCCGATCGCAAAACGGCCACCTGCAAAGGCCGCCGTTTTGCGGCATACTGAGCTGATCGCCTAGAATAGATAGCGATAACACCTATAAAAATAACAGGACAGGAGCCCACTATGTGCAAACTGTTTATCAACGCAAATTCTGATCTATGGAAAAGCAGCACCCGCTCATTACGTATCGATGGCATGGTGACCAGCGTGCGCCTAGAAAACTACTTTTGGAGTACGTTAGAAGCGATTGCTAGCCGTGATCATCTTAATATTCCACAGATGCTCACCCGCCTCTATCACGAATCGATCGATGCCGGACACGATCTAGGCAATTTCACATCATTTTTACGGGTCTGCTGTATGCGTTATCTCGCATTGCAATTAGCAGGTGAGATCCCCACCAATACCGACATCGCTATCAGTGCGTTAGATGCGAATGCCATATTATCCAGCGAAATTCAGAAGCGACATTGAAGTATTGATGATGGAGGGGGTTCGTAAAGATCACCACATCCGACAGATCCAATGGCCCGCGAACTCAGCTGCACCCAAATATCCGGCGCGTAGGGTGCTGATGAGGAACGAATCGCACCGATGGCCATGACGATCATACCGTTTGTGCCGATGTTGATGGTGCGGTTCGCAAGGCTCACCACACCCTTTTATCTCTCGGCGCGTAGGGTGCTGATGAGGAACGAATCGCACCGATGGACATGACGATAATACCGTTTGTGCCGAAGTTGATGGTGCGGTTCGTAAAGCTCAACACACCCTACGCGTTAAGAACCAAACCTTTAAATACGTTAATGTTTCGATGTTTATTACAATGATGGTGCGGTTTGTTCCTCACCGCCACCCTACCTAAGTTGTTGAGCACGTAGGGTGCTGATGAGGAACGAATCGCACCGATGGACATGACGATAATACCGTTTGTGCCGATATTGATGGTGCGGTTCGCAAGGCTCAACACACCCTACGCGTTACGAATCAAACCTTTAAATACGTTAATGTTTCGATGTTTATTACAATGATGGTGCGGTTTGTTCCTCACCGCCACCCTACCTAAGTGTCGAGCGCGTAGGGTGCTGATGCGGAACGAATCGCACCGATGGCCATGACGATAATACCGTTTGTGCCGATATGGATGGTGCGGTTCGCAAAGCTCACCACACCCTACAGATCCAATGGCCCGCGAACCCAGCTGCACCCAAATATCCGGCGCGTAGGGTGCTGATGAGGAACGAATCGCACCGGTGGGCATGACGATAATACCCTTTGTGCCTATATTGATGGTGCGGTTCGCAAAGCTCACCACACCCTACAGATCAAATGGCCCGCGAACCCAGTTGCCCCCAAATATCCGACGCGTAGGGTGCTGATGAGGAACGAATCGCACCGGTGGGCATGACGCTAATACCGTTTGTGCCGCTATTGATGGCGCGGTTCGCAAAGCTCACCACCCGACACATCGCCCTTAGCTCCCACAGATTAAAAGAAAAAACCCGCTCAGATTTTCGGGAATCTAAAGCGGGTTTTTGTTAAACAACCTCTGAAGCTTAGCAATGAATGACCTTGCTATGCAAAAGGGATATGACTTCGTTATTTATCTTCTTTCGCATTTTCGGCGTCATTACTCGCCTGCTTTTCGTTATGCTCATCACCCGGAGGGGTAAATATATTCCACATTGCCATATTCTGATCAGCGATTTTATTCATCATATTCAGCGGGTTAGCTGCACCGATCATATTTTGCATCTGTTCACGAATACGTTCTTGTTGATCAATAAAGGTAGCGATGCTCTGCTCCAGATACTGACTCATCATGCCCTGCATACTGTCACCATAAAAACGGATCAACTGCTGTAAAACCTGATTAGTCAGCAGCGTTCCATGGCCCAACGCTTCCTGTTCGCTGATAATTTGCAACAGAATATTTCGTGTTAGGTCGGCCCCGGTTTTAGAATCCTGAACCTGAAAAGCTTCTTGGCTCAGTACCAATTGTTTCACATCCTCTAACGTGATGTAGCAACTGCGGGATGTGTCATACAAACGGCGATTGGTGTATTTTCTGAGAATTCTCAAAATAGTGTCTCTCTACCTGTTCCGTTACTTGATTAAACAGCTCTGGCCGCTTTTTAATGCGACAAAGTCATTTATTTTTTATCTGAAGTTTTTTGCTTATTGCTATAGCTAGTCATCATATTCAATAACATCTTTTGAATTGCATCCATCGAGCCAAGCCCGCTAGCCATATAAGGTTGAAACAGCGTTAACGGGTCGTAACCATCAACACCGGCATCCATGCGTTCCTGAATTTTACCCATCATCTCTTTCTGAAATGATTCTACATCTGGCAACCCCAGCACCTTGCGGAGCTCTTCGGGCGTCATTTCAACATCTACTTTAAAATTCATCAGAAACCTACCTTAGCCGGATCTGCTTTCTCATCCGGATAATCAACGTTAGCCAGAATTACATCTGCATAAAACGGAGCAACGGTGATTCAATTACTTAGCTACTATTAAACTAATACTATACCAACTGCAGTGCAAAACAAATTTACCGATTCGTAACTGCAGCATTTTCCGGTCTTATCCATAACAGAGCGCAAATAAAGGCCACAAAAACCGCCACCGCCGCAACAGTGAATGTTGCTGCAGCGCCCAAGCTATCCCACATCAAACCGCTGCACAATGCGCCTAACGCACCGCCTAATCCAAACCCTAAGCTACTAAACATCGCCTGTCCTTGGCCATGATTAGAGGGCGAAAAATAATGATGCACTAGCGCAATGCCCACCGCGTGCAGCGCACCAAAACTCACCGCATGCAGCGTTTGAGCAAAGAGCATCAACCATAGATTTTCCGGCATCAAGCCGATCAACAGCCAGCGTAGTACACTTAGCAGCAGACTGATCATCATCAATACCCGCAACCCCAAACCACCAATCAGTTTGGGCATCAGGATAAAGATCATCACTTCCGCAACAACACCTACCGACCAGAGCATGCCGATCTCGGTGCGGCTATAACCTAGGCCGTCCATCAACACCGAATAAAACGTGTAGTAAGGCCCGTGACTAAACTGAATCAGCATGCAGATCAAGAAAAACACCAGCACTTGAGGCCGCAGCAATTGCTGCAAAAAACCACTTTCATCACTGTTACGCGTTTGTGTTTCACCGGCTACACAGAGGGATGCTAACCAGATCAACACCATCAGCCCCAACATCATCCAGGGCAACCAACGAATACTCACCAGGTCTAATAACCAACCGATCCCCATCACGGCCACAATAAAGCCCACCGAACCCCAGAGTCGGATACGGCTATACAAAGCTTCCCGCCCCTTTAGATGCGTCAGGGTTAACACTTCAAATTGCGGCAGCACCGCATTCCAGAAAAAACTAAAACCGGCCATCACCAAGGCGATACCCAGCACACTGTCTTGCCAAAATATAAGCACAAACGCTAAGCAGGTGAAGAAAGCACCGTAGCGCACAATTCGCAGCCGTTGACCGGTATGATCCGCCAGCCATCCCCAGATATTGGGCGCCACTATGCGTGAGGCCATCAGAATTGCCATCAAGCCGCCGATGGTTTGCGCATCGAATTCAAACGATTGTAGATAGAGGCTCCAGTAAGGAACCAGTGCGCCGAGCAACGAGAAATAAAAAAAATAGAATCCCGACAAACGGCTATAGGTAGTTAGCTTCATGGTTGTTTCAATACGCCTCCTGTCTGACAATATCGACCCATGATAGACGCAACGAGCATTGAGCATAGCAGAAACAAAAATCCACCGGTTTATGCAACCGATGGATTATCGAGCGCGCAGCAACCAATCGTCGCCGCGCTCAGGTCATATCCGAGAGGAATTAGGCGTCGCCCAGTTTCTCAAGGATATACTGTGGCAAAGCGAAGCTGCCAGTGTGGATTTGCGGGTTGTAGTAACGGGTCTTAATACCACTCGCCTTAAAGCGCTCAGCGATCTGTTCGGCGCTTTGTAGCCGAGTTGCCGCATCATCACAGCCCCACGCAAAGGTCATCGCACCACCGATATAGGTTGGCACCGCTGCGGTGTAGAAGGTCTGATCTTTAAAGTAAGGGCTCAGACGCTGACGGGTCGTCACGACCTCTTCTGGCTGCATATAGACCACACCGTTCTGGGCGACGAAGATACCGCCGTCATTCAGACAACGCTTACAGCCTTCATAGAAGCGGCTGCTAAACAACACTTCACCGGGACCGACAGGGTCGGTGCAATCAGAGATAATTACGTCGTACTTTTCATCGGTCTGGCAGACATAATCGATACCATCACCGATCACAACGTTAGCCCGTGGATTATCGTAAGCGCCCTGAGAGTGGTTTGGCAGATATTCAACACACATATCGATAACCGCTTGATCGATCTCAACCTGAGTGACGTTGTCAACCGATTGGTGCTTCAATACTTCACGCAGCATACCGCCATCACCACCACCGATGATCAGCACTTTTTTAGCGTTGCCATGGGCCATCAGCGGTACATGAGTAAGCATCTCGTGGTAGATAAACTCATCTTTCTCAGTGGTCTGAATAATGCCGTCGAGCGCCATCACAGTACCGAATTGAGGATTGCGGAAAATAATCAGATGCCAAGAATCCGTTTGTTGCTCAAACAGCACCTCTTGCACATCGAATGCTTGACCGTAACCATCGTAAAGAGTCTCTTTGTAGACTGTCATCGTGAATCCACCACTAAAGACGAACGTTTCGCCATCGTTAAATAAATAATCAGTAACTAAACAGAAAAACCTTGTCGCCGCCTTTTGCCAGCAACAAGGTGTTATACATTATAAAACGGTATATTAACCGTTTAATACCGGCGTATCACAGACCACATCAGCATTTTGTGCTCGATGACGTAGCAAGTGATCCATCAGCACAATGGCCATCATCGCCTCAGCAATCGGTGTGGCGCGAATACCGACACAGGGATCATGACGTCCCTTAGTGACCACCTCGATCGACTCGCCTCGGCTATTAATGCTCTGGCCGGGCAGACGCAGGCTGGAGGTCGGTTTTAGAGCGATATGCGCGGTAATCTCCTGACCGGTTGAAATACCACCGAGAATGCCGCCGGCATGGTTAGAGAGGAAACCTTCAGGGGTCATCTCATCCCGGTGCTCGGTACCTTTCTGTTCGACACAGGCAAAGCCATCACCGATCTCAACGCCTTTCACCGCATTGATGCTCATCAACGCATGGGCCAACTCGGCATCAAGACGATCAAAAATAGGTTCGCCTAACCCCACCGGTACACCAGTCGCTGAGACTGAAATCTTAGCCCCCACTGAATTACCCTCTTTACGCAGGGCATCCATATACGCTTCCATCTCGGCGACTTTATCGACATCAGGGCAGAAGAACGGATTCTGTTCCACTTGATCCCAATCGAAGCCGTCGATTTTAATTGGGCCGAGTTGAGACAAATAACCCCGTACCGCCACGCCCTTTTGTGCTAAAAACTTCTTCGCCACGGCCCCGGCTGCGACACGCATCGCCGTTTCACGGGCCGAAGAACGGCCACCACCACGGTAATCACGAAAACCATATTTATGGGTATACACATAATCCGCATGGGCCGGACGAAAGGTTTCTTCAATATTGGAATAATCTTTCGAGCGCTGATCGGTATTCTCAATCAACAGTCCGATCGGTGTGCCGGTGGTTTTACCCTCGAATACGCCAGAGAGGATCTTCACCTCATCCGCTTCACGACGCTGAGTAGTGTGTCGTGAGGTACCCGGTTTACGACGATCAAGATCCCGCTGCAGATCCGCTTCGGTCAGTTCGATTCCCGGAGGACAACCGTCAATGATACAGCCCAGTGCTGGGCCATGGCTTTCGCCGAAAGTAGTGACGGTAAATAGCTTACCGTAGGTGTTTCCTGACATCGTCTGTTCCCGATTTTAAAGCAAAAAATTTAGCCGATTATACCCTAGTCATTCAGACTGCGCTGCAATACTGTCGAACCTCTGCCGCCGTCAACAGGAATACCCCATTGCCGCCCTGTTCGAGCTCTAACCAGGTAAAAGGAATTTCGGGGTATTGCTGCTGCAGATGCACTTCGCTGTTACCCACTTCAATCACTAACAGCCCGTCTTCAGTCAAAAACTGCGCCGCCTGACGTAAAATCTGCTTGGTGATATCCAAACCATCCGGCCCAGAGCCCAGCGCCAAGTCTGGCTCATGTTGATACTCTTGTGGCATCCCAGCCAGATCATCTCGGTCTACATACGGAGGATTACTGACAATTAGATCATAAGTGCGGCCAGTCAAAGCGCTGAATAGATCACTTTCGATCGCCGTGACCCGCTCATCCAACTCATGGCGCTGAATATTACGTCGCGCAACTTCCAGCGCATCGGCAGAGATATCCGCCAGATCCACTTCAGCCTCTTCAAAAGCATAGGCGCAAACAATACCGATGCAGCCGCTGCCAGTGCACAGATCCAAAATCCGCTCTACCGGGCCTTCCCGAAGCCAAGGGCTAAACTGCTGTTCGATCAACTCTTGAATCGGTGAGCGTGGAATCAACACCCGCTCATCGACATAAAAAGGCATGCCGGCATACCAAGCCTCGCCAATGATATAAGGCAAAGGCCGCCGCTGAACCACCCGCTGGTCGAGAAAGTCGAGCACACGCCGTTTTTCATCATCGATTAGGCGAGCATCTAATAATTGCGGGTTACTGTTCCACGGCAGATGCAGTGCGCCCAGCACCAATTGCACCGCTTCATCCCATGGATTATCGGTGCCATGTCCATAATAGAGGTCATATTCATAGAAACGACTCATGCTAAAACGGACAAAATCACGTATTGTATGCAGTTCTTTCAGGGTCTGTGCTTGATTGATGGTCATATCTGGATGGATAATTCGTCGGATTGAGGCCTGCTTTATTACAGGCCGTGTATGTTAATGAATAATGTTTGCGAACGCTATGTCTGATAACGATCTGCCTAATAACAAGCGCCACAATAATGGTGCCGCCCACGATGACACCGAAATCGATTTTGCCTCAGTCATGCAGGGGGTCTCCCGCATCACAAGTGACCGAGCAGATCTACGTGGACAACCGAAAAAGCTAAAGCTCCGGGATGATGAAACCACGCGCTATAAACGCCAGATGGCCGTTCAAGAAGACGAGCTTATAGTCGATGGCCTGAACTCTGAAGTGGTCAACCTTGTAGAAACGAACGATGAGTTAATTTTCGCCAGCCCCGGTGTACAACTAAAACTAATGAAACGGCTCAAACAGGGACATGTGCCTTGGGATGCGGGTTTAGACCTACACGGCTACACTCTCGATGATGCTCGCACCGAACTCGGAAGCTTTATTCGCGAATGCAGCAATCAGCAACTACGTTGCGTCATGGTCATTCACGGTAAGTCCAATAGCGTCGAAGGCCAGCATGCGCTGATGAAATCCTATGTGAATGATTGGCTCAAGCAGATGAACCAAGTCATTGCCTTTTCATCGGCACAACCTAAAGATGGTGGTACCGGTGCGCTCTATGTCCTTCTCAAACGGGCTAATAAAGCGGCGAATCAAGGCTAAATAGTTACCTATAGACTTTACCTCTGCTCGCTAATCACGTAAGTTAGCACACTTTTTAACGGCCCTGTCATAATGACCTCTCCAGCGATGGTGTGAATAGGTGTTTGACAGAGATCAGACAGCCCAAAACAGGATTACACACTGTAATGGAAAAAGAATTTGCCAGCATTATCGAGCAGCTGGGTGAAGACCTCACCCGGGAAGGTTTGGTCGATACCCCTAAACGCGCTGCTAAAGCGATGCAATTTCTCACCCGAGGCTATGAACAAAACCTCGATGAGGTCATCAATGGCGCGCTCTTCCCCACTGAAAACAGCGAAATGGTTATCGTCAAAGATATCGAGCTGTATTCCATGTGTGAGCATCATATGCTGCCCTTTATTGGCAAATGCCATGTTGGCTATGTGCCTAAAGGACAGGTGATCGGCCTTTCTAAAATTGCCCGCATCGTCGATATGTTCGCACGCCGCCTGCAAATTCAGGAAAACATGACCAAGCAGATCGCGGATGCCATTATGGAAGCGACTGGCGCAGATGGTGTTGGCGTGGTCATCGAAGCACGTCACATGTGCATGATGATGCGCGGTGTTGAAAAACAGAACAGCAGCATGAAAACGTCTATGATGCTCGGCTCGTTCCGTAAGAGTCAACCGACCCGCAGCGAGTTTCTAACGCTGATCAATTGATCCGTTAGATCCACTAAACCGCCTAAATAATAAGACCGGTGTTTAACCGGTCTTATGTTGACAGCTGCAAGCGAAAATCACACTACCCTTGTCGTCCTAGCTGTCATTTACTGGCCTCTATAGGGCTTAGTCTGCATGCTTAGTGATCCTTATGGCGAAAGCTAAGGGATTAATGGCGAAAGCTAAGGGGTTAATGGCGAAAGCTAGGTATTAATGCCGGAATGCCCGGTAACATCCCTACCGATGCCATCACCGTTGTGAGCAGAATGAACATCACTCCCGGTATGATCCAGCGAGTCATATTGGTGAGGTCCGCACTGCGCTCTTTACAGCCCACTAAGCCCAAATTATCAATCAGCATCGTCAACGACCAACCAAAAGCCGGGTTAACCAGTGCAGAAGCAAAGACAACAATAGCGGCTGATTGTGTTGTTTTACCTTCACGGGTCATTTCCATGCCCGCCTCAAGTAGTGGAATAAACACCCCCACCACTAATGCCACACAAAGCACCGGCTGCCAGATGGCTAAATCCATAGGATAGCCCCATAGCCCCGTCACAATACAAAACAGCGCTGTCAGTAATGCACCAGCAGGAATAGGCCGCTTAGCGATGGCCGCCGGCACGATATAGGTTCCCCATGACGACGCAAAGTTAGCACCACCCAACAAGGAACCAAAGGTTTGACGAATAGACGCACCTGTCATGGTATCGTCAATATTCATCTGTACTTTTTCCGTACGCTCAGGGTAACTAATTTTTTGAAAGACTTGATGCCCTAAGAAATCAGGAGACCACATTGCCACGGCTAAAATAGCGAAAGGCAGTACCACCATAAAACTTTCTACCGTTGGTAACCCCAGCATCCAACCTGAATTTTCGCCCCACCAATACATAGGATTGAGGTTAGGTAAGCCAGGGCCCGTTTTAAACTCAAAAGGCGCGCCCATTGCAAAAGCCAAGGTTCCACCTAACAAACAACTCAACGGCACCGCTAACCAACGTTTTCGCCAATGTTCAAGCAATGCATACAATATAATCGTACAAAGAATGACCACAAAAGGGATGTGTGTCATGCCAATATCTTCACCCCAAGTGAACAATTTTTTGATCTGCGAGATGGTACCGACAAATCCAAGGTAGAGTAATAGCCCGCCACAAACCCCCTTACTCGTTAGGTTCGCCAGCATACTGCCGCCTTTACTAATGGCCAACATCAAACCAAAAGCACCGATGAGCAACCCAAACGCCATCGGGTGACCACCTGCAGCAACCACGATAGGAATAAGAGGAATTAGCGGACCATGAGTACCCGCCAAATTAGCAGTGGGAAGCAGAAAGCCCGAAAAAATAATAATAAAGAAAGAGGCAATGAGTAATTCATAACGCACATTCTCTAATATGAAGCTTTCATCAAGTCCAAGAGGAGCAGCAAAGGTTGCAGCGATTGCGCCCACCATCACGACTTTACCAATAGTACCTGCCATTGCCGGTATACTGTCTTCTAGCTCAAAACGATAATCTCTGAACGGCAGATTAGGCCGCCAGCGTTTCGGTGCCATTATTTGCAGTTCGTGTTCTAAATACTCTTCTCTCGTATTAAACGCTGAACTCGGCTTATGTTTTTGCTCATAATTAAGTTCATTCTCATTATTTGAAGGCACAGATCTTTGATCATGTGTTGGGGTAGACGTATTGCCCATGACAATTCCCTTGCTACTAGCTAAAAATGATACTGCATTACAGGATGGCTATCCTATCTCAACGCGGCACATCTCACTAAGCGACAATAGTCACATACCGATCAAGAAGATTATCATAACGTCCGAGCGATCCCCGATCGAATAGCAGCTCACTGAATCGAATATCGATAGCGTAAAAATGTTCTGACAACCATTGACGAACGCCACATTGAAGCCGATATTGGCAACGAATTTATCCAATGTCTGCTCAACACATCTGGCGCACTCGATCCTTTGCTTTATCGGCCTTCGCAATATCGCACCTCTATGGGCTTGAAAAGAGATGCTGACAAAACGTATTCAATAATGGCTGATTTGCCTCACCCTCTACCGGCAAGTCTTCATAAAGACATCGCTCTATACACTCAAAGAGCACCGAGTCCTCATACCAAGTTTTGTTGCAAAGCAGAGACGTCTGACAAAGGCATTGCTTCTAATACAGCACCTAAATCTTGAACAGAAAAATATTAAACCGTTAAAAATCAACGAGATAAAAATATTTTTAATAAAATTATCTTTTTTATGAACTTTACCCCTACAAGCGTCTCTAAATTAATACATCAACGTAATAAGCTACACCTGAACTGCCCGGCGGACCCCTTCCCTCCGGGCAGTTTTTTTTGCTGTTAGCTAAACTCACTGAACAGGCTAAATTCGTCAGTGAGTCAAAAATATTCACTAAAAAAATATATTTCGCTGAACTTTATCTGAACTTTATCTGAATAAGCCCCTCTATATATATACATCAACGTTATATGCAAAATCTGAACTGCCCGGCGGAACCCCCTTCCCTCCGGGCAGTTTTTTTATCTCCTACTTTTATATCAAGTACTATTCAACGGCAAAATAAGTAAGTGATCGTAAAACGGTATAGCGACAACGATCCCCTATTTGGTATGCTAGGCTCAATAGCGCGGCGTCGCATTCGCCGGAATCATCCGGACCTCGCCGCTCACTTCCCGCAAACGCCTATATAGCGACAGATCCTTCATCATGAGTAAATATTGGAGCCCGGCTATCAGCCAATTGACGCCCTATGTTCCGGGTGAACAACCTAAAGTTGATAACCTAATTAAATTAAACACCAATGAGAACCCTTACCCTCCTTCACCGAAGGTGGCCGAGGCGATCAACGACTATCCCAAAGATCGTTTACGTCTCTATTGCGATCCCGATGCGACTGCCCTCAAGCAGTCTCTGGCTTCGCACTTTGACTTACCTTATAACAATGTTTTTGTTGGTAATGGCTCGGATGAAGTCCTCGCATTAGCCTTTATGGCTTTTTTCCGTCAGGACAAGCCTCTGCTATTACCCGAAACTACCTATAGCTTTTACGATGTTTACTGCCATCTGTACGATATTGACTACCGTCAGATTCCGCTGAGCGACGATTTTAAAATTGATCTATCCAACTATGATCAGCCAAATGGCGGCATTATCTTTGCTAATCCAAATGCCCCCACCGGTCGACTCACACCGCTAGCAGCGATCGAAGCATTACTGCAAAAGAATACCGAATCACTGGTTATTATCGATGAAGCCTATATCGACTTCGGCGGCGTGTCAGCGGTCGAGTTAACCCGCCAATATGATAATGTGCTGATTATCCAAACGTTCTCTAAATCACGCAGCCTAGCGGGATTGAGAATTGGCTTTGCACTAGGACATGAAAACCTGATTGCGGGTCTTGAACGGGTTAAGAACTCATTCAATTCATACCCATTAGACAGTATTGCCATCACCGGCGCAGTCGCCGCACTCGAAGATGTCGACTACTTTAACGAAACCACGCAGAAAATTATCGACTGCCGAGAGTGGACCAGCGCCGCACTAGAACAACTGGGTTTTGAGGTTATCCCTTCAAAAACCAATTTTGTCTTTACTCGACACGCCTCACTCAGTGGTGCCGAACTGATGCAATACTTACGCAGCAATAACCTACTCGTAAGGCACTTTAGTAAGCCAGGGATTGAAAACTATCTGCGCATTACGATTGGCACCCAGCAAGAGATGAGCACGCTTATCGACACGCTGAAACAGCACCCTAGCCTTTAAAAAATGACTCAGAACAGTCGCCTCTAACGTAAGCGTTACCGGCGACGATCTGAGTTGATAAAAAAATATTGCTTCGTTGATCAACCTACGACTCGTTTGCTAAGCCTAGGTTATTCACTACCACAAATTTTATTACCGCCCTGCTGCTTGGCGAGTTGCAAACAGTCTTCAGCACGGCCAAACATGGCGTCAGCACTATCCTCCTCTCCCGCGAGGGTCGAAACACCGATACTCACCGTAAAGCGCACATCGCTACCCGCATGCTGAGCGGACAGGTCCAGCACTCGATTGCGTACCCGTTCGGCCGTCAATATTCCCTGTTCCGCATTGGTTTCCGGCAACAGGAGCGCAAAACCATCTTTACCAACCCGCGCTAGAAAATCGGCGGTACGCTTCAGACTATTTAACGATTCAGCTAACCGCTTCAATAATTGATCACCGACATCCCAGCCCAGATCATCATTAATCAGATGCAGATCATCGATATTGATCAACATGAGACTACAGGTCCAGTCATACCGCACCGCCTGAGCAATCGATTGCGCCAACACTGGCATTAACGCCCGACGGTTATACATACCGGTCAATAGATCCCGCTGTACCTGTGAGGTTTCCCGCTGTACCGCCTTACGCCGACTGATATCTTCAATCCGGCAGACGACACTCGGCTCATCTCCGGCAGAGGGAGCCATCCGCACCTCAACCCAGCAACTATCCGTCATGCCCTGCTGTTTTAAATAATCGATCTCTTGCGGATCAAACAGCATCTCTTTCACAAGCAGTTGATTCAACCCTAGTGACTGATCTACCATCCCGGTTAACAAAGTCGCCAAAGATTCAGGAAAAATATCATGCAGATTTTTACCAACCAGAGCTTCGTTTGTCCCCCAAGGTAATGCAGACTCTGCATGTGAGGAAAAGATGATGGTCCCCTGCTGACTCAAAATCAGCACATCTTCAGACAACACATTGAGCAACGCATCAATGCGAGTTTGAAGAATTTGATGTCTATTCATGGTCACTCCGCTGGCAACACCTATAATAGTTTACTTATAGCATAGCCGAGCGCTTGATCAGAAGGACAGCTGCCCATTATCAGCATATGAATCAATATTGAATAACAAAAAACCCGTTTCGGCGGGTTTTATTAAAAGCCTTAGTACTGAATCAGATACAGTAACATTTCAACGGTGGAAACCCATTAAACTCAACGGAGCTGTAACTGGTGGTATAGGCACCGGTCGAGAACCAATAAATACGATCACCAATCGCCAGCGACAGCGGCAGTTCATATTTAAAGTTTTCATACATAATATCGAGGCTGTCACAGGTAGGCCCCGCCAGTACGACCTCTTCTACAGGACCATTTCGCTCAGTTTCCAGCGGGAACTTAATAGCCTCACCGAGTGTTTCGATCAAGCCATTAAACAAGCCTACATCGGTATACACCCAACGGTTCAATGCCGTATGCGACTTACGAGAGACCAACACCACTTCACTGACCAGTAAGCCGCTATCGCCCACCAGCGAACGTCCAGGCTCAAGGATAATTTGTGGCGGGTTATCACCAAAATCTTCCTTCAGGTAACGGGTAATCTCTTCACAGTAAACGGAAAAGTCGTTCGCTTTAGTCAGATACTGAGCGGGAAAACCACCGCCCATATTAATTAAACGAAGCTGAATCGCATACTCACTGCGTAACCGCTCGAAGATAACCTTAACTTTAGCAATCGCGGCATCCCACACATCAATGAGACGTTGCTGAGAACCCACATGGAAAGAGATGCCATAAGGCTCTAATTTCAGCTTTTTCGCCAATACCGCCAAATCAATCGCCATATCGGGATTACAGCCAAACTTACGTGACAACGGCCAGTCTGCACCTTCGGCACCCTCGGTTTGAATACGAATATACACCCGTGAACCCGGCGCATATTCGGCGATATTATGCAGATCTTCTTCAGAATCCGTGGCAAACAGGCGCACGCCCTTTTCGTAAAAATAGCGAATATCATCACGTTTCTTGATCGTATTGCCATAGCTGATACGGTCAGGAGTGACATTATGTGATAACACCTGATCCAATTCATAGATCGATGCAATATCAAAACTGGACCCTAATCCAGCCAGCAACTCTACAATTTGCGGGTGGGGGTTAGCCTTTACCGCATAGTAGATAGACGCAAAATCAAATCCATTTTTCAGCTCTTGATATTTTTCTGCAATCGTCTGCAAATCAATCAACTGAAAGGGTGTCTGATGCTGATCGGCAACTTTTTTCAAGCGAGCCCATTTTTCAGCAGAGATATGATCCGGCAATTTCATCACTATTTTTACCTATACTCCTGCCGGGTTCTCCGGCGGATAAGCGGAGCGTTTTAACTCCATTAGAAAACGCGGAGTATAGTTAAAACGCCCCTCCTGTAAAGTTAATTTTAAACGCAAACGAGATTATTTTTGCGCTTATAATTAAATCACTCGGTCATTGCCCTGAGTTATAATTTTTTCAATCTCAGCAAAGGATTTTGCCTCATACATAGTATCGAAGCCAACACGAAGTTTACGGGAAACATCGCTGGCCGAGATGATCCCACGGATACGTTTGATCCCTATCTCGGTTTCATCCACCACCAGCAAATGCTGATCCCCCGAGTTTTTCAGCGTTAGCATAATATCGCCAACCCGTGAGTGATTAACCTGATCGAAAGTCAGTGAGCGTAAATACTGCTTATGCAACATGATATGGCCAACGGACACCTCATCACGGGTGACACCATGATTTTGCATATGAAGGATCACTTTATTATCAGCGATGTCCTGAGCACTGATAACCCCTACAAATTTACCTGGCAGAGTAATCACAAACAACATGCGCACATGTTGGCTCTTCATGCGCTCCAAAGCATCATCAACCGACACGCCTTCGGTCACGGTTATCGGTATTATCGCACTGAAATCAGTCATCACTTCGATCGCGGGGTTTGTGACGCTAAACGGCTGCTGTTTCTGATCCGGCGTCAACAGATGTTCAACTTCACAATTATCCTGTAAGCGTAAAGGGTAGAATTCCTGTGGCACAGGCACCTCCTAATTTTTATTTTTATAGTACCTCTACAGCATAGTTCTGTTTTTGACTAAACCGCCAGTGTATTAACCACTTAACGTTTAAATAGTTAGACAGAAGGTCAAACCAATGCCGGCCACCAAGACACACGAAGCCACGCTATAGGCGATTAAGAGAGGCGAAGACGACTCAGTTTCGCTCAACGTTTGATGATCCCAGAATGGCCGTCTCGCTTCACGCAGCGCCTCTGAGCGAGTCAGCCCGATATCTTTCAATAGGTGCGCATCGAGCTCTTTGAGCAATCGCCGACTGGTATAAGTTTGTCCATATTGCTTTAACGATCTTAGTATCTCAAACATTCTGAATCCCTCCTCTGATAAGGGCTTCAGTTTATGATTCAATCTGATACCATTACAGATTCACAATAATTTTTATTAACCCAGTACAGTTAACTAAAGCCTTTATCTGTACTGCCACTTATTAAAAAAACTGTGCTGTATTCGATACTGTACTGGGACATTCTCTATGAAACTGTATGAACAGGTAGCATCAACGGTTAAAGATCGTATCGATCTAGGCTATTACCGTGAAGGCGATAAACTCCCCTCGGTACGGGGGCTTAGCCAAGAACACGGTGTCAGTATCTCCACAGTGCAGGAAGCCTATGGGTTACTGATGGACGATGGGGTAATTGAATCCCGCCCCAAGTCTGGCTATTACGTTCTTAAATACCAAGAGATCCCAGAGCTCCCCGCCACCAGCAGCCCGATCCCTGAACCCTTAGTGGTCGCGCAGTGGCAAAAGCTAAAACATATTATTCAGGAATATCACAACCAAGCCGGGACAAAACTCAGTTTAGCGCTGCCCGATACCGAAACCGCGACCCTCAAACCGCTGATTAGACTCATCGCAGAGCTCAGCCGCACCGAAACCAGCCGAATTCTCAATTATGAATCTGCCGCCGGCTCGGCCGAACTTTGCCATCAGATTGCCCGCTTAGCGGTCGACTCGGGTTGCCGTCTCAATCCTGATGAGATCATTACCACCATCGGCTGTCAGGAAGCGCTTTCCTGTAGCCTGCGCGCCGTCACGGAGCCTGGCGATATCGTCGTGGTCGATTCCCCCAGTTTTTTTGGTTCGGTGCAAGCCATCAAAATCAACGGCGTTAAAGCGCTTGAGATACCTACCCACCCAGAAACAGGCATCTCTCTCGAAGCATTAGAGATGGCTTTTGAACAGTGGCCGATTCGCGCCGTATTACTGACCCCCACCAATAACAACCCGCTCGGCTATTCGATGCCTGATAAACACAAAATTCGGCTACTGGCATTATTGAAACGCTATGACATCCCCTTGATTGAAGATGATATCTACGGCGATCTGAGCTATACCCTGCCACGACCACGCACCGTTAAATCCTTTGATACTGAAGGGCGCGTTATTCTCTGCTCATCTTTTTCTAAATCCGTCGCGCCAGGGCTGCGTGTCGGCTGGGTCGCACCGGGGCGTTATCGAGAACACATAATCATGGTGAAGTATCTATCGAGCCTATCCACCCCACCGCTCACGCAGATGGCGCTAGCGGAATTTATCGCCCAAGGTTATTACGAAAAGCATCTACGAAAAATGCGTATTAACTATCAACGGGATCGAGATGCCGTCATTAGCTGGTTAAAACGGGATATGCCTGAAGGTACTCGGATCAGTTACCCGCAGGGAGGCTATCTATTATGGATCGAACTACCGAGTGAGATCGATACCAATGAGCTCAACCGACTGGCTATGTTAGAGAGTATCAGCATCGCGCCAGGCACACTCTTTTCCGCCTCGGGCAAATACAAAAATTTTATGCGTATTAGCTGTGTAAACAGTGCTAACCCCGCTATTGAAAAGGCAGTTACGACACTAGGAAGGCTCTGTAAAGAGATGCAAGCACAGATACCGCTAGCAGAGCCCGTCTAAGTAGTTAACCTCGAGTAGATTACTTAAACTGAAAATGCACGTGAAAACATCTCATGCTAATTCCTCCACAGTCAGCATTTTTTGACTACACTCATTTATATGTCAAGAGGCAGTCCGCTCCATCAGGAACGGCCTGTCGTGTATATCATGACGATCCAAGGGGGATTGAATGTGGAAGGATATAACCTGGAGTCACGCGTAAAAAGTCTCGAGGTGCTCACCTCACTGCTACTCGCCATCACCAGCAATATACATCAGGGGTCACCAGCACCCTTAGAAACACTTAAGCATCTGCTTAATGCTCACCCAGATATAATGACCGACGATCTACTTAACTACATGGAAGAACTCGAAAACACAGCTAAACTGCTGCAACAACGGCATTAGCGCAACAGCCTAGGCTCATCGCTACACCTCTATTAACACAGTACATTAAGCACTAAAGGCTGAGGCAATAACTTATTTATCGCCCCAGTACCCTTCACGCCACTGCTGCTGAGCCTCTTGCGAAAGAAAGGTCCATAGCAGCAGACGGCTTTGCTTTTGTCCCTGTGACATCGCGACGACCTTTACGCGTTTAGCCCCAGCACTTTTTAAGGCACCGGTTAGCTGAGCGATATTATCCTGCTTAGACACTAAACAACTAAACAGATAGCACTGCTCAGCAACCGTCCGGCTTTCAGTAATGATCCGTTTAATAAATGCCAACTCTCCACCCGAACACCAGAGCTCATTACTCTGGCCACCGAAGTTGAGCTTAGCCTCTGCTTGCCCCAAATGGCGCCGTTTGCGTCGATTGGCCGCTTCACTTTCTTGCGCCGAGCCATGAAAAGGTGGATTACACAGGGTAAAGTCAAACCGATCAGACGGTTTAACAACACCTTTAAAAATACTTTTGGCATCCCCCTGCAAACGACAATGTATCTGCCCTTTTAAAGAGGGGTTCGCTTCAGCGATAAGGTTAGCCGTATTCACCGATATCGGATCGATATCCGTGCCAACAAACTGCCAGCCATAGGTTCGATTACCAATTAAGGGATAGATACAGTTCGCGCCAACACCGATATCTAACCCCTGAATCATTCGCCCCTCGGGCACCACACCGCCGTTGTCTATTGCTAACTCATCGGCTAAATAATGAATATAATCAGCCCGTCCCGGAATCGGCGGACAAAGATAACCAGCGGGGATATCCCAAAACTGAACACCATAGCTCTGCATCAACAGCGCTTTATTCAAAGCCTTGACCGCCAGAGGGTCATGAAAATCAATCGTCCGATCACCCGAACGGCTCTCGATAACGTAGGGTGTTAGCTCAGCGCTGAGCAGACAAAGTTTGTCAAAGTCATAACGTCCCTGATGGGGATTACGAGGGTGTAGCCGATTAACATCTCGCCCACGACGCTGTTGTTGTTTAGCCATAATTTAAAATACCCTTAGCCCTACATCGAAAGCACAGCATTGTATCCTAAGTCAGACCAAAAGAGGCCCATCATCGGATTTCAATGCAGTTTGATAATAATATGGATACAATGCGCGCAATATTCGCCGCGTCGATGACCGAAAGATGGCATCAGCCTAATAACGATAAAAACTGACACTATCGATAAAGGGATTTAACAAACAATGAATACCGATTACCTAAAAGGATTTCTCTTCACCTCGCTAGGTGTACTGATTCTCAGCTTTGATGCACTGCTGATTCGTCTTATTGACGTCGAATCCTTTAGTCTATTGTTTTGGCGAGGCCTGTTAATGAGCCTGATGGTGGCACTCTGGTGTCGCTACAAACACCCCGGCAAACCCCTTTTTAACCTCGACTGGGCCAGTACCCGCTCGTCACTACTGTTCTGTGCTAGCTCGATTCTATTTGTCACAGCGCTTTACCATACCTCGGTTGCCAATGTGTTGGTTATCATCAGCGCTCAACCACTGTTCGCTGCCATTATTGCCCGTGTGTTTATCGGCGAGCGTTCCGCACCTATCACTTGGATCGCCATTGCCATCTCAATGTTTGGTATCGGTTGGGTCATGAAGGACTCATGGTCTAGCCCTAATTTGAAAGGCGATCTTATGGCGCTTGTATGTGGCACGATGCTAGCTGCTAAATTTGTTAATGATCGCTCGGTAAAGCATCGGGATATGACACCGGCGCTGATAACCTCGGGGCTACTCATCAGCGTTATTAGCCTGTTCGGGGCATCCCCGTTGGCTCTTTCCGGTACGGATTGGGGCTGGATGCTCTTACTCTGCGTGATTATTATTCCCATCGCCTTTGTCCTAATCACCATCGGTCCAACCCGTATTTCAGCCGCCGAAGTCGGGATGCTAATGCTATTAGAAACCGCCTGCGGGCCACTGTTAGTCTGGTTATTTCTTGATGAAGCACCGAGCTTAGCAGCCCTTCAAGGTGGCGGACTGGTGATCACCACACTGTTACTCCATGGTTATATTCAGTGGCGACGCTCTATCCGTAAAGAAACTATGTAGTAAAAAACATTTGCATCGTTCGCCGCGAATAGTAAGAATGAATGAATTAGTTTAGATATTAAGAATAAACATATGCGTAAATTTGAAGACTCCTTGCCGTTACAACTACTTAAAGCCCGTGAAGCCAGCATGGCCCTATTTCGGCCGTTACTACAAGACAATAATGTCACCGAACAACAGTGGCGTGTGTTAAGGGCACTCAAGGCGTTCGATGAGCTGGAATCCAAACAGCTGGCTGAGCACTGCTGCATTTTGAGCCCAAGCCTGACGGGGATCATCAAGCGCTTGGAACAACAGGGTTATATCAAGCGTAAGAAATCAGATGAAGATCAACGCCGTACCCTATTAAGCCTAACCGATAAAGCCCTAGACCTGTTTGAGCGACTCAGCCCCGATGTAGAAACGCAGTATCAAGCCTTTACCAAACTCTATGGTGAAGAGAAACTTGAGCAACTGACTAAGTTACTCAAAGAGTTAGCCGAACTTAAGGTTTAAAACACCCTGATAATACGAGTATCTCTTATCAAGAGGCGTTGGTTAAAGCACTGTTTACCGCTCAAACCACGCCTTGGACCGCACTCTTATCTACGGTTAGAAAAGTGCTTAACCCGCCGAAAATGGCGCGTTTCAATTCACCTTTTACTCCCCTGCCTCTTCCTGCGTTGCATGTGCTCGCTTTTTCACAACGGCCAATGCTCATACTCATACTTACAACGAATGACTTTTTGCCCCTCATAGGCTTAACCATAAAGCAACCCAACGACCTTCATCGACTGTGTGTTAGCAACGAACAGATCACAGGTGCGAAACAGGATATCGGCCCTACTGATGAATTCAAGAACGCCAGCAACTCTTTGCAAACTAACAGTATGTGTTTTTGATTAACATGTGATTATTTTTAAATATTATTAAACTTACAGCCAGTTTTACTTATATCCACACCGCCCCAATGACAGCCATTTTAATATCGATATATTGAATAAAAACCTTTCCAAATATATGTTTCTCAACAATACTGCCGTGATGACATCAAAAAAATCCGGTCCGAAGACCTCCATTGATTGCCCCGAACAACTATTCAAAATGGTTTTTGACCAACAACATCAATTTCTTGCTATTTTATCGCCAGAGTGCCGCGTACTTGAGGTTAACCAGCTAGCGCTCACCATGCAGGACGCTGAACGTAAAGACTCTATTGGGCACTTATTTTGGGATATTCCACCTTGGAATAAGCTTCCAGAATGGGCCGCTACTTGGCAACAACGCTTTCAACAAGCCGCGTCTCAGCGCACCCCTATCATAACGGAAGATGTGTATCGGATAGCGGATGCAACGCATTATGCTGATACCGCTACGACAGCCCTTTATTCATCAGAGAGTGGCCCGCTGATTGGCTATATCGTACAAGCCACCGATATAACAGAACGCCGCCTGGCCGAAAACAGAGATTTAGAGATTCAGGCGCGCTTAAACTTTGTTCTTGAGCAGAGCCGTACCGGTAATTGGGATCTAAACCTAACCGATAAAACCGCCTACCGTTCACCGCAACATGACCAGATATTTGGTTACAGCACATTACTGCCTGAATGGACCTATGAGACTTTTCTCGAACATGTGCTACCCGAGGATCGCGCCGATATAGACCAAAAATTTCAGCAGTCGATAAAAGACAAAACTGATTGGGATTTTGAATGCCGCATCAAACGTAAAGATGGCGAGATTCGTTGGATCTGGGGCTCCGGTAGTTATCAGCTGGATGTCTCTGGAGAGACCACTAAAATGGCAGGGATCGTACAAGACATCACTAAACGTAAACAGTTCGAAGCCGATAATCAGCATTATGCCGCAGAGTTAAACAGCCTGTTTCAGGCACTACCGGACATCTATTTTCAGATCAGCTCCGACGGCACTATTTTAGATGTGCACGCTCATAATCTACATGACCTGTACCAAGAGCCAAGCCATTTTCTGGGTAAAACGATGCAGGAAGTTTTGCCGCCAAAGATAGGTCTGCTATTTCAAAACAAACTCACTGAGATAGAGCGCACTCATGTGATGCAGGTCTTTACTTACGCCTTAACGATCAAAGGTGAGTTACGCTACTTTGATGCTCGATTGAACCAAATGTCGATCGACAATAAGCTGGTATGCGTCGTGCGCGATGTCACTGATATAAAACGATCGGAAAAAGAGCTTTATCATTTGGCTCATCATGACGCCCTCACCGGATTACCTAACCGACTGCTGTTAAACGACTATATCAATCAGGCAATTAAACGAGCAAAACGCCAAAGCTCATCCATCGCTGTTGTTTTCTTCGATCTCGATAACTTTAAAATGATCAATGACAGCTTTGGTCATACCATCGGTGATCTTCTCCTGAAAGAAACCGCTTCAAGGTTACTTAGCTGCGTAAGAGAGCAAGACTCCGTCTCACGTATTAGCGGTGATGAGTTTATTCTTCTGCTCGAAGATATTAGCCACCCTGATAATCTCATTAGCCTGATCAATAAACTGCTGCACACATTCCAAAAAGAGTTTCTGCTAGCGAAACATACCATGTCTGTCACAGCCAGTATTGGCATTAGCCTTTACCCACAAGACGGACAAAATTCGACCGAACTCTTACGCAATGCAGATACAGCCATGTACCGTGCCAAAAACAATGGCCGTAACACTTATCAGTTTTATGAAGAGGATATGACCAATAGCGCTCTCGAACACATATTTTTTAAAACGAGTTTACAACAAGCCATCGACAGAGATGAGTTCTATCTCAATTACCAACCACAAGTCCGCATAAAAGATAATGCCATTATTGGCCTAGAGGTCTTAATTCGTTGGAACCACCCTACTAAAGGGAATATCCCGCCGGGTAAGTTCATTCCTTTTGCAGAAGAATCAAATTTAATTATTGAAATTGGGGAGTGGGTGTTACGCACCGCCTGTACTCAAGCAAAACGATGGCTCGATAGTGGCATTGAGTTTGGTCGTATTGCGGTCAATGTTGCAGGCCCTCAAATTAAACGGGGTAAACTCGTCGATACCATTAAAACCATCCTGTCCGAAACCGGTTTGCCCGCACGTTTTCTCGAAATAGAAGTAACAGAAAGCTATGTAATGCAGGACGCCGATCGAGCCATCGAACAGCTCAATGAGATGAAAGCCCTTGGCATCACCTTAGCGATTGATGATTTCGGTACAGGTTACTCCTCGCTTAGTTATCTAAAGAAACTCCCGATTCATAAGCTAAAAATAGATGGTAGTTTTATCCGCGACATTCCCACTGATACTGACGATATGGCTATCTCGAACGCCGTTATCGCATTAGGCGCTAGCCTTGGGCTAACAGTGATCGCAGAAGGAGTAGAAACGAATGAGCAAGCTGACTTTCTTAAGCAAGCGGGTTGTGACGAAATACAGGGCTATCTATATAGCCGACCCATCGATACCGATGCGATTGAACTATACCTCGCAGACCCAATAAAACAGTTGCATTAACGTCTTACAGTCCCAGATTACAACAGTCGATCATCAACGCATGGAATGGCTTCTCCCACCTAAAGGTGTATCAAGCCTTCCCTAAAATAAGGCAAACGAATTGACTGTTTATCAATATAAAAAAGAGCCGCCGATCTTCTGATCGACGGCTCTTTTTTTATCAAGCTTTGAGTGTCAACAGCCGCGGTAAATTAGCGCTGCAAACCACCCATACAGATATATTTAGTTTCTAAGTAGTCATCCAAGCCGTATTTAGACCCTTCACGGCCCTGACCGGATTCTTTCACCCCACCAAAAGGGATCACTTCAGAGCTGATCGCCGTTTCATTGACGCCCACCATGCCATACTCGATACCTTCAGACACACGCCAGATACGACCGACATTTTCCGTAAACACGTAAGCCGCCAAACCAAACTCGGTATCGTTAGCCATCGAAATCGCTTGCTCTTCAGTACTGAACTTAAACACCGGCGCAACCGGGCCAAAGATCTCTTCAGAGAAGATATTCATACTGTCGTTCACATTGGTCAGTATGGTCGGCTCATAGAAGCAGTTACCCAACTCGGATGGTTTACCACCGGTCACCACATTAGCACCCTGCTTAACCGCATTCTGCACAATGGTATCGATATCGCCTAACGCCTTCGCAGAGACAACCGGCCCATGAGTGGTATCGGCATCGAAGCCAAAGCCTAAACGGAACGCGTTAACTGCCTCTGCAAATTTTGCGACAAATGCATCATAAATACCTTCCTGAACCAACAACCGGTTAGCACAGATACAGGTCTGACCTGAGTTGCGGTATTTAGAGATCAACGCACCTTTGACCGCCAGATCGAGATCCGCATCATCAAAGATAATCACGGGCGCGTTACCACCTAACTCCATAGAGGTTCGTTTAACCGTATCGGCGCACTGTTTCATCAGCAGCTTGCCCACTGGGGTCGAACCGGTAAAGGTCAGTTTTTTAACCGTTGGATTCGATGTCATCTCACCACCAACAGAAGATGAGCGAGCACTCGGCAGCACGCTGAACAGACCAGCAGGCAACCCAGCACGATTAGCCAGCTCAGCCAGCGCCAATGCCGACAACGGTGTCTCTCCGGCAGGCTTCAATACGATGGCACAACCAGCCGCTAAAGCAGGAGCCGCCTTACGGGTGATCATCGCATTAGGGAAGTTCCAAGGTGTAATGGCCGCGACCACACCCACCGGTTGCTTGATCACAATACTACGACGGTCGCCTGCCGATGGCAGAATATCGCCATAGATGCGCTTGCCTTCTTCGGCAAACCATTTCAAATAAGAGGCACCATAAAGCACCTCACCTTTTGATTCGAATACCGGCTTACCCTGTTCAATTGTCATAATAGCCGCCAGATCATCGATATTATCGATAATCAGCCCATGCCAGCGCTCCAACACCTCAGAACGTTGACCGGCGGGCAGCGCTTTCCAGCTCTGCATCGCGGCATCCGCCGCAGCAATCGCGCGAGCGGTTTCCGCCTGCCCCACACTGGCGACTTCAGCCACCACTGCACCGGTTGCAGGGTTAAGCACGGAGAAGCTTTCGCCCGTATCACCATCAACCCACTGCCCATTAATAAACGCTTTAGTCTTTAGCAAAGAGCTGTCATTCAATTCTAATTTCATAGCAATCTCGTTTAACGTTATCGGGCAGCGTGTCCCGTTGGCACCGACCCATTGGAATCGATCTATGGGTCGATAATACACAACATTAGTTAACATGTTAAGTTATCAGTAAAATTTACGGCTCTTTTACCGATACCCCACAAGCAAAAGCCGATCAGCGTTGAGCAATAGCAGGTCGTTAAT
Source organism: Amphritea atlantica (assembly GCF_018860855.1). Taxonomy (GTDB): domain Bacteria; phylum Pseudomonadota; class Gammaproteobacteria; order Pseudomonadales; family Balneatricaceae; genus Amphritea; species Amphritea atlantica_A. The sequence continues at coordinate 195,636 of NZ_JAHKQE010000009.1, forward strand.
CTGCTAATATGGTGCTACAGCATCACTCTGAAATCACGAGTCTTACTGGCGATCTTAGTACTACCGGTGTATTCTGTTAACTTGTTAAGTATTTTCAAGTAAGCCTGACAGAACGATAACTCTACTATGCCAACCTCTTCCACCGCGCAAGTCAAAACTCCCATTTTATTGTTAGCCGGAATGGCGATTGCCAGTCCCGTGGCGCTCAACCTCTATGCTCCCGTGATGCCCGTGTTGGCAGAACAGTTCGATACCAGCCCATTTACAATCCAGTTAGGTTTTACCTTTTATCTGCTCACGCTCGCTATTGGCCAATTGATTAGCGGCCCATTAGCCGATCGCTATGGTCGTCGGCCGGTGTTTTTCTGGGGGTTTCTGCTGCATATTTTGGGTGCGTTACTGGGTGCCTTTGCCGTTGAGGTATGGCAACTACTGCTGGCGCGTATTCTTCAGGCCGCCGGCGGCTGTACGGGGATGTTACTGGCCCGTAGTATTATTCTCGATCAGCATGGTAAAGATAAAGCCGCTGGGATGCTTGGTTATATCACCATGGGGATCGCTTCGGCTCAAGCACTGGCGCCCACCATGGGCGGCTATCTTAACTTAGCGGTGGGCTGGCAATCGGTCTTTTGGGTATCGATGGCACTCGGCACCCTCGTTTGGCTTGGCGCCCTTTTCACTTTGCCGGAAACCTCAACAGCAAAATCAAACACGGGCTCGCTGCTACAAAGCTTTACCCGCTACGGCACCGTGCTGTCATCCCGAAATTATGTTTATTGTGCGCTATCAGCCACCATGATCGCCTCCGGTTTTTTTGTCTTTATGACCAGTGCGCCTTTCTTAGTCTCTGAGTTTTTACAGGGTAACTCCGCGGATTACGGTAACTGGTTTCTACTGGTGGCGGGGGGTTTTTGGTTTGGCAGCCTGACCGCAGGCAAGATTTCCGCAACAGTTGGCACTCGACGAATGATGTTGGCGGGCAATAGCCTTTCCGGCATGGGTGCATTGCTCATGCTGGGGCTGTTTGTACTCACCTCCTTCAGCTTTTTGGCGCTCTTTATGCCAATGGCGCTGTATACCTATGGTCGTGGTTTAAGTCAGCCAAGCGCACAAGCGGCGGCTATCTCATCGACCACCGGTGCCGTCGCAACCGCCACTGGGATGCTCGGTTTTTTCCAATTAACCATTGGCTCGTTAGTCGCACAAATCACCCCGCTGCTGATGGCGTTCAGCATTAATATGCTACCACTGGTATTGGTTTCGTTAGCCCTATTGGCATCAATCTTTGCGATCAAAGGCAGTCAGGGCGAATAAGCCCTTCTCTGCTACGCGGTGCTTTGCGGCATATTAACAGAGATTAATCCCTCAAGTTCTGTTGATCCGCAGCCTCTTGTAGGTCAGGGATATCGATCAATAAATCCGTCACCCCCACATCGATATCATATTGAAAAAGCACCGTCGACAGTTGTCCTCGGTGATGGGTTTGATGATTAAACAAATGGCTAACTAACCCGGCGAATTCACGTTCACTCACCTGCCCCTTCGAATTGCGATAACGTAACGTGCGGTTAAAATCATCAGCGCTAACTTCGGATACTAGCCACTGTTTAATGGCCGTATCAACGCGCTGTCGGGCAGCGATAAGGGAAGGAAAATCGCCGTAGAGCAATTCATCTAGAGCGACAGGGCTTGGCAGTGCCTTCAGGGCGATGAGCGAATTATAACCTTGCGCATGTAACGAGAAACGCGCTAGCCACAGCAGATCTCCGACTAAAATATGGTTCAGTATCCCTAATGGAGAGCCAAAAAACGCCCCACAATCACGGCTTAGCTGATCCGCTGAGAGCTTGGCACAAGCATTATAGACCTGATGATTCATCCGCTGATTGTAATCCGCCATGCGGATGAAATGGGTCTTAATATCCATGACCGGCGTGGCTCCTTTATCGGTTTCAGTTTCGATATAATCGCCAACAGTAGGCTATCGTTTACTGGGTTCGGTTGCTTTGATTAATGCACTAAACTCACTAAGCTCGGCGTCACTATAGGCGGTATGCACCCGTAAAGACGATGCTGGCTGATGCTCTAAGCCGACCCCCTCGCGATACCCTTTAACCGGTCGAATCGGTCTTGGACTAAAACCCCCACCACAGTTAGGACAGACATTACTCAACCGTTGTTCGACACAATCGTGGCAAAAGGTGCACTCATAGCTGCAAATATAGGCCTCGGTTGAATCTGGCGGCAGATCTTTATCACAACACTCACAGTTTGGACGAAGCTCTAACATCGCTGAAGCCCTCATTAAAATAGACCTAATAGCGTAAAAATACGCGAATCAATCAGTGCTGACTAGCCTTCAGCAACCGCCATAATCGTTCAGATCGATTTAGGAGCAAACATAATAATCGCCATACCGATTAATGCCACACTCGCCCCGACCATATCCCAAGCGGTGGGCTTGATACCGTCGACTAACCAAAGCCATACTAAAGCGACAAAAATATAGACGCCACCATAAGCCGCATAGACTCGACCCGCCGCCGTTGGATGCAACGATAGCAACCAAGCAAACAGCATTAAGCTAAGTGCTGCTGGCAGCAATAACCAGATCGTTTTATCCTGTTTTAACCAAAGGTATGGCAGATAACAACCGGCAATTTCAGCAACGGCGGTGATGATATAAAGCGCGAGGGTTTTTAACTCAAACATGGGATTCATCAATCTCATCTAACGGTAGGAATCATGGCTAGCACATAGCCACAACGCGAAGCTTAATCGAACAAATAATGAACGGTGAGCAACGACATTCAAGCGCCTATCACTCAGGCTATATTGGCAGAGGCTTCGATGACTAAATAGTCAGATCAACAGGATACACTATTCAGCAGCAGTAACGGCCGGCTGAGACTGTGCCGACACCAGCGGTTCTTTCACGTCGGCTTTCGCCTGATAAACCGCATACGCACTCAGCATCATAACAATCAATACCGCAGCCAGAAGCGGTCGATCAGCCCCTAGTTCATCGGTGATGCCATCCCGCTTCGCTTTCGCCAAATCATCGGGATGATACACGCCTTTACGACAAAACAGGATAGTAACAAAAAACATCCCCGTAACGGCCATAAACACATGCAGCGTATAGGTAAAGGCGATTAATGCCGTTGGGCTGTTAATCTGGGTAGCGCTGAGGCCTAACACCGAAGAACAGCACATCATGGCAATCGCGAACAGATTTATAGGGGTTTTAGAACGACTAACCGCGCCCCAGGCACTATTAATTTTCTGTTTCGCAGTGATGTGATTAAGCGCCACAGGGCAACCGCAATGGAGGCAACTGTCGGCTTTGTCAGAGATCGGCTGATCACAGTCTTCGCAGTTTATCATTGCCATGGTTCAGCTCCACTAAATTGATTCATAGGATGACTGGGGCCCATCGCCTGCCGAAGTAAACGGTTTACCTAAGGACTGGTCGATCTATTCTGCAGTGCAATTCACTTACCCTGCCAGACCTGTAAACAATCAAGCAGGCGGCGCGGAGGCTTGAAAATGCATCGCATCACGGCCCCAGAAAGCACCCGCTGATAACCACCCTTCTTGGGCAAAACACTCCATCACTTCAATCGGCATTGAGGCATTCACCGGCCACGCCGTTTTATTACCGTTTCGACCGGCATTGATATCGATCGCATTCATCCATGCATGCATCGACCATGAATTTAAACTGTTACGTTTTAAACGGGGATTATAAAGGCCGTTGTAGACCAGTATACCGGCTTGTTGACGTGATTCCTCATCAGGGTATACCTCGGCTAAGCGCTGAAAAACACGCAATAAGCTATCGGCACACTTTTCGTGAGCCCATAGGGATTTAACCGGTTTATCGCCATAATAAATGGTAAAAGGCAGAATGATTTTCTTGCGTGGCGGACTGTAATGTTTATCGCCATGGGGGCCAAAAAAATCGATAAACTCAGGGGATCCTTCAAGCGGAAAGGGATGCGGAGATGGCATCAGGTTTTTTAGGTGTTGCTGACAAGCAGCAATACTCATCGGCCCCCAAAAACCATCCCCTAATGTCCCCACCCGTTCCTGTAGACGAACAATCTCAGATCTTTTCATTATCAATACACCTCGGTATTTCAATTGATAGAATCGTCGTAGCCCTGAGTTTACAGCGTTAAACAGACCTACTTAGCGGCAGCACTGGCTATCCCTGACAAAGCATTGGTGACTTTATTGATCACCTCGTCACAGCCTTCAATCTCATGCCGCTTCACCAGATAGGCAGGATCGTTATAAGAGATCCAAACCTTATCGCTAACATCCTGCCAAACCAGATATTTCTGTGGCAGATCAATAGCAACCGTTTGCTGGCACGCCATCAAAGGGCTACCAACCTTCGGATTACCGAAAATAATCACCTGGGTATCCCGTAGCTCAATATTAACCTTAGCTGCGGCATCAGAATGTTTCACCCGATTAAATACAGTCATCCCTTTTTTAGCCAGAATGGTATCTAACCGATCGGCGGTTTCCTCCACACTATATTCGCTGGCAATGTTAACCATCCCCTCTGCTGCAAAAGCTGGGCAACCCCAGAGGATAGCCGTAAGAGCAATGACATAACGCTTAAACATAAGAAACTCCTTGGTATTCATATTGGACGTATGGCGTCAGTGTACACAGCATCAAGGCCTAAAAACCAGTCTAATTTATCGGCCTAAATCACCGCCGATCTTTTATTTGTTTCTATGAGTTTAGATGCAATTCAAACATTTGTTCAAAAAATAGTTCAAATCGTCAAAAGATGCCGCAAAATAATGACCTTACCGAAAGATAAGCACCGGCCTAATCCGCTAAAGATGAATGCATAAGAGCAGGCTATCAATACAAAAGAGAATGAAAGTACTCGAGGGAACATTTAAAGAGAGGGCTTAACTACATCGCTTCACGATAGCCCGTAAAGAGAGAGCGAATCTATATAGTGGTTATAGGTTTGTTGAATGGCGTTGATGAGTGAGCCTGATGGAAGGATTTTATGAATAGCTTGAGTCGATAGCGGTATTAAAGATGTCATTCAAGAAAATGACTGAGCCTGCAATATTATCACCACAGGCCCAGCGTTTAACAATTAAAGACTGATACCAAAGACAAAGTCAGCGAGCAACATGAATAGTCCAAAAGCCACAATGATCGCAACAATATTGAGCAAGAAACCAGCCCGCACCATATCGCGGAGTTCCATCAACTCATAGGAGAACACAATCGCATTAGGCGGTGTTGCCACCGGCATCATAAAGGCCATTGAAGCCCCCAGCGCTACTGGAACACAGAGTATCAGTGGATCCAAACCCAAGCCCACGGCTACAGCGGCCAGAATCGGCAAGAAAGTCGCTGTCGAGGCGGTATTCGAGGTGATTTCAGTCAGGTAGACAATCGCCACCGTCACCAGCAGTACCAGCACCATCGTGCTAACCTCAATGCCTGCAACCGCATTACCGATCCATTCAGCTAGACCCGTACCTTTAAAACCACTGGCCAATGCCAAGCCACCACCGAACAAGAGTAGAACGCCCCAAGGCACATGACGGGCAGCTTCCCAATCCAATGCAAACTCACCTTTCTTGCGAGAGATAGGCACGGCAAATAAAACCAACGCAGCCAATAGCGCGATAATGGTGTCATTCAGCGGCAAACCGGTCAGCTCAACGATAAATTTACGGAATATCCAACCAAATGCGGCGCCTAAGAAGACCACCGCCACTAGCTTCTCACCACGAGACATAATACCCAGCGCGGATAGTTCACGGTGAACCACAGCACTTGGATCGTCAATCGCAATTTGATGAGATGGGAACAGCACCCGTGTCAGCAACAGCCAAGCAATCGGCAACATGATCACAACCACAGGCACACCCAACAACATCCAATCAAAAAAGCTGATTTCAATATCATAAGTATTCTGTAAGAAACTCGCTAAGAGCGCGTTTGGCGGAGTCCCAATCAACGTGGCGACACCACCAATGGAAGCGCTATAGGCGATTGCTAGCATCAGCGCCACACCGAAATTACGTACTATCTTTTTATCATCGGTTTGCTGTGCAACAAAGTCGATCACCGACAGGCCCACCGCAAACATCATGATGGTGGTAGCCGTATTCGAGATCCACATAGAAAGGAACGCCGTCGCTAGCATGAAACCGAGAATAATCCGTGACGGTGAAGTACCGATCATACTGACAATTTTCAAAGCAATACGGCGGTGTAGCCCTACATGCTGCATCGCGGCCGCCAATAAAAAGCCACCGAGGAACAAAAAAATCAACGGATGGCCGTAATTAGCCGCCACCGGTTTAATTTTATCAATGCCAAACAATGGCATCAGCACCAATGGTAAGAGCGCAGTCGCAGGAATAGGCACCGCCTCACTTAACCACCAGATCACCATCCATGAGGCCATTGCTACCAGATGCCACGCTTCGATCGGCATCCCCTCTGGGGCGGAACACAGCAGGAGAATGGCCGCCACGACAGGACCACCAATCAAACCTAATAGACGCAGTCCCGTCACGGGTAAAGCCGACACCTCATCTTGGTCTTTGTAGTCAGGATCGCGACGATCCCCTGGGGCCAGAAAATCTCCGTCATGGGCATGAACGTTCTTTTCTTTATTCGACATGGATACTTCTCTCTGAATAAATTGAGTTTTAATCTGTTACATGTTCTAAAGTATTTTTCAGCGTTCGTGGCAATTAAAGCGTTTTCATATGTCCTTATTACACCTATAAATCTATCCACCAGCTTAGGCGCAATAATACAATATATCTCGGCTAGAATCTGATCATTAGTCGGTAAAAGCGGGATTAATATGAGTAAAACGGGAACAAACCACAGATCCGTTGTCCTAGGTGCGTCAACCTTGCTGAAATCTGAAAAAATGGCGTACAGAAATCAACCGACGATCGCGCCACGAACCCCTTCTATTAACATCTGTACACCAATCACCGCGAGCATCAGCCCCATCAAACGGGACACCACTTTAATCGCATTCTGGCCTAGATAGCGCGTTAGCCATTCACCCCCAACAAAGGCGCTGTAGGTCAGAACACACATTAACGCAAAGGCTAACAATACGGTTGAAACCTCAGGCAGAGTGGATTCCGCAGCAAAATTCATGGCGGTGGCGATCGTCCCCGGCCCTGCCAACACAGGAATACCCAAAGGGGTAATGGCAATATCGACAACCGAATCAACACTCTTTTCATTATCCCGATGGGTCGGCGTATGGATACTCGAGCGTTCGCCCTGCAACATATGATAACCAATCAAACCGATCATCATCCCCCCGGCAATCTTAAACGCCGGCAGCGTAATGCCGAACATCGAAAAGATTTCACGGCCACCGATAGCGAACACCGACACAATAATAAAAGCGACGACTACCGACCGTAGCGCAATCATCCGCCGCATGCCCTGATCAACATCTTCAGTCAAACCAATAAACAGTGTTGAGTTGGCAATCGGATTCATGATGGCAAAAAAAGCCATAAATACGGTCAAAAAATGTACGGCGATATTATCCATATATACTTAGCGTCTCAATAAGTTTGACCTATCACTCAGGTGCATCTTATCCATTATTCGTTATAAAAGCAGATTAAAAAGTTAACCAAAGGTCGACAGGATAAAACAGAGATGCGGATCACTGCCAGCAAAATATGATGCAGCGTTTACACTATAAAAAAATACCCGCACGGGGTTAACCGCACGGGTATTGAATCGATCACGATATTTAACTAAATACCGTGATGACGATCAAGAGAGCCTATTAAAGTGCAGATTGAAAGATCGCTGCCACTTCAGCATTATTCAATCTGCGCGGATTGGTCAGGCAACAAACATCTTTCTGAGCATTGACCACCATGGCGTCAATATCTTCACTTTTCACACCCAGTTCACCCAAGGTGCGAGGAATACCAACATCTTCACCAAGGGTTTCAATTGCATCAATCGCTAATAGCGCCGCATCACGATCAGATAGGCCATCGGTGATCTCACCCAGTGCATCTGCAATATCAGCAAAGCGCTCAGTCGCCGCAATCATGTTCACACGGCAAACATGAGGCAACAGTAAAGCATTACAGATACCGTGTGGCAGGTTATACATACCACCCAGTTGATGCGCCATCGCATGCACATAACCTAAGCTAGCATTATTGAATGCCATACCGGCGAGGTATTCGGCATAAGCCATTTTATCGCGGGCGACCATATCATCGCCACGGGCAACCGCATTACGCAGATACTTACCAATCAAGCGAATCGCTTGCAGCGCACAGGCATCCGTAATAGGTGTTGCCGCTGTTGAGACATAAGCTTCGACCGCATGGGTCAATGCATCCATACCGGTAGCAGCCGTCAGTGCTGGGGGCATATCCACCATCAGCGCCGGATCATTAATAGCAACATCAGGAGTCACTCGCCAATCGACAATCGCCATTTTTACATGATTTGAAGTATTGGTGATAATCGTAAAACGCGTCATCTCACTGGCAGTACCTGCAGTGGTATTGACCGCAATATAAGGCGGTAAAGGTGCTGTCGCCTGATCTAAACCTTCGTAATCATGAATCGTGCCGCCACTGGTCACGACTAAGCCGATACCTTTACAGCAGTCATGTGTACTACCGCCGCCGATGGAGATCAACATATCACAGCCATTCTCGTTATACGCGGCGACCCCTGCGGCCACATTGGTATCGGTAGGGTTAGGCACGGTTTCATCATAAACCACACTCGCAATACCTTCACTTTCTAATAGATCGGTCAGACGCGCAGTATAGCCCAACGCCGTCATCCCTTGATCGGCAACTACTAATGGTTTTTTTCCGCCCAACATGTTGATCCGCTCAGGTAGTTTGCTAAAACAGCCCTCGCCCATCAGAGATACATTGGGAACAAAAAATTCGTGAATAGCCATAATGCAAACAACCCCTTTATCAAAAAGAAAGATAAAAATAAATAACAGAATGTATATCAAAGAGCGATACTGTAACTCAATAATGCCTACTATTCGTTGATCTAAACCTAGATCCAAACAATAATCTTTGAGTTTATACAAACATACTTACAATTCACTCAACCCCAATATTTTAATATACCCCCAGTTCATTTTCAGCCAGTTTTTACAATATTTTATGGCTGAGTTTAACGCATCTGAAACAACTCCTGATGGTAATGTTTAGCCAAAAAACCATGTGCTAAAAAATCTTTACGCAGGGAAAAACCAAAACCTGATGGGCCACAAAACCAAACACTCGCCGCCTTCCATTCCGGTACTGCTTGGCAAACCCCAGCATAATCTAAACGCTTATCTCTTCCACTCACCAGCACATGAAGTTTCACCCCCGCTGCAAGCGCATCGGCCGTTAACTTATCGATGACCGCCTGATCATAGTTGCTCGTCGCATAAAACAGATCGATTAGCTTTTCGCCTGGGGTCTTAGCCAACTCTTTTAAACGCGCCACAAAAGGCGTAATACCGATACCACCCGCTACCCAGATTTGTCGTGGCTGAGGATCATCGAAATCAAAACAACCATAAGGACCTTCAACCGTCACCGGCATATCGGTTTTCAACGTTTCTCTCAAGCGGCTGGTATGATCGCCCAGCGCCTTAGTGATGAATACGATATGGCCATCATCATTGTTCCAAGCCGAAGCAATCGTATAGGGATGAGCCCCCTCTTTCCGGTTAGACGTAACAAAAGCAAATTGACCTGCACGATGTCCCTGCCAACCATCTTTCACGGAGATACTCACCTCAAGTACGCGCAAGGCATCGTAATAGGTCAGATCATCAATCGTGCCTTTAACTTTTCGCTTACGCCCAATGCGTCCGGTAAGTGCCAATACCCCCGCGACCGAGCCGCCTAATAACAACACCGCCATCAGCCAACCAATCGGTTGTGTCCAGTATTCAAACTCAATCAGAATCAACGCATGATATGCCAGTACTAGATAAGCAATAGAGATCAGTTGGTGTGTTTTAATAAACAGGTGATAGGGGAAGCGTTTAATTAACGCCAGCAGGATCAACGCCACCGCTGCGTAAAAAGCCCACTCGCCGACCGACTCGGCAAAGCCACGCTGACTGCGAAACAACCCCTCAATAAAGCCGAGCGCTTCTTGGCTACGATGGCCTTTCTCTGGTTTAACTAACCAGCCCCAGCCAACCATCCACTTGGTGCCCTGAGCCATCCACCAGTGAAGCACTGAGACAACCAACGCGGTAATCCCAAGCCACTTATGCAAGCGGTACATTTTATCTAACCCATCAAGATGGGGTTCAAGCCATTTCGGCCGCAACGCTAACATCATGGCAATGCTCATCACACCGATAGCGATAACACCACTGTATTGCACAAACACATGACGAAAACTGAAATAGGTGAACGGTTCTGGGAGTAAGCTATCAGCCAATAGCCAGACCGCAGTCAATATCAACAACAACGCAACAAAGAAAATTTTAATCTGTTTCATGATCGATCGTCTTCAGTAAATTCCATTTAAAACACCGATAGAGGATACCGATGCATACCGGGCAGACAAAGAGAAAGAGAAAGAGACGTCCGCCTTGCTCCCTTGTTCAAATCCGGAGCCCTATTCTACACAGCTCGTCACAACACAAATAACCCCTTTCATGTAAGGTTATGTAAAGTTTTACTAAGGAGCACAACACCTTAGGAACGATAAGGTAAAAACACCTCGCCCGCATTGATACACAACAACCTTTGATACTTGGACTGACACTCAGGACAGGCATTCAAAATAAGCACTTAAAATAACAGCTTGAGAAAGTCGCAGACCTTCAACGCAACATGCCGCAGGAAGGTTATGAAATAATAAAAGGATTTTGCTTTAAGGTCTGCACAGCCAAATCGATAAAACTACGAGTTTTCGCATTAACCCGACGGCCTTCCATATGAATGATGTTTACGGGTAAAGGCTCCTCTTCATACTGGGTTAACACACTTTTCAATGTGCCTTTATCCAGCTCTTCACCTGCCTGATAAGACATTAAACGGGTAATGCCATGGCCCAATAACGCAGCCTTCAAGGCGGCACCATTGTGATTACATCGCAAACGCGGATTCAACTTGATCAGCTCTTTCTTGCCATTAACCTGAAATTGCCAGGCACTGATATGCTCAAATGGGGTTGGAAAGATAACATGATGATCAACCAAATCGGCCGGGGTTTCTGGAGTGCCATGCTGCTGAAAATAGTCAGCTGAACCACAGACGATCATCCTCACATAGCCAACCCGAGTGGCATAGAGATTTGAATCTTTAAGGTGACCAATACGGATGGCGACGTCGAGTTCCTCCTCTAATAAGCTAGCGACCCGATCGAGTAAAAACAGTTTCACAGAAACATCTGGATTATCCGCTAGATATTGCGTCACAACGGGCACAATAAATTTTTCACCAAACAGCACGGGAGCCGTCAACGCAAGTGTGCCTGCAGGGCGAGAATAGATACCCGCGGCGGCGGCCTCGGCCTCCTGAATATCTTCCATGATGCGTTTTGCATCCTGTAAATAGCGAGCTCCGGGCTCCGTTAGGCGCACTAAACGTGTGGTGCGGTTAAAGAGCTTCACCCCTAAACGGTTTTCAAGCGCTGCGACCGCACGGGTGGTGGCCGGAGCCGATAGCCCTAACGCTTTGCTTGCCGCCGTAAAACTCTGATGCCTGGCCACTTCCATAAACACCTGCATTGTTTGTAGCTTATCCACGCCCATACCTCACTGACTTTAATCACTCCTATTATTACATTTAGCACAATAATAAATTACAAACTTAGGCAATTATTTCTACTTTTGATTTGAATATAGTATTAACCCTGAATGGAGCATGCACTCATCGCGGCCTCTAACACGGCATAAACCGATGCGCACATTCTAACGTTACGCATCTTTTACTTTTAGGAGAAAGCCATGAACGCCAAATTTTCTACCACTCATGCACCGATAAAATTGTATCGCAACCCTATTTCTGGTCACTGCCACCGTGTCGAGTTGATGCTGTCGTTACTGGATCTACCCTATGAAACAATCGATTTAGATATGCTCAACGGTGCCCACAAAGCACCGGATTATTTAACTATTAGCCCCTTTGGACAGGTGCCCGCCATTGATGACAACGGTTATACCCTAGCGGACTCTAACGCCATCATTAGCTATTTAGAGAAAAAGTATAACGACGGCTATGAATGGTCACCGCAAGACCCTGAACAGGCCGCTGAGGTGCAACGTTGGTTATCGGTTGCTGCCGGTGAAATTGCCTACGGCCCCTGCGCAGTTCGCTTGGTAAAATTATTTAGTGTTGAGCTGGATTACCAAAGCGCCAAACGCATTACTGAAGCATTATTCGCCGTGATGGAACCACTGCTAACCAAACGAAACTATTTGGCCAGCAACAAAATCACTCTGGCGGATGTCGCTGGATATAGCTATGTCGCCCATGTACCTGAAGGGGGTGTGAGCTTGGACCCCTACCCCGCTATTCGTACTTGGCTAGCACGCATTGAAGCCCATCCACGCTTTGTTGCAATGGCTCGCTCACCGCTACCCAACGACTAATCCAATCGCTAGATAACGGAGTCAACCATGGTCCAGAAAACATCTCAGTTTCATGCCGCCGAAATTAAAGTGCAAGAGCGGCTTGGGGTGGCGGGCTTGGTTGCTCAAACCAGTGAAGGGTTTATTCGTCAAACCATGCTAGCGCAGCATCGACAGTTTTTTCATGAGCTGCCTTTTATCGTCCTAGGTTTGGTTGATCAACAGGGCTATTCTTGGGCCGTACCGTTATTCGGCAAGCCCGGGTTTATCTCCTCGCCTAACGAGACAACCTTAGCTCTAGAAGCCTTACCCACGCTGACCGATCTACTCGCACTGGATTTCACCCTAGGGCAAAAAGTAGGCGCACTGGGTATTCAATTACAAAGCCGTCGACGTAATCGCCTGAATGGCATCATTAACACGATTAATGACAAAAGTTTCACCATTAAAGTAGAACAGAGTTTCGGTAATTGTCCGCAGTATATACAGAAACGAGAACTTGAATGGCAAACAAATGGATTGACCGAATCGCCGCTTGATCGTGCAGTTATTATGAACTGGCAATCTGAGCAAGCCATTGATCAACACTTAAAAACCATGATCGAGCAGGCCGATACCTTTTTTATCGCCTCACGCACCGCCTTGCTCGATACTGACCCGCGCCATGGCATTGATGCCTCTCACCGTGGCGGCAAGCCTGGTTTTATCAAAGTGGAAGGTAATACCCTCTATTTTCCAGACTTTAGTGGCAACCGCTTTTTTAATACCCTCGGCAATATCGAATCCGATGGACGTGTGGGTTTATTCTTTCCCGATTTCACCACCGGTGATGCGGCCTTTATCACCGGCCAAGCGAAGGTTCTCTGGCAACACCCAGCGATTCCTGATTACCAAGGAGCAGAGCGAATAATCGCAGTACATATCGAAAAATCGACACACCTATCCCGCTTCATGCCAATGACCGGTGTTCTAAAAGAGCCTTCCCCCATGCTCGATGGCACCGGCCGTTGGCATGACCTAGCCGCGACCGCAGCCGATCAATATCAACCGGTTAAAGTGATTGATATACAACCAGAAAGCGATACCGTTAGCTCGTTTTATCTAGCCCCACTCGAGGGTCAGTCGACCGTGGATTATACGCCTGGGCAGTTTCTACCGCTCCAGCTGACTGTTGCCGGCCTGCCAACACCGCTACGACGTAGCTATACCCTGTCTCAAGCCCCCAAGTCTGGGCATTACCGCATCTCGGTAAAACGAGAACAACAGGGGTTAGTGTCCAAAGCGTTGCATGACCAACTCGCTATTGGTGACTGCCTTCAAGTAGCCAAACCCGCAGGACAGTTCACTCTGCAACCAACGCATCAACCTATTGTGTTGATCTCGGGAGGCATTGGAATTACCCCCATGATCGCCATGTTAGAAGGGCTCGTTAAAGCCGTGGACAACGGCGTGCCGGCTCAACCTGTTTGGTTTATCCATGCCTGTCAAAATAGCCAAAACCATGCCTTTGCGGCACAACTCACTCAACTCGCAAAACAATACGACTGGCTCAGCCTCCATACCCTGTACTCCAAACCCCTGCCACAAGACAAAATCAATGTAGATTATCAAGCGAAAGGCCGTCTTAGCACCGACCGATTAAAGCATCTACTACCCATTGAGCAATACGACGTCTACCTCTGTGGCTCCAGCGGCTTTATGCGCTCTCTGTTCCAAGGATTGCTTGAAGTAGGTGTCGCTAAAACCAACATCTATTATGAATTCTTTGCTGAAGGCTCAATTGAAGATGACGAACCAACGGCAAACCCGGCTGAACAAGCCTGCATCCGCTTTGCCGACAGCGACCTAACGGCACAGTGGCACACAACCGATGGCAGCCTGCTAGAATTTGCCGAAGCCCAGGGCATCAGCGCTCCGCACAGTTGTCGTGCGGGAAACTGTGGTGCATGTGCATGCCGACTGACAGCCGGTGAAGTGGCGTATGAAAAACAACCCAGCTTTACAACCGCCGTAGGGGAAGTGCTGATCTGCTGCGCGAAACCCGCTGAAGGCAGCACAGAGATCGTTATCGACATTTAACCTATTGGCTTTTAACTTGAGAGCAAGCGTTTATGCGGACAGGCGCTGTTTAAGACGTTTAAGCCGAGACAGACACGCCTGAATGGTGCTTATATCAGCACGCCAACACATTAAGCGTTTAATCGAAGCCGTTATTTAGCATGACAAGCAATGGGCATCATCCGCCCTATTTCGAGAGACATACGATCCCCCTTACCTCTGATACTCACCTTAACATTGCTATAGAGAAACCCCGACGCGGTGGGCTCCTGTCGTAATTCAATTGCATGATTGTCACGGATAAGCACCGCCCGCGATTGCTGCGGATAAAACCGAACCGCAGCGACACCTCGCTCACATTGATATGAAACTTCATGATAATGCCGTGAATCAGGCAACGATGGCGTATTCGTACAGCCAACCATTAGCCATGAAATAACAACCCCGCTAACCTTAAAACAACGCTTCATTGGATACTTTCCTTATAACACACTTAATAACATGGCGAGCAGTGATAGCTAAAACCTAGAATCATTTTCACAGGGTCGGCCATCGTGATCCCCATCCATCTTCGTGTTAGGACAGTTGTTGATGAAGAATACCGCCTCAGCTCTTGAGTGCATTTGACTATAGTGCTGCCGGCCATCGCATTTAAACCGCTGATGTGTAATATCAGGTATCGCGTTGCGAGTATGACTGGACCCAAAATAACCATCAGACCGAATGACATTAACCGATGAAGACATCCCGCCCTCATTGATAAAAGCACAAACGATAAGAATGAGAAAACCAAATAGTTGTAACTTGAATGCGCCTTTTGCCTCTTGCCAGTGAAAAATCAAATAGAAGATGGAAAAGGGCCAAAGAAACAAAACAGCTAACCCCCAGAGAATGCTTGTTCTGAAAGCAGCAATGACCAAACCTATTGAACCAATAATGGATATAAGAAGGCCGAGATATAACCCTAGCTCTGTCATACGATTTCCTTTTGTATGCGCGATGAAGTATGGCGGGCCAACCTTTTACGAATCAAATATGAAGTGCGAATCTGCACCTTTGCTTACCATGCAGCCGATTGACCGGCCGATAGTGTAGCGGAAAATAATGCTCGCTGGCCTGAAAGGTATCAATTTTTCTTCACACCGTTACCGAGATAACGACACGATAGGCACGAGCACATTACCTTGCTATCGCTCAATGGCGGATATTTGATTATAGCCGTTTGGAATGCAGCCGCTAGCATGCAGAGTCACTGCACCCTAACGGCTGAGTGGTGATAAAACTTAAACAAAAACCTCAAAAGCCGTATCGACCACCAGACTGATAAAGCCTTTACGGAATTTTTCTAATTTAATCAGCGAGAGACCCGCTTGACGAAGTGCAAACATTTCGGCCAATGCCTTTTTAGCATTCACTAGGTCACTAAAGTCTTCCTCGTTGATATCTCCGTTGGCAAGTAGCTTCGTCCAGCGTTTCAGGTCCGCTTTTGCTTTATCAATAAAGGCTTCGGCATCCTGTTTAGCTTGAGCCTCATAACCATCAAAGATCTCTTTTGCTAATACCTCGGCATTGTCTTTTAACGCGGTTAAAAAATCATCGAAATCAGCCATTATTAAGTGCTCCTCTTGCGATGCAGTCTGTCGCTTCCTTTTTATTGGCTTCTAAGCAAATAATCTCATCAAATGCGTCCGCCATTAACGCCCTATACTCTTGAATAAGAATGTCAGAAAGCGTGCCCCGCTCCTGCCACCGTTTAAAAAATTTACCTAAAAGATCACCTTCCGGATTTTTAAGTATCTCCCACTGTTCAGCCGACTGCTGGCTACCAGGAACACCTTTAACAAACTCGTATGCCATTTCCGCTTTAAGTTTAATCGCGTCGATCGCAGCTTCATTATCCGCATAGGGTGTATTCGCTTTACTGAGGGTTGTTAACACTTCAGCCTTGAGTGAGGTGGCGTTTTCATAGGCCGCAGGACTATGAGGGCCAATAAGCGGTGTACAGCCATATAACATCAGCAGTAACAATATTGCATAGACGCTTGCACGATATGTCTGATTCATTCGTTTCTCCATAACTTCTGATATTGAAACGCAACATGTTGATCATCGTGTCAGCATGCCCCTATCATCCAGCGGGGATAGCAATTGTCTCCCGACACTGGGGGGATCAAAGCCTGAATAACAGCACTTCACTCTTGCTCAAAATCTGACCCACTGTCCAACAATGTAGTCTAAAAGCGTCCATTTCGCCCTCATACTATCGCTAACTATCGACGAGCACCGATTCGCGCTTCTTGTTACTTTGCAATCATCACCTTATATCCCACTCCCAGAAGCAGCCTATACCGATAACGCTGCTCGTAATTATTCGATACAAAAAATCACATTCAGCCTTCTTTTAACCGTCTCAATATTTTGAGTGATATTTAAACAGTAGTAATCATATTGAATTTATTGAGTAAACAGATTTACCCATAATCGAGAAATCGGTAAACTGAGCGAAATTTTACTAATATGGAATTGATTCACATGCCAATGCTTATTGCCGTCACCGTTTTGTGGGCGTTCTCTTTTAGCTTGATCGGTGTTTATCTTGCGGGGCAAGTTGATGCTTGGTTTTCAGTCTTGATGCGTGTCGCGCTAGCCACACTGATTTTTTTACCATTTTTGAAACTACGGCAGATCGAGTTAAAAGTCGCGCTACAACTGATGGTGTGTGGAGCATTCCAACTGGGCATCATGTATGGCTTTTATTATCAGTCCTTTCTCTACCTGTCCGTCCCAGAAGTTTTACTCTTTACCGTCATGACACCTATCTATATCACCCTACTCAATGACCTATTAGATCGCCGCTTTAACCTTGGCTTCATCATCAGTGCCTTATTAGCCGTTATCGGGGCAGTCACCATTCGTTACCAAGGACTGGATGAAGGCTTCTTAAAGGGCTTATTAATAGTACAGGGGGCTAACGTATGCTTCGCAGCGGGACAAGTGGGCTATAAACGCATTATTGCGAAAGAGCGCCCAGACCTTCCACAACGTACCGTATTTGGTTGGTTCTTTATGGGTGCTCTAGCGGTGGTGATTCCTTGTTACCTGATACTTGGCAACCCAGATAAACTTCCAACAACCACACTTCAATGGTCTATTTTAACCTATCTAGGAATCGTCGCTTCCGGCCTAGGCTATTTTGCGTGGAACAAAGGCGCAACCTTGGTTAGCGTCGGAACACTGGCGGTTGCCAATAACCTACTCATTCCCGCCGGGATCTTAGTTAACGTCCTGTTCTGGAACCGCGATGCCGATATTCTACGTCTGACCATTGGCGGCGGAATTATTCTGTTGGCACTGGTGGTCAACGATAAATTCAACCAACGTATCCAGCGAGCAAAAGCAGCATAAACCGATTCTAGAGACCGATCACAAACATCAAGCAACACCGGCCAGCGCATCAATTCATGCGCTGGCCGACCCTACAAGAATTAAGCTAACACGATATAACTTAATCAGAATGACTAAGCGACTTTTACTGTTTCAGGCATAGGTTGCCCAGTCACATACGAACAGACGTCAAAGAAGCCGTTGGCAAGTGCCGCACTGAAGAGCAACAGGCTCTACTCGGGATCATGCGGACTTTGATAAAACAATGATAACCGCCACTAAAATACCGCCAGCTAAGGCAACAACGCTATATTTTTTGTGTTCCTCTTCTGCTTTTGGTAACAGATGCGTTGCCCCCACATAGATAAGAGCCCCCGCCGATAAGGCGAGTAGATCACCGAGTATAGTCTGATTAATACCACTGATAAGTGGATATGAAACCAGCATACCCAGAGGTGTAGTGAACGCGGCCGCAAACAAAGAAAGTATCATCGCTTTTCGATCACTGAACCCACCCCGCCTCAAAAGTAGATAAGTGATTATCCCTTCTGGAAACTCATGTAAAACCATCCCGGTCGTTGCCAGAAAGCCGGTAAAGACACTCACCGAAAAAGAGATCGAGTAAATAAACCCATCAATAAAGGAGTGAAAACCGATCCCCATCATAGGAACAATACCAATACCATATTGTTCTTTTTCAGGGTTTCGTTGACAGACAAAAGCGGTGAGATAACGGTTGAACAGATGCAATCCAAAATATCCAATCAGCAGATAAATTGCACTGTTAGGGTTCATAGATAAAGCTTTAGGAATAATATGAAGAAATGAGGCGGAGATCAGTACACCCGCGGCAAAGCACATAAAATAGGTGGTATTACGCTGCCCCCAATCAACATATTTACGTATGGTATAGATACCAACTGAGGTCACTACCGCCGCCAGCGAACTCGTGGCAAATGCCGTCCAAAATGTATTATCCATCTAAATACACCTATTTAAAGCACTGACCTCTTCGACGGCGTTGCCCTCGACCGTTTCCTTGTCCTTCCGATTCACCTCTCTCAACACAGCGCTGAAAGGCTGGCAGGTGATTCTCCTTTGATGCACGCTGCAATTGCTTTAAAACAGCTTGGACATCAGGATAATCGATTGTTGCAGCCAGCAGTCGCTCATACATCTCGGCGTTTTCAATTTCATCTTTAACACCCAAGGCGCATGCTTCAGGAATCGATGCGGGAGTTTCGATACGTGTTGCCCAGTCATCCTCTGGTACAGCAATATTGTATTTAGCAAACAACGGTAACAAAGCCTCAACATGCCGACCTCCAGCTTCGACAATATTACTGAATGGCCGTATTTCACCAAATTGATTAATGACGGCACGATATGTCGCACGCGCTTTATATTCATCATTAATCGCTTCTATCAATGCATTTTCCAACTCTTCTGACATCGTATCTACCCTTTGTCAAATCCATGTTAAATAACACTCAGCGCCACAGTAACCATCAGCCCTGCTGATTGAAATACAAACTATATTAGATTTTTAGAATATACCTATTGATGATAAAAACAAGTTCGATAAAACTTCCCAGTCAAGGACTGGCACAGTTCAATGACCATGTCATTAATCAGCGTATCGTCATTTAAAGCGATGCCTGCCCTTTTTGTAGCATGTTCATAATGATTATTGCCTGATCATGCGAGGCCGCCAGAAACAGTACGAAGCGGCAATCACCGCACCTATGCTCGCTAACAACATATCTTTTTGCGCATCCCAAGTGTCGCCTTGAATACCTAAATAGGATACGCCCAGATCACCACCAAAATAGACAGCCGCACCCCACTCCACAACTTCATACAGCATCGACGTAGACATCACCATGAGCACCGCCACAAAATAAGCCAGCCCACGTTTCACCTCGACAACCTTCATAACAACTTCTCGAATGGGGTAAACCAATAAGAAGCCATATAAAAAATACACCAGCCGATCAAACTGATTTCGCTGCCAATGCATTAAGTCATTTAAAGAACCGCCGGTGAGCGTAAACACCCATTGCTCATAGGGCACTTCGGCATAGGTGTAATGGGAGCCTAATGTATGTAGGGAAAGAAACAAAAAAATCAGCAGATAGGATGTTTTGCTCAATGGCATGCGTCGATAGGTGGCGATTAAACAGAGTAAGGTGATTCCGGTGAGGATATTTTCCAATACCCAGTCATCACGATACAGAGGATTTATCGCTAGCGCTGTCCAAATAACAGTAAACAGCAGCAACAAAAGGGTGACATAGCGTTGATTTGATAGAGTCATTGTTCTCTCTTAGTTCTCGAAACTGAAATAACTGCCGTTATGACCGTACTACCGCCCGTTTGTTTACACCCTATCGTCATTAATGATCCGCTTTGAACGGGGCTATTGGAAATAGTCACCTCAAAATCATGAACAATTCACCAATTGCACTGATCGTTGACGGCTCTAGCGGCATGGGCTTATCGACCGCCAAACAGCTCGTGGCACAAGGCATTAGCACTATCATACTCGGTAACAATAACGATAAACTAGACGCTGCCAAAAGCTTGCAACAGAGAATGCGAGGGTAGACACCCTTCAAGCCAACCTTTATGTACAACAGGATGTTGATACGGTTATCGCGTTCCTGAATACGCAACAGCGACATATTAAATACTTTGTGAATGCGGCGGGATATTTCAACCCTAAACCCTTTATGGATCACCAAGTCGATGACCATGACGCTTATGCCCTGATGAACCGATCAGCGTTTTTTATCAGCCAAGCAGTTGCACAGAACATGATCAAACACACCGGGGCTCTATCGTACATTTTGGGTCGATGTGGGCGAAGCAGGCCATTAAAGCAACACCCTCGTCGGCATACTCGATGGCTAAAGCAGGCCTGCACTCCCTCACTCAGCATATGGCGATGGAATTAGCAGAGCACAATATTCGCGGTAATGCGGTTTCACCGGCGGTTGTCAAAACGCCTATTGATGAAACCTTTATTGACCCTGCCGAGCTGGATGACCGGTGCTATTTGGGATGTGGATGGCGATGTCATCGCCGGCAGAAATTAAATCGGCAACTAAACAGGAGCTCTCTATGACGACTCGCATAAACGCTAAGTTTGAACAACGGGTTGTGATTCGACCTGATGATTATCAATGGGTCAAATCCCCAATGCCCGGTGTCGAGCGGATGATGTTAGACCGCATTGGTGATGAGGTGGCTCGCGCTACATCTATTGTCAGGTATGTACCATTTAGCGAGTTTTCAGCCCACCTTCATACGGGAGGAGAAGAGTTTTTTGTCTTAGACGGTGTTTTCGCCGATGAGCACCAAACCTATCCGCAAGGCAGCTATGTTCGCAATCCTATCGGCACATCCCATACACCCAAAATAGGCAAAGAAGGTGCGGTTATTTTTGTCAAACTGCACCAGTTCGAACAGGCTGATAATGTTCAGAAAGTGATTCTTACCACCACACAACCTTGGCGACAAGGGCTTGTCGATGGGCTCAGGGTCATGCCTTTACATGAATTTGAAGGTGAGCATGTTGCTTTAGTGAAGTGGGCGCCAAATACACAATTCAACAGCCATCAACATTGGGGAGGTGAAGAGATTTTCGTCTTAGAGGGGACCGTCCATGACGAGCACGGTGCTTATCCTAAAGGCTCTTGGTTACGAAGCCCACATCTGAGCCGTCATAACCCCTTTACCAAAGAAGATGGTGCGTTAATTTATGTCAAAACGGGCCATTTATTGCAATAACTCACTCTCCATCAAGATAGTGGATCAGCGGTAAGTGACGGAGCACATTATTCTCCTTAAACGATAAGCTTGGTATGACTAAGTGAGGTAAAACGCAGCGTTATTCCAGAGCCATCGGAGCACGGCCACAGGCTCAGCAACGGGGTTGAGTGCGCCAGATAGATGGCTAGTTTTGCGAATCCCAGCGCCGACACTCACTCTTTTTGATTTCGACGCTGCCACTCTAATGCAACCTCTCCCATCGTTTTCGGCTTGCCATCTTTTATCCAAGCCATAAAGGCACGGTTAAAGGTAAAACGAGCCCCGCACATGCTTTGCAAAAAGCGACGTACGTTTTGAGTATTTTTGTATGTTTTAGTGACCGGGGTTGCCGCCGTAATTTCATCGCGATGCCAATCAAAATCATTCATCAACAGACTCTCTTTTTAACGCCGCAGCCATAGGAACCCAAAGATATTGTCGCTACAACATTAGTTGAAACAATGAGCAAACCCAAGCGATTTAAACACAGCATTAACCCCAGCTAGAACCGATACCTACGATCCCTCGGATGTTTTTATTTGTTGAAAATGAATTAAGAAAACACAATAAATTACGGTTATTAAAAAGAAACTGCCGAAACATAACGTCCGGCAGATTGGCTTATGATACTTTCACGAGGATACTTTCACGAGGCCAGCTTAAGCCTTGTCAGCTAGTTTTTTATGGATATTGTTCATCCGATAGTTGCGCTCGGGGTGCAGCTCAATCATTTCAAAACCAACGCTCATCCAACGGCGATCAAAGATCGGTTTTAGGCTGGCGCTGAATGTTTCAAAGATGGTGTCTGAGGCCGCTTTAAGCACTTCAGGGCTGCGACCAGAACCGACTTTAGCGGTTAGATGTACAAAGGTGTTCTCGGGATCACCCTCGCCTACGCGGAAAAATTCACAGCGAACGGCACGGGTACGGATACCGCCGATAGGGAAGACGCCAGTGGCGATGGCGGTTTCGTTGAGCTTTTCAAATAGGGCTGGAATATCTAGATCATCGTCTAGATTAGCTGAGTATTCCATAATGAAATGTGGCATAACTAACTCCGATTAATGTGTCCGTTTTTACTTCACGCTAGGGTCAACATCACCCAGCATCGTGCTATCTAAAGACGGAAAAAGCTGGCAAAGAGATGCTCGATGCCAGCTGTCGATAGGTGATGCGTAAACTCGCTGCTTAATTAGCGACCGAGTACCGGCACCTTATGGGTGTCATGGGCGATACAGACGTTTTTGGTTTCCATATAGAAATCAAAGCTCCAATCACCACCGTCACGGCCGATACCGGACATTTTCATGCCACCAAATGGGGATGGCAGGTTACGGTTGTTTTCAGAGTTAACCCACAGCATACCCGCTTCAACCGCGTGAGCCATGCGCATTGCACGACCGGTATTGCTAGTCCAGATATAACCAGCCAGACCGTAAACGGTTTCGTTAGCCAGTTGAATCGCTTCTTCTTCGGTTTCGAATTCGATAGCGGTCAGCACTGGGCCAAAGATCTCTTCTTGAGCGATCCGCATGGTGTTTTTTGCATCGACAAACAGGGTTGGTGTCACGAAGTTACCAGGGCCCATCTCATCACGCAGTGATTTACCACCCACAGCAATCGTAGCGCCATCCTGCTTAGCGATCTCAAAGTAGCTGGTCACTTTATCGTAGTGACCGGTATGTACCAGCGGGCCAACTTCGGTTTCAGGGTCCAGTGGATGACCAACTTTAATATTGGCAACCCGTGCTTTCAGAGCCTCAAGGAACTTATCCTTGATGCCGCTTTGAATTAACAGGCGGCTAGAGCTAGTGCAACGCTGACCATTGAGGCTGTAGATCATGAATACAGTTGCATCAAGGGCCCGTTCAAAGTCTGCATCATCAAACACGATCACTGGGTTTTTACCACCCAGTTCAAGGTGTAAGCGCTTCAGCGTTTGTGCTGTTTGTGCCTGAATCATTTTACCGGTGGCAGAGTCACCGACCAACGCCACTGCTTTAATCGCAGGGTGTTCTGTCAACGCTTTACCGGCAACGGCACCAAAACCGTTAACCATGTTCCAAACACCTTTCGGTAAACCGGCGGCATCGGCACATTCCGCCAGAATGGAGGCGGTCAGCGGGCTCAGTTCAGCAGGCTTATGTACCACGGTACAACCGGATGCCAGTGCTGGCGCGATTTTCCAAGTAGACAGCATGAACGGCGTATTCCACGGCGTGATGACTGCAACAGGGCCGAGCGGGCTACGCACGGTGAAGTTGGTGTGTTCTGCTTGATGCAGCGACAGACCATTACGTGCTTCTGGTGCTTGGTCAGCAAAGAAACGGAAGTTAGCCGCACCACGAACCGCCGCCTGACGCATAAAGCGTAGCGCCTGACCACAGTCCATTGATTCAACCATGGCGATCTCTTCAGCGCGCTTTTCTAGCTCATCACCTAAACGATGCAGAATTTTACGACGCTCGGCACCCGGTGTTGCCGCCCAGCCAGCAGCAGCGGCAGCCGCTGCTTCACAGGCAGCATTCACATCTTCAACAGATGCGGCAGCGACTTTACCCAGATAGCTCTGATCAAACGGTGTGGTGTTGTCGAAGGTTTCACCGCTACCCAGCGTCCATTCACCGTTGATAAAATGACCTAGCGTGTTCTCTTTAAAACGTGCCAGATAGCCTTCAGCTTTGCCAATATTTTCTTGTAGTTGTGCACTCATCTATCTATACCTCAATACTTGTCGCCGTAGAACGCTTGCTCTGAAACGATGTTCGTTACCAAAGCCCCTACTTTCTCAATTTCACATACAACGGTATCGCCAGGCTGCATATCTTTCAGGCCTTTTGGCGTGCCAGTCGCAATCATATCCCCTGGTTTTAGGGTCATGATTTTACTTAAATATTCCACGAGGAAAGGCACATCAAAAATGATGTCGGCGGTGGTGCCCTCCTGAGTCAACTCACCATTTACATGGGTGGTCAGTTTCAGGTTGCTAATATCACCTACATCATCTTTGTCGATCAACCATGGGCCGATTGGGCAAAGTGAATCGCGGCTCTTAACTCGCAGGTTCGGACGGTAGTAGTTTTCCAAATAATCACGGATGGCGAAGTCGTTACACACGGTGTAACCGGCAATGTAATCCATCGCTTCTTCACGCGGGATATTTTTACCCTCTTTACCGATCACGGCCACCAGCTCACACTCATAGTGCTGGAACTTGATGTTGTCGGGACGGTAAGCGTTTTGTTTGTGACCGGTGAGCGTATTGGCCCCTTTCAGGAAGACCAGCGGCTCTTTCGGTGGCTCAAAGGCCAACTCAGCGGCGTGATCCGCATAGTTAAGACCCAAAGCAAAAATAGTGCCCGGCTCTTTGATCGGTGATAACCAAGTAACATCGGCTTCATTGATGAGCTGACCATCTGTTTTTGATTTCAACAGACCGGTTTCAGCAAAAGAGTCTTCAACCGTTACATCTAGCTCGGAGCCATTAAAAAGTACGCGTGCGTGTTTCATTTCGAATGATCCCCTTATTCGCCAAGTGTGTTGTTGAGTTCAGTGACACCGGCAATAACCGAACAAACCTTGTCACCTTTCGCTACCGGAGCACGTTGTCCTGGGAAGCCAACGGCGATCACATCGCCAGGTTGCAGCGTCATGATATAAGAGATGGTGCTGATCAGTTCAGCTACGCCACGTACCAACTGAGATACCGGTGTTTCATTAACCACAGTGCCATTCACCGACGTAACAACCGTTAGCGCTTGTGGATCAGCCACCGGAACAACCGCAGCACCGATCGGCGCAGAAGTGTCTAAACATTTACCTTTGATATCAGGGCGGTAATAGTTTTGCTCAACCAGCGAGAAGTCATGGACTAGGGTATAACCTTCAACATAGTCCAGTGCTTCTGCTTCGCTGACACGACAGCACTCTTTACCGAACACGACCGCCAGTGATGCACCAACGACCATGCTATCTGCACCGTCAGCCCACTCAACCACGGCTCCGTCGGTGCTCCACGTGTTGTGGGGTTTGAAATACAAGACCGGCTGTGTTGGCGCGCCTTTGTAAGGCGCATCTGCAAACTCAGCCTGCATCGCGTTGAACTGTTCAGAATCGTTCAGCGCAACACAGACCAATTTACCTTTAACGATTGGATTATTACTCATAACTCTCTACCTAAAATTAATATCCGCTGGACTGAGAAGACTCAGTCTGCCCTTGAGACGTTGAGTCACCGGCTTTAAAACTTTCAGCTAACTGTTTGGCTGCATTACTCAGCAGCAGGGTATCCACACCGACACCAACAAACTTAGCGCCCTTGGCAACATAGTGGTGTGCTTTAGCCTGATTAATACAGAGTAGACCGGCCGCTTTCCCTGCCGCATTGATGATCTCAAAACCCTTCTCAATAGCGGCCACAACCTCAGGATGATCCGGGTTGCCGATATGGCCCATTGAAGCTGACAGGTCAGATGGACCAATAAAGACCGCATCAACACCTTCGACAGCAGCGATTTCTGCCAAATTTTCCATCGCGGTGACCGTTTCGGCCTGTACCACAAGGCAGATCTCATCGTTGGCTTTCTGCAGATAGCCCGGAATACGATTCCAGTTAGCCGCACGGGCTAATGAGCTACCGAGGCCACGGATGCCTTGAGGTGGGTATTTAACCGCTTTAACCAGCTCACGGGCCTGTTCAGCGGTATCACACATCGGCACCAACACGGTTTGTGCGCCAATATCGAGAATCCGTTTTAACAGCGCCGTACGGCCCTCTTCAGGACGTACAATCGCAGGTACACCATAGGGCGCAATCGCCTGCAGATGGCGCATGGTTGAATCCAGTTCAAACGGCGCGTGTTCGCTATCGATCAGCAGCCAGTCAAACCCCGCACCGGCAACCAGCTCAGCACAGCTGGCATCGGGTAGCCCGAGCCACAGACCCCACATAGGCTGATCGCCTTTTAGGCCCTGCTTGAATTTATTAACAGGAAGTTCCATAACGTCCTCTTATTTATACGAATTTCACAGAGATACCGCCCAGTGGGCCGTAATCTGCATGAATAGTGTCACCCGCTTTTACTGAGACCGGACGGGTAAAGGAGCCTGCCAGTATTACCTGACCGGGTTCCAGCGCAACACCGTGAGGGGCAAAACGTTTACACACCCAGCAGATACCGTTTGCCGGATGACCCAGTACACCGGCCGCAATACCGGTTTCTTCAATCTGACCATTAAGATAGAGCAGCGCACCCGCCCAACGTAGATCGATATCCATCGGTTTAATCGGCCGACCACCTAAGACAATACCGGCATTCGCCGCGTTATCAGCAATAGTATCGTACACCTTACGGGTATAGCCGGTCTCAGGATCGGTACGGTGACAACGAGCGGCAATCAGTTCCAACGATGGGATTACATAATCGGTCGCATTCAACACATCAAAGATGGTGATATCGTCCCCTTCTAAACGGTCTTTCAAGACGAACGCCAGCTCCACTTCAATACGTGGATCGGGGAAATCAGACGCTTTAATCTCAGCACCATCGGCAAAGAACATATCATCCAGCAACACACCGTAGTCCGGCTGATTGATATTCACGGCCATCTGCATGGCACGTGATGTCAGACCGATCTTATACCCTTTAACCTTGGCACCCTTGGCGATCTTCTGATCGACCCAAGTCTTCTGTATGGCATAAGCGTCATCCATCGTCATATCAGGATATTCAAGTGTCAGTGCAGGAATCTGTGAACAGTCTTTCTCTGCCTGATAAAGCTTCTCGGCCGCTAGTTGTATCTGTTGTTCTGTTAGCATATCTAATTTCCATCTTAGCGTTGTCTTCTGCAATCTTCGTAGCAAAATACCAGCTTGCCCATGTACCTATTCAAAGGTAGCGATTACCCTATGCATAATAATATAATTAATATATTAACTAATTTCCAGTTTTTTTTCTTTATAGGTACGTAATGTCTCCCCATCACTTCGCACAATCATTAACCAAATACTGGCCCGGAGCCAGAATAGCCGGGCCACTCGTGTTGACGATGTGCCTGTTAACACTGCTGAATACAGTCTTGCCGCTAGGGTTAGCCGGTTTGGCAACTCTGCTCTGCTGGCTCTATATCGCCATTGAAATACCTCGATTGAAGCCTAAACAGCGTAAACAGATCCTCATTCTTTTCGGCATCGGTATCGCGGCAGCAGCGCTGGCTTGGAGCCAAGGCTCAGATATGTCACTGCAAACTTTATTGGGTGAGCATCTCAAACTGGCGATGCTGCTAACCTCAATAAGCTTCATTGGTATGGCGGGTCGAGTCGGTTGTAATGCGAGCAAACGGGGAATCCGTAGCTTTATCACCACCCTACTGGGAATGCATTTTTTCTCGTCGGTTGCCAACTTTTCATCGGTGATTATTGTTGGGGATCAGATTAAGCAGAAACAGGGGATCGATCAGCTGTCTCAATGGGTGCTCAGCCGGGGCTTCGGTATGGCAGTGCTCTGGTCACCGTTTCTGAGCCTCTTACCACTCGTGCTAGAACAGGTGCCCGGCGTTGACTTAACGCAAGTGTACCCTTTTTCCATTACCCTAGCGGTGATCGGTTTAAGCTTGAGTATCATCGAAGCGCGCGTTAGAGCCGCCACCGCATTACAGCGTTTTTCCGGATACCCTCTCAAGACAGAAACATTGGCACTGCCGGTAGTATTAATCACGCTGATTTTGTTGTTCAGTTGGCAGATGCCGCAACTGCCGATGGTCTTTCTAGTATCGCTACTGTCGATTATCGTACCGATTGCGTTGATGGCGGTGATGTCTAATGTCCGTTCCGCCAGCCGTAAGATCTCGCTGCATGTGAGCGAAAAACTATCGGAGAGCCGTGCAGAGATTAGCCTCTTTATGAGCGCAGGCGTGCTGGCCGCGGGGGTGAAAGCCTGTATTTCTGTGGGCCTGATTAGCCTACCTTTCACCCAAACCGACGCAGGCGTAGCGTCGCTGGTACTGGTGATGATTGTCGGCTTAGCCTATCTAGGTATTCATCAATTGGCGTTAGTGGCTATTTTTGCCGGCTTGCTGGCGGATATCACCGTGACGCCTAATTTGATGGCGATTGCCTATGTGCTCGGTACATCATTGGCGATGTCCGGCAGTACCTTTAGCGGCCTTAATTTTATTATGAAGTCCCGTTTTAATGCCAGCGACGGGGAGATTATCCGCAACCAACTACCCTACAACTTAACGATGCTGGTCGTCGGTTGCGGCATTATTCATCTGATGGCAGCGATGGGGATTCACTAAAGCATAGCTAGTGAACAGTGCACACCACACAGGGGTCAAATGAGCGCACAATATGCTGCACAGCGATCGGAGTTTCTTCGCCCTCCAATACCGCGGCCCCCTGCAGAGCCTGCTCTAACGCCCCCGGCGTGCCATGCTGATCCCGTGGGGAGAAATTCCATGTTGTGGGAGCGATGATCTGATAATTAGAAATTTTACCCTCACGAATGCTCAACCAGTGCCCCAAACTACCACGAGCGGCTTCGATCATGCCGACACCATCGGCATAGTCAGGCAAGGTACCATGCACACAGAAACGATCTAACGGGTCTATTTGTCGCGCCCACTGCTCCATCTGCGGTACCACAATCGCGAGTTCGAGCAGACGCCCAAGCATCCGGTTTTGTACATTGGCTCCGCTTCGGGCGGCTAAATCCATCATGAGTGGGTGCCCATTGCTTAGTTGGCGGGCCAACGCACCAGTCTCCATCACCTGCCCGGCAAGCCTAGGCGCTTTACACCAGCTATAACCCCGTTCATTGTCCAGTGAGGGCTGTGTCACCCCTAACTCAGGGTGTTGCGGCTGTTGCTGTCCTGACAGCCAAGCATGGGATATATCTTCGGTTATCTGCTGGCTATCCAGTGGTCGCCGTTGACCTTGGGCATCCACCACTCCGGGACGAAACAAGCGCTCGCCGTCCAGTAAATAATTCCCATAACTCATAAACTGATCGGTCGCACGACCCATCTGATCGAGTTGTAACTGCTGCGACAGATGCAGAAAGATCCGCAGATCAGAGCTTTTCCACTCTTTTTCCGAGGCCCATTGCTGCAGCTCGGACTCCGACTTGAGCTGACTAATAACCTCCAGTGAATCACCAAACAAACGACGCTCAAGAAAACGACGAAACCCAGCAAGAATTCCGAGCATCCCTAAGCGCTCATGCGCTTCTATCGATTTTGCGGTACCGCCGGGCTGAATGCTTAAACTGTGGGGCCACTTACCGGCCAATAATCCCATCAGGTGAAGGAACTCAGCCCTCGCAGGCAGCACATCCCGACAAGCATCACCTTTAACCGCTTGAAAGCGCGCCTGAACTTGATCATACCAAGGCTGAGTCGCATAGACAGACCGGGCAAAATCAGGCATGAAAAACAGATAGAAATGCGTGAGTAGATCGGCCATATTTTCATTGGCTAGAATCAGGTTAATGCAGCGCTCACCATTCAGAGGCATCCCCAACTGCATCGCATCCGCCAGAGCGTAAGCCGATGCGACCGACTGACTCACCGAACAGATACCGCAGATACGAGGGGTATAAACCAAGGCATCCATCGGTTTTTTACCCTGTAGAATCTGCTCGAATCCGCGATACATGGTGGAATTGACCTGTGCACTTTCCACTTGGCCGTTACTGATCTCCAAGGCAATTTCAAGATCACCCTCTACCCGATTAAACGGGCCAACTAAAATTCGACTCATATTCTCTTCTTATTATCGGTTACTGTCTGATCCTGACAACATGATGACGACACATCGAACGATTACTTATCGACTTTCTGTCGGCTCGGCGGATAGATGATTCGCTCAGACGTGGCATTGACCTTCAACCGCTCCGGCGTTGCCGCTTTGGACAGTGACGCTAAGGCAACAAACCAGGCTTTGGGCATATCGGTTGGCAGGCCCACGGGAATACCGGCGATTTTGCGGGTTTTAGTAAAGGCGTACGTAGGCTCTTCAAATTCTGGCGCAGTACAATTAATACAGGCGTAACCGCCACGGGTGCATGAACCTTCGCCATTCCACGGGCGAATATTACAATCCGCATGAGCCTGTGTACCCAAACACCCCATATTCTCCATCATACAACCCTGCTCACCAGGCAGTTCAGCACTAGCCTTGTATTCATAGTATTCATTACGGGAGCAGCCATGATGTACTAGGTGATCAGCATAGCTACGAGGTCGTCCGAGGTTATCAACCTGCTCAGCACTAAACTCACCCAGCGCGATCTGTAACAAAGTTTCGGTAATCCAGTTCGGATGAGTTGGGCAGCCAGCGATATTAACGACACCTTGACCACTGCCCGACCGATAACTGGCACCCAATAAGCCTCCGCTAAGTTCGCCATCAAATTGCAGGCCGGTCGCCTCGGTGATATTTTCGCCCGCCGCACTGATACCACCATAAGCAGCACAGCTGCCCACGGCGACGGTATGTTTTGCTCGGGCCGCCAATTGCCGCACCCAATCGATCATTGGCACGCCAGTGCCGCCCATCACATGAAAGCGACCAGTGCCCATCGGCCCCATTAACATCGAGCCTTCGATACAGAGAATATCCAACGGAATGTCACCAGCAACCAACTGCTGTAAAAGGTCGATCACTTCAGCGCCACTCTGTTCGCTCAACGAGGGATGCCACAGCAGATTGATGCCTGCGGCATCAAAGCTGGTGAGAAGATCCGGCGCTTCAGCATTCAGCATAGACATACTGCAACCACCACAACCGCCCGACTGTAACCACAGAAGATTAACCATGATTGCGCTCCTGATTGTCTGCCTCTACAGCAGTTTCGACTGACGTTGCCGTGGAGACTGAGGGATCGGGCAAAGCCTCTTTAGGTAATTCTAAACGAGCGATAGCACCACCCTCATTACAATTACTAATCAATAACTTACCGCCATGTTCTAAGACTATACCATAACTAATAGACAACCCAAGGCCAGTTCCTTCGCCCACCGGTTTAGTGGTAAAGAATGGATCAAACACCCGCGACAGATGCTCCTCGGCTAAACCCGGCCCACTATCGCGTAAAGTAAACCAAACCAACGTATCGCTCTCGCCAGCGCTTAATGCCAAGTGAGCATCGGACTGATGTTTCATGGCATCTACAGCGTTTTGAATCAGATTAACAATCACCTGATGAATCTGTCCCGCATGACCTAATGCCTGTATTTTATCGGGTAGATTAAGCTCAACCTCAACGGGGCGATGACTCTCTTTGATGATCCAGTGGAGAGCGGTTTTAATCACATGGATAAAGTCGAAGCGGGTTTTCTCGGCTTCCTGACAGGAAGAAAATTGGCGTAGATCATGAACAATATCCCGCACTCGATCGGCCCCTTCCATCGTCCCCTCAACCAGTGAATTGAGATCGCGGATCGCTTTATCCAAACGCAAACTTTCGCGTAACTCGCGTAGCTCTGCTCGGCTTCGATTTTCACTGACGGCATTAAAATAGGTATAAAGTTTGTCGGTATAACGACGCAAAGCATGCATGTTGCCATAGACGAAGCTGATCGGATTATTTAACTCATGGGCAACACCCGCCACTAGCCGACCAAGCGATGCCATCTTTTCAGATTGTACCAGTCGCTCCTGTGCCAGCTTAAGTTCAGCATGGGCCTGATTCAGCTCTTTATAGGCTTTTTGTAGCTCACCTAGGGGACGCCCGATCATCACCATACCCGCCATACGGCCACGCTTGTCTCGCCGGGGACTGCAGTTCATCGCCAGCGGCACCCATCCTTTGCGGCCAGCTAACTCGACTTCACAATCCCGTACCGGCTGCACCCGTAGCTGATTTTCAATATCGGTGAATTTGTTTTGGTAAGCCGGCGCAACCAACTCAATAAAGTCTTTGCCGATCAACTCCTCGGCGGCCACACCGGTCAGTTGCTCGAAGGCACTGTTCAGTTGCTGAATCACCCCCTGTTTATCACAGACGATCAGCACATCACTCATAGCGCTCTGAACACTGTCGAGAAAGCCCTGGGTTTGCTCCAGCTCTAAATTTTTTTGTTCGATCTCAACTTGGTAATGCACTAGGTCGGCATAGGTTTCATCCATTTTCTGGATAACACTAACCCAAGCTTCATCAGCCAGTTCTGGATTTTCAACAAAGTCGTGTGATTTTTTATCAGCCATCGGCGGTATCAAAACTCAATAACGGATTCCATTCAGATTACTCTGCTGCACGAACAAGTGCAAAATGATTAGAGCGATGAGCACTCATGTCGATTACTGCTCTGAAGCGGACTGACAGTCCAAACAATAACGACTATCCGGGCGTGCTAACAGCCGTGACAAATTGATCACCTTATCGCACCCTTCACAATAACCATACTCAGCTTGATCAAATTTCTGTTCGCTATGCAGCACTTCATGCAGGCGCAAGCGGCACTGCGCCAGATTTGCCAACGCCATATTTTGCTGCTGCAAGGCATCGCCGCGGGAAACCCGCCCCACCGCCTGCTGATCCAATATGACCGGTTGAGCGCTCTGCTGTAAGCTGACAATCTCGTCGTTCAATTGAGCTTTAAGCGCCTGTAGAGCTAAGCGACATTGTTGCTGTTGCTGGTTATCCATCAACAGCACTCCCTGGCTGCAAAAGATGACTCACCAAGGCCCGCAATTTGCCTGCTTTCACCGGTTTGTTTAACACAGGTAGACCCTGTGCCCGAAACAGTTTGCGTCCCTCAGGCGAGCGGTCGGCGGTAATAATCGCCGCAGGAATGCTAACGCCTGCATATTCACGCACCTGCGCTACCGCCTCAACCCCCGTGGTATCATTATTTAGGTGGAAATCAGCCAGAATCAGCTCTGGTATTAACCCTTCGCTCAGATAGTTCTCAATGGCCTCAGCCGAATCGATGGCGACATAAACATAACAGCGCCACTGTTCTAACAGCGCTTTCATACTCACCAAAATATCTTGCTCGTTATCAATTACCAGAATCGCCCGGCCACTCAAATCGTGCTGCGGCAGCTGTTGTGGCTGTAAAATAGGCTCAATCACTTCACCACTGAGAGGCACCGATACACTGAACATCGTGCCTTGCCCTAACTGAGAACGAACCCCCACTGGATGATCTAACATGCCCGCAATACGCTCAACAATCGCCAGCCCCAAGCCGACCCCCTTACGTCCGGTTTGATACTGATGGTCGATCTGCTGAAACTCTCTAAAGATATCATCCAATCGATCTTCGGGAATGCCGGGGCCGGTATCCCACACCTGAATTTCTAGCCAATCTCCACGGCGACGGGCACCGAGTAACACGCGCCCCTCAGGGGTATAACGAAATGCATTGCTCAGAAAATTACGTAACACCCGCATCAGTAGACGAGTATCACTATGAACATTCAGCCGATTGCCACTCACACTAAATTTAACCCGGCGCTGTTCGGCTACTGGCTGAAACTCTACTTGCAGCATCCGAAATAGATAGTTTAGAGGAATACTGATCAGATCAGGCTGTACAGCATTCTGATCTAGTCGCGAGATATCCAAAAGGTCGCTCAATAACTCTTCAGCACCTTCCAGAGCAATATGAATACGTTCAACAAGATGATTATTGTCTTGTTCTAACTCCCGCTCTTGTAGAGTGGACACCAGCAAGCGCGCAGCATTCAAAGGTTGTAGTAAATCATGACTCGCCGCCGCGAGGTATTTATCTTTACTCTTATTAGCCTGTTCTGCGGCATCCCGCGCCACTTTTAACGCCTGCTCAATCACACTACGTTCGCTGATCTCACGCACCAACTTATCATTCAGCGAGACCAGCTCTTGGGTGCGATCATCGACCCGCACCTCTAACTCTTCGTTTAGTTTCTTAAGTTTATTCTGGGCTTTTTTACGCTCGGTGATATCGGCTACAAACACCTCAAGCAGATCCCCTCTAGCATCTTGCTTTAACAAGACGTTGAGAGAGACATCGACCGCACTACCATCTTGACGTTTCAAGCGGGTTTCATAGCTCAACAACTTGCCATATAGCTGTAATCTTTCTAGGAACAAAGGATATTCATCAGCATCAAACAGCAGGTCAGCGGCAAAAGACTCCACTCGACCACATAATTGCTCGGCGTCGGTATAGCCACAGATTCTCGCCAAGGCAGAGTTAGCGGTGATTAAACCTTGGTTCAGCCGCGCCTGAAAGATACCGTGCTGAGCATGATCAAAGATCAATTTATAACGATTCTTCTCAGCTTCCAGCTCTTCAATTTTAGCTAGCAGCTCAGGATAATGACTCTTTCGGGCTGATTGACCGCCCAGCCCCATCAAGCGCTCGACGGTGAGGCGATCACTGGGAGAATAAGTCACCTCAGAGCGCTTCTTCATAGACCACCTCGACATCCCGCTTACTGGATTTACGCGGATTGGTCAAAATACAGGGGTCTTGAATCGCTTTCGCTGACAGAATAGGAATATCACTGAGGTTCACCCCTCGCTCGGCCAGACCATCAATTAAGCCAACATCCCGTTTCAGTTGAATCACTCGGTCCTGCAGCCGTTTATGCACCATTTGGTTGTTCATGCCGCGGGTATCAATCCCCATCGTCTCGGCAATCACGCGAAATTTATCCTCGGCGGATTTAAAGTTAAAGCCGATCACATGCTCTAGCAGCATCGCATTGCACATACCATGGGGTAGATCCAGAAATCCGCCCAAACTATGTGACATCGCATGTACAGCACCGAGAATCGCATTAGAAAAAGCTAACCCCGCTTTCATACTACCGAGCATCACCTGTTCACGTAGCTTCAGATCCGTTGGCTCTTTCACCAATGCCACCAGATTATCGTTCACCAGTTTAACGGCATCTAGAGCATGCATATCAGTGAGCGGGCCAGAACCGGTCGAAACAAATGCCTCGATCGCGTGCACCAAGGCATCGACGCCAGTACAAGCGGTCAGAAAGGGGTCCATCGTGATTGTCGTTTCCGGATCAATCAGTGAAACATCCGGTACCACCGCTTTACTGACGATCGAGATTTTCATCTTCTCCTGCTGATCGGAGATGATGGCGAACTGAGAAACATCGGCGGAGGTGCCTGCCGTGGTGGGGATAAAGATCAATGGTGGGATCGCCACTTCAATGGTATCAACCCCTTCAAATTCTAGAATATGGCGGTTATGGGTGGCGACAATCCCGATCCCTTTGGCACAATCCATGGGGCTACCACCGCCCACAGCAACAATTAAATTACAGCCCTGCTGCTGATAGATCTCAGCCCCTTTCATCACCTCTTCTGCACGGGGGTTGGGCGAAACCGCAGTAAACAGTTCATATTCAAAACCGGCCAACCGAAGGTCCTGTGCCACATCATCAACCCAACCGGCGGCCAACACACCAGGATCCGACACCAGTAGAATTTTACGAGCGCCAAAAGAGCGTGCAAAATTAGCCACTGTCTTTCTAGCCCCTGCGCCAAAAACGATTTCAGGCGCCACAAATTTACGCAGATTAGCGATATCATTACTCATATTGAATCCTGATTAGGGCAGACAAGTTATTAATTTTATTGTTGTTTTCCGTACTAATCCATACGAGAAGCTTTGATTATATCAGTATTGCAGGCATAAAAAAGGCGACCCTAGGGCCGCCTTTAGTCATAGCGAGAATAACCGTTTAGTTAATCAGATTAAGCAATAGCTTATTCAGACGGCTAACGTAGGCTGCTGGATCATCCAACTGACCACCGGCCGCTAATTGAGCCTGCTCAAAGATAACCAATGCCAGTTCACCGAAACGATCTTCATCTGCTTCGTTGTCCAGCTTGCTGATCAGCGGATGCTCTGGGTTAATCTCAAAGATTGGCTTGCTCTCAGGCACAGCCTGACCCGCCGCTTCCATGATCTTACGCATCTGTAAGCCCATATCATAGGCCCCCAGTACGACACAGGCAGGCGAGTCTGTCAGACGGTGAGTCACACGTACTTCACTGACTTGCTGTTCAAGACTGTTTTTAAGACGTTCGGTCAGACCTTCCATCTCTTTAGCAGTTTCTTCCTGCGCTTTTTTCTCTTCTTCGTTCTCAGTTTCGCCGAGATCCAGCTCGCCCTTGCTGACATCTTGGAATGACTTACCGTCGAAGTCGAACAGTTGGCTCATCAACCACTCATCAACCCGATCAGACATCAGCAATACTTCGATACCCTTCTTACGGAAGATTTCGAGATGTGGGCTGTGCTTAGCAGTATTGTAGTTTTCAGCGACGGCGTAGTAGATCTTATCCTGACCTTCCTGCATCCGTGAAACGTAATCTTCCAGCGATACACTCTGTTCAGACGAATCATTATGGGTCGATGCAAAACGCAGCAGCTTCAACACGGTTTCGCGGTTAGCTGGATCTTCAGCCGGACCTTCTTTTAGCACTTCGCCGAACTCAGTCCAGAACTTAGCGTATTGCTCAGGATCATTTTTAGCCAGTTTACCCAGCATATCCAGTGAGCGTTTTGTCAGCTGAGTTTTCAGCTTATCGACCACAGGATCTTTCTGCAGGATTTCACGGGATACGTTGAGTGACAGATCGCTCGTATCAACCACACCTTTAATAAAGCGTAGGTACATCGGTAGGAACTGGTCAGCTTGGTCCATAATAAAGACCCGCTGAACGTATAGCTTCAAGCCGCGCGGGGTATCACGATTCCACAAGTCATAAGGCGCATGGGCCGGTACATACAGCAAGCTGGTGTAATCCAGTTTACCTTCAACCCGGTTATGGCTCCACTTCATAGGATCTTGGAAGTCATGGGAGATATGTTTGTAGAACTCTTTAAACTCGTCATCGCTGATATCGCTTTTAGAACGAGTCCAAAGCGCAGTAGCAGAGTTAACGGTTTCATCTTCCGGTGCCTTAGGCTCTTCACCCTCTTCAACCGGTTCAGGTTCTTTCTGCATAATCACTGGCAGTGAAATATGATCAGAGTATTTACGCACTAACGTACGCAGACGGAAGCCATCCGCAAACTCTGACTCTTCATCTTTCAGGTGCAGAATAATGGTGGTACCGCGCTGTGCTTTTTCAACGGTTTCAACGGTAAAGTCACCTTCACCTTGAGAAACCCAACGCACACCATTGCTAGCAGGCTCACCCGCTTTACGGGTAATCACTTCGACTTCTTTAGCG
This sequence comes from Amphritea atlantica, assembly GCF_018860855.1. Classification (GTDB taxonomy): domain Bacteria; phylum Pseudomonadota; class Gammaproteobacteria; order Pseudomonadales; family Balneatricaceae; genus Amphritea; species Amphritea atlantica_A. Next base: position 233,715 of record NZ_JAHKQE010000009.1, read on the forward strand.
ACGATAAACGCTGAATAGAAACCTACCCCGAACTGACCGATCAACTGAGAGTCTTTCTTTTGATCGCCGCTCAATTCTGACAGGAATTGAGAAGTACCTGATTTAGCAATTGTCCCCAGGTGCTCGATAACATCCTGGCGGTTCATCCCCAAACCGTTATCATCGATGGTAACGGTGTTGGCTTCTTTATCGAATTCGACACGAATACGCAGATCGCCATCGCCTTCGTACAAATCATTATTTGATAATGCTTCAAAGCGCAGCTTATCAGCGGCATCCGACGCATTCGAGATCAGCTCACGAAGAAAGATCTCTTTGTTTGAATACAAAGAATGAATCATCAGGTGAAGCAGTTGCTTCACTTCAGTTTGAAAGCCTAGTGTTTCCTGCTGAGTTTCTGTGCTCATCTATCAATTCCCAATCTTACTGTTACAAAGATTTACTGTTAAAACGAAAACCGTTGAACCTAAAGATGGGGCCAGCCCCTTTCTTTTCAAGGGGCCGAAAGTGAAATGGCGTACAAATTATTCCGTCCGACTGATCACCAACTGACGTAAAGTACTGGAATTAAATTCCCGACGATAGAGGATAACCACCACCCCGCTGGCCATCAGCATGAACAACCAAGGATTAATAAACCACGCCAGTACCGACAAGCTAAAATAGTAGGTGCGCAAACCTAAGTTGAAATTATTGGCCGCCATGGAACTCATAATCGCCAGTCGCGTAGCATGGGCCTGCATTTCAGTTTCGGTGCCATCATTGGGTTGAGGGGCGCCACCGATCATCACCGAGGTAAAGCCATACTGGCGCAAACTCCAAGTAAACTTTAAAAACGCATAAACAAACATGCTAATTAGCACCAGCAGCTTGAGCTCCCATTCCGCTTTGGTGGCATGACTCGCGAAGGGAAAGTCACCGACAACATCAATCGCTTTATCGGTTGAACCTAATACAGTCATTAAGCCCGCTAAAATAAGCATGGTGGAGGACGCAAAAAATGATACGCTACGCTCCAAATTAGCCACAGCGGCGGTATCAGCAATACGTACCTCGCGACGCAACATGCGAGTCATCCACTCCAGACGGTAATTATGCATCACACTCGCCAAACAGTGACTGTCTCGAGCCCGGCGGCGAGAGTATGTGTTATAGCCTTTAAAACAGAGCAAAAACCAGCTCAACGCTAAAAGGTTAAGCCAGTTTGAAGAAAGAAAGCCAAGCAGCTGTTCCATGCATATTCCCGAAAGATAAAAACATATCGACATTGTAAATAAAACAACAGGATAGACAACCTTGCTCAGCCAATATTCTAACCTTCTTTTAGGCGCTGCTTTTGCCTTTGCCACCACATTGGTGATGAGTCTGGCCGCCGCCGCAACGAAGTACACCGCCGAGTTTATCTCGATCGAGCAGATCGTGCTGTTTCAGTACCTTATCTGTACACTCATCATGCTGCCTTGGCTGGGCCGCAAGGGCATTAAAGCGCTGAAAACTCAAAAGCCAGGTTTACATCTAGCCAGAGGGTTATCGGGCTGGCTCTGCTTTTATGCCTACTATCTCGCGCTCAATGAGATCCCGCTGGGTGAAGCTTCCCTACTACGCAATGCAGCCCCTCTAGTGGTGCCCTTACTGGTATTGGTTTGGTTAAAAGACCGTATGCCGCTGATCAACTGGCTGCCGGTTATCATCGGTTTTATTGGCATTGCCTTGGTACTAAAACCCGAGGGTAACCAATTTAATCCATGGCACCTTGTCGGTGTTGCCTCGGCGATGTTACTGGCGGTATCGATCGTCACGACCCGAGAACTTACGCTCACCGAGCCCACCAATCGTATTTTATTTTACTATTTCAGTCTATCCGCTCTGTTTTCGCTACCGTTAGCCTTAGTCGACTGGCAACCCATCAACCCCGTCAGCGTACCGTTAATCTTAGCCATCAGCTTATCGATCTGGTGCATCATGTGGCTCTACACCAAAGCTTACAGTTATGCGAAAGCCTCCGTGATTGCCCCCATCAGTTATTGTGGTGTTCTGTTTGCCGGTTTGCTCGGCTGGCTTTTTTGGCAGCAAGTTCCTGATATGATGTCGATCATTGGTGCAGTGCTGATAATCGGCGGTGGCATAGGCTCAGTTTGGCTGGGACGGGAGAAAAATTGATGTATCTAGCTCTATCTGATCTATTTTGGCTAACGCTGATTGTTTTATTGCTCTGGCATTGGTGGCAATCGCTGAAGGTGAAAGAGGTCGCCTTGAAAGCCGCCAGCCGGCACTGTGAAGGACTGGATCTACAACTCTTGGATCAAAGTGTTTATTTACGGGGCATTTGGTTAAAGCGGAATGATCAAGGCAAGATAAAAATCTGGCGATCTTATCTGTTTGATTTCACCGCTACGGGCGATGACCGAGCGAAAGGGCGCATCGCCCTACTCGGCTTAGAGGTAACCGGCATTACACTGGATGCCCACCGTATTTAGATGGGCATAGTCTGCAGCAGGAAGTTAAACGGCGAAATTAAACGGTTTAGTTATCCCACAGCATAACCCGAGTGATCAGAGCTGTAACACCACCAGTTTAAGCGGGAACTGACCATCTGGCGAAGGAAAGTCGGCTTCAGGCTCCAAACGGGTCACCTGCTTGACCGGACAGCCCGCTTTAGTGGCACAACGCTGCACCGTATCCAGCCAGTCCTCATAGTTCACACTGGCAACATTGTTGGCACAAATTAACTGACCACCGGGCTTAGTCGCTAATAAAGCAGGCTTCAAGACACTGGGATAATCCCGAATCAGATCCACCGTGCCAAACGCACTTTTCGCCCACCGAGGTGGGTCAAGAAACACCAAATCAAACTGCTCTTCCCCGATTTTAGGAAAAGGTTTGGGTTTTCGCCCACGGCCCACCCGCTGTTTAATCGGGATGCCTGCCAACTGTTTGGCGGCAGTAAAAAAGTCACTCTGAAAAAAGCTAATCTGTGATTCATTTAGATTATTCAGTTCCGCATTCTGTCGACCAACATCCAACGATCGCGTGGAAAAATCCACATTTAGCACCCGGCTGGCCCCCGCCACAGCGGCCACCACCCCCACACCGCAAGTATATGAAAATAGATTCAATACCGATTTACCTGCCGCATGTTGCTGTATCCAACGACGTCCCGCGCGCATATCTAAAAACAGCAGAGGGTCCTGCCCTTCATGCTTGCCTTTGACGCGATAACTCACCCCTAGCTCATGGGCAATACCTTCCCAATGATCCACCCGAAAATCATCCCGCCGACGGGAGTTTGGGGAACTTCGATCGTTATAAACACTTTCGAGTTTACAACCGAGATAACCTTCAACCTGCTGATGAATTGCGGCCGCCTGCTCTTCGCTAATCGGCTCATGAAATGTCTGAATTAATAACTGCGGACCATAGCGATCCACCGTTAGACCCGCACAGCCCTCGTTGACCCCATGAAATAAACGATAACAATCACTGTTTTCAGCGTGCAATGTTTCCAGTAATGAACCGCGATGGGTCAGTGCCGTTTGAATCAGATCAAGCATTAAAATTCCTCAAGCAGAGTCGCTATCAATTCCAGCCGCTCTATTGGGCTGTCTATTTCTAATAAGCGCTGTTGGTTGGCGCCTGAAAAAGGTAATAACGATGCTAACTGAAAGCTAAAAGCATCAGCCGTATCGATATTAATCCGAGAAGCGTCGAATGATAACAGAGAATGCTGTTCGAGATGCGTAGAAATCGCGCAGAGCCGCGCTAACGCTTGATCTAAATTCAGATACTGAAAGGCGGCTAACGGCTCGACATTCGCCTGCAGCAAACCATCATTTCCCTGAGTAACATTACTCACCCTAACACGCTCTATTCCTTCTACCTGAATACCGATCATCTGGTTTGGTAGTGGCTGCCAGTCAGTAATCATAGCGCAGGTACCGATAGGGTAAAAATCGACATCCGGCTTGGTAGCATCTCGCGCTTGAAGAAGCACAAAGGGAGCATTATCAGCAAGGCACTCTTTAACCATACGTCGGTAGCGTAACTCAAATATTTGCAACGGAAGAAGCGTACTGGGAAACAGCACCACGGGCAACGGAAATAAGGAAAGTGTTTTCATCGCTTTATTATAGAGGGTTATATTAGCGATCCCCGTCTCCTTATCCATCGCAACAATCTAAAGAGACATCACGGCAACCTGTGTATCGCCAGAAAAGCAAAAACGCATCGGCTGTTATAGCAGCGATGCGTTTTATTCTGTAGCGGTAAGGTGTTAGAAGTTAAATACCCGCGCCTCTTCATCCATCAGTGCATCGGCCATTGCTGCCGGCTTAGCCGCACCAACACCCTCCAGCAACGCATCCATCCCGACACCTTTATTCGGCAGATACAGCGCACAGACATCAACCTTCGCACCACCCGACATAAGCTTTTGCATCAGCTGTTCAGGGGTCACATTTTTAGGTTTCAAGGGCGTTGACTGATGCCCTTTCAATGCCATATCACCCGCACTATCACATAACAGCACACTCACCCGTGCGCCCTTCGCCTGCATTGCATTACCGAGCACCATCGCCATACCGCGGGTCTGCTGTTCCGCACTGGTCAGCGTAATAACAACTTTATCGACGGTATTGTCGGCAGTAGCAGCTACAGGCGACATTAGTGAGGCGGCTACCACTGCAGAGGATATTACTTTCTTCATCATGTCATCTCCATAAGACAAAGAGACCCGTTAGCCTCTTTGATAACATAAAACATTAATCTGATTATTTAGCGGGAAGCCATGCAACCGCAGGATCAACCTTATAGCTCCAAGGCAGACCTGAGTTACGCCAGCCATTCACCGCACGTACACCTTTAGAGTCACCCTCTTTCAGCTTACTGCCTTCAAAACCATCGACTACAGTCCAGACGTTTTTATAACCTTGCTCAGCCAATACATTCACGGCCGGCGCGCTGCGGGTTGATCCCGAGCGGCACATCATAATAATCGGTGTATCTGCCGTCGCGCCGAGCTGCTTAAGTTTTTCGGTGACTTGCTGAACAAAGTTAGGATTTTTCACCATCGCCCAGCCACCCTGCTTATCACTCCAGATGCTTGCATCAGCAACCATCCACGGCACATGAATACGCGTCGGCGTGGCGAAACCGGTAAATTTAATTTCGATCGGATCCCGCACATCCACAAGAATAGCGGCATCATTTTGCTGCATCATAGTCCAAGCCTCTGATGCGGTAACGTAAAGATCAAGGCGGGTTTGCGCTGTTTCTTTTGCTGGCTTATCGGCAGCAAACGAGGTCGCTGCCAACAGACAACTTAATATGCTTGCGGCAATCACTGTTTTTTTCATTTTCGTCTCCAGAGGGTTTTCCCCATTGCTGAAAACAATATATTAGAAGATGCTAATTAATGAAAGCCTTAATTAGTGCCACAAGCAAAAAAAAACCACTCCGAAGAGTGGTTTGCCTGTACTGCTTTAGATCGATAAAGCTATCTATGTTTAAGCTTGATAGTCCTTAGAAAGTTCCAATGTTGACAGAGTGCGCTGACGAATGGTGCGCAGCAACTGACCATCTTCAATCAGTGACTGACCATAAGATGGCACCATCTCTTTCATCTTCGCCTGCCACTCAGGAGTCGCCATACGTTCAGGGAAGCAACGCTCAATCACATTAATCATGGTAGGTGTTGCCGTTGATGCACCAGGAGACGCACCCAGCAAGGCAGCCAGACGCTTGTCTGAGGATGAGATTACCTCAGTACCAAACTCGAGCTTACCCTTACCTTTCTCATTTTTCTTAATAATCTGAACTCGCTGACCCGCGTAAGACAGATCCCAATCATCATCTTGCGCATCGGGGAAGAAACGACGCAGCGATTCCACGCGGTCAGCGTGTGATTGCATCACCTCACTGATGAGATAACGGGTCAAATCCATGTTCTTAACCCCAACCTGCATGATTGGCTTAAGGTTGTTCAGACGCATACTCAGTGGCATATCCAGTGCGGAGCCCTTCTTCAAGAACTTGGTTGTGAAACCCGCAAATGGGCCAAACAACAATGCACGCTTACCATCGATTACCCGACTATCTAAATGAGGAACCGACATCGGTGGTGCACCAATAGGCGCTTGGCCATACACCTTAGACATATGCCGTTCAACGATTTCAGGCTTCTTACAAACCAACCACTGGCCACTCACTGGGAAGCCGCCGTAACCATCGCCTTCAGGGATACCGGACATCTGCAACAATGGCAGTGCGCCACCACCGGCACCGAAAAACAGAAACTTAGTACGAATATGTTCTGTTTTACCGGTATGGCCGTTTTTAACGCCAACCCGCCAGTCGCCATCACTATATTGGGACATATCTTCAACAGAGTGACTCAGCAGTAGATCGAAGCCTTCCTGCTGCTCGAGATACTTCACCATATTACGCGCCAAGGCACCAAAGTTAACATCTGACCCATGAGCAACTCGAGTTGCCGCTACCGGCTCGTCAAGCTGACGATTCTGCATAATCAATGGCATCCACTGACGCAAAACCTCAGGGTCATCCGAAAATTCCATTTCCGCAAACTGTGGTGATGCACTCAGGGTTTCATAACGTGTCCGTAAAAAGGCCACATTCTCAGCGCCCATCACAAAACTCTGATGGGGCACATTATTGATAAAATTATGAGGCTCTGGCAGATATTGGTGCTCAACCAGATAGGACCAAAACTGTAAGCTTTTTTCAAATGCGACGTTAATATCAAAAGCCTTATCGGTATTGATACTTCCGTCCTCATTCTGAGGGGTATAATTGAGTTCACAATAAGCCGCGTGGCCCGTACCCGCATTGTTCATTGCATCGGTACTTTCTTCAGCGACATGATCAAGACGTTCGACCATTGCGATTGTCATGGAGGGATCCAGCTGTTTAAGCAGAACCCCCAAAGTGGTGCTCATTGCACCTGCACCAACCAGCAGTACATCAACAGATTTTGAGGTCATACAAACTTCGCCATTTGACTATAGATAATGGATGCAGAGACCCTTTCAGAAAGGAAGCTTTTGGCCGAACAAGAGAATATCAACAAAAAAAATATGTTATAACCGCTTGATATAACTGAAACAATCCCTGGCAGCCCGATTGATATGCTACTGCTAGATCGAATAAGCAGGCTAACAGTGTATCAGGCTTATGCTGTGCTGCTGATTATACGCATTCCAAGGAAAAAATCTTGTGCATTGCAGTAAAATATCATCATCCCTTAGGCTTATTCTTATCCTAAAGTAGTAAGCGTAAGACGTAATTTTAACTGAAAGATAATTGCAAAAAGATAGATTTAGAGATACGTATTAACTCACCAACGTAAATGCACCGATATGAGCCCGCAGCAACCCATATCGGATAATCAAAAAGGGCCGCAGCCCTTTTCATTATTTACGTTTTTATAGACTCAAGAAACTTTAAAGCGTTCCACTAATGTTTGCAGCCTATCGGCATCATCAGACAATTTCTTAACTTCCAGCTTGTTTTCACCGGCAATCGCCGACGAGTTTTCAGAATAGCCGGCTATCTCGGTCACCGTTTGATTCAGGTTATCACACACCTGACTCTGCTGCTCGGCCGCCGTCGCAATCACCACCGACATATCCTGGATCTGATTCATATGCTCAACGACTTTATTCAGTTCACACATCCCCTGCTCTGACTGATGAACCGCCAGATCGGTCTGCTGAAAACTATGTTGCATACTTCGCACCGCCTCACCAGAGGCTTTTTTCAGCTGCTCAATACTCTCATGCACCTGCAATGTACTGGCCTGCGTCCGAGTCGCTAAAGTACGGACTTCATCGGCAACCACTGCAAAGCCACGTCCTTGCTCTCCGGCTCGGGCCGCTTCTATGGCAGCATTCAATGCCAACAGGTTAGTCTGGGCGGCAATCTCCTGAATCACACTCACCACGGAGATAATATCCTGCACATTATTCTCCAGTGTAGAGATCGCTTTATTAGAGCCCGACACATCTTCAGCCAACACTTTTACCGCAGAGGTTAACTCTGTCACGCTCGTCCCCGCTCGACCGATATTTTCACGGGATTCATTAGTCGAGGTTGCTGTCTCAGCGGTATTATGGGCGATATCAGCTGCCGTCGCTGACATCTCTGACATAGCCGAGGCTGAGTGTTCAATCTGAACCTGCAACTTACCTTGCTGCTCACTCACCGCATAAATTCTATCGCTAATAAAACGAGCTCGCTTTGTCACACTCGCTGATAACCCAACTAAATCGGTGATCATACTTTCTAAAGTTGCGATAAAACCATTAAAGTTATGCGCCAGCTCGGCTAACTCATGATCGCCTTCCACATGCAATCTAACGCTCAGGTCAGCGTCACCCGACACCAACTCTTTCATCGAAGCAGAAATGCTCAATAACGGTAGCATCACCGAACGCTTAACCAGAGAACTGAAAATGATGGCCAACAGTAGTAACACCATGCTGGCAAGACCAAAATAGAGCAACAGAGTCGATTGGTTTTCAGAAGAGGCTTGGTCCAGATCACTGAGTACTGCATTCACATCATCAAGATAGAACCCTGTACCGATCATCAAATCCCAGCGTTCCAGATAGAAGGCATAAGAGAGCTTCTCTTCTGCCACCTTCTGATTAGGTTTTGGAAAATGATAACTGACGATCCCGCCACCGTTTTGTCCCGCTTTAACCAGTTCACGTACTAAATAAACGCCATTCGCATCCTTTAGATCCCAATAATTTTCGCCGATCCCTTTATCACTATTCCCTAGAAAGACCCGATCACCCTTCCCGGTGTAACCAAAAAAATAGCCATTATCACCAAACTTTAAAGTCCGCAGCGTCGGCAAAGCCTCTTCCAATGAACCACCATTCTCATATAACTGGCGGACAGCGCTATACGCCATCTCGTTCATAAACTTCAGTTCTTCGCGTTTCATCTCGACAAACTTGATATTAGCTAGATCAAGTTGCTCCTGTCTTAGCTGCTCGCTTTCAAATAAAGTTAGCAAAAACAGTATGATTGCTAACAAAACAACGGGAGCGGCACTCATTATCGTGAGGCGCTTACTGATCGATAGGGTCATCGGCTGACTCTCTTTTAACTAATGTGGGTTGATTACATACGTAACCCTGACTTTTATCAAACCAAGTGTCCCCATTACGAGGCTACACATTGACAACAGCGGGGAAATAACAGGTATAAAAAAAGCGGCCATATGCCGCTTTTAATCGAACTCATTAAAGCTTAGATATCAATGACATCAAATTCAACCAAAGGGCTGACATCTTCATCATAATCAACACCCTCTAAGCCAAAACCAAACAGCTTCAAGAACTCATCCTTATAAAGTTGATAGTCGGTCAATTCAAAGAGGTTTTCACTGGTGACCTGTGGCCATAGCTCGCTACACTTTTGCTGGATATCATCACGCAGCTCCCAGTCATCCATGCGCAACCGATTTTCCTCATCCACTTTACCGCTATCACCCGCAATACCGGTGCTGAATAAACGGTACACCTGCTCCATGCAGCCTTCATGAACACCTTCAGCGCGCATAATTTTAAATACCATGGAGAGATACAGTGGCATCACCGGAATCGCTGAACTGGCTTGGGTAACGACGGATTTCAATACCGCAACATTCGCGCTACCGCCCTTAGCCGCTAACTTAGTATTCAGCTCGCCTGCGGCACGATCAACATCTTTTTTCGCCTGACCTAGTGCGCCGTCCCAGTAAATAGGCCAAGTAATATCCGTACCAATGTAGCTATAGGCAACCGACTTACAGCCTTCGGCCAGCACACCGGCTTCATCCAGCATATTGACCCATAATTCCCAATCTTGGCCGCCCATCACAGTGACCGTATCGGCGATCTCCTGCTCGGTCGCAGGTTCGACTTCCGCTTCGATAATAATATCTTTATTGGTATCAATCGCCGTTGAACGATACGTTTCACCGATAGGTTTTAAGCATGAACGAATGACTTCACCGGTATCCGGCATCTTACGGACTGGAGATGCGAGGGAATAAACCACCAGATCAATCTGACCTAAATCTTCTTTAATCAGATCAATGGTTTTTTGTTTCGCTTCATTAGAGAACGCATCGCCGTTCAGGCTTTTTGCGTACAGGCCCGCTTCATGGGCTTTCTTATCAAATGCCGCGGCATTGTACCAACCGGCAGTACCGGTTTTTCTTTCCGTCGCTGGCTTTTCGAAAAACACCCCGATAGTGGCAGCACCACAGCCGAACGCAGCGGAGATACGTGACGACATACCGTAACCACTAGACGAACCGATCACCAATACACGCTTAGGGCCGTTTTCAATCGGACCTTGCGCCTTGGTGTAGTCGATCTGTTCCTGAATATTACGCTCACACCCTACTGGATGGGTTGTGGTACAGATAAAGCCACGAATCTTCGGTTTGATAATCATTATGGATCCACTTTACTTGTCATTCCCGCTGACGAACCTGTCGTGCTGTCCGCGCGAGACGTTTTGAAATCGTTGTTTAAATTGGCACCTGAAACAGCCGGTAAAGATAACCGATTTTAACCGTCTAATACAGTTAAAGCCGTACAAACTGGTACAAAAAAAGCCCACCTTCACTCATAAAGGTGAGCTTTTATACTATCGTAAACCACGATTGAGTGCCTAGGCATCGATAGAATGGTGTTTTATGTACCGTACTTTAACGCAACGAATTACAGCTTAGCGTCCAACTCAGGCACGGCATCAAACAGGTCTGCCACGAGGCCATAATCTGCGACTGAGAAAATAGGCGCTTCTTCGTCTTTGTTAATCGCAACAATGACTTTAGAGTCTTTCATCCCCGCTAGATGCTGAATGGCACCGGAGATACCCACCGCAATATAGAGATCAGGGGCAACGATTTTACCGGTCTGACCGACCTGCATATCATTAGGTACAAAGCCCGCATCAACCGCGGCCCGAGACGCACCGACAGCCGCGCCTAATTTATCCGCGAGCGATTCCAGTAAGGCGAAGTTTTCACCATTGCCCATGCCTCGGCCACCAGACACAATCACCTTAGCCGCCGTTAACTCAGGACGGTCACTCTTGGCCATGGTTTCACCGATAAAACTTGAAGTACCCGCATCATGAACGGCCGTCACCGCTTCTATAGAAGCACTGCCACCTTCAGCGGCTGCCGCATCGAAACCCGTAGTACGCACGGTGATGACTTTGATCGGATCAAGGGATTTAACCGTCGCGATCGCATTACCTGCATAGATAGGTCGGGCAAAGGTATCATCACTCTCAACCGCCATCACATCAGACAATTGCACGACATCGAGTAATGCCGCGACCCGAGGCAGTAGATTTTTACCACCGGTAGTCGCCGGCGCAATAATATGAGAATAATTAGCACCCAACTCAGCCACCAAGAGGCTAACGTTCTCAGCCAACTGATGTTCATAAACGGGATTATCCGACAGTAACACCTGAGAAACACCGGCCACGGCAGCGGCTTCATCAGCGACTGCCTGACAACCGCCACCGGCCACCAACACATGGATATCACCAGATAGTTGAGTCGCCGCCGTTACGGCATTCAAAGTAGCGCCTTTGAGGGACTGGTTATCATGCTCTGCAATAATCAGAATAGCCATCAGATCACCTTCGCTTCATTCTTGAGTTTATCCACCAACTCTTCCACCGAGGCCACCTTAATACCCGCTTGACGAGCAGCAGGTGGTGCCACTTTCAACAGCTGGGTATGGGCTTTAACCTCGACACCGAGATCTGCCGGTGTTTTAGTGTCCAGTGGTTTGCGCTTCGCTTTCATGATATTCGGTAACGACGCATAACGCGGTTCGTTCAAGCGTAGATCGGTGGTCACAATGGCCGGCATCGCCAGCTCAACGGTTTGCAAACCACCATCGACTTCACGCGTTACCTGAACCTTGTCACCATCGACCTTTACTTCAGAGGCAAAGGTACCCTGTGGCATTTTCGTCAGCGCGGCCAACATCTGACCGGTCTGATTATTATCAGAATCGATGGCCTGCTTACCCATAATGACCAAGCCTGGCTGTTCCTCTTCAACCACTTTGGCGAGTAACTTAGCCACAGTTAAAGATTCCAGATGCTCGTCGGACTGAATCAGCATGCCTCGATCAGCGCCCAGCGCCAACGCGGTTCTAATCTGTTCCTGAGCGGCCTGTGGTCCCAATGAAACCACTACCACCTCAGATGCAACGCCTGCCTCTTTGAGGCGTACCGCTTCTTCGACGGCGATTTCACAGAACGGATTCATCGCCATTTTTACATTATTCAAATCAACATCGCTGTTATCAGACTTAACCCGTACTTTTACGTTGTAGTCGATAACGCGTTTGACAGTTACCAGCACTTTCATCTGTCTATCGCCTTTGCTTTTCTATTATCAAAAAGGGTCGTGCATCACATCTATTTCCAACAGCCACATAAACTGAGGCGCTTGCTCAGTCTACCGATCAAAGGTTATGACACAACAACCCTATAGGGTGAGGTGCTAGTAGCGAGTCTTTATCGCATACCCGCCTGATCCATGAGCTCGGTAATTTCTGTCAGAATGCTCTCGTCATCAATAGTCGATGGCATCTTATAGTCATCGTTGGCAGCAATTTTACGCAGAATAGCCCGCAAAATTTTACCGGAGCGAGTTTTCGGCAACCGCTGGACGATGATGGCTCGACGGAAACAGGCCAGCGCACCGACCTGATCACGCACCATTTTCACCAGCTCAGCTTCAAGCTGAGCTTCATCAACTTCTTCACCGGCTTTCAGTACAATCAACCCTACCGGCACCTGCCCTTTAAGCGCATCATTCGCACCGATGACCGCACATTCAGCCACCGCCGGATGGGAGGAAACCACCTCTTCCATCTCGCCGGTTGAAAGACGATGCCCAGATACATTGATCACATCGTCGGTGCGGCCTGTAATGTAGACATAACCATCCTCATCGATAAAGCCACCGTCTCCGGTGTGATAATACCCAGGGAAAGCCGTGAGGTAGGAATCGGTAAACCGTTGCGGTTGATTCCAGATATCCCAAGCAACACCCGGCGGCATCGGCAGAGTAACGACAATATTACCGGTTTCGTTCGCTTCAACCGGCTGCCCTTCGCCATCGACAACCCGAATATCATAACCAGGAATCGCTTTATTGGTGGAACCCAAGCGCGCTTCGGATGGATTATCCCAGCCCATCATCGGCGAGGTCATTGGCCAGCCGGTTTCGGTTTGCCACCAGTGATCGATCACCGGCACCTGCAGCAAGGTATCGAGCCATTGATAGGTGGACGAATCGAGTTTTTCACCGGCGACGAACACCCAGTTCAGACTGGATAGATCATACTTCTTGGCCAACGCCCCCTCAGGGTCTTCTTTACGAATGGCTCTAAACGCGGTGGGCGCACAGAACATCGAGTTAACCTTATATTCATCAATGACACGCCAGAAAGTACCCGCATCAGGGGTTCTAATCGGCTTACCTTCAAAGAAGATGGCGCTACAGCCGCCCATCAGCGGCCCGTAGACAATAAAGGAGTGGCCCACGACCCAACCAATATCGGAAGCACCCCACCACACATCGCCAGGATTCATACCATAGACATTATGCAGTGCGTAGTTCAGCGCCACCGCATGGCCGCCGTTATCACGGACAATGCCTTTAGGCGCGCCGGTGGTGCCTGAGGTATAAAGAATATACAGCGGATCACTGCCTTTTACGGGCACACAATCGGCAGGCTCTGCACCATGCTGACAGTCATACCAATCCAGATCCCGCTCGGCATTCATCTCAGCCACCAGCATCGGACGCTGACAGACGATGGTATGCTCAGGTTTGTGACTCGCCAGCTCAATCGCTTTATCAACCAAAGGCTTATAAGCAATGGTCTTATCAAATTCGATACCGCAGGAAGCGGTCAAAATCACCTTAGGCTTAGCATCATCTATCCGAATAGCCATCTCATGAGGTGCGAAGCCACCAAAGACGACCGAATGAATTGCCCCTAAGCGGGCACAGGCCAACATTGCCACCGCCGCTTCGGGAATCATTGGCATATAGATAACGACCGTATCGCCTTTGCCAACGCCTAACCGTTTTAAGCCACCCGCGAAGCGAGCCACTTTGGTGTGTAACTGTTTATAGGTAATTTGTTGTTTCGTGTCAGTTGCTGGTGAATCGTAATACAGGGCAACCTGATCGCCACGGGTTTCGAGGTGTTGATCCAGTGCGAGATAGCAGCTATTCATTTCGCCATCAGCATACCAACTAAAGGTGCCATTCTCGGTTTTGCTCAGAATTGTTTCTGGCGCTTTAAACCAGTTAATACGCTTTGCTTGTTCAGCCCAATAGGCTTCTGGATTCTGTTGCGCAGCCAGATATTCTTCGTTATATCCCATTACCGACTCCGGATTGTTTTTATAGGGGGAGTCTGCCGGCGATTGACACCGGCAGCGGTGCTAGATTATCAGTATTAAATTAACTGTCTTGATAGAGCTTGATGACGCTCGAGAAATCGAGACCACCATTGCCTTTTGATTTGTGCAGGCTGAACAAAGAACGGGCGGCAGAGCCCATTGGTACCGGTGAATTACTCTGCTGACTCAGCTCCATCGCCAAACCGAGATCTTTAAACATCAGGTCGACTTGGAAACCACCTTTATAATCATTGGAGGAAGGGACACCCGCCATCACACCTGGTACTGGGTTGTACACTTGCAGCGCCCAGTTATTACCAGAGCTTTGCTTCATAATTTCAGATAACACCGCTGGATCGAGTCCATTTTTCATGCCCATATTCAGCGCTTCACTGGTGCCCGCCATCAGAATCGACAGCATCATATTATTACAGGCTTTGGCGATCTGCCCTGCACCGCTTTGACCCGCATGGAAGATATTCTTACCCATGCAATCAAGAATCGGCTTAGCTTTGGCAAACTGTGCATCAGTCGCCCCCACCATGAAAGCCAAGGTTCCTGCCACCGCACCACCAACACCACCCGATACCGGCGCATCGATAAAGCTCAAACCACGCTCATTGGCTGCGGCAGACACACTTTGAGCCGTCGCTGCATCAATGGTTGAAGAGTCAATAATCAGCGCATCTTTGGAGATCACATCAAACAAAGGCGCATCACCGGTTTGATACAACCCTTTAACATGTACACCGGCTGGCAACATAGAAACAATAAAATCAGCGCCGGTCGCCGCTTCAACAGCAGAGGTTGCCGCATGACCGCCCTCAGCCGCAACGGTATCGAGCGCTGCCTGAGACAGATCAAACGCGTTAACTTCATGCCCTGCTTTCAGCAGGTTAATTGCCATTGGGCCACCCATGTTGCCCAGTCCGATAAATCCTATCGTAGCCATATCACTTTGCCTCTTATATTTATTCTGGACCTCAACCGCCGCTGACTGAACTCGCCGTTCGACACCCCTCTCAGGTTGTCATCACAGCGGCGCACGTCAGTCGGGCGTTATCGACGTCCTTGGATTGCAAAAAATTGTTATAAATCGTTTTTTAACTCGATGACGTCACGCTGCGCTTTTATGCTGACAGCGTCGCCAAAGGATTAACCGCCCAAGGGGCAACAAAGAACTGATCGACAAATGCCGGATCAACCTCTTGTACCGTTTTGTAAGTCCATTGAGGTGCGCCGTCTTTATCGACCAACAACGCCCGCACACCTTCGGGGAACTCACGGTGCTTACAGCTCTGCACTGACAGTACCAGTTCGCTCTCAAACACCTCTTTAAGGGACATATGCTGAGTCACTTCAAGCTGTTTCTTAATCAGGTGAACCGCCAGTGGGCTACCGTGACTGATCGCTTTTTTCGCCCGCGAGATCCATTTATCGTCGCTTTCAACGGCCATCAGCCCCTCGACCAAATCAGACAACGAATCGGTATCGGTGATCTGTTGAATAAAGCGGTAATGGTTCTGCACCGGCGAGTCAGGATTGAAGGCTGCTTGAGATTCCGACTCTAATTGACGCAACACGCGATTAGTCGCGCCATAAGCACAGCCATCCCACTGTTCCGATTGCAGTTTTTCAACCAGATCAGCGCGACGATCCGACGCGATAAATCGATCCGCCAGCCCTAAAAACAGTGCATCGGCCGCATTCATCGGATTACCGGTCAGCCCCAAGAACAGTCCTGTACGGCCCGGCATATGATTCAAAAACCAGCTGCCGCCGACATCAGGGTACAGCCCAATCGTCACCTCAGGCATCGCCATATGGGTGCGTTCGGTTACAACCCGATGGCTACAACCGTTCATCAGCCCCATACCGCCGCCCATCACGATACCGTGGCCCCAACAGATAATTGGCTTAGGGTAGGTATGGATGCTGTAATCGAGGGTATATTCTCGGGTGAAGAAATCGGTAGGGAAATCAGGATCGGCATCGCCGGTCATCGATTTGTATAGATTGACCACATCGCCGCCGGCGCAGAAGGCTTTCTCACCCGCGCTATCAAACAGGATGGCGACCACAGAATCATCGTCTTTCCAGCTATCGAGCTTCGGTTGAATCAGATCGATCATCTCGAGCGTTAGGGCATTGAGGGTACGTTCAGCGTTCAGCTGAATCTCAACAATCTTTTTGCCGTCTTGGGTCGGATATTCATTAAACAGTACACAGCTCATATTTTTGTCTCCTGTATACCGCTTAGCGGTTTTTCCATTCGGGGGCACGTTTGCCCAAAAAGGCATTAACACCCTCTTTCTGATCTTCGGTAAAGAACAGATCAACAAACAGCTCACGTTCCAGAATATAGCCCGCATCCCAATGATGGGTACGGTTGTTCTGAATCAGTTGCTTACAAGAGGCCACGGAAGTTGGGCTTTGCTGTGCGACATTGGCGGCTAGCTCAAGTGCTTTCTCTAATGCTTGCCCTTGGGGAACAACCTCTTCCACTAGACCAATCTCCTGCGCTTTAGCGGCTTTAATACGCTCGCCGCAGAGGATCATGCGTTTCGTCCAACCTTCACCCACCAGCATGGTCAGGTTCTGAGTACCACCGGCGCAGGGTAATAACCCTACTTTCGCTTCAGGCAGAGCCATCTGGGACTGTTCTTCCGCGATGCGAATATCACAGGCTAATGCCACTTCCAGACCACCGCCCATGGCAAAACCATTAATCGCCGCGATAGAGACACCGCGGAACTGGCTCAGGGCTTCAAATGCTTCACCAAAATAGCGCGCCATATCCCGCGCGACGCTACGATCACCATCGGCAAATAGGTTTAAATCAGCACCGGCGGAGAAAAACTTTTCGCCTTGGCCGGTAATCACCAGACTATAAATCGAACGATCTGCATTTAGCTCTTCTACCAGTGCTTTAAGCCCTTTAAGGCTCTCTTCAGTCCAGGTATTGGCTGGCGGATTATTCATGGTCAGCAGCGCAATATTGCCCCGTTTTTCAACGATCAGCTTATCGGTCATATTGATCTTCCTTTGCAGTCTTAGCGGGTGTTTGTCACACCTTTTATTTTATCTAAGCGTTTATGCTTGTCCGTTAATGCCGCTGTTATAGCAGTTCAGCAGCATTTTCCAGTAACAGTCGACGGGCAATAATAACATTCATAATTTCGTTGGTGCCTTCCAGAATCCGGTGTACCCGGTTATCTCTCAGGAAGCGCTCCATCGGATACTCTTTGATATAACCATTGCCACCAAAAATTTGTAGCGCTTCATCGGCCACGCTGAAACCGACATCGGTGGCAAAGCGTTTAGCCATGGCACAGTAAGTGGTTTTATCTGGATGATTATTATCGAGACGGGAAGCGGCCATGCGCACCATTTGACGGGCGGCCACCAACTCGGTGGCGGCGGTGGCTAATTTAAACTGTAGTGCTTGAAAGTTAGCCAGACTTTGGCCGAACTGTTTGCGTTCGTGCATATACTCGGTGGCATTATTTAGTGCTTGCTGAGCGGTGCCTACCGAACAGGTGGCGATATTAATACGCCCACCATCGAGACCACGCATGGCGATCTTAAAGCCATCCCCTTCCTGCCCTAAGATTGCTGAGGCCGGAATACGTACATCTTCAAAGGTAATCATGCGGGTAGGCTGGCTATTCCAACCCATTTTTTCTTCTTTACGGCCATAGGTAATGCCGGGCAGTTTCGCATCCACAGCAAAAGCGGAGATACCTTTAGGGCCATCTTGACCGGTACGCGCCATCACCACTAAGCAATCGGTCGCGCCCGCACCGGAAATAAAGATCTTGCTACCATTCAGCAGGTAGTCATCGCCATCACGGCGAGCGGTGGTTTTCAGCGCCCCCGCATCGGAACCGGCATTCGGCTCGGTCAAACAGTAAGAGGCTAACTTTTCACCGGCGGTCAATTCAGGGCACCACTGCTGTCGCACAGACTCGCCACCAAACTCGGAGATCATCCAGGTAGCCATATTGTGAATGGTGATAAAAGCCGTGGTGGAAGTACAGCCCATCGCGAGCTGTTCAAAGATAATACTGGCGTCTAGTCGGCTCAGCCCTAAGCCACCGACATCCTCATGGGAGTACAAACCGCAGAATCCCAGCTCACCTGCCGCTTTTAACACATCGACAGGAAACGTTTGATGCAGATCCCATTCGCCGGCATTCGGGGCCAGCTCATTCTGAGCGAACGCGCGGGCCATATCGGCAAACGCTATCTGCTCTTCGTTCAGTTCAAAATCCATAGATACTCCGTACTTAACATACTGGTAGATTCTTATTTTTATAACAGCTGAATCTTTTTCGTTGTGCGTCTACTGACGAAGCCCGCCAAGCAGACTCGCGTCCGGCTTAGCAGGCATCATCAGTCGTAAGCGCCTGATAATCAGACGCTAAACGATTGGCGTTACTTAAGGGTGATCGTGGTGTTTACACCATTATCAATATCATCCTCAAACCAACGGGCAGTCACTGTCTTAGTTTCGGTGTAGAACTTAACCGCCTGCTTACCATAAGCATGCTGGTCACCGTAAAACGACTTTCTCCAACCAGTGAAAGAGAACATAGGCAGTGGCACAGGTACTGGCACGTTGATACCAACCTGACCGACTTTGATTTCATGCTGATACTTACGCGCCGCTGCACCCGAAGAGGTGAAGATAGAGGTACCGTTACCGTATGGGTTTTCATTGATCAGCTGAATCGCTTCTTCAATAGTATCCACTTCTATGGTAATCAGAACCGGTCCGAAGATCTCTTCCTGATAGATCGACATATCGCGGGTAACACCGGTGAACATGGTTGGTCCTATCCAGTTACCATCAGGGTAGCCTTCAACCACGCACTCAGAGCCGTCGAGAATACAGTTAGCACCGGCATCTTTACCCTCTTGGATAAAGTTCAGTACTTTGGCTTTAGCATGCGGATTAATCTGTGGACCATAACCGGCCTCTGGATCATTCCACACACCGGGACGTACTTTAGCCAGTGCATCACGTACTTCAGGAATCCACTCACGGGATTTACCAACAAACACAGCCACCGAAATTGCCATACAGCGCTGACCAGCAGCACCGACAGAAGCACCGGCAATACTGTTAACAACCTGATTTTTAGCGGCATCCGGCATAATGACCATATGGTTTTTAGCACCGGCAAACGCCTGTACCCGTTTCATATGATCAGTACCGGTACGATAGATATGCTCACCTACCGCAACAGAACCCACAAAAGAGATCGCTGGAGTATCTTTGTGCGTTAACAGTTGATCAACGACATCTTTAGCGCCATGCACAACTTGCAGCAAACCTGCAGGTGCACCGGCTTCTTGAAACAGTGCCGCTAGACGCATCGGCGTCAGTGGATCTTGTTCAGAAGGTTTCAATACAAAGGTGTTACCGCAAGCGATCGCCATTGGGAACATCCACAGCGGAATCATGGCTGGGAAGTTAAATGGGGTAATACCGACACACACACCCAGTGGCTGGGTGATGCTGTAGCAATCGATTTTACGGGCAACGTTTTCAACCGTTTCACCCATGCTCAGAGAGGCGATATTGGCCGCATGTTCAACCACTTCAATACCACGCCATACATCGCCTTTAGCATCATCAAAGGTTTTGCCGGTTTCTAGAGATAGCAGTTCAGCAATCTCATCGTGATGTTCTTTTAGCAATGCCTGATAACGCAGCATCAAACGAGCACGTTCGCCAACCGGCATCTCTTTCCATGTTTCAAACGCGGCTTTTGCGCTCTCGACGGCCAGTTCTACTTCATCAGCGGTTGCGCAAGGCACCTGTGCAATCACTTCTTGAGTGGCAGGGTTAGTTACCGGAATCCAGTTATCACTACGGCTCTGAACCAGCTCACCGTTGATCAGTAAAGGAACTTGTTGCGTCATGTTTTGCACCTTCGTATTTATTGTAACGTTCTGATTATTGTTGTTGTCAGACCCCGTTAAAAACAGGATCTCGCTGCTTGTATGGGGTCACATTAAAACATAGCTTGCGGCTGCACATGATTGATAATGTTGCTATATTAATGGACTATATTGCTATTGAATACATGAATACCCTAATTAACCCTTTATACCTTAGTCGAGTAGCCACTGTGAGCACCCCATCAAACTGGCCTCTGCCGGCCCAGAGCATTCGCTTTGTTTTGCCTCATAAAATCATCCAGAAACTCAGTAATAATAGGCTTTCAAGGGATCTTTATCCGTTAGGGGCGGGCTATTACAAACACGCGGTCGGGCACCGTATGGAACGCCTAAAACATGATGACTACTTATTGATATATTGCCTTGAAGGGAAAGGTAAAATCCGTGTAAACCAGAAGAATATTGCGGTAAATAGCGGTGATTTAGTGGTTCTTCCCCGCGGCGCAGCACACCAGTATGCCTCAAGCCCTAATTTCCCCTGGACTATCTACTGGTGTCATTTTGAAGGGGGGCTGGCCGATGACTTTATCGCGCATCTAGAGATTCCCAGCCACAAACCGGTGGTTCATCTGGGGCTACACAGCAATCTCGTGAGTGAATTCGAGGCGCTGCTTGAAGCCCGCCATAGCAGCTATCACCTGAATGCTTTTATTAATGCCGCCAATCAATTGCGCCAGATCCTCACCCATATCGCACTGCTGCAACCACTGGTGCGCAGCCAGGACGCAGATAGTTTCGATCTAGAGAAGATCCACAGCCTGATGCAAGCGCATATCCATGAACAACTGGATATCGATACCCTGGCAAACAGCGTCAACCTATCGAAATTTCACTTTATCAAACGCTATAAAGATGCCACCGGCACCACGCCGATCAACCACTTTATCCAGCTTAAAACCCAACGGGCCTGTCACCTGCTGGATATCAGCACCCGCACCGTTGCCGAAGTGGCCTTTATGGTGGGCTATGAGGACGCCTACTATTTCTCTCGTATCTTTAAGAAAGTGATGGGCATCTCACCAACCCAATATCGCAAACTGCAGGTCGGTGCTTGGTCCTATAAGAGTTTTAAACAAGAAAACTAGCAGCTCCCCATGCTATGCCCAGCGCTCATCAGGGCTGATGCACAACGAAAAAAACAGATACTGTCACCAAACTGCAACGCATTGCCCTTAACTTATTCAGCTCTTTGATAAGTACTTTAGGGAATACGACAAGCCTTCCTGAAGCGCTTTGATTATCCAGCAATAAGCAAATAAAACCGTTTTCTGCAAAACAGTTTTACCTTTAAGGCGTTTCAGGAGGACTCAAATGGCAACATCCACGACCTATAGCCCTAGTAAGACACCAATGTCTGGGGATACTAAACTCAGCTTATTTTTTGCCATCGGCTTTATCGCCATGATTGGCTATTTTATGGCCTGGGGATTGGATTACACCCAACATAACCATGTCATGCTCTTTATTCTAGCCACCGCCTTTGGTGTCTTTATGGCATTCAATATCGGCGGTAATGATGTCGCCAACTCCTTCGGCACCAGTGTCGGTGCTGGCACCCTAACGATTAAGCAGGCACTCATCGTTGCCGCCATTTTTGAGGTCAGCGGCGCGGTTATCGCCGGCGGCGAAGTGACAAAAACTATCCGTAAAGGGATCGTGGACCTGTCGAGCATTCATGTCGACCCGATGCAGTTCGTCTATATCATGATGGCCGCCCTACTGGCCGCTGCATTATGGTTATTAATCGCCACCAAGCGTGGCTGGCCGGTATCCACTACCCACTCCATTATCGGTGGTATTGTCGGTAGCTCCATCGCCTTAGGTTTTTTTGTCGATGGACCCGGTACCGCATTGGCTCTGATTAAATGGGATCAAATCGGCACCATTGCGGTTTCATGGGTACTTTCACCGGTACTCGGTGGACTGGTGTCTTACACCCTGTTCTATCAAATCAAAAAATATGTACTGCGCTATAACGAAGCGACTGCCGAAGAACTGGTGACCATTAAGCAGGAGAAGAAACGGCATAAAGCGCAACATAAGAAAGCTTTTGAGCGCTTAGCTGAACTGCAACAGATCTCCTATACCACAGCTATGGCCCGTGATGCCCATACCGTGCGCGATGGTGATTTCGACCCTCAAGAGCTTGAATCCGAGTATTACCAAGAACTGCACAAGATTGAACAAAAGAAAAGTGAGCTTAACGCCACCCATGCTTTAGAAACCTATGTGCCGATCTTTGCCGCCCTAGGTAGTATGCTGATTGCCGGCATGCTGCTGTTCAAAGGGTTAAAGCATATGCAACTGGGTTTAAGTAGCCTAGATAACTACCTAATTATCGGCATGATTGGTGCGGCGGTTTGGTTGGTGATGGCGATATTTGCTAAAACGCTGAAAGGCAAAGACCTCGATAAATCGACCTTTTTGATGTTCAGTTGGATGCAGGTATTTACCGCCTCCGGCTTCGCTTTCAGCCACGGCGCCAACGATATCGCCAATGCGATCGGTCCCTTTGCCGCCATTCTGGATGTACTACGCACCGGTGAAATGGGCTCCGAAGCCGCCGTCCCCACCGTTGCCATGCTGACCTTTGGTATCGCCTTGATCGTTGGCCTCTGGTTTATCGGTAAAGAGGTGATTCAAACTGTCGGCCACAACCTCACGAAGATGCATCCTGCGTCCGGTTTTGCGGCGGAATTATCGGCGGCCGGTGTGGTAATGCTTGCCTCGGTGATGGGCTTGCCGGTTTCCAGTACTCATATCCTCATTGGTGCCGTGCTCGGTGTGGGTATGGTCAACAGCAATGCCAACTGGGCGCTGATGAAGCCTATCGGCATGGCTTGGGTGATCACCCTACCCGCCGCCGCTATCATGTCGGCCATCACCTTCTATCTGCTGATGATCGCATTCTAAGCGCGCGCTAAGTCTTTATAACAGCCCATAAAAAGCCAGACACTGTCTGGCTTTTTAGGCTTTCACGGGTGAACAAGCCGCTGCTAAGTCACTCCCACTCCTGCATCACCACATGGGTGACAATTTTCACCCCACTGGGCAATTCTTCATCCACCTCTTCAAGAATGTCATGTAAGCGCTGCATCGAGGCAAATTCTAAATACACCAGCAGATCCACTTCGCCGCTGATCCCGTGACAATATTTCACCTCGGGATACTGCAAGAGAAACTGCACTAAGGGGCGACACTTAAAACCGCCATGTTTAATCTCAAAATGCGCCTTAAGCGGGCCTTGTTGATCCAGCTTTGTTGAGGTGATCACCCGATACCCGAGAATATCCCCCTGCTCCTCCATCCGCTTCACCCGTTCAGAGACAGCGGGTCGCGACAGATTTACCTGTGCGGCAATCGCCGAAACACTCTGACGGGCATTGTCTCGCAGCGCGGCGATTATTTTCTGATCAAAACTATCCATGCGTAAACTCGGCTATTCAAATCGTCAGTAGCAATTTGGAAAATGCTGCAGATCGACGGTAAACCACGACGTAATATTTCCCGCACTCAGCGTACACTCTACTGACAAGATATATCGATCTGGAAAAAAGATGCCTAGGCTAAATCAAACAATCACCCGCTGGCAAGGGGTGGGACTCATTGCAACGACTCTTTTAGGCACCGGTGTGTTTATCCTGCCACAACTCACCATCGTTGCCGCTGGCGATAAAGCGATCTGGGCTTGGGTTATTCTCCTCATGGGCATTCTGCCGCTGGCCTATATTTTTGCCGAACTCGGCCGCCGTTTTACCCATTCGGCCGGACCTGCCTATTTTGTTGAGCGTGCTTTTGGCCAACTGCCGGGCCGCATTATCGGCCTCTTATTTGTGTTTACCGTGCCCCCTGGTATCGCGGCAGCACTGATGATGACCTTTAAATTTTTACAACCCATTGTCACCCTGAGCGACAGCCAAACGCTCACGGCAGAACTGCTTGTTTTACTGCTGATATTTTTTATTAACCGGCGCGGCTTACAGCTATCGGGCCGGATACAGATGGCACTCACCCTGCTTATTTTAGGGGTGGTGTTAGCGATGATGGCCGCGGTTTTTATCCAGCCTCCGGTATTAACCTCAAGCGCGACCGTCAGTCTAGCCACACCCCATGATTACAGCCATATAATGCAGGCGATCAGCTTAGCGATTTGGAGCTTTCTCGGTATCGAGGCGATCACCCACCTCGCGGGTGAATTTAAAGATGTACAGCGAGACTTTATTCCAGCCACCCTGTTTGGCATTACCCTCGTCGGACTGATTTTTATCGGTTGTACCTGGTTATCGATGATGGCCCCAGAGCATCCATTAGCGATGGTCGCCGTGTTTGAAATGCTTTTTGGTCATAGTGGCCGCTGGGTCATTGGTGTATTGGGCTTTGTGAGTGGCATCGCCACGATCAATGTCTATTTCGCCAGCCTGTCCCGCCTAGCTTGGAGCTTCAGTCGGGAAGGCATTTTACCCCAGCCACTGCAGACCCTAAACCGCCACCAGATACCGGCGACATCGCTGATCACCTTTATCACCCTCTCGGCGGTGATACTGATCATCAGCTATCTGGAAAATATGGATTTCGCGGTGATGGCCCACTGGGTCAATGGCTCATTCATCCTGATCTATAGCGCGGCGATGTTGGCAGCCTGGAAACTATTATCCCATCGCCATAAGCCCGCCATTATGACCGGTCTAATTGTCTGTGCGGTGTTTATCTACTGCCTTGGTAGCGCTATGCTCTATGCCTTAGTGCTAAGTCTAGTCATCACCATCGCACTGCTGGCGCAACAGTTATGGAAGCGTAATAATCTGGTGGACAAAAGCGCGGTCTATCATGATAGCCCAACGGATCTATAGACGACCCCGAACTTAGTTTTTCGTGACGGCCTCATAGCGAGCATAGAAGCGTTTAAGTTCGCGTGGCTCTGGGGCCTGACCGGTAAAAATCTCCACATAGCTGGGGATGCGCTGCAAGCGGATTTCAAGATTTTCATCCGCCTTCATCGAGATGTAGCCGATCTGGGTAAGATAGATAGTCCGTGCGCGCACATCTGCTTTATCCGCGGAATAACCAAAGCGGATAAACATCTGACTCAAGGCGTCCAACCGGGCATTATCTGCCTCGCTGATCTGCTCGGCCACCGCCGGGGATTGTAACGCCCAACTGCGCACGGCAAATTCAAATTGAGAATCAAACAGTTCCGGCTTTAACCAGCAATCAAACAGATTAAGAATCGCTTCGGCAATACTTTCTGAATACACCTCGGTCTGCGCCACTAGGTTGCCGGTATTCTTATTACGCCATTGGGTCATCAGCGCATCGAGCAGCTGTTTACGGTCCTTAAAAAACCAATAAAAACTAGTACGAGAGAGCTTCAGTTTTTGCGCCAATGACTGAATACGCACGGCCTCGACCCCTGATTCAATCAAGGTATCGTAAGCGGCCTGCAACCAGACATCCGCCGATCCTCGCCAACCGCTGTCGGGAGTGACTGCGTCGTCGATGTTGCGTTTACTGTTCATATTATTCAGTTGGTTCCCCTCGAACTATTTGTATCACTGATTTTTTATCACGGCTTCTGTCTCAGTGCTTTTGTCTCAGTGTTTTTTGTATCAGTGCCTTCTAAGCGTTATATCGTGACTCAACCCCTCACGCAGAATCAGATAAGACCATCGCCAATCGGCCAACCGGAATCCACTTCACGATTTGATCTTAGTATACCTTGAGCGAATCGTTGAAATAAAATCTAAACGCCATTGAACATTAAATTGACGTAAGTGTACATTTCAGTCTAAATTGAGTATTCCATCATCATATTGATAACCGCTACGGAGGACTCAGATGTCCAATGATCCATTGCTGCAACCCTATCAACTGAAACATTTACGCTTACGCAACCGCATTATGGTCACCGCTCATGAGCCTGCCTACTCCGAAAACGGTATGCCCACCGACCGCTATCGCGCCTATCATGTCGAACGTGCCAAAGCCGGTGTCGCTTTAACCATGACCGCCGGTTCTGCCGCCGTCTCATTGGACAGCCCGCCGGTATTCGATAACCTGCTGGTCTATAAAGACGAAATTGTGCCTTGGATGAAACAGCTTACCGACGAATGCCACGAACACGGCGCAGCGGTAATGATCCAATTAACACACCTCGGACGACGTACCCGTTGGGATAAAGGGGAATGGCTACCGGCCGTTTCACCCTCCCATAAACGGGAAGCAGCACACCGTGCATTTCCAAAGAAAATGGAAGATTGGGATATCCAGCGGATCATCAAAGACTATACCGATGCGGCTGAACGGATGGTGGCGGCAGGTCTAGATGGTATCGAACTACAGGCCTATGGCCATTTGATGGATCAGTTCTGGTCACCACTGACCAACACCCTTGACGGCCCCTACGGTGGCGATCTCGATAACCGTCTGCGCTTTACCTTTGATCTACTCAAATCGATCCGCCAACGGGTCGGTAATGAATTTATCGTTGGCTTACGTTACACCGGTGATGAGATGCTCTCAGGTGGTTTAACCCCCGATGATGGTTTATCGATATCTCAGCGCCTAAAAGATAGCGGCATGGTCGACTTTCTTAATATTGTTCGTGGTCATATCGATACCGATTCGGGCCTGACCGACCTTATTCCGATTCAGGGGATGCGTAACTCTCCCCATCTAGATTTCGCCGGTGAGATCCGCGCGGCCACCGAGTTCCCGACCTTTCATGCCGCAAAAATTCCTGATGTCGCCACCGCTCGCTATGCCATCGCCAGCGGTAAAGTTGATATGGTCGGCATGACCCGCGCCCATATGACCGATCCCCATATCATCCGTAAGATTATTGCCGGCGATGAAGACAATATTCGCCCCTGTGTCGGCGCGAACTACTGTCTCGATAGAATCTATCAGGGTGGTGCCGCCTTCTGTATTCATAACGCGGCCACCGGTCGTGAACTGACCATGCCCCACGATATTCCTAAAGCCGAGGTGCGTAAGAAGATCGTTATCGTCGGTGCTGGCCCAGGCGGATTAGAAGCGGCACGGGTGGCGGCAGAACGCGGCCATGAAGTGGTTGTTTACGAAGCATTAAACCATGCCGGAGGACAGATTCGCTTGACCGCCCAAAGCCCTCGCCGTCATGAGATGATGGGGATTATCGACTGGCGTATGAGCCAGTGCGAACAGTTAGGGGTCACCTTCCATTTCAACAGCTACGCTGAAGTGGAGCAGATTCAGGCAGAAAATCCCGATGTCGTGATTATCGCAACCGGCGGCTTACCCGACACTGAAGTGCTCGACAGCGGCAACGAATGGGTGGTTTCTAGCTGGGATATTCTCTCCCGCAGCATCAAACCCGGCAGCAATGTTCTACTGTTTGACGATGCGGGAGATCACGCAGCCTTACAGGCCGCAGAAGTGGTTGCTAACAGCGGCGCTAAACTCGAAATCATTACTCCGGATCGCAGCTTCGCCCCGGAAGTGATGGCGATGAACCTAGTGCCCTATATGCGCACACTACAGCAGCAGGATGTCACCTTTACCGTTACCTACCGTCTGAAATCCGTGAGCCGCGATGGCGATCAACTGCTGGCCACTATCGGTAGCGACTATGATGATGGTAGCCGTGACTTCAGCCAAACCCGTCGCGTTGATCAGGTAATCATCAATCACGGTACCCTGCCCTTCGATGATCTCTACTTTGAGCTACGTGCCCTAGCATCCAATGAAGGGGAAGTGAACTATAACGACCTGATCGACGACAAACCGCAGACACTCACCACTAACAATGAAGGCCAGTTCCAACTGTTCCGTATCGGCGATGCCATTTCGGCCCGCAACACCCATGCAGCCATTTATGATGCGCTGCGACTCGTGAAAGACCTCTAACGCAGGCCATACGTGTCAGGTTATTCCGACTGGATTAACCTGACCGCTTTACTGTCCTTGCTTAACTTTCTTAACTTTCTTAACTTTCGTAGCTATTCTTAACTACTTTTAACTACCTTAACTGGCTGTCTTTACTGCCGCGACGGTTAATACCACTCGCACTCACCTCTTGCTGTTCCAGCTTAGTCTGACACTGAATGCACAAACGGATACCGGGGATAGCCAAACGACGCTTCTCAGGAATCACCGCATCACACTCTTCGCACTCGGTTAAACTTTCACCCGAATTTAAACGACTGCGGGCCAGCTGCACTGCGTCATCAACGCTTGCATCAATCTGATCCTGTACCGCACCATCACGTGCCCAGCCACCTGCCATGATTCACCTTCCTTATCAAAATCCTGTTAAAAAACCGTACGGCTCACGATTAAGTCTATCGCTGCCTCTTATCGCGATAAGGCTCAGCCGATCTCTCTAGCTTTATCAAACGCCGCTTTTAGGCCATCGTTGATTGACGCCGACAACGGTGACGCCTGCATACTTTTTAGCCCGGCAGCCGTGGTGCCATTATAATCAACCATTGCATCCACATGCGCCTTAGGGGAAGCCTCTGACTCAGCCAAAAGTACACCACTGGCATGGAACAGTTGCCGTACTGCCCGTTCGGCTATCGGCGCTTCAATGCCGTTGTTAACCGCATACTGCACCATACAGTCGGCATAGTAAGCGACAAACCCAGGTACCGGGCCGATTAAGGCGGTGAACTGATCAATTTGGGCTTCGTCAAACACTTCATCCGTCTGGCCAATCGCCTCAAAGACACGACGCACCGCAAGTCGGTCTGTATCGGTTATCGCCTCGCTAGCGAACCAGGGTGAATATGCTAAGCCTTTTTCAGCGGCAGGACTGGACATCGCCCGCACCACCCGACGGTTGTTAGATAGCTGCTGTAGCTGCGCCAACGTAACGCCAGCCATCACTGAGATAATCAAACAATCCGTATCCGCTGCGTTAATGGCTAACGTCGATGACAGATGAGGCGGCACCGCGACAATAACCATATCGCAATGTTCGATTAGATCTTGATTACGAATCGTGCGGTGTACTTTCTGGCTATCCGCCAGTGACAACGCATTGTCGGAACGTAGAGATCGGCTGGAAATCCAGAGCTGCTCCGGCGCAATAAACTGACTACTGAGTAAACCCTGTGCGATCGCACGGCCCAATTGTCCAGCTCCGATAATACCCAAGCAAAATTCGGCACGCATGCTTACCTCCTCGCTAAAACACTAAGATCCAGCCGTAAAATACGACGATCAAGCGTTATTCTAGCCTAATAAACGAGGTCCATGGCGCTTAAATACGACCAACAGTTTACGCTACCCGACGGCGATAGAAGACACACCTTCGCGACGAAAAACAGACACTAAACCGTCAATTCCGAGCAAGCTGACAAACAAAAGAGCAAACAAGAGGGCAAACATAAAGATAAACAAAGAACTGAAAAAACTAGGCGAGGATTGCACAAGAGGAATAGAGGGCAGCTAAGAGAAGCTCGCTGCCCTGCCTAACGATAGAGATTAATGCTCAGACGAATAGAAACCGCCGTCATTAGCATTCAACTCACCGATCAGATGAGGCTCGATCGCTAAGGTTTGATGATTAAGATAATCTTTAACCGCCTGCGCCGGATCAGATTCATCCGTTATAACCGCTTCGATACCCAACAGCGCCGTCTTACTGGCAAAACCCTCACCGGCACTGGCACCAATCAATGCAACACAGCTAGCTAATGGATGAGGCGCATCATTTTTATAGTGATGAAACACCAGCGCTTTTGGCAGCGTGATCAGTTCAAGCATTTTCAAGTGCGGCTTTCCCAATGGAGAAGCCCCCGTCGTGTCAACCTGAAACACGATCCAGTTTTTACATTTACCGACATGCTCGGCGACTGTAACACCATCTCTACTGGCCACTGCTATCTTCATCTGAATACCTCAATCCACTTACTGAATTTTTCTGAAAAATGGCGACGATCACTCATTAAGAAACTGAGTCAGTTTACCTAACTGATGACTAAAAACCCTGATCTTAAACAGACTTTTCTTGGTTTAAAGCAGAAACCGCCGCTATAGCTGAATTATTATTAGAAGATTTTGATTCAGGCAGTGCGACTACCTGATTCGATTTAATATTAGTTTAATGCTAAAAACGGCATCGCATCGACCGCATTTTCCATGGCGATATTCCACTGTTTACGCAGATCACGCATATAGTCATCATCTTCGCCAAACGAACGATAACGTCCTAAAGCCAAACTACCATGCTGTAGAATATACAGCTCAATCGGCGGTCCAACCGTCAGATTACTCTTCAATGTCGCGTCCATCGATATCAGGCCACACACCACCGCTCTATCGATGGAGGTACTTTCCTGAATCACCCGATCTAAAATAGGCTTACCGTATTTAGTTTCGCCTATCTGTAAAAACGGTACTTGTGATGAACTGACGATAAAATTACCCTGCGCATAAATCATATACAGAGCACTTTGAGAGCCTAAAATCTCTCCGGCTAACAGGAAGGTCGACTCAAACACCGAGCCACCGCCAGCTTTTTCTTGTACTGCCACACTCACGCGACCAATATACTCCGCCGCCTGATGCATATCGACCACCGTCAACAAACTAGACTCGGCTCTATTACTAATATCCCGTTCGATATTTGCGATCACCGCCTGAGTCGTCGCCAAATTACCTGCACTACACAACACAAACTGCCGCTTACCGGGCACACCATAGCGCCACATTTTGCTATAGCTACTAATGTTATCGACCCCAGCACTGGTGCGGGAATCTGAAATCATGATGGTTGCTTCGCTTGTTCTTATACCCACACAGTAGGTCACTATACTCTCCTAAATACCGAAGAAAGCGCTCAATAGCGCCGACATTTACGTGCTCAAATAGCACAAATATTGCGGCTCAAATCGTTCAGGCTTCCTGATTTCGCACATTATAAGAGTTTTATAAAACAGAAGTGCTATTTATTTAGCTTTACCGGCAACTTTGGCAGCCTGTCCAGCCGATTCGACAGCGATCAAGTTGGTTAACCTATTGGTTTTTCTAGCTCATCCACCAGATAGCCCGCTTCAATATATTTCTCAGTGAAAACCTTCTGCGCATCGATCAATCCACGGTTATAAAAATAGGGGCCAATCTCCTTGGCGAAGAAATCGAGTAAAAACTCTGCCTCAAAACCGCCAATATCCTGATCCAACTCATCATTGAAGTACCGCTTTACCTTAGTAACGATGCGATCAGTCTCATCTTTGGTGAATTTAATCTCGCTCATAGAACGCTCTGCCTCAGGCCTTAAAGCGCGATATTTTATGTTGAAAAGCCATCACAAACTAGCCTAGCCCACCCCATTACCGATGGTGCGGGCTACACCATACAATGATGCACCGTTTGTTTTGCACTTCCCCCCTTAAGAAAAAGCCGATGCCCATAAACAAATTTATCAACCCTAATGCCCTGAGATAAGCAAAGCCTAACCGATTAAATTGAACACTTTTCAGCCTAATCTAACGGCGCAGCATCATTAAAAACCTATCCCTTTGCTCGGTACCAATATCCTCTCATAGTGATATAAATAAGCGATCATGTTTGAAATCAACATTTAGTTGTTTCTGACCCGATTCATAGCAACATTATTGGCTATAAAAAAACTATTTATGCGTTAATATACAGCCAATATTTCGAGATACTTTTTGCTCAACATTAAGGACGCTTTCATGAAAGGCACGGATATTCGAGTTGTTCCAGGCTTAGTCTCTATAGCGATAATATTATTGCTTTGGTTTGCTGTGGCTCCGCCACAAGGTGTCTCAGCGAATGCATGGCATTTATTAGCCTTATTTGTGGGTACCGTCATCGCCATTATTGGCAAAGCGATGCCCATTGGCGCGATTGCCATTTTAGCGATTACCTTAGTGGCGCTTACAGGGGTTACTAATGACAGTCCGTCTGGGGCAATTAAAGATGCCTTAAGTGGCTTTTCTAACTCCTTAATCTGGTTAATCGGTATCGCAATTATCATCTCGCGAGGGCTGGCAAAAACAGGCTTGGGTAACCGTATAGGCTATTACTTCATCTCTTTATTTGGCCGCAAAACGATTGGCATCGGTTATGCGTTAGCGCTATCTGAATTAGTGATTGCACCCGTAACACCGAGTAATACAGCGCGAGGCGGCGGTATTATTCACCCCATTATGAAATCGATCGCCACCAGCTTTGGCTCCTCACCTGAAGATGGCACATCACGTAAGATCGGTCATTATCTCGCTTTGGTGAGCTATCATATTAACCCCATCACCTCGGCGATGTTTATCACGGCAACAGCGCCGAACCCTTTAATCGTTAAATTGATTGCGGATGCAACGGGAGCGAACATTAGCATTACTTGGGGTACTTGGGCGCTGGCCGCCCTGCTGCCCGGTTTAGTCTGTATCGCCCTAGTACCTCTCATTGTTTATACGGTGTATCCGCCTGAGATAAAAAGCACCCCAGACGCTAGAACCTATGCTAAGTCTAAGCTGGCCGATATGGGGCCAATGTCCTACGGCGAAAAAGTCATGATTAGTGTGTTTGTGCTGCTGTTGATCTTATGGGCAGGCGTACCCGCGATGATCTTTGGGGCTGATTATGCCGTCAATACCACCGCCGTAGCATTTTTAGGTTTATCCGTTTTACTGGTCAGTGGTGTACTGAACTGGCAAGACGTTCTACAAGAAAAGTCGGCGTGGGATACCGTTGTCTGGTTCTCCGCCCTCGTTATGATGGCGACGTTCCTTAACAAATTAGGGCTGGTTTCTTGGTTTTCCGGCGTGGTAGAGAGCAATATTGATCATCTCGGTTTTGATTGGATTACCTCGGCCATCATTTTAGTCGCCGTTTACTTTTATGCCCATTACTTCTTTGCGAGTACAACCGCCCATATCACCGCCATGTTTGCCGCTTTTTATACCGCCGGTTTAGCACTGGGCGCACCGCCACTGTATCTAGGTTTACTGCTAGCCGGTGCTTCTTCATTGATGATGTCATTAACCCATTACGCCACGGGCACCTCCCCCATTGTGTTTGGCTCAGGTTATGTATCGATGGAAAACTGGTGGGTCATGGGCTTTATTATGAGTGTTGTTAACTTAACCATTTGGGGTGTCGTTGGCGGGCTTTGGTGGAAGGTGCTGGGGTACTGGTAGCCTTTAACTTTCTAACAGCGTTACATGGGGTCACTTGATATTAGGGCAATGAGAACATTGCCCTTTTTTATGCCCCCTGCCGATGAATGGTGTAGTGGCCAGTAAGTTAAACCTCAAAGGCTGTCTTTTCTTCGGCGGAGTGTTCGATGGCCTTACCGCCATTGAGTTGCCAATAACCACCTCTTTGCGCCATTAACTCGGCGTGCGTGCCGACCTCGCGGACATTCCCCGCGTCCATATAGATGATCAGATCAGCATCATGGATCGTCGATAGTCGGTGGGCAATCACGAAACTGGTGCGGCCTACGCGTAATTCCTTTAACGCATTCTGAATTAACACTTCGGTACGGGTATCAACCGAGCTAGTGGCCTCATCCAAAATCAAAACGGGAGCGTCCAGCATAAAGGCACGGGCGATGGTCAATAGTTGTCGTTGCCCCTGCGAAAGAGACTCACCTGCATTCACCAAAACGGTATCGTAACCATTCGGCAAAGTTCGCACGAAATCATCAAATTGACAGCGTTTCGCCGCTGTAACAACCTCATCGCGGCTAGCATTAGCACAACCATAGGCGATATTGTCATGCACCGTACCGGTGAATAACCAAGTATCTTGCAACACCATGCCCATCGCGCTGCGTAGCTCTGTACGGGATAACTCTTGTATATCAATGCCATCCAGACGAATCGTCCCTTTGTCGATTTCATAAAACCGCATCAACAGGTTAACGAGTGTTGTCTTACCTGCCCCCGTTGGGCCGACGATGGCCAATGTTTGGCCCGGCTTAGCCTCAAGGCTGACATTCTCAAATAGTGGCTGATCAGGCTTATAACGAAACTGTACATGCTCAAATACCACATGCCCCTGTAGCGGTACCGGCAACTGCCTACGAACATCATCGAGCGACATCTCCGGCGCATCAAGTAGTTCAAACACCCGCTCAGCAGAGGCCAAAGCCGATTGTACCTGTGCTGCCATATTACCTAACTGAGAAACCGGCTGGCCAACCTGACGGATATACTGCATAAACGCTTGTAACTCCCCCAAAGACAGCGGCCCTGCTAGCACGCGGAAGGCTCCGAAGGTGATCACCGAAATATAGGCTAGGTTGCTTACAAACATCGTGGCAGGTTGAATCATGGCGCTAAAGATCTGAGCCGTCAGACTGGCCTTCACCAGCGCCTCATTTTGAGTGGCAAAACGCGCCTCAACACGCTCCCGTGCGCCAAACACACGGATCAGCGTCTGACCGGAAAAGCTCTCTTCAACGGTCGCATTTAAGTGGCCAGTTTCGCGCCACTGATTAGCAAAATGAGGCCGTGCTCGACCGGCAATAAATTTAGTTAGACTCACTGAAATTAATATCGACAGGATCGACACCGCCGCTAAGGACGGCGAAAGTAACAGCATAATGGTTAGCACCCCGACAATCGTTAACAACGATAACATCGCTTGGCTTGCGACCTGTTGTAAGCTTTGCACCATATTGTCGATATCGTTAGTAAAACGAGACAAAACCTCACCCCGCGGCTGCGCGTCATACCAACTGAGCGGCACTCGCGATAGTTTAGCCTGGGCGGCTTCGCGAAGTTTGCGGCCAACACTTTGTACTAAATCAGTGATTAACCAAGCCTGTGCTAAATTAAGCCCAGAGGCAATCAGATAGATCGCCGCGACCAATGCCAACTGCACAATGAATGCTCCATGATCGAACTGGCCTTGCTCGACAGCATCAACCAATAGGTCTGTTGCTTTACCCAACTGCCAAGGCCCAATCGTGCTAGCAAAAACACTGCCCAACGCGAAGCTAGTCGCCGTGAACAGCGCCACTCGTTTACCTTGAAAGGCTTGCCAGGTACGCCGTAACGCATAACCACTATGACGAGGTTTTGCCGCCGCCG
Organism: Amphritea atlantica; assembly: GCF_018860855.1. GTDB lineage: Bacteria > Pseudomonadota > Gammaproteobacteria > Pseudomonadales > Balneatricaceae > Amphritea > Amphritea atlantica_A. The sequence goes on from NZ_JAHKQE010000009.1 coordinate 269,207, forward strand.
ATCCACGAATAACAGGCCTCATGCAACGCCTCGCATGTTATCCTGAGATGCCACAATATCCGCATAAATCGTACAATGCCGCATCAACTCGTCGTGAGACCCTAAACCAGCAATACGACCTCGACTCAACACTAGGATACGGTCGGCATCCCGAATGGAAGCTACCCGCTGACTGACAATGACCCGCGTGGTGTTTTCAGTATTGTTACGTAAAGCCGTGCGTAAGCGAGCATCGGTCGTCTGATCCAGAGCAGAGAAACTATCATCAAACAGAAAGATCGTCGGCTGACACACCAGCGCACGCGCAATCGCTAAACGCTGACACTGGCCACCGGAGAAGTTAACACCGCCCTGCGCCACGGGAGCCTGTAACCCCTTCGGCAGTGCCCGAATAAAATCAGCAGCCTGAGCCGTTTCGAGTGCTTGCCAGAGTGCGGTTTCACTGGCACTCGGATCGCCAAGACGCAGTGTTTGAGCCACGCTGCCGGAAAAAAGATAGGCCTTTTGCGGGACATAACCGATCTGTTTTGCCAACGCTTCAGAAGTCAGATCGCGCAGATCAATACCGCCCAGTGTAATTCGCCCCGTGCTAGGGTCATCAAGCCGCGCGATTAAATTAACAATGGTTGTTTTACCAGAACCAGTAGCGCCAATTATGCCCAAAACCTCACCTTGGGCCACCTCAAAGCTGATATTTTCAAGCACCATCGACTCGGCACCTGGGTAGCCAAAACCAACATTCTCAAAGCGCAGCGTTAACCCTTCTGGCGAGACGGGTAACGGCATAGGCTCAACAGGCGACGCCACTGTCACCGGGGTACGCAGTAGCGTATCGATACGCCGAGCACTGACCAAAGCCCGAGGCAACATCACCATGAGCATCCCCATCATCATGACCGAGATTAAAATCAACGCCATATAGGACATAAAGGCGATTAGTCCGCCCACCAATAGATCACTCGAGAGCACCCGATCAGAACCAAACCAGATCAACGCTACCGAGCCAAGCTGCATCATGGCAGTGAGAGATGGCATGGTCATCGCGCCTAACCGTCCGGCACGGGTGGCGGTATCCGTCAGATCGATATTGGCAACCCTAAATCGCTTAGCCTCCCGTGGCTCTTGCAGAAACGCGCGAATCACCCGAATACCGGTGATCTGCTCACGCAGAATCGCATTCACCCCATCTAACTGACGCTGCATCTGTTGAAACAGCGGCGTAGCAAGGTATGTCAGCACACCAAGAATCAATGCCAGTAGCGGCACAATAACCAGTAAGATGAGTGATAACTGTAGATCTTGGCGCACGGCCATCACCGCACCGCCTACCGCCATGATGGGAGCAATGACAATCATCGTCAGCGTCATGGTTAACATCGTCTGCACTTGCAGCACATCGTTAGTACAGCGGGTAATCAGTGAACCTACGCTAAAGCTTTGCACCTGTGCGAGGGATAAATTATGCACCTTAGCGAATACATCGGCGCGTAGGTCGCGGGCAATGTGAAAAGCCATACTCGCCCCGAGAAAAACAGCGATGGCACTCAGAACAAGTTGCACCAAGGCCGCCACCCCCATCGCAGAGCCGTAAAAGACAATGCTGTCCGTCTGCTGAGCGACAATACCTTCATCAATAAGATCGGCACTAAACCTCGGAAGCAAGAGCGCTGCCGTAACCTGCCCCAGCTGACACAACAGCAATGCAGCTAAAACCCAACGATAAGGCCAAAGTCGGCTACGCCAACGTTGAGTCGGAATGTCAGCAGTAGCAGATATTAAAGACTCATCCATGACTTGCGCACTCCATTACGCCAATGTGGAGTCATCCTCAGATGAACTAATCATAAGATGATCCGATATTACAGTTGTCGGTTACCCTCGGCGGATAGCGATCATAACGCACCGCTAAGCCAATGTATTCTGCAATAAATGATCATGATTATCCATAAAACTGCAGCGCTATATATTCCCGGTTCCTCACATAACCGTCGTTACATCTCAAGCAAAAAACCGCCTTCAGGCGGTTAATTCGACGCAGATAATCAATATAGAGGAAGCACTGAAATATTAACAATAGTGACAACTGCGATAGCGAAATGGCATAACGCAAGCCGCGCTATAGATGACCTTGATGAAAAGGGCTAATAACCCCTAAACTGGCTGTTGTGTGAGTGTAAAACCATCGCGTCAATTGCGAAGGCCTTAATAGACCACGCTAATATTCGCCGACTTATTGAATATTTTATTTAGCATTCACTCACCCAAACACCCACGTCCATTTTTGACTCAGCTGCACCCGCATACGATCCCGATATGGGCGGCACCGCTTCAGCCAAACGCGATACAGCCACCGGTATATGATCCGTACCAACAATATCGCCGATCGTGGGATCAAACCCCTTCCAACCGCCACCTGGTAAATAAACTTCGGCCCACGCATGGGTAGAACCAACCTGACTAGACATCAACGGAGCATACAGATAGCCGCTGACAAAACGCGCAGCAAGACCGAGGCACTTTACCGCCTCCATAAAGAGCAAGGCGAAGTCACGACAAGACCCCGAACCAAGCGATAGTGTTTCCTCCGCTGACTGAACCCCCGGCTCCTCTCTCACTTTGTAAACCAAGGTATTATGGATAGTCTCCGTCAACCGCTGTAATAAGGTATAGGTTTGCACCGGCTCATTCGCATTCCAAACATTAAAGAGCCAGTTATTTAACAAGATTCGGGTCTTTTCATCAGGCAGCACCCGATAAGGCGACAATAAAAACTGATCGTCATCGGTATATAAGAAAGGATAATTAATCGCGTAATCAGCCACGATAAAGTCCAAAGGTGACTCATTATATTGCTGAATAATGACTTCGCTTTCTATCGTAAGCTGTTGCGTAGGATCGCAGAAATTAGCAATCGCCACCGAGTTGCCTTCCACATCTCGGTGCCAATAGATTTTTGCATCCGGAGTAATCCGCAGCGAAAAAGATTCAATACGAAGTTCATGATCGTCCCGAGGCCGCAACAGCAACTGGTGCGCCCCCAACGTCACGGTATCCGTATAGTTGTAATAGGTACGATGAATGATTCTATAACGTTTCATAAGGCCCCTAAAATGAAAGTGCAAACTTACACAAGAGAACGTTGTGTCCAACCTATCAGATCATATAAGGCGCAATCTACCTCAGCAATAGCCACACCGACTAACTCCTAGCCGATACCGAGGCACCAAATAACAAAAAGATAACTGCGGCTAAATCACCCGCATAAAATATATAAAAAACACCCTAACACGGTAAAACATGGCCAGAGAACAAAATCGCCATCACCGACCGAATTAGGACTTACTGCTAAAGCTCGCAGACAAGACGCATGCCTTACAAATACAGGCCTCGTTTAGATTCGCCGCAGACACCCGGCTTAACAAGCCATCGGTAAATCTTATTTGGCTATCGAAGCACCAGCAAGCTTGACTCTGATCACTGCCGTGGAGATGCCCGCAATGATTATCTTTACCGCACAATGGACATTTATCAGGTGCGCATACGCCTTCTTGATACAAAGTAAACAGCCCCCAAAAAGTCGCTTCAAATAATCAGTTTAACCCATTAAGCCTCATCATGATCCATTTAATATTTCAGATCATAGCGACCATCGCCGATAGCCTCATACAGAGCCGCGCCAACTTCACTATTGTCTGACTATAGCGTTTTATCACCAAGAATCGAGACAATAAACTGTGAAAACAGCCGTTCAACAACCTCAATCGAGGTATTAAGCCGGTGATCGCCAGAAATTAAGTGCAAAGAGCAGTCCATCTCTTTGGCAAAACGAATGGAGTTGGTAACGGGGATGATGTCATCAGACCAACCATGGACAACTTCAACCAGCCCTTGAGGCTGATAGGTTTGTTGTTGATACCCCTCGATAAAAAGCGCCGGCGCCAATAAAAAAACACCTTTCGCGTTAACCTGCTCAGACGCCACTAACGACACATAGCCACCCATACTGGAACCGACCAGCACGAAATCCTCTTCTGCATGGCTGAGTATGCCAAGTAACCGCTCTACTCTCAGGTCAGGATCTAAAATATCGGAATAATCGATGCTGTCTACGTGGCAACCATGCTGTTTAGCGATATCGGCAAGCCTTTTGATTTTACTACCCCAAGGGCCACTCTCTTTGCCATGTGAAAAATAGACATTCATATACATTGATCCCTTTTTCTCTGTGACCCTAAACGTTGCCACCCCATAAAGCCTGATAACACTCAAAATCAAGTGCTAACGTTTACTCACCGTTTTCGGCACAGACAGATAACGCTTTGCTAAGAATCAGGGTGATGGCTGGCTAAAATGTTTAGCGACGAAACTCGCCTAATGTAGCCTTCGATATGTTCTTCGTTTGCTTGCACCAGAGAGATACCCCATACGGCAGTGCAAGATTAGCAGAGAACCACTTTCTCAAGTCATCCAAATGATGCTCAGTCACTTTTCCCAAAGTGCGATTTCATCATCCAGATCAAGTGGTGGATATCTGTTACTACTTATTATCTGATCCAGCACTGACAGCCGCGCTCTCACCGAGGGAAGCCACACGTGCGTTGAACTGTTCAAATTCTAGCGCGCTATCTTCCCAGCGTTCGATAGAAGCCGCCAGTATGTCAATCAGAGGCCGGTTGGCGTCGTAGTCGTCAATCAGATCGTCCATCAGTTCAAGGGCTGTTACATAATCGGCATCGCTGTCGATACGACTAATAAACCCCGCTTCTGCGAAGAGCGCTTTAGCTTTATCCTTAACCGTTGTGAAGTCCATTTTCTCACTCCCTTGGTCTATTTACCTGTCAGTTTATCGTATTCCGAATGGCTGACAAGGCAACGGGGGCCTGTTTTTACTGATTATTCGATCGTACGGGAGTTATTGGACAGCATTGGTGGCGTTGTGCTTTTAAGTGGTTTCATTATGTACGACACGTTAAAAGTAGTGGAAGATAGAGGGCGTTGATGGGTGTCTCCTACGTCTATCAGACCCTCTAAAACCAAAAAACGCGCCAAGCAGGCGCGTTTTTAGTATTCAGATGCAGATTAAGATTTCTTAACGAATTTAGTCAGAATAACGATGCGGGTACCGTTAACGCGACCTTCGATGTGTTCTTCGTTTTCTTGCACCAGTGAGATACCGCGTACAGCAGTACCACGCTTAGCGGTAAAGCCTGCACCTTTAACGTCCAGATCTTTGATCAATACAACGTTATCGCCAGCGGTCAAGACTGCGCCGTTGCTATCGCGGTGAATGACTTTCTCAGAATCATCTAGATGATCCCCAGAGGCTTTTGCCCACAATGCGGTTTCATCATCCAGATAGAGCATATCCAGCAGATCTTGCGGCCAGCCTTCGCCACGCAGACGGTTCAGCATGCGCCAAGCAACGACTTGCACGGCAGGTACCTGACTCCACATGCTGTCATTCAGACAACGCCAGTGGTTAGCATCAGTCGTTTCAGGATTTTCAATCTGACCTTTACAGGTGCTGCATACCAGAACAGAGTCATCAACACCGCCAAGTGAGTTCGGCGGCACTTCATAAACACTTAGATTATCGGTCGCGCCGCATAATTCACATTTTGATTCGCTACGATCCCGAAGGGCTTGTTCAGTACTCATGTTCACTCCTGCAAAGTTAGTCACATACCCTCATCCCAGAGCCGCAGGATAGAAGGCAGAATTTCAAAGTCGCGCATTGTAGCAGAAGATTGCTTCACGATCAGGTCAGTTGCCTACAAAAAAGCTGAATTTCGACATCAAAGCATTGCTTTTAGTTATTCACTTAGCGAAAACCAAGTGGTTTATCAGGGTAAAGATGGTATTCCACCTTAATGCTTTAAGACATTCCCAGCGCGACGATCGATCGCGGCGTCAGACATTTTTAAGTGCGCCGGTCCCTACTCGCCCCTTAATCACCTATTTGCTTGCCACTCGTTATAGTTGGGGATGCCCTCATGCTCCATCCATTCAACATCGTGCCCCACCCAGATATGGGCTTCTGGTTTTATGCCTGGATCTTCATCCAAGGTTGCAACCCGCAGAATCACATGGGGTTGGCTAGGTCTCTCTGCGACTAAATGAGTGCCACACACTGAACAGAAATGCCTCGTTTTTCCGGGGCTAGATTCAAAGCTGGAAAGTTTACTTTCTCCACACACCCATCGAAAATTGTCTCTCAGCACACCCGCACTCGGTGCGAAAGGTGCGGCATGGGCTTTGCGACAGGTTTTGCAGTGACAAAAAATAATGGGCATATCCAGTGTAGAAACCTCATACTCTATGGCCCCACACAAACAACTTCCTTTCATGAATAGCATCCTTAATAGTCAACACCTACGTAGTGTTAAATCACTGTGCAGATTTATCCTACTGACTGTACTGACTATCTCTTGATATGCCAACGTCCGTTTAGACATGCCTGTCCCTGCTCGCTCGTGTAAAAAAGGGCTTTGGCCCTTTTAACTCTTCTAACTTAGTAACTTAAGCAACCGTTCACTACGCCATACTCTAATAATATTGATTGATTCACTTTCACGAAGATAGACAATCCGAAACGGAGAATGAATAAGTTCACGGATAGAGTCATCGCTAAACTCGGGGACGACCCTACCGATATCGGGATGGGTCTTAAGCGTTTCTATGTGCTCAACAATTGCCTCTCCGAAGTTTTGGCCTATTTGCGGTACACCCTGCTCCTGGTAATACTCTTTGATACTTTTAAGGTCATCAATCGCTGACTTAGAAAAAGAAATGTTCACGAACTATAGACCCAATTGTTTTTTCACATCAATGATATCGGTAACTTCACCTTCCTTTATCTCTATTAACCCTTGAGCCACAGCCTTAACGAATTCAAGTTCTTCTTGGGTGCTTTCGTAATCATCGAGTCCTTGGACAACAGCAACTCCACGCCCTCGGCTAGTGACTAGTACTGGTCTATGCGTGTCCTTTGCATGATTTACAACCTTACCGGGATTAACCTTTAGGTCAGACAACGGAATAATATCTTCGGAAAATTTTGTTTTCATGATAAAAGCCTTTCTTTAAAGACCTACATATAGCACCTGTTAGTAGGTCTCGTCAAAAAGCATGGCGCTCAGCTAAGTGGCACGTAAAGCGAGGAACTTAAGCACTTAAGGATCAGGTTTTGCATCGTGCAGTACCCGCTATTCTTGTAAGCGATCAATAAACC
>NZ_JAHKQE010000047.1 GCF_018860855.1 Amphritea atlantica
CAATAGATGGCACAATATCGGCAGAGGACACTCAGATGCTCCGGAGCTTTTCTTTAGGCGATTAGCGGACGCTCTGAACGGGATGTTCTGATGGAGGGAGGCCCCGACGCATAGTCAGTGTGCTTACCCGAGATAAAAGGGCCCGCTTGTCATCTTACTGTCACTCGAGCTTAATATGCTGTCGGAATTAGCCACCATTGCCGACACTTTGAATATGACCGTTTCGCAGATGATACCCGACCGTTATGCCCAGCTTCAGGAGCTGATTGAAACGGAACAGTTATATCCTCACTTTCAACCGATCGTGGATCTGCGTCGGGGCGAGGTGTTGGGTCAGAAAGCAATAGATGAGATTAACCCTCAGCACGCTAACGATCGTCCCTGCTGTCACTTCCAGGCCGTTCGAGGAGGTTACATCGGCAGTAGCCTATGCTGAGTCGTTGCCTGGGCATTAGCGATTGTCAGGAGCGCTATAACCGCGCTCAGCAGTAAAGTGTTTCGTAAAACGTCGAATAGCTGGCTCACGCGTAAAATCCTTTTTTAGCTGAGAAGAGGCCCTTATAGGGGGCCAGGTCTTCCATCGTGCGCACGATGAAAGACCTGCCCTTCGTATCGTTAATAGGAAATGCCTCAAGCCACTGGGATTACCTATTTATCCTTTATTACTCTTTAATATCAGCGATTCTTTGCAATGCTGTAATGACCTCTTGTATTTCAGGTCTGTATTCAACCGATTGATGATAAATAATGTACCAAGTACAAGGAACTGAATAAGTAGAATTTTTTAATGTTATTACATTTTTAAAGGATGATTTTTTTATTGCCCAAGCGGAAAGAAACGAAACATAACGTTGATTAACAGATAATATTTTCAAAATCAATGAAATAGAACCTACTTCTCTAGTGGTGTTAGGGATGCAGCTATTTGGACTAAATATTGTATCGAATTCCTTGTCAGGTTCACGGAGTCGGCTGTACGTAATATAGGGGTACTTAGCGATTTCCTCTATATCAAAATCTGGAATATAATTTAAGGGATGTTTGTTGTTCATAGTAAGTAAAAGTTCATCATCAAATATTTTTTCGCAATGAAAGTCTTTCGTGTTGACCGGCGTGGTATCGATAATAAAGTCTACTTCTCGCTCGAAGAGAGCGTTAACAAGATTGGATGTGCTGTATCTTTTTATATCAAAATTATCAAAAGAATCTTCAGGAAGATATTTCAGAATTATATCAAAGGTATCATAGGCGCTAACTCCCCATCTAATATAGCTGGCTGATTGACTAAGCATCATAGCTTCAATTTCCGCTTTACGGACAAACGGGAGCAGCAGTTTCCCTGCTGTTAATAGCCTCTCTCCTGCGGGTAAGAGTACTAACTTCCTTCCTCTTTTATCGTAGATATTTACTGCTAATCGTTTTTCTATTTCTTGCAGACGATAGGTTGCAGCCGGCTGAGTCAACCCTATTGCAGAGGCTGCGTCTTTTAACGAATTATGTTCATCAATTGCGCATATCAACTCATAGTGTTTTATGTCTAACATAAGAAATCTCAATGAAATGATGGAAATAACACAGTGTACTGGGTTTGTTCGTAGATCCTATTTCTGAATTAACAACGATCTCAGTGAATTTTTTATCCATAAATGACTGTTAACGACAAGGATAGAACTGATTAAGACATAAAAAACATAAAATTTCCATTATTTTTTTTCATAAAAAAATCAAAGAAAACTACATAACACTATGAAAATTATAAACTTTAATAAAATTTAAGTTAATGCTGATTGTTTTATGTATAAAAAAATGATGACTTATTCGATCACTACTTTATTTTTTTCCGCTCTCTACATTATTTACACTACGACAACCTAAATAAAAAGCAGAGAAATATAATGGAAAAGAATTTAAAGATAAGGCCCTATACCTTTTATCCCTCACTTACTATTTTAGGAACATTAAGTTACTTAGCACTTTTTGATAATGCTAATTTTTTTGAAATTACATCAACAATGCATCATTGGTTATTAGATAATTTTGGCTGGATGTACCTCCTATCCGCTTTTTTCTTAGTAATATCCTGTTTTGTCGTTTTCTTTTCGCCAATTGGTAATATGAGAATTGGGGGTAAAGATGCAAAACCTATTTTGACAAAGTGGCAGTGGTCTTCGATTACTTTATGCAGTTCTGTTGCCATCGGTTTGCTGTTTTTTGCTTCAGCTGAACCTATCATCGATATGCTGTACCCTCCAAAATTTTTAGGCGCCGAACCACTTTCAAATGAAACGGCCGTATTCGGTTTGGCGGCTGTCTTTATGCATTGGTCGCTGACTACCTATGCTCTTTATAGCATTCCAGCGTTAGCATTCGCCCTTGCTTATTATAATTATAAGAGTGAGTTCAGTATTTCTTCGGCTATGTTTGTTGGTAGTAATTTTGAATTAAAATCAACAATTAGAGAGTTGATCGATGCGGTTGCCCTAATTGCCTTAGCGGCAGGAATGATTACTTCTTTAGGGGCAAGTATTCTAATGCTTGAAGGGGGTATTAACGCCCTTTTTGACACTCAGATAGGCACGACAGCTCTTGCTCTAATTGCGGCATCAGTGATAGTCGCTTCCTCTATTTCTGCCGCCTCAGGATTACATAAAGGAATTGCCTTCTTATCCAATTGGAATGCAAAAGCATTTATCGCTTTTTCATTACTCGTTTTAATTTTTGGTCCTACTAGTTTTATTGCCAATGCAGGGTTAGATAGCCTTTCCATGTACCTTTCAAACTTTGTTGCCTGGAGTCTGGATACAGGCGTTGTCACAGAAGACTCTTGGCCAAAAGATTGGACCATCTTTTTTTGGGCTAATTGGTATGCATGGGCACCCATAGTTGCCATTTTTCTAGGTAAGATTTCACGTGGCTACACGGTTAAAGAGTTTCTTATTTTTAATGTGGCAATACCTTCCGTTTTTGTTACGTTCTGGTGTTCTGTCTTTGGTGGTTACTCAATTTATCTTGAGTTAACAGCCAATAATGTTTTGTCTAATACACTAATCGAACAGGGTCCTGGCGCTATCATTTGGGAACTATTTCGAGATCTGCCTGCCTCCATTTTCTTTATTGGATTTTTTCTGATCATGTCTTTTGTTTCTTATGTTACCGCAGCAGATTCAGCTATTGATGCGATCTCTGGAACCTGTGTTCAATCTTCCAATGAGCAGGATTCAGAACCTAAATCACCACTTATTATTAAATTAATTTGGGGCGGAATAATTGCACTATTAGCCTGTATCCTAACGCTAAATAATGGTTTGGATGGCTTAAAATTAGTATCAACACTCGGTGGTTTCTTCGGAATGCTTATAGTGGTATGTGCTCAAGTATTCTTACTTCGCTTGTGTTTTTCTAAGTCTCATAAAAAGAAAATATTACTTGATACCGCCGATAATCTTTCACAAAAAACATATAAAACAGCTACTGTTACTATATAAAAATTTATTTTAAATAAAAGGAGATTTAATTATGAGCTGTGCAGATACTAAACATCAAGACGATATGACTGAATTAGAAAGTCTTTATCAGATGGTAAATATGTTAGATTACCCTCTAGATGACAAAAATTCAGAAATATATAAAAAGGCGGTACTTGTTTGTCAGCAGCAGCTAGCAAATGATGGCTGTGCTCACTTACCCAACTTAATTCGTGAAGATAAAATAGAGTTAATTAGAGAGCAGAGTGAGGCAGTATCTCATTTAGCAAATTTTCACGAAAATAAAGTGAATCCTTATGCTACCGAAGGCAATCCTGAGTTAAGCGAAAGTCATCCTGTTAATCGATTCCAAACATTTAGTAATGGTTTTGTCGCAAAAGATCTAATGCCAGAAAGCATGATTATTAAAAAATTGTATGCAAATACTATTTTCCAGTCCTTTATCGCAGATTGCTTAGGAAAAGATAAAATTTATGAATACGCAGACCCTATTGCAGGCTTAGTGATTAATGTTAATCCTGAAAATACAACATTGCCTTGGCACTATGACACGAATGAATTTATTGTCAGCTTGATGATTCTTCGCCCAGAAGAAGGAGGAGAATTTCAATATTCCCCAGGGATTCGTCAACCCGGTGACGAAAACTACGAAGAAGTTCAGAAGATACTAGATGGCGATCTTACAAAAGTGAAATCACTTACTCTGAATACAGGTGATTTACAGCTGTTTATGGGCCGTTTTTCTATACACCGTGTTGCCCCGGCCAAAGGGAAAAGGCTATCTACACTTTTTGGCTATGCTGAAAAACCTGGAATGATAGGGAGAATCAAACGAACAAAGGATGTGTATGGCCGAGTAACAGATGCTCACATTGAAGCTGAAAAACAAGCCAGAGAAGACGGCTTAGCAGGCTAAATTCAGTCTATAAGGCTGCCTTTCTAAAGACTGGCCGCCTTTCAGTTTTAATTGTTTTTAAACCACTATTATTAAAAAGGTAAACTTACAAATGAGCTATGCAACCACCGATTTTTATAATCAAATAATCGACAAAGGATTAGAAGATCGTGTCGCTATGTATCGACTAAATCGACTAAAAGAACAAATTGTTAACTTTAAACTCGATGCTGTTGTGTTATTTGAACCTGTTAATATTCGCTATGCATGCGGTGTTCGTAACATGCAAGTCTATTCTCAACGCAATCCTGCTCGTTACTTAATCGTGCCAGCGGAAGGCCCCGTTGCTCTTTTTGAATACCGCTCCTGTGCGCATCTGGGAGAAGGTGTCGTTACTCTAGATGAAGTACATCCAGCCAGCCCTATCATGCCACTACATAGTGGCGATCATTCGCACCGTCATGTACAAAACTTTATTACTTCATTAAAAGATATTCTTAGCCGATCCACACAGAATTTCGGTCGCATTGGTATTGAGTCTGCACCGACGGAATTGTTAGTCGATACCATTAGAGCAGGTTTTGAGGTCATAGACGCTTCTCGTCCTATTGAAGTGGCTAAATCCATTAAAAGCTTGGACGAACTCGCACTCATTGCTCGTTCTGTCACTTTGACCGAAAGTGCCATGTCTGTTCTTGAAAACTACCTTAAGCCTGGGATTACAGAAAATGAAGCCTGGGCTGTGTTTAACAAAGAGGTTCTGGCAAAAGGTGGTGAATACATAGAAACTCGCTTGTTTTCATCAGGAAGTCACACCAACCCCTGGTTTCAAGAATGTTCAGATAAAATAATGAACGCGGGTGAGTTGGTTGCTTTTGATACAGATACTGTCGGTATTTTTGGTTACTACACAGACTTTTCTCGAACTTTTGTTGTTCCCGGTAAAGAACCCACTGCGACTCAGAAAGCTTTATATCAACTTTCTAGCGAAGAGATTGAAACCAATATAGAGTTGATCAAACCGGGAATGAGCTTTAGAGAGTATTCGCAAAAAGCCTGGAAAATCCCAAAAGAATACCAAAAAAACCGCTATATAGCCGTTGTACATGGCTGCGGGATGACGGGGGAATGGCCAGTCATTAACCATAATATAGACTGGGACGAAGTAGGTTATGACGGCATTATCAAACCCGGTATGACGTTATGCGTTGAATCCTATATTGGTCATGAAACGGGTGAGGAGGGCGTAAAATTAGAAGAGCAGGTTCTGGTTACAGAAACTGGAGTAAGAAGAATGTCATCATACGGATACTCTGCTCAACTCTTGAGCTGAGTTACTCAGATCCCCGTAGCAAGGGATCTGACTCTTTAAATACCTCAATGTTCGTACTGTAGGACTTGCCGACCCTGTAAATTGTGTAGCTGCCTATCATAGAGCCAGTAATGGCTAAGGATAGGCAGCATGGATAAAACGCAACGCTAAGCGGCTAAAAGCATTAAAAACGAAAGTGATCTCAATGACTTTCGGCAGATGCTAACCAAAGTCACCGTTGAAACGCCCCTTAATGCCGAACTGGATGAACGTCTGGGTTACGACAGGTATACCCCATTATTTATCTTGACTGTATCGTTGTTAAAATTCGCTAGGACAAACAGGTCATCAACAAGGCCATTTCCCTAATCGTAAAAGTCACCTAAGAGACTTATGCTGAAAATGCTACTAAGGCTAAATTTGAGAAGTGAACATAAGTCTCTTTCTCACACTTTCCCTTGGGTATCAATGAAACGATTCTTACATAGTCGCATCTTGCGGAGCTGACTTTAATACAGGAAATTGTTTTCATATCTTAAGTTAGTTGTCTCCTTCTGATGCATACAGGATCTATTTTTACTGTATGGATTGATATTGATTAACTAAGTTGGCTTTACTCAGATAACAAGCTGGTTTATTAACTTAATAGGTTTAATGCAGGAGTAAATATCCCCACTTTCGGCACCATCTGGGCAGAGGAGATTCAAATGCTCCGGAGCTTTTCTTTAGGCGAGTAGCGGGCGCTCTGAACGAGGTGTTCTGATGGCGGGAGGCCCCGACGCATAGTCAGTGTGCTTACCCGAGGTAAAAGGGCCCGCTTGTCATCTTACTGTCACTCGAGCTTAATATGCTGTCGGAATTAGCCACCATTGCCGACACTTTGAATATGACCGTTTCGCAGATGATACCCGACCGTTATGCCCAGCTTCAGGAGCTGATTGAAACGGAACAGTTATATCCTCACTTTCAACCGATCGTGGATCTGCGTCGGGGCGAGGTGTTGGGCCATGAAGCACTTATTCGTGGGCCGGAAAATAGTCAGCTTCACTCCCCGCAGGTGTTATTTGAGACCGCGATGGCCTGTGGTCTGGAGCATCGGTTAGAGCTTCTGTGTCGTCGACTTTCGCTGGAAGCCTATGCGCGGCAGGAGCTGGAAGGTAAATTATTTCTCAATGTTAGCGCATCTCTTTTAGGAACCCCGGAACATCGTCAGGGGTTAACCGCTGAATGGTTGAAATCCCTTAATATCCCATTAGATTCCATCGTTATTGAGATATCTGAACAGCATCCGTTTGATAATTACGGGCTAACGCTGGACGCGATTAACTATTATAAACAGATGGGTTTTAAAGTAGCGGTGGATGATCTCGGCACGGGCTACTCAGGGCTGAAACTCTGGTCTGAGCTGCAGCCAGATTATGTCAAAATTGATCGTCATTTTATCCACAACGTCGATCGTGAACCGATTAAACGGCAGTTTGTGAAATCGATCTGCAGTATTGCCAATGGGGTTGGCTCGAAGGTGATTGTTGAGGGAATAGAGACCCGTTCAGAGCTGGTCACCCTAAAAGAGTTGGGGGCGACGATCGGTCAAGGTTTTTATCTGGGGATGCCCACACAGCAGCCGGAAATGGAGTGTGATAGCCAGGAGTGGCTGCCCCGTAAACGGCGTGCCGGCAGTGAAAAAGATATGGCCGAGACCGCCGCGGTGCTGATTCATCCGGCGCCTGCGCTTAGTTTTGATGATCAGATGGGGTATACGGCTCAGCTGTTTAGCGATAACCCTCTGTATGATATTTTGGCGGTTTTGGAGGAGGGGCGTCCGATCGGCACCGTGCATCGTTCTGATCTGCTAGAGCTGTTTTCCACCCAGTATGGTCGCGCTTTATATGAGAACCGTCCGGTCACTCGAATTCTGGATAGCAAGGCTATCATTATTGAATCGGACACCAGCCTAGAGCAGGTCTCGCGGTTGATTACCGAGCAGGATGCGGTGTATCTGCATCAGGGGTTGGTGATTACCAAAGACGGCCATTATCAAGGCATTGGCAATGTCCGGGATTTGCTGAAAAATATCACTGAACTGAAAATCCGTAATGCCCGCTATGCCAATCCGTTAACCCTAATGCCAGGTAATGTGCCGATCAATCGAGAAATTGATGGGTTGTTAAAACAGACGGAAAACTTTCGTGTGGCCTATTTTGATATCAATTTCTTTAAGCCATTCAATGATAGTTATGGCTATGTGAAAGGGGATCGTCTTATCCAGCTATTGGGTGAGCTGCTGACCCGCCATGCGAACGGCGAAAATTTTACCGGCCATATTGGCGGTGACGATTTTGTGGTGGTGTTCCGTACGGAAGACTGGCAAGCCTGCTGTGAGTTGATTTTGCAGGAGTTTGATCAGGCTATACGGGAGTTCTATAGCCCAAAAGACTTAGAACAAGGGGGTATTTGGGCTGCGAGTCGTAACGGCGATACGACCTTTTATCCGGTACTCAGTCTTTCCTGTGGGGTGGTACACCCAGATCCCTACTGCTGCGTCAGTTATCATGAAGTCGCCGAGTTGGCGGCGCAGGCCAAGAAAGAAGCGAAAAAGCGCGAGGGTAGTTATCTGTTTATCTCTCAACGGCGAAAAATGCGTCCCAACTGAGTTAAGTGCTGCTAGACTTTTCTTGGGCGGGCGATTGTCTCAGTGCGCTCACGGTTTTATCTTATAGAGCCCAATCGATTATTCTATATTCCCCAAAACCATAACTCCTGTTTAGAGTGCCTGACCAGTCATGGTATATTGGCGCACGGTTTATCATGACTGCATTGTTGATGTGCCGAGGTGTTCTAGCCTCAGGCTTGTTAAAGCAGGATACATCGTTGGCGCTGAACTGAGTCGTCAACCTAGCGTTCATATTCAAATGTAACACTTAGCACTTAACTGGGAGCTTAGCGATGGCTAACTGGCAACCTACCTTTACCGCTGCGGATGCTGCCATCATTGCGCAGGAACGTACCTATGATGGTTTTTTTAAAATCCGCCGATTAACGATCCGTCATGCGCTATTCGAAGGCGGGAAAATAGAGATTGTGCGGGAACAATTTCAGCGTGGGAATGCGGTTTGTGTATTGTTGTTTGATCCCGATCAGGACGCCTTGGTGCTAGTGGAGCAGTTTCGTGTTGGCGCGTTGGGTAAAGCGGATAGCCCGTGGTTGTTAGAGCTGGTGGCGGGTATTGTCGAGCCAGGTGAAACGCCGAAGGATGTCGCTCTGCGTGAATCGCAAGAGGAAGCCGGCGCCTATATTGACAATATTGTACCGATTACCCGTTATCTGCCCAGTGCTGGTGGATGTGACGAATATGTTGATCTACTCTGTGCCCGCGTGGATAGCACCGTCGTCGGTGGTGTGCATGGACTGGCTGAGGAAGGCGAGGATATTCGAGTGCATGTGCTACCCTTTGCCGAGGTCTGTGAGTTGGTGGCCAATGGTGTGATCGATAATGCGGCCAGCATCATTGCGGTACAATGGCTACAGTTAAACCGGCAAACACTGCTGCAACGCTGGGGTTATCAGTCATCCCTTGATGATGAGCGATGAGCGATGAACGTACATGAGCGATGAAGAGTAAAGCTTAAATTTTAAACGCTGTAGATTTAAGAGCTGTAGAGAAAATGAAAAAACGTTATGTACCTGATCTGGTGAAACAGATGGCTGACTGTGAGGCCAACTATCTGCGTCTGATGCGGTTGATGCCGGATATCGAACAGCGTGATGAACGCGTCTTCGAGGTTAGCTGCCATCAACAGCAGAGTACCGTGCGCCTGCAGATTGAGGAGCGTTTTACCTATACCACCACTGTATTGGTATCTCAGAGTTCGGATCATCGTTGGCTGGAAGCGCCGAGCTTGATTGTCAGGATGTACCATGATGCTCGGGCAGCAGAGGTTATTTGCCTAAAAAGTAAGCGTCATTTTCGTGGGGTTTACAGTTACCCGAACGCGCAGATGCACCAAAAAGACGAGAAGGCACAGCTTAATCAGTATCTAGGCGAATGGCTTAGTCACTGTCTCACCCATGGCCAGGCCGCAGAACCCGCGTATAGTTTTACATGAAGCCGTTAATTGTTGCGCAGATTACCGATTGTCATCTGCAAAATGATCCGAGCCAAGATTACCGTGGTCGGGATGTTGAGCAGAGTTTAAATGCGGTGGTTGATGATGTGCTCTGTCAAACTCCAGCCGCTGAGCTGATCCTCTGGACTGGAGACCTAGTCCACCACGGCGCCTTAAACGGTTATACCCGTCTGCATGAGCGGCTGATGGGGTTGCCGCTACCCAGTTATTGGATTCCCGGTAATCATGATGATGCCGACCTGATGCGGCAACGGGGCGGCGAACTGAATCAACGGACAGTGGTTCAGCAGGGTTGGGCGATTATTCTGCTCGATAGCACTTCAGAGCCAGACGGTCAGGGGGGCGGATCTTTAGCGTCGCTGGAGTTGGATTTTCTGGAACAGCAGTTGCTGCTGTACAAGGATTATCATTGCCTGATCGGGCTGCATCACAATCCACTGCCGGTCGATAGCGAGTGGCAAGATAGTATCATGCTAGCGAATGCCGGTGCCTTTTGGCGTATTCTGGCCTCGCATCAACAGGTTAAAGGCATCGTTCATGGCCATGTTCATCAGCCGGGTGATTGCTTGCATCAAGGGGTGCGCGTGTTGATGACGCCAGCGAGTTCGGTGCAGTTTAAGGCGCGGTGTCGGCAAATAATCCTTGAGGATTCCCCGACGCTTGAGTTACCAGGCTATCGATTATTACAGCTCTATCCGGATGGTCGAATAACCACCCTGGTCAAAAGAGTCGCGTGTTAAGGTTGCAACACTCAGCACTCTCCGGTAATTTACCGAAAGCATGTATATATATACAGATAAAGTTTATGGCAGAGAGTAAAGGTTATTAATGGCCCAACCACTGTTTATCTATATTCACGGTTTCAACAGCTCGCCGGATTCTTTTAAGGCGCGTTTTTTTGTCGACTGGATGACGGCGGCCGGGCGTGGGGATGAAGTCATAGTGCCTGCGCTGCCCCATTGGCCTGCTGCGGCCATCGCGCTGCTTGAGCAACTCATCATAAGTCATTCTGAACGCACCATTGTGCTGGTGGGCAGCTCGTTGGGGGGCTATTACAGCACCTGGCTGGTTGAAAAATACGGCCTGCGGGCGGTGTTGATCAATCCGGCGGTACGCCCGTTTGAATTATTGGCGGAGATGCTTGGCGAGCAGGGCAACTATTATAGCGATGAACAATATGAGCTAACCGGAGAGCATCTGGAGCAGTTGCTCGCGATTAACTGCAACCATTTACAAGATCCATCCCGCTATCTACTGCTGACCCAAACCGGCGATGAAACGCTCGATTATCGCGAAGCGGTGAGTAAATTTAAGGCTTCACCCATGTTGATTCAGACGGGTGGCAGTCATGGTTTTGACCAATTTGAATCTGTTATTCCGGCGATTCTGGCATTTGCCGAAGGCCGGATTGAGTTGCCAGCGATCACTGATCTGACCGCTGGGCAAATAAGGACTGAAACTTCCGATGAGTAATACCTATAACTCTGATGCAATTGAGGTACTGAGCGGGCTGGACCCGGTGCGTCGTCGTCCTGGTATGTATACCGAGACCGATCGGCCTAACCATCTGGCTCAGGAAGTGATCGATAACAGTGTGGATGAAGCACTGGCCGGTCATGCGACCCAGATGGATGTTACCCTGCATAAAGATGGCGCTATTAGTGTTAAAGATAATGGTCGGGGCATGCCAGTGGATATCCATCCTGAAGAGGGTGTTAGCGGTGTTGAGCTGATTCTGACTCGGCTGCATGCTGGGGGTAAGTTTTCCAATGAAAACTACAACTACTCCGGTGGTTTGCACGGCGTGGGGGTCTCGGTGGTCAATGCCCTATCGAAGCTGTTAGAAGTCACCATTCGTCGGGGCGGTAATGTTTATCGCATGACCTATGCCGACGGCGAAAAAGTATCTGATCTTGAAATTATCGATAGTTGTGGTCAGCGTAATACCGGTACTGAAGTTCGCTTTTTAGCCGATCCAAAATATTTTGATACGCCTAAATATCATCTGACTAAACTGCGGCATATGCTACGCGCGAAAGCGGTACTCTGTTCTGGTTTGCGGGTGACCTTTACCGACGCTTCGGGCAGCACCAAAGAAAAAGATGAATGGTATTACGAAGATGGTTTGGTGGATTATCTTAAAGGCACCACTCAAGTATTTGAAACACTGCCGGAAGAGCCGTTTACGGTGTCTTTTCAAGGCGAACGCGACGGCTTAGATGTGGCACTTCAGTGGCTGCCGGAAGGTGGTGAACTGACCGGTGAGAGTTACGTCAACTTGATTCCGACGGCGCAGGGCGGCACCCATGTGAACGGCTTGCGTACCGGGCTGCTGGAAGCGATGCGGGAGTTTTGTGAATTCCGTAACTTATTGCCCCGTGGCGTTAAGATCTCTGCCGAAGATATTTGGGAGCGTTGTTGCTATATCCTCTCGGTGAAAATGCAGGATCCACAGTTTTCTGGACAGACCAAAGAGCGTCTGTCGTCGCGCGAAATCGCATCGTTTGTATCTGGTGCGGTGAAGGACGCCTTCAGCCTGTGGCTTAACCGTCATGTCGAAGACGGTGAAAAGATCGCTGAACTAGTGATCAGTAATGCGCAGAAACGGTTACGTTCGAATAAGAAAGTCATCCGTAAGAAAGTAACCTCGGGGCCTGCGCTGCCGGGTAAGCTGGCCGACTGTACCGGCAACGATGCGATGCAAGGGGAACTCTTCTTAGTGGAAGGGGATTCGGCAGGTGGTTCTGCCAAGCAAGCGCGGGATCGTGAATACCAAGCGGTGATGCCACTACGGGGTAAGATCCTTAATACTTGGGAAGTCGATCATAACGATGTGTTGGCGTCTCAGGAGGTAAATCATATCTCCATCGCCATTGGTGTAGAGCCAGGCACCGATAATTTCGACGGTTTGCGTTATGGCAAAATCTGTATCCTTGCCGATGCGGACTCTGATGGACTGCATATAGCCACGCTATTGTGTGCGTTGTTTGTGCGTCACTTCAAGCCGCTGGTGGCCGCCGGTCATGTCTATGTGGCGATGCCGCCACTGTATCGTATCGATGTGGCCAAGGATGTCTTCTATGCCCTCGATGATAATGAGAAAGACAGTATTGTTGAACGGATTAAGAAGGAGCGCAAAAATGCCAAAATCGGTGTGCAGCGCTTCAAGGGTTTGGGTGAGATGAACCCATTGCAACTGCGTGAAACCACCATGTCCCGTGATACCCGTCGTTTGGTTCAACTGACCATCGAACCGGGTGATGGCACTAATGAAGTGATGGATATGTTGCTGGCGAAGAAACGTTCCCCTGATCGTAAAGAGTGGCTGGAAAGTAAAGGTAATCTGGCAGACGTATAACCCTGGGGTTTAACGACCTCGCAGTTATATTGATAAGTACGCTGAAGCAATAGTTGAGTTTGATGAGCGCCGGGATAAAAGATGAGCGGAACAGTACATATTGATGAAGGCATTGAACGCCTGTCACTGAAAGAATATACCGAGAAGGCGTATCTGGATTATTCCATGTACGTCATCCTTGATCGGGCGCTGCCAAATATCGGCGACGGCCTGAAACCGGTGCAACGACGCATTGTTTATGCAATGTCTGAACTCGGGTTGAAATCAACCGCTAAGTACAAAAAGTCAGCTCGTACCGTGGGTGATGTGCTAGGTAAATTCCATCCTCACGGTGATAGCGCCTGCTATGAAGCGATGGTGTTGATGGCGCAGCCATTCTCTTATCGTTACCCACTGATCGATGGTCAGGGTAACTGGGGCTCGCCGGATGATCCGAAGTCCTTTGCAGCGATGCGTTACACCGAGTCTAAACTGGCGAAATATGCCGAGGTGTTACTCAAAGAGGTAGCACAGGGTACCGTCGAATGGGGGCCAAACTTTGATGGCACCATTGATGAGCCACTCACCTTGCCGGCTCGGCTGCCGAATATTCTGTTAAACGGTACCACCGGTATCGCGGTGGGTATGGCAACCGATATTCCGCCTCATAATCTACGGGAAGTCACGCAAGCCTGTATTAAGCTGCTGTCTAAGCCGAGCATGAGCGTCGATGAGTTATGCGAGATTATCCCCGGCCCGGATATGCCCACGGATGCAGAGCTGATTACTCCGCGTAAAGAACTGCAGAAGATGTATGAGACCGGTAAAGGCAGTCTCAGAGCACGGGCAGTTTACAGCCGTGAGCAGGGCGACATTGTCATTACCGCGCTGCCTTATCAGGTGTCTGGGGCGAAAGTCTTGGAGCAGATCGCCCAGCAGATGCAGCAGAAAAAACTGCCCATGGTATCTGATTTGCGAGATGAGTCGGATCATGAAAATCCAACCCGTTTGGTGATTGTACCTCGCTCAAATCGCATCGATGTTGAGCAGTTGATGGCGCACCTGTTTGCTAGTACTGACCTAGAGCGTACCTACCGCGTCAATATGAATATGATCGGTATCGACGGTCGCCCGAAGGTGAAAAACCTTAAGGAAATTCTTACCGAGTGGCTGGTTTATCGTACTGAAACCGTGCGCCGCCGCCTGCAGTTCCGCTTGGATAAAGTGCTAGCTCGGTTACATATTCTCGAAGGCTTAATGGTGGCCTATCTCAATATCGATGAAGTGATTGAGATTATCCGTACCGAAGAGAAGCCTAAGCTGGTGATGATTGAGCGCTTCGGTATTACAGCGACTCAGGCTGAGGCTATTTTAGAGATCAGACTGCGTCAGTTGGCTAAGCTGGAAGAGATTAAGATTCGCGGCGAGATTGATGAACTCACCGAAGAGCGTAACTACCTAGAAGAGATTCTAGGCTCTGAAAAACTCATGCGTAAGCTGATTCGCGACGAATTGAAGGCCGATGCGAAAGAGTATGGCGATGATCGTCGTTCTCCGATCGTGGCCCGTGAAGAAGCCAAGGTGATGGATGAAAAAGCGCTGCTGACGGCGGATCCGATTACCGCTGTGATTTCTAAGCAGGGCTGGATTCGTTCTGCGAAAGGGCATGATATCGATCCTGAAGGGTTAAGCTATAAATCCGGTGATGGCTTTAAGCTAGCCTGTTTTGGGCGAATGAACCAGCCGATCATTTTGCTCGATAGTACGGGGCGGGCCTATTCGTTGGAAGCGCATACGCTGCCATCTGCACGAGGCCAGGGCGAGCCGGTGACCGGAAAACTAACCTTACCGAAAGGTGCCACCATTGACGGCGCGATTGCGGGTAAGGATGATGATGCGGTGCTGCTAGCCTCGGATGCAGGTTATGGCTTCGTGACTAAAATTGCCGATATGACCAGTAAAACCCGTACCGGTAAAGCCGCGCTGACCTTGCCAAAAGGTGCGAAGGGGATGCCGCCGATGGCCTTGACCAACAAAGATAGTGATCTGTTGGTGGCAGTGACGAATGAAGGGCGGATGCTGGTGTTCCCAGTAAAAGACCTGCCTGAGTTAGGTCGTGGTAAAGGTAATAAAATTATCAATATCCCGTCCGCCAGAGCCGCCACGAGGGAGGAGTTGCTGATCGCGATGGTGACCCTGTCTGAGCAGGATACCCTACAGGTTAATTCTGGCCGTCAGCATCTGAAAATGAAGCCGTCTGATTTGGAGCATTACCGTGGTGAACGTGGTCGCCGGGGTAATAAACTGCCGCGGGGTTATCAGCGAGTTGATTCACTCGAAGTGATTGCTAAGGTCTCCGCGGATGGCGCTTCGTCGGAATCCGAGTAACGCTGTTCGCTGTTTACTTTTAGCCGAGTTGCTTAAGTGACAGAAAAAGAGTGATCTTGGATCGCTCTTTTTTCGTTATGGGCCCCTGTTAAGAGGGTTTCGGCCCAGTAGCGGGTTAAAATACAACTGACTTTACTCATTTACTTTCAAATCGAGACAGTTTTCTGTAAAATACCGCCCCTACCTCTCTTGTTTGGTTGTTTTTTAGTCAGTCTGTGCAACCTAACAAGATAATTAAACTGCCCTGTATCAACTGACAATACAGGTTGACCCCCTGCGAATCCTGTCTACCTACGGATTTGCTGTATAGGAAAAAGCATGACCGAAAGCTTTGCTGACTTATTTGAAGAATCCCTTGAACTCGTTGCTATGGTGCCAGGCACCCTCGTTATGGGTGAAGTTATCGACATCGATAGTGACTGGGTTACCGTAAATGCTGGCCTGAAATCTGAGGCTGTTATTGCCCGCAGCCAGTTCCTTAATGATGCCCAAGAACTTGAAGTTCAAGTGGGTGACATGGTTAAGGTTACACTGGAAAGCGTTGAAGATGGTTCCGGTGAAACACGTCTGTCTCGTGAAAAAGCTAAACGCGCTGAGTCTTGGGGCGTTCTGGAAACTGCATTCGAAGCTGAAGAAACGGTTAAAGGTTTCATCAGTGGTACTGTTAAAGGTGGCTTCACCGTTACCGTTAACAAGATCAACGGCTTCCTGCCAGGTTCACTGGTAGATGTTCGTCCAGTTAAAAACGTTGACCACCTGATGGGTCAAGAGCTGGAATTTAAACTGATCAAGCTGGATCAGAAGCGCGACAACATCGTTGTATCTCGTCGTGCTGTTCTTCAAGAAGCTAACAGCGCTCAACGTGATGAGCTGCTGGCTACTCTGGAAGAAGGTCAGCAAGTTAAGGGTTACGTTAAGAACCTGACCAACTACGGTGCATTCGTAGATCTGGGCGGTGTTGACGGCCTGCTGCACATCACTGACATGGCTTGGAAACGTATTTCTCACCCTAGCGATATGCTGACTCCGGGTGATGAGATTACTGTTCAAATCATCAAGTTTGATAAAGAAACTAACCGTCTGTCTCTAGGCCTGAAACAGCTGAACGAAGATCCTTGGTCTTCTATCCTGGCTCGTTTCCCTGCTGGAACTAAAGTTCCTGCACGTGTGACTAACCTGACTGACTACGGTTGCTTCGCTTCTATCGAAGATGGCGTTGAAGGTTTGATCCACGTTTCTGAAATGTCTTGGACAAACAAAAACATCCACCCTTCTAAAGTTGTTCAAGTGAACGACGAAGTTGAAGTGATGGTTCTGGATGTTGATGAGAAGCGTCGTCGTATCTCTCTAGGTATGAAACAGTGCATCCCTAACCCATGGTCTACTTTTGCTGAGCAGTTCGCTGCTGGCGATAAAGTGACTGGTACTATCAAGACTATTACAGACTTCGGTATCTTCGTTGGTCTGGAAAATGATCTTGACGGTCTGGTTCACATGTCTGACATCTCTTGGGATGCCGACAGTGAAACTGCACTGCGCGAATACAAGAAAGGCGAAGAAGTTGAAGCCGTTATCCTGTCTATTGATGCTGAGAAAGAGCGTATCTCTCTGGGTATCAAGCAACTGGAAAGCGATCCTTTCTCTGAGTACGCTGCTGCCAACGACAAAAACACTATCGTTAAAGGTATTGTTAAGTCTGTAGACGCTAAAGGCGCTAACATCGAGCTGGCTGAAGGCATCGAAGGTTACCTGAAAGTGTCTGACATCAGCATCGATCGCATCGAAGATGCTTCTACTGTCCTGAAAGTAGGCGAAGAAGTTGAAGCGAAGATCGTTAACTTGGATCGTCGTAACCGTTCAATCACTCTGTCTATTAAAGCGAAAGATCAGGCTGATGAGAAAGCGGCAATCAAAGCGGTTGCTGATGCACCGGTTGAAACGGCTGGACCTACTACTATCGGTGACCTGATCAAGGCACAGATGGCAGCTAAGAAGTAAAACTTCTAAGCTGATAAAAAAGGAGCGCTGATGCGCTCCTTTTTTTTGATTTTTTACTGTGCTGCCAAGCATCAGTATTGTTTGTAAAACCCCTCAGTGCTTGTTGTTTCCCCATCGAACTGTTTCAGCTAGAGTCTCTGTTGTTATCGCGTAATTGGCGTAGTGACTGAGTATAAGCTTGGCTTAGCCTCGTTATCCCTCTTCATGAATTCCCCGCTAGTCTATTAATCAGGTTCATCTTAAGAGTCTCTCGTGCTTTATATTACTAATGTGCAGGTGTTCTGTAGGTATTGAAGGCCCCGTCGAGCTAGGCGAAAGGCTATATCTTGGCGTTCTAACAGGGTTGTCTCAGTGTTGGCGGCTGGCTAACAAGCCGATGCCTGCGCTGCCAAGTAGGGTGGCGCAGCTACGATTAAACCAGCGTCTTTTGTGGGGTTGAGCAAACCACTGGCGCAGATAGATGCCGAACAGAGCATAGGAGGTGATTGCGATGGATTCCAGTATCAGAAAGGTGATGCCAAGCTGGAAGAACTGTGGGCCTGCAGGCGCCGCTGGGTTGGCGAATTGTGGCAAAAAGGCGGTAAAGAACAGTATCGCTTTAGGATTGCCGGCCGCCAGCAAAAACTCTTGCTGGGCTAAACCGAGTAGCGTTTTTTTTGTGCTGTTGGGTAGTTCGTTCGATTGGCTTGTGTCGGCTTGCCAGAGCTTAAAGGCTAGCCAGAACAGATAGCAGGCCCCGGCAATCTTAACGGCAATAAATACTTTTTCCGAGGCCAGTAGCACCACCGCTAACCCGGTCGCGGCGAGGGAAATCATGCCGCAGAAAGCGAGTAAGCGGCCTGCACCGGCGATAACGGCACTGCGAAAGCCATAGCGTTTTGCGTTACTCATCGCCAGTAGGTTATTAGGCCCAGGTGACATATTCAATGCAAAGCAGGTGGGTATAAACAGCAGCAGCGTTATCATTTCCATGGTCGAATGCCTGGTCTTTTTGGACCCTTATTGTTTAGCGTTATGCTAGCCCTCTAAGGCCGGTTTGACCAGATAGACATCATAGAAAAAGTATAGGGTGATACCAATGCTGGCGATGATAACGAAGTTGCGCACCAGTTGTTGTGGCAGTCGGCGAGATAGGTGGGCAGCCATATAGCCGCCAAGCACAGTGCCGACCAGTACAATAGAGCCTTCATACCAGGCAATGACACCATCATAGGCAAATAAGATGATGGCAATCAGTGAGACGAAGGTTGATATCAGCAGTTTTAATCCATTCATTCGATTGATATCGGTGTGTCCAGCGAGAGCGAGATAGCTCAGTGAGATAATGCCAAGGCCTGCATTAAAAAAACCGCCATATAAACAGACACCAAATAACAGCATGATCAGCAGCGCGGCACCGGTCGAAGAGGCGTGGCGGTGTTTGGTGCTGAGCTTTTTGAGACTGCGGTTGAGCTGGCCGCCAAAGATAAACAGCAAGGTGGCAAACAGCAGCAGCCAAGGCACTGCCATTTCGAATGAGGCTTCCGGTGTTTGTAATAACAGCCAAGCGCCGCTAATGCCGCCGAGCAGGCTGATGAGAATAAAGCGTGGTAGCTGCTCTTTGATCTCTGCCAGGTCTTTACGAAAGGCCCAGGTGCCACTCATATAGCCAGAACATGAAGCGAAGGTGTTGGTGGCGTTGGCGCTGATCGGTGGTACGCCGGCAAATAGCAGCGCGGGAAAGGTGATAAAGCTGCCGCCGCCAGCAATTGAATTTAAGATGCCGCCGAGAAAGCCCGCAATAAAGAGAATAATGAGATCGTTTAACATGGTGTTACCTTAGGCTAAATCTGACGGTGATGACGAAAGCTGAGTATAGGGAGGGTACATCAAGCAGTACAGATACAAGAAAAAGCTAAATTTCGAGTAAACTGTATTGCTCTGGCGATACAGATGTGATCAATATCGATTAGCTTGCCGGGAATAGCTTGCTCAGCAGATGGCGTGCCTGTTTATCCAGTAATTTTTGGTAGTTTTCATTAACGGATTTAATCAGTACTTTATCTTCTTCGGCACGCACAATGTTGGCCCCAGCTAATAAACTGACTTTTAGATCGGGTGCTTCACTTAGGGTGGTGTGAGTGATCAGTTCGTTACTATCGGTGCTGTGGGTTAGGTAGCGTGCTTCTTCTTGCATGCGGGCTAATTTTTGATAATGGCCCCGCACTAACGCCATATGTAAATTGAGTACGGGTTGTAAGCTGCGAATGCGTTGCTGATTAAATAGCTTATAGAGGCGATTAAATAATTGGCTGGCGCAGATGGCGTTGATGCCGTGGGAATCATCTTTATGGGGTTTAAGAAAGGCTAGTTGTAGGTCGCCGTTATCGAGGCGTGTTGCTTCGCCCTGATAGATAGTCACCACCATATCGAGCATTCGATAATAGTATGCCTGTAGTTCTTGTAGCTCTTCACTGAGTAAGTTGTCAGCGTGGCCGGACGATAGATCGAGGTAGAGTAGATAGCCCGCTTCGTCGGCGGAGACGATTAACTCTAGTTCCTGTTCAAAAGCATATAGATCGAGTTGAACTTCGTGTTTATTGTTTGCAAATAATGGATTGAGAGGTTTGGCGCGTGGCGCTTCTACTTCTAAATCGACCTCTTCGATCAGCGTGAGCTCTAAGGAAGGTTCGTCCGGTGGGCTCTCTTTATGATCAGAAAAAGGGGCGAAATCTGGCATATGAGGGGCATCATCGGCGGGTCTTAGTAGATCGACCAGCTGCTCATTATCACCGCTTGCCGTGTCGATCTCTTCATTCAGTGGCGTGGCCTCGGCTAAGCTTAGCTCGGTATTTTCTAAAGGAGCTGCTGTTGTTGAGCTGTCTTGTAAGCCGAATGAGGTATGGCGAGTCAGGAAAAACCAGCAGCCGAGCAGGGCTAAAATGGCGGTGATCAGCGCTAAGATCGCAGCCTGTATCAGAATGGCGTTGAGGTTGGCTTTGTTTGATGCGGGATTGAGGCGAAGTTCAAGAATAGCGAGTGTTTCTTTTTGCTGCCGGATCAAAATTTCTTGATGTATTAAATTATCATGCTTAACATCGCCGGCCCGTCCTAGTAATCGGTCTTTAGGATCAGTGAGAATAATGGCGTCAACGCTGGGCTGTTGTACGAGTTGATTGAGAATGAAGTTAAGGCTCACCGAATCGCCGGCCATGAGTGCGGGTTTGATCAGTGTAACGGTCTGTTGGCCTAGGAGTGTTCCCTGTTGTCGGGTCTGCTGTTGGGCGATTTTTCCTGCGACCACTGATAGGTAAATGCCAGACAGCAGTAAGCCTGCCAATAAAATAGCGGCGATTGTCAGCATCAGCCAAGTGCGCTGATGCAAAGTGATTAAAGATCGTTGCGGTTTAGCCATATTCCGACAGTAAATATTCCGGCACAGTAGAGCCTGCAGATAATAGCAGCTAAGTTACCCCGCAAAAACGGGTTTTTTGCTGTTTTGCTTTCTCTGTCGATGACCCCTGCTGTCGGGCAGGTTATAATGCGCGGTCTCGACGGAGAAGGAAGGTTATGAACGTTAAAGAGTATATGGCAGAACTGGGTCAGCAGGCGCGTGTTGCTTCACGAGCGATAGCGAAAGCAGATACCGGAATAAAGAACCGTGCTTTACTGGCAATGGCGGATGCGATTGATGCATCCCGTGACCAGTTGGTGGCGGCGAATGCTAAAGACCTAGAGCAGGGTCGTGTGAATGGCCTTGATGATGCCATGCTGGATCGTCTGGAACTAAAGCAGTCTCAGATTGATACCATGATTGAAGGTTTGCGTCAGGTGGCTGCTCTACCCGATCCGATCGGTGCGATTACTGATATGAACTATCAACCCAGTGGGATTCAAGTGGGTAAAATGCGAGTGCCTCTTGGGGTGGTCGGTATTATTTATGAGTCCCGCCCTAATGTGACGGTTGAAGCGGCGAGCCTGTGTCTGAAATCGGGTAATGCCACTATTTTGCGCGGTGGTTCTGAGGCGATTCACAGTAATACCGCGGTGGCGGAATGTATTCAAACTGGACTTAAGGCCGCTGGGCTGCCGGAAAATACCGTGCAGGTAGTGAAAACAACCGATCGAGAGGCCGTGGGTGAGCTGATCACTATGCCTGAATATGTCGATGTGATTGTGCCTCGTGGTGGGAAAAGCCTAATCGAACGAGTAAGTCGTGATGCGAAGGTGATGGTGATTAAGCATTTGGATGGTATCTGTCATGTCTATATTGACGTGGATGCCGATAAATCCAAGGCGATCAACGTGGCGATTAATGCTAAAACGCATCGTTACGGCACCTGCAATACCATGGAAACCTTGCTGGTGCATAGCGAACGCGCTGAAGATATTCTGCCAGAATTGGCGGGACAGTATCAGTCACTAGGCGTTGAGCTGCGTGGTTGCGAGAAAACCCGTTTGTTGTTGCCCGATATTAAGGAAGCCACCGAAATCGATTGGGAAACCGAGTACTTAGGGCCTGTTCTGTCGATTAAACTGGTTGATGATATGGATGAAGCGATTGAGCACATTAACCGCTATGGTTCTCATCATACGGACTCGATTATCACTGAGAACTACACGCGTTCACGGCGCTTCTTGCGGGAAGTGGACTCCAGTTCAGTGATGGTTAACGCCTCTACCCGTTTTGCTGATGGCTTTGAGTATGGCTTGGGTGCCGAGGTGGGTATTTCAACAGATAAAATACACGCCCGAGGACCGGTGGGTCTGGAAGGTTTAACCTCGCAAAAATATGTGGTACTTGGTGATGGTCATGTCCGTCAATAATACGTGATGAGCCAATTGGCTAAGGTTTTTATGGGTGGGACCTTCGATCCTATCCATAATGGTCACCTGCGCACCGCGCTGGAAATTCAACAGTGGCTGGGTGTCGAACAAGTCGCTTTGATGCCGTCTAAAGCGCCAGTGCATCGTAAACAACCGGAGCGCAGTGGTCAGCAACGTTTAGATATGGTGCGCTTAGCGGTTGCCGATGAGCGCGCCTTGGTAGCGGATGATCGAGAGGTTGTCTCTGCCGAAGCTTCCTATACGGTATTAACGTTGGAGTCTTTTCGCCGTGAACTGGGTGAAAATCTGCCTATCTGTATGATACTGGGTATGGATGCATACCTTTCTCTGCCACAATGGGATCGGTGGCAAGAACTTCTGAATCTTTGCCATATTGTGGTGGTCAAACGTCCAGGGTGGATTTATGAGCCTTGCGATCAGATGAAACAGATCAGCAAAAAACATGAAATTGACGATATTGATACTATGCTGCAATTTCCGGCAGGTCATGTGATTTTTCGTGAACTGACGCCGCTGGGTATTTCTGCGACACAGATTAGAGCGTTGATCAGTGCTGGACACTCGCCTCGCTACCTCATACCGGATGCGGTGTGGGACTATATAAAACAAAACAAGCTCTATAATTATGAGCAACCAACTGAAGGTAAATAATTACTAATGGAAATGGATCAGATGATCGTCGCTGTACGTGAAGCCCTTGATGATATGAAAGCACGGGATATTGTCGAGATTGATGTCACCAATAAATCAACAGTGACTGACCGGATGGTGATTGCCAGCGGAACCTCTAAGCGACATGTGATGTCTATAGGACAACATGTACAGGAAGAGATGAAGCGTCAGGGTGTTATGCCGTTGGGTATTGAAGGTGTAGATACAGGTGATTGGGTCTTAGTGGATTTAGGCGACCTAGTGGTTCACGTCATGATGCCAGATGCGCGTAGCTTCTATGATTTAGAAAAACTGTGGGGTTTTGATAGCGTTACTGAACCGGAAACCGTTTAGTTAGCGCTGAGTTGTTATCTCCATCAGATAGAAGGACACCGATCTTAGTATGAAAATACGCCTTATTGCCGTAGGCACCAAAATGCCTAGCTGGGTTATCGAAGGGGTTAATGAGTACCAGAAACGCCTACCGAACGAGTTTGCCCTTGATATCATCGAGATCCCTTTGGGGCATCGAGGTAAAGGGGCTGATCTGGCCCGTGCCAAACGTCAAGAAGGTGAATTGATGCTAGCGGCGATTCCAAAAGGTGATCAGGTCATTGCTCTGGAAGTCGGCGGTCGTAACTGGAGTACCGAGCAGTTAGCCGAACAGGCCGAGCAATGGCAGATGTCTGGCCGCAATGTCAGTTTGCTCGTTGGCGGTCCTGACGGGCTCGCTCCTGAGTGTGTTGCGTTGGCTGATCAGAAATGGTCCCTGTCGGGACTGACTCTGCCGCATCCTCTGGTACGTATCCTCCTTGCCGAGCAGTTATATCGGGCGTGGAGTATTTTGCAAGGCCATCCCTATCATAAATAATCGCCAACGACCTATCCGTGAAAACCAACCTGTGAAGAATTGCTTAGATGTCAGCCTTTGATAGCCTGAAAGATCATACCAAAGAGGGACGGGTCTTTTTAGCACGGTCAGTGATTGCCTTCATGGTGGTTCTTTTGTTGCTGGGTGTTTTGATCGGACGACTCTATTTCTTGCAGGTTGTTCAGCATGATCAGTTAGCGGCGGTGTCCGATGATAATCGTATTCAGCTACAGCCGGTCGCCCCGACCCGGGGGTTGATCTACGACCGTAATGGTACCTTGCTCGCTGATAATCGCCCAAGCTACAGTGTGACGCTGCTGAAAGAGAAGATGGGTGATCTTGAGGCCACGCTGACGGAACTGCAGCGCCTTATTCCTATCACGGAAAGAGAGTTGAAGTCCTTCCGTAAACGTTTGAAGCAGCGTCGGCGCCCCTATGAAACCGTGCCTTTGCGCTTTCGGCTAACGGATGATGAGATCGCGCGAATTGCGGTTAATTATCAGCGGTTGCCGGGGGTTCAGGTAGAGGCTGATTTGATTCGTTATTACCCCTTTGGCGCGAGTCTAGTGCATGCACTGGGTTACGTTGGGCGTATCAATGAGAAAGAGCTGCAGCGAGTCGATGCGAAAAATTATAGTGGCACTCACTATATCGGTAAGCTGGGGATAGAACGTTTTTATGAGCCACTTTTGCATGGCCAAGTGGGTTATCACAAGGTTGAGACCAATGCCCGCGGACGAGTAATGCGGGTGCTTGAGCAGACCGATCCGGTGCCGGGTAAAGATATCGTTTTGCATCTCGATATACGTTTGCAGCAGGCGGCCGAAAAGCTGGTAGAAGGGCGCCGGGCGTCCATTGTGGCAATAGACCCTAAAACCGGTGGGATTCTGGCGTTGGTGAGT
This sequence comes from Amphritea atlantica, assembly GCF_018860855.1. GTDB lineage: Bacteria > Pseudomonadota > Gammaproteobacteria > Pseudomonadales > Balneatricaceae > Amphritea > Amphritea atlantica_A. Next base: position 24,794 of record NZ_JAHKQE010000047.1, read on the forward strand.
AATCCCGGTTATGACCCGAACCTGTTTGTTACCGGCATCAGTACGAAAGCTTATAAAGCACTGCGGGAATCCCCAGACCTGCCGCTGTTCAATCGGGCGCTACGGGGACAGTACCCTCCCGGTTCTACGATCAAACCCATGGTTGCGTTAGGCGTGATCGATAGTGGTGCCGTCAGTCCTTCCCATACCGTATATGATCCTGGGTTTTACACTTTGACCCATGGTGGCCGTCGCTACCGAGATTGGAAACGTGGCGGGCATGGCACGGTGGGGTTAGATATGGCGATCTATCAATCCTGTGATGTGTGGTTCTATGATGTTGCCAACCGTACGGGAGTGGACATTATATCGGATTATCTTGGTCGGTTTGGTTTTGGTCAGGTGACCAGTCTTGATCTGCCTGAGGCATTACCCGGTATTCTGCCCTCTAAAGCTTGGAAGCGTAGCACTGGCCGAGGGTCATGGTTTTCTGGGGATACGCTTAACCTGAGTATTGGCCAAGGCTGGATGCTGACAACACCATTACAGTTGGCGACAGCCGCGGCGGTGATGGCAAATCGTGGTGTGTGGAAACAGCCGCGAATGCTTAAAGGGGTGATGACTCACAACCAAAAACGCGACCCCAAAGTGATTGATGGTAGCGTGGTGGAGATTAGTGGTCTTGAGGGCACTAGTGCAGTGTTACCCAATATTGAGTTAAAAAATGAACAGTATTGGCAGCGGATTATCGATGCCATGGTGGCGGTGGTGCATGGCCCTCGTGGTACCGCCCGTAAAGTCGGTCATGGATTGGATTTTCAAATAGCGGGTAAAACGGGTACCGCCCAGGTGGTCGGGATTAAGCAGGATGCTGTCTACGATGCTGAGAGTTTAGCCGAGCGTCACCGAGATCATGCGTTGTTTCTAGCGTTTGCACCGGCGGATCAGCCAGAGATTGCCGTTTCGGTGATTGTTGAAAATGGGGGTGGTGGTTCGAGCACCGCAGCACCGTTAGCACGAGAAGTGATTAATGCCTTTATGGCCCTGAAAAAACAGGATGCGGGCGAGACCGAAATGACGGGAGTTGCAACCGATGGCTGATTTTCAACGAACAATGCCGGATGCTCATCCTCACCTAGCGAGACGTCGAGGTTTTTGGTCATATACTCGCTTAGATGGCATATTGCTGCTGTTGATTTTGATTCTGTGTGGTTACGGTTTATTGGTGCTTTACAGTGCATCAGGTGGCGATATGGACTATGTGATTCGACAGGCGATTCGCATGGGCGCTGGGCTGTTTATTATGACGGTTTTTGCTCAGATGAGGCCGCAGCTGTTTGCTCGCTGGGCTCCGGCGATGTATGTGGTGAGTCTCGGCTTGCTGTTGGCGGTATTACTGGTGGGGGTTGGTGCTAAAGGGGCGCAGCGATGGATCGCGCTACCTGGGTTCCGCTTTCAGCCGGCAGAGGTTGTTAAATTAGTACTACCTTTGATGGTAGCCTGCTATTTGGCGAATCGGCCATTACCACCTAGTTTTCGGCATATTGTGATTTCGCTGATACTGATTTTCTTGCCAGTGGTGTTGATCATGAAGCAACCCGACTTGGGCACATCGTTGCTGATAGCCGCCTCTGGAATCTTTGTGTTACTACTGTCGGGTATTTATTGGCGTTATATCTTTGGTGCATTAATGGTCGCCGCTGCAGGATTGCCAGGGCTGTGGATGGTGATGAAAGATTATCAAAAGCAGCGGGTTCTGACTTTTCTTGATCCCGAGAGTGATCCCTTGGGGGCTGGCTGGAATATTATTCAGTCGAAAGCTGCTATCGGGTCTGGTGGTATTGAGGGTAAAGGCTGGATGTTGGGCACTCAGTCGCAGCTAGATTTTTTACCTGAAAGCCATACCGATTTTATTATCGCGGTTTTGGGGGAAGAGCTTGGTATGATCGGTATTTTGGTGCTACTGCTGATTTACCTGTTGATTATTAGTCGAGGGCTCGTGATTGCTGTTAAGGCCCAAGATAGTTTTGGTCGGCTGGTGGCTGGCAGTGTCACGTTAACCTTTTTTGTCTATGTGTTTGTGAATATCGGTATGGTGACGGGCATTTTGCCCGTGGTGGGGGTGCCGCTACCGCTGGTTAGTTATGGTGGTACCTCTATTGTGACATTGATGGCCGGTTTTGGATTGTTGATGTCGGTGCAGGCGCACCGGCAGATGATTACTCATTAATCGGGTATGAGGAAAGATAGTAACTCAGCGGTTTTGTTGTTGTGACTCTGTGATAAAGTCAGGATACTGCTGAGAGCGCTGTTGATAGCGATACAATAATTTAGCAATGCCATCATGACGATGGTTAATTTAAGGTGGGGTGATATGTTCAGAACTAAATTTTCAGGCTTGCTAGCTGGAGTTGCGCTCTGTACTGGGTTGGTATGGGGAACTCAGGTGGCGGCTAATGGATATAGCGATCATCCTGCTGCGCAGCAGTTCATCTCGGATATGGCAAAAGAGGGGTTTGACGAGTCTCAGGTCCGAACGATTTTACAGTCTGCAGAACGTCAGGAAAGTATTCTGAAAGCGATCTCCCGTCCGGCTGAAAAACGTCTTAACTGGGGCGAGTATCGTAATATCTTTTTGCGGGATGCGCGCATCAAGCAGGGCGTTGAGTTCTGGAATAAATATAGCGATGCCCTGAATAAGGCAGAGAAAGAATATGGTGTGCCAGCGCATATTATCGTCGCGATTATTGGTGTTGAAACCCGTTATGGCCGGAATATGGGTAGCTACCGGGTCATAGATGCGTTATCGACGCTGGGTTTTGATTATCCACCCCGTGGTAAGTTTTTTCAGGGTCAGTTGAAAGAGTATTTTTACCTGTTACGTGAAGAGAAAGCCGATCCATTCGGCTTAAAAGGTTCCTATGCAGGAGCGATGGGCTATGGTCAATTTATCCCGAGTAGCTTCAGAAGTTTCGCGGTTGATTTTGATGGTGATGGTAAGAAAGATATCTGGAACAACCCCGTTGATGCGATCGGTAGTGTGGCCAATTATTTCAGCGCCCATGGCTGGAAAAAAGGTGAAGCGGTGCGTTCCAATGTGGTGATGCAGCAACTGGCCAATGAAGAGTGGATTAATAACGGTTTGAAACCCGAGCTGACATTAGCTGAGTGGGCTGAGCGAGGAATTCGTACCCGCAAAGATCTGAACCTTGATAGCAAGGCGACGCTTATGCGGTTGGAAAAAGATGGCGAATTTCAGCATTGGTTCGGATTACATAACTTTTATGTCATTACCCGCTACAATCATAGTCGGTTATACGCCATGGCTGTTTATGAGTTGGGGCAGGCGGTGGCTGAAAAACATAATGCAACGGCGGGTTAATTAACATGAGTCGAGTTATCCACAATCTTTTAGTGCTATCAATGGTCGCGCTATTAGCGGGTTGTTCCTCTTCTGGAAGCCGCTATTCTGTGGATCAGGACTACGGACCTTCGAGTAATGTTGATGTGTCCAATGTGCCGAATGCCGTACCTCGGGTTGAAGCTAAAAGCCGAGGAGGAAATAAAAGTCCCTATACCGTGCTGGGTAAAACCTATCATGTGATGGCATCGGGTAATGGCTATAAGGAACGTGGTGTCGCTTCTTGGTATGGCAAGAAGTTCCATGGCCATAAAACGTCAAATGGTGAAACCTATAATATGTATGCGATGAGCGCAGCACATAAGGCGTTACCATTGCCGAGTTATGTTCAGGTAACCAATCTTAAGAATGGCCGTAAGGTGATTGTTAGAGTTAATGACCGAGGGCCATTCCACGGTGGACGGATTATCGACCTTTCGTATGCCGCCGCGTCTAAGTTAGATATGCTGGGCCAAGGTACTGCGAATGTTGAGGTTGAGGCGATTGATCCAAGCCGTTGGAGCACTTCGACTGCCACGGTTGTTAGTACAGTGCCGGCGCCAACAACGGCGACGCCGTCTGATGGTGCTCGTTATCTGCAGGTGGGTGCTTTTGGTTTGGAAACAACGGCAATCGATGCACAACAGCAATTGCAGACGATGTTGCCGGGGTATCAGGTTCGAATTGTGCCACTGCAACGCTCGAGCCGCACGCTATACCGTGTCCAAGTCGGCCCTGTTATGTTGAATGCTAATTTAGCTGAATTAGTGTCTCGAATCGAAGCGGCAGGCTATCTGCAGCCACATTTGGTAGACTAGACGCGTTTAAATGGATCGGCTATCGGTAACTGCTGAATTCTTCGCGAACCTTTAGTCTGTTTTTAGGTCTGAGCAGTATCTAGACCTTCTGCAACCGAAAAAAGTATCTATAACACTATGATTAGAAAATTTATTTGTCGTTCGGCTCTAATTCGTTTCGTTCTGTTAACACTGTGTATCTTTTCTCTGCCGGTGCAGGCAGCAAAGATTACCCCAGCTCCTCCACAGGTTGCAGCGCGGGCTTATATTGTTATGGATGCGGATACCGGAAAGGTCATCATGGCTAGCCGTGAGAACGAGCGTTTTCCGCCAGCGAGTCTGACGAAGATGATGACTAGCTATATCCTTGAGGGAGAGCTGACTAAAGGTAATGTCAGTAAGGATGATCTGGTACCTATCTCAGTGAAGGCTTGGCGCGCGCCAGGTTCACGTATGTTTATTCAGGAAGGTACTCAGGTTTTATTGAGTGACCTATTGAAAGGGATCATTATTCAGTCGGGTAATGATGCCAGTGTGGCTGTGGCCGAATATATTGCCGGCAGTGAAGCCGCCTTTGCCGATATGATGAATCAGCATGCCGCGTTATTAGGTATGGAAAATACCCACTTCATGAATGCCACTGGGTTACCGGCCGATGATCACTACTCATCAGCTTTTGATTTGGCCTTGCTAGCGCGGGCAATCATTAAAAGCTATCCCGAGCAATATGGGGTTTATTCTGAAAAGTATTTTACCTATAACAAAATCCGCCAACCTAATCGTAATAAGTTGTTGTGGCGGGATGATTCTGTAGATGGTTTGAAAACAGGCCATACCGATGCTGCAGGTTATTGCCTAGTTGCATCGGCAAAGCGGGATGGAATGCGTCTGATCACCGTGGTGATGGGAACCAGCAGTGAAGAAGCGCGTGCTCAGGAAAGCCAGAAGTTGTTAGCTTACTCGTTCCGTTATTTCCGTACCCATAAGCTTTATGATGCCGGTCAGGTATTGGAAACCACTAAGGTGTGGGCAGGTCAGCAGAATCAGTTGAAAGTTGGCTTGACCGATGCGATGGCGATCACCATCCCACGGGGTGAAGGCGAGCAGCTACAAGCGGTGTTAGACTTGGATAAAGTGATTAAAGCGCCGATCGAAAAAGGTCAAAGCTTTGGTACCCTAAAAGTGATGTTGGAAGATAAAGTGGTTGCTGAAGCGCCGGTTGTCGCTTTGGAGAGCATTGCCGAAGCGGGTTTGTTGCAACGTATCTGGGATGCCATCGCGTTATTCTTTTATAACCTGATTAACTAATCGTAGGTTTTGAGGCGTGGATGCCCGGACTTAGTTAATGAGTCCGGGCATCTGTCGTTAAACGAAGATGAATATAGTATTTCTGAACGGCGACTATATCTCCGAAGATCAAGCCAAAGTGTCGGTTTTTGACCGAGGGTTTCTGTTTGGTGATAGTGTCTACGAAGTGATTCCCTTTTACCAAGGGGTGAGCTTCCGGCTGGATGAGCATCTACAGCGACTACAATATAGCCTGCGGGCGATACAGATTACTGCCGATTTTGACTGGAACACTATTCTTACCCGCCTAGTTGAATTGAATGGCGGTGGTAATCTATCGGTATACCTTCAGATTAGCCGTGGTAATACTGGCCGTCGAAGCCATATTTATGATGCCGACATGATACCCACCGTGTTTGCCTGCTGTAATCCTATCAAGGATATTTATAATGCGGGGCCTGATGCGGTATCAGGCGTTCGGGCAATCGTTACCGATGATCTACGTTGGGGGCGTTGTGATATTAAGAGTACGGGTCTGCTACCCAATATTTTGGTCATGCAGCAGGCCAAGCAGGCAGGCGCGCAAGAAGCATTAATGATGCGTGATGGTCTGCTGACTGAAGGCGCTTCCTGTAACCTGATGCTCGTGGAAAAAGGTGTTATCTACACACCTAAGCGAGGCTCTGAAATTCTTGGTGGCACGACCCGAGAATTGATCCTTGAGTTGGCGGGACAGGGCGGTATTGCGATGCAGGAAGCGGATATCAGCTATGCTCGATTACTGGCGGCTGATGAGGTCTGGGTGAGTAGTTCAACTCGGGCGGTGGTGCCGGTGGTTGAAATTGATGGTCAGCCGGTGGCTGATGGAAACAAGGGCCCGTTATGGGCAAGAATGTTCGAGCTGTTTACCCGTTATCAAGATAACCTGATGAATGGCTGAATGCGTGAGAGAAAATTATGGCAGAAGAAACAAAGCAAGAAGCGCCTAAAATTGAGTTTCCTTGTCCAGATTATCCGATTAAAGTGATTGGGCGTGACGGACCTGATTTTCAAGATGTGGTGATTGAGGTGGTGCGTATCCATGTGCCTGATTTGGATATCACCAAAGTTGAGATGCAGGGGAGCAGCAAAGGCACCTTTACATCGATTCGCATGAAAATTACGGCAACCGGTCATGAGCAACTGAAAGCACTGCATGAGGATCTGTTAGAGACGGGCCGTGTCACGATGGTGATATGATGGCCTTGTCTGAACAGCTTGTTATTCGTGATTTGGGGCTGGTGGACTATCAGCCGACCTGGCAAACCATGCAGGATTTCACGGCGGCGCGTACGGCGGAGACGGTCGATGAAATCTGGGTGCTGGAACATCAACCTGTGTTTACCCAAGGGCAGGCCGGTAAAGAGGAGCATCTGCTAAGCACCGGTGATATCCCTGTGGTGCAGGTCGACCGCGGTGGTCAGGTAACTTACCATGGCCCAGGGCAGTTGGTGGTTTACCTCTTATTGAATATCCGCCGTAAGAAATTTGGCGTTAAAGAGCTGGTTGCGCGGATGGAGGCTAGCATCGTTGATTTGCTGGCTCGTTATGGTGTTGAGGCGTATGCGAAGGCCGATGCTCCGGGCGTCTATGTTAACGAAGCAAAAATTTGCTCGCTGGGATTGCGGGTACGTAAAGGCTGTTCGTTTCACGGGTTGGCTTTTAATCTAGATATGGATCTCGAACCTTTTAACCGGATAAACCCTTGTGGCTATGCCGGTATGGCTGTGACTCGGCTGAAAAACCTAGTCGACGATGTCGACAGAGAATCCGTTAAGGATTCACTTATAGAAATTCTGGTGAAAAGACTCGAATATAACGAGCGCACCAATGCTAATTCGTTGGAAGGTATAGATGTCTGAAAATAGCGTAAATGTGCAAAGTGCAGGGTCTGCGGACGATAAGCCAAAACGTGCGGAAGCGGGTGTAAAACTGCGGGGGGCTGAAAAAGTATCCCGTATCCCAGTGAAGGTTATCCCCACTGAGCGAGATCAGATTCTGCGTAAGCCTGAATGGCTGCGGGTCTCTCTGGGAACCACGCCTAAAGTTCAGGGCATTAAGAATAAGCTGCGTAAACATAAGCTTGCCTCAGTCTGTGAAGAAGCCAGTTGTCCCAATTTGGGCGAGTGTTTCAGTCATGGTACGGCAACGTTCATGATTATGGGCGATATCTGTACCCGTCGCTGTCCATTCTGTGATGTGGCCCATGGTCGCCCTAAAGCACTACCGGAAAATGAACCGAAAGAGTTAGCGGAAGCCATCGCCGATATGGGTTTGCGTTATGTGGTGATTACCTCGGTAGACCGAGATGATCTGCGTGATGGTGGTGCCGATCACTTTGCTCGCTGTATCACTGAAACTCGTAAGGCGGTGCCATCTATTCAGGTTGAAACACTGGTGCCAGATTTCCGTGGTCGGATGGATATCGCCTTAGATATTCTCCAGCAAACACCGCCGGATGTGTTTAATCACAACATGGAAACAGTGCCGCGGTTATATCGTAAAGTACGCCCTGGTGCTGATTATCAGTGGTCACTCGATCTGCTGCAGAAATATAAGCAGCGCTGCCCCGATGTGCGGACTAAGTCTGGCTTGATGGTGGGTGTGGGTGAAACGAAGGAGGAGATCTTTGACGTATTGAAAGATCTGCGCGCCCATGATGTGGATATGTTGACCATTGGCCAATATCTACAGCCTAGCCGTGATCATCTGCCGATTGATCGCTATGTGACGCCGGCTGAGTTTGATGAATATGCGAAGGTGGCTAAAGAGCTGGGCTTCTCTCAGGTTGCGAGTGGGCCGCTGGTGCGCTCCTCCTACCATGCTGATCTGCAAGCCAAAGGTGAAACAATCAGCTGATGCGTCGCGCTCAACTGCTTAAACTGCTGCTATCGGTGGTGATTCTATTCATCACTCTAGCAGTAGTCGAGTATCAGATCGGCTGGTACAACCTGTTAACCTCGTGGCAGGGATTTAGCGGTGCAACACTGGCATTGTTGGTGGTGTTATCGCTAGCCAGTAATGCATTGCGAGCGCTGCGGATTAAAGTAAGTTTTGCGCTACCTGCCAGCCGTTATCCACAGATGTTTTATCTCAGCACCAATCATAACCTGCTCAATAATCTGTTGCCGATGCGTACCGGCGAAGTGGCTTTCCCCGTGTTGATCAAACGATACTTTGGCATTGGCGTGGTGAATTCATCTTCTCATCTTCTGTTATATCGATTGCTTGATCTGGTGGCGCTGCTGTCGGTGGCTGGTATTCTGGCGCTTTGGCAATTCAGCCCTTGGGCCTCATTGGGGTTGGCACTGGTGACGGTGGTAGGTCTGTTACTGTTTAATCAAGGTAAGCGGTTGGTGGTTTGGTTGTTGGGCCATTCAAACAGCGCTAAATTGGCAACGTTAGCGCAGGCTTTCCATGATTTGCCCACCCGTGGCGGTCACTTTGGTGCAATTGTAATAACCACTTATGCCGTTTGGTTGACTAAGCTATTGGCGTTTCTTGGGGTGGTATTGCAGTTATCACAGCTGACGCTGGCACAGGCTGTTACCAGTGTTGCGGTGGCTGATCTCTCGTCTATTCTTCCCATTCACGGGGTGGCGGGGTCTGGTACCTTTGAAGCTGCGTTTGTATTGGCCGGTCAGTTTTATACCATCGATACCACGGCGTTATTAAAAGTGGCGGTGCAATTGCATCTGTTTCTGTTATTGATGTCATTTATTGCCTTTGGTTTGGGTTGGTTAGTGGCGAAGATTTTTCACCATGAAGAGCCGCTGCAGGCAACAATCGAACGAGCTGTAGACTAGCTGTCATGGGCTTTACCTTCATATCAAAAGGGCTTTGTGATAGAGTCCAAAAACAATTTTATGTCCTGAATCTGGGTAGTTTATGAAATCATTATCGATCGTCGTACCGATGTATAAAGAAGAGGACTCCGTATTTCCGCTGGTTGAGCGAGTGCATGAGTGCCTTAGTGATTACTCCGGTAAGTGGGAGCTGATCTGCGTCGATGATGGTAGTCCAGATAACACCGTGGGACGGTTAAAGGAAGCTCGGGAACAGTGGGGCGATCACCTGCGGATTGTCGAGTTGCAGCGTAACTTTGGTCAGACTGCAGCGATGCAGGCAGGTATTGATGCCGCCCGTGGTGAAATTATTGTCACTATGGATGGCGATCTACAAAATGATCCCGCTGATATCCAACGGATGATCGTGGAGATGGAAGAGCGCGACCTCGATATGTTGCAGGGCTGGCGAAAGCAGCGGGAAGATGAGTCGACCCGCAAGTTTTTCTCCCGCCAAGCCAACCGATTGATTGCTAAGGTCACTGGCGTCAATTTGCATGATTATGGCTGCAGCCTGAAAGTGTATCGTGCCAGCGTTATTAAACAGGTGCGTTTGTTTGGTGAAATGCATCGCTTTATTCCGGTATGGGTTGCCTCGGTGACTAAGCCCTCACGCATCGGTGAAACGGTGGTAGACCATCATGCCCGTCAATTTGGGGAGTCTAAATACGGTCTGTCGCGCACCTTTAGAGTTATTCTTGATCTATTAGTGGTGTTCTTTTTCCTTAAGTTTAAAGCGCGTCCTGGGCATTTCTTCGGTTATCTTGGTCTCGCGATGGGAGTCGCTGGATCATTGATTATGACTTGGCTCATTGGCGTCAAACTGTTTCTTGGTGAAGATATCGGCGGCCGTCCCTTATTCTTAGTCGGGATATTCCTATTGGTGGTTTCGTTGCAATTTATCACCACCGGTGTGTTGGCTGAAATGATGTCACGGATCTTCTTTGAAACATCGAATACCCGTGGTTATACCCTGCGTGAAACGCTGGATCATGATGAAGAGGGGCGTTGGTGTGATCCGCAGTCAGGTACTAAGACCACAACCCATGATGCTGACGGGTCATAATAACCTGCCTTATTAAGGGCTGTTGTTAGCACCTCTTTTTGTCTTTTTCTGAATAGGTGGGTTTTCCCCTTTGAAGTCTAAAAAAGGGTGAAGCTCCCAGTGAGATGTTAGCAAACGGTACTTTGCTGCGACTGTCTCGAAGATGTCCCCGCTACGATAAACTAATACTCATTTCAGTTGTTTCGTTTCTCTTGTTAGATTTAAGCGAATACTCCCTACAATATCATCAGCAACTGCTTTGAGCGGTGAATGCAGGCTACTGTCGAATACAATGAAAGAGAAGCTGATGATGCCTAATACCCAGTGAATTAGTTTTACGTTTGCCGATAGAAAGGTGTTTTTTTTCTGTCTGTGTAGCAAGTGAAGTTTTACTAACGCATATCAATTAAGAATTGGTTACAACTCGCTTTGCTCTTCATCTGATCGTCAGAGATGTGTGATAATAGCTATATTAGATTATTCTTATTTAATTATTATTAGTCCAAGGTGTTTGCTATGTCAGCCAATAAAGTTATCTCTGTTTCAGCGTCAATGAAAGCGGATTGTCAGGTTCATGCTGATATCCGAGGTCATAAAGTTATTATTGATCAGGCCATTCATGCCGGTGGTACCGATAAAGGACCGTCTCCGTTGGAGTTGTTTTTGTTTTCACTAGCGGGCTGTATCGGCAGTATTGCCCGCTTGGCGGCAAATCAGCAACGTATTACGATGCGTGGTATCGATATCGACGTAGCCGGTACGATGAATCCAGCGGGGCTGTTAGGTAAGCCGACAGACGATCGAATAGGTTTTCAGACGATTACCGTTAAAGCGAAGATTGATGCTGACCTGAGTGATGAGGAAAAAGAGGAATTCTTTCAGGCTGTCTGCCACCGCTGTCCACTGGATGACAATATTATGCATGAAACCAAGGTTGAGTTGGTCTTGGAGGGGTAGTGCAAATAGTTATGAGCTAAGGAATTTTTCGATTATGGTATATTATACTCAATGCGATATTGTTCCTAGCCGAAGTCATCTATCTAGGTTGCCATTATTAGTGCATTTCTACAAAATTATGATCGTGGATGTACATCCAAAAATCTATAAATACTATTTATCAAGTAACTCTAGACATAATATATTAAGTTTTTTGGGTAGTGAGAAGGGCCTCCATAAAGAGAAACGGCTCTGTTCTATAATTTTCTGTATTAGTATGTTGAAGCATTAATTATTGCTTTGTAGAGGATGTGATCTAATGGGAATAGAGTTAGATTCGTTTAAAATTTATCAGGTCCCAGAGGGGCGACAACCGACAGCTGAAGAATTTGAAATTGCCACTAAAGTGATTGGCAGTTTTCGTCCATTTATGGGAGGAGAGGTTGACCAGCGCAGTCTGCTTGGGAAAAAGCTTAATTGGGAAAGGTTTTTTCTTATTAAAAAGGGTGAAAATGTTGTCGGGGTTCTTTCATTTTATCTTGCTAAAGTAGGGCCTTACAATCTAGGGTATCTTGATTTCTCACGTCAGTTTAATCCTGTATCGGGATTGTTTCGTTTTTTAATCTATCGTGCTGTCACTATTCGATTCACCTATCCCGAAAGCTATATTAGCCATTTTTTTATCCGTCCTTCGGCTCGTAAGTTAGGATTGGCATCGCAGTTGTTAGAGTATTGGTTAAAATATATGCATGATCATGGCATTAGCCATGTCGATTTAGATGTTTATGAAAAGAATTTTAAAGCGATTGGGTTATATCAAAAGCACGGATTTAGGATTAAAAAAGCACGTAAACTGCCGTTATTAGGACGCTTGCTTCCAGGCGATAGTATTTTGACGTTGACAAAGTCGTCAGAGACGACAGAAAAGCAAGAGCGAGTTATCGATGAGTAGCCCTTTAGGTGGAACACAGGGGATAGCATTTATTTACTGACCTAATAATAGTTCGATTCCGGCCAGTTGCAAGACAATGCCCGTAAGGGTTAGCCAAGCATCGCCTGGCTCACCTTTAATCTGGGCGTCGGCTTGGGAGCAGCGGCTAAGCATTCTATTGAGTTTTTCTGAAGAGAGCCTCTGTGCGGCGTTGCGCATCTGATTTTTACGATTGCCCCAGATTCGTTCTCGTTGACAGAGAGTGTCGAAGGGTGTGCCCTTGTGTAGGCCGCTCTGAAGAGCGATCAGGGAGCGAATGTCGCGAGCGATGGCCCATAATGCAACGGAGGCTTCAGTGCCTTCTTGGCGCAGTACTTCAATGATTTTAGTGCAGCGAGGCACCTGCTGTAGAATCGCGGCTTCAGTCAGGCCATAGATATCATAACGGGAGCTATCTGAAACGCTGTCCATCACCATATCGACGGTGACATTCTGGCCGGCGTACAGCAGGTTGAGTTTGTCCAGTTCTTGTTTAGCGGCGAGTAGGTTGCCTTCGATGCGTTCACAGAGCAGTTGGATCGCATCGTTTTCCAGCGTCAAGCCGATCTGCTGGGCACGCTGATTGATCCAGTTCGGTAACTGTTGCAGATCGACAGGCCAGATTTCGACAATAATCCCTTGCTGATCAATTGCTTTGAACCAGGCGCTCTTCTTGGCAGAGGCATCCAGTTTATTCGCAATGATGAGTAGCACATTATCTTCAGCGGGGCGTTGCAGGTACTCTCGCAGAATTTCGCTAGACTGCTTGTTGAGTTTTTGGCTACCGAGTCGGAGTTCAATGATTTTTTGTTCGGCGAATAGTGAGAGCGCGTTAGCGCATTCGAGTAGATATTCCCACTTGAAGCCGCTCTCGACATGAAGGGTTTCCCGTTCGCTAAAGCCAATAGTGTGGAGGTGCTGACGTAATAGATCGCAGCTTTCTTCAATTAGTAGGGTTTCATCCCCGGTGACAAGATAGACCGGAGCCGGTTGCTGGCTAAGTTTGCTGGCAAGTTGCTCCGGTTTTATTTTCATAGGACCTAATGTCTGCAGTTAAGGGGTCAGGGTCGTCGGTTTTACATGGGTATAGAGGCGCAGAATTTGATTAGCCAGCTGACGGTCCATTTCGGTGTACAGTTGCGCTTCTTGCGCGTTACTGGCGGTCTCGGCATCTGTATCGTAATCATAGGTGCGTTCGGCTTCGATATCACGCTCTAAGACAATCTCTCCCTGTGGATCTCTAACGATAAAGTTCACTTTAGTGGTGAGTTCGTATTCATCAATATCGGCATCGGCTCCCAAGGTTGCTTCACGTCGACTACGCTTCTCTGAGACGATGGTTAACAAATAACCTGCGCCCTGATTGACGCTGACGCCGTTGGCTTCCAGTTGTCGACGAAGAATAGGCGCCAGTTGGCTACGGGAGCGTTCTGGCGTTTTCAGCGTTAGCTGCCGTAGTGGCTCGGCTATATCTGCGCTGCCACGTAGGTGAAACCCACAGGCTGACAGCAGCAGACAACAAGCAATAAAGAATACGGTAGCCGATAGCCGGCTTTGGCAGCTTGTCATGTTTATTTCCTTAACCTACCACGATGTTAACGAGTTTATTGGGTACCACAATCTGTTTACGGATTGTTTTACCCTCCATGTGACGCTGAACACCTTCATCGGCGAGCGCGGTATGCAGTACGATGCTTTCTTCGGAGTCGGCAGGCAGGGTGATTTTACCACGGACCTTACCGTTAACCTGAACCACCATCTGTACATTCGCTAGCGTCAATGCGTCTTCATCAAGGGTTGGCCAAGGGGCTTCTAGCAGGTTGTTGCTATTACCGAGGTCTGCCCATAGTTGATGGGTAATATGTGGCACAATCGGCGCGAGCAATTGCACGGCGGCTGTGAGTGCTTCACGAACGACTGCACGGCCTTGATCACTGTCATCGACAAACCGACTAATGGCGTTGCTGAGTTCCATTACCGCAGCAATGGCGGTATTAAAGGTTTGGCGACGTTCAATATCATCGGAAACCTTTTTAATGGTTTCATGTGTTTTGCGGCGCAGCTCTTTTTGGCGATCATTAAGACTATCCGGCTGCAGTGCTACCACTTCACCAGAGAGTTGAAGATGATCGAACACCAGTTTCCACAGGCGACGGAGGAAGCGGTGAGCACCCTCGACACCGGAATCAGACCACTCCAATGATTGTTCTGGCGGGGCTGCAAACATCATAAACAGACGAACGGTGTCGGCACCGTATTTGTCGATCATCACTTGGGGATCGATACCGTTGTTTTTCGACTTGGACATCTTGCCCATACCAGCGGAATCAACAGGTTGGCCATCGGCGAGATGAACGGCCTGAGTAACACGGCCTTTTTCGTCACGCTCAACCTTTACTTCAGTTGGCGAAATCCAGGTCTTGCCGCCATTTTCATCTTCGCGGTAGTAGGTGTCAGCTAATACCATGCCTTGACACAGCAGGCGTTCGATCGGCTCGTCAGAGTTCACTAGGCCTTCATCACGCATCAGTTTGTGGAAGAAACGCGAGTAAAGTAGGTGCAGGATAGCGTGTTCGATACCACCAATATACTGATTTACCGGCAACCAGTAATTAGCTGCTTCGGGTTCTAGCATGGTATCGGCATTACGGCAGGCGTAACGAGCGTAATACCAAGAGGACTCCATAAAGGTGTCGAAGGTATCGGTTTCCCGTTCTGCATCACCACCACAGCAAGGACAGGTGGTTTTCTTGAAGCTATCCATCTTCTTGATTGGTGAGCCAACACCGTCAAAAGTCACATCAACAGGCAATACTACAGGCAGTTGATCTTCAGGTACGGGCACGGCGCCACAGCGATCGCAGTTGATCACTGGGATAGGCGTACCCCAATAACGCTGACGGGAGACTCCCCAATCACGTAGGCGATAATTAATGGTGGTTTTGCCCTTGCCTTTGCTTTGCAGCTCGGAGGAGATCGCTTTAAAGGCGACTTCGAACTCTAAATCATCAAAATCACCAGAGTTAACCAATACACCTTTATCGGTGAAGGCTTCTTTGTCGATATCGATTTCACGATTATCGGCTGGGCGGACAACCTGTTTGATTGGCAAGTTGTACTTTTTAGCAAATTCGTAATCCCGCTGATCGTGTG
This sequence comes from Amphritea atlantica, assembly GCF_018860855.1. Taxonomy (GTDB): domain Bacteria; phylum Pseudomonadota; class Gammaproteobacteria; order Pseudomonadales; family Balneatricaceae; genus Amphritea; species Amphritea atlantica_A. The sequence goes on from NZ_JAHKQE010000047.1 coordinate 40,245, forward strand.
CAGGAACCGACATAACAGCGCCTGAGCCGTAGTCCATCAAGACGAAATTAGCGGTCCAAACGGGGACTTTCTGGCCGGTAAGCGGGTGGGTCGCTTCAATGCCGAGAGCAAAGCCTTTTTTCTCCATGGTGGCCATGTCGGCTTCGGCCACTTTCATGTTTTTGCATTCGTCGACAAACGCTGCCAACTCAGGGTTATTGGCGATAGCCTGTTGCACCAGAGGGTGGCCAGGAGCAACGGCGACATAGGTCACGCCCATGAGGGTGTCAGGACGGGTGGTGAACACTTCGAGTTCGCCAAAACCGTCGACATGAAAGCTCAGGTCGACCCCTTCAGAGCGGCCAATCCAGTTACGCTGCATGGTGCGAACCTGTTCAGGCCATTCATCCAGCTTGTCGAGGTCATCCAGCAGCTCATCGGCGTAATCGGTGATCTTCAAGAACCATTGAGGGATCTTTTTACGCTCGACGAGTGCGCCGGAACGCCAGCCGCGACCATCGATCACCTGTTCATTGGCTAATACGGTCTGGTCGACGGGGTCCCAGTTAACCTCAGAGTCTTTTTTGTAGACCAGACCTTTCTTCATCAGTCGCGTAAAGAACCACTGCTCCCAACGGTAATAAGAGGGGTGGCAGGTGGCAATCTCACGACTCCAGTCATAGCCGAAACCCATCAGATTTAGCTGGGTGCGCATGTAATCGATGTTTTCGTAGGTCCAGCTAGCCGGTGGGACCTTATTTTTCAGAGCCGCATTTTCCGCAGGCAAGCCGAAAGCGTCCCATCCCATCGGTTGTAGGACATTTTTGCCCTGCATTCGCTGGTAACGTGAAACCACATCGCCAATCGTGTAGTTACGTACGTGTCCCATGTGTAGCCGACCACTCGGGTAGGGGAACATGGAGAGACAGTAGAACTTCTCTTTTGACAGGTCTTCAGTGGCTTTGAAGCTCTCGTTGTCGACCCAGTGTTTCTGGACTTCAGGCTCAATATGCTGCGGGTTATATTGTTCGTTCATTTTGACTCTGATGATAAAAAACCGGCTATTATAGGGTGCCGGTCAAAGGATAGTTTCAAGTGTGTTGCATAGGATACAATATATGTAATGCTACATATAGTTTTAAGTCGGCTTTGGAGAGTGATATGAGTAACAAGGGAAGTAAAGAAAGTCGTGGTAAAGATCGTAGCGCGCAATATGATCGGGTATTAAACCGTTTACGTCAGGATTTAGAATCTGCAGAACATTGGTCATGGAGTTACTTGCAGGAGAAAATCGAAGAGGCTGTCGAGTTAGAGTTAGCCGCTGAAGATATGACCCGTGACGAGATGGACCTACTAAGCGCCTACCTCAAACGCGATTTAAAACAGCTGGGTTATTACGCCCATGAAACTGGAGAGGGGATTGCCGCTTGGTTGAATTTTGATCTTGATTATCTTGAGCAAACCATCGCCACTCAGTTGATGGATTTAGCCGATAAAACGCGAATCGGTATCACCGAATTACAGCAGCGTTTAGCCGAAGGGGATGATCAGTATACTGCTGGTGAGATTGCCGCCCCAGGAACGTTCACCTGTGTTGCGTGTGGTGAATCCGTCGTGCATACCAGTACGAGTCGTTTGGAAGCCTGCCCTAAGTGTGGCTCAGAGGTCTTTACGCGCCAGTCTGCTCCGTGGGGCAGTGAATAATCCGAATAGTAATAACAAGCCGATAACAATCTGTAACGGCTTAATGCCCCACTCCTGATAGGGAGTGTGGCCCTGCATACGGCGAACCTCGCCGATCATAACCGCTTGCTCATAGGGCGGTATGGTTGTGTCGATCTTACCCTCGGGGGAGATTAACGCACTAATACCGTTATTGGTTGAGCGAATCACCCAGCGGCCGTTTTCTAATGCTCTCATACGGGCGATCTGCAGATGTTGTGCTGGGGCACTTGAGTGGCCAAACCAGGTATCATTGCTGACGGTGAGTAATAGGTCACTTTGTAAACTCTGTTCTCTCACCAATTCTGGATAGGCAATTTCATAACAGATAAAGGGCGCGATCTGAGTGCCAGCGGCTTCTAACAGCGGCTGATTCGAGGCTCCAAGGCTGAACTCCGACATAGGTAGGTCGAAGAAGTCGATAATGCCGCGCAACTGGTTTTCCAGTGGTACATATTCACCAAACGGCACTAAGCGCTGCTTATCGTAGCTGCCGCTACCGCCAGCAAACAGTGTGAGGCTATTGGTGTAGCGTCGGCCTTTCGGTGCTTCTGGGTCACGATAGATCGAGGGGATGCCGCTGATGAGTGCGGTATCGTTGTTTTCTAAATAGCTTATGAGTGGGCTGAGCATCGTTTTAGCCGTGCGATAAAAGCTGGGGATCGCTGTTTCTGGCCAGACTAATAGATCAACCTTATCGCTGTCCTGACTGAGATCGACATAGGTTTGTAAAATCGTTTCCAGTTCACTCGGACGCCATTTAAGTTGTTGTGGAATATCGGCTTGTACCACCATTACTTTGAGCGGTTCGCCGACGGGGGTGGTCCAACGAGTAGGGATCTGGTTCTGTTCTATCGCAATCCAAGGCAACCCAAGCACCATTAAAATAGTCGCGGCTTGTAAGGGCTGTTTAAGACGTTTAATGAGGGTGATTAGTAGCGTGGCGGTTAAAACAACATAGAGGCTAAGCAGCCATACACCGCCTAGTGGTGCAAATACCGCCAGTGGTGTATCGATGAGGCCATAGCCAAGATAAAGCCAAGGGAACCCGGTGAATAACCAGCTACGCAGCCATTCAAATAGTATCCATAAGGCGCAGAAACCAATGAGGTTGCGAAAGAGTCGGGTATAAAGCCATATCTGTATGGCGAATAAGATAGCCAGTGCGGCGACAAACAGAGCCGTCATCGAACCTGCTAAGAGTGTCGATGCGTTGCCATACTCATGAATACTGACAAACACCCAAGACACACCACTGCCGAAGAAGCCTAAACCGTAGCACCAGCCGAGCCAGCCGCCCACGCGGGGTGAGCAGTTATGTAGCAGTGTAAACAATAAGGCGACAGACACACCTCCCAGATACCAGTAGTCAAATGGTGCTAGCGATAGCGGGGCAAGCGCGCCTGCTATAGTGCTTAGCAATACTCGCCAGAATATCAAAGAGGTATGGTTAGTCATTATTGTTTGACCGATTCTGACCGAATTACCTGAAGCAGGCGGATTCGACGGTTGTCTGCGCTTAGAATCTTAAAGGTAAAAGCATCGATTTCAACGCTCTCATCTTTGCGGGGCAGGTGACCAAATTTTTGCGTGACTAGGCCGCCGATGGTGTCAAAGTCGTCATCTGGCATACCGATATCGAAAAATTCGTTAAAGTCTTCGATGGGAGTCAGGGCTTTAACGATATAGCCGTTATCATCAAAGGGCTTGATATTGCCGTCATCATCTTCGACATCGTGTTCATCTTCAATCTGCCCGACAATCTGCTCAAGCACATCTTCGATAGTAATGACCCCAGAAACGCCGGCGTATTCGTCGACCACAATGGCCATATGAGTACGGGTCGCACGAAACTCTTTGAGTAGCACGTTAAGGCGTTTGCTCTCAGGAATAAAGGTCGCTTTACGCACATATTGACGAATATCGAAGTTTTCCAGATGGTTTTCATCGAGAATGAGTGGCAATAGGTCTTTCACCAACAATAGTCCGAGAATATCATCGGGGTTTTCGCCAATCACGGGAAAACGGGAGTGAGCCGAAGAGATGATAATAGGTAGAAACTCTTTCGGGGTTTGGTCGGCTTCGACCACAATCATCTGCGAACGGGGGATCATAACATCACGCACTTGCTGATCAGCAACTTGCATGGCGCCTTCAATGATGCTGAAGGCTTCTTGATCTAGAACGTTTTCATCGGTGGCGTCCTTTAGGTCGGCCAACAGGTCTTCTCGGGTTTTCGGCTCGTCAGAAAAAATCTGGGAGAGCTTGCCCAGCCAGGATTTATGCTGGCTATGTCCCGATCGCTCTTCGCTCATGTGGTGCTCCGTGTGTTAGGTGTCAGGCTTATTCAGAAACTAAATAAGGGTCAGGTATCTCTAAACTGGCAAGAATGTCCCGCTCAAGCTGTTCCATCTCTTCCGCTTCATCGTTATTTATATGGTCGAATCCAAGCAGATGCAAGACTCCATGCACAACCATATGACACCAATGATTTAAAAGTGGCTTATTTTGCTGTTCCGCCTCGCGGGCAACCACCTCGGCGCAGATGACCAGATCACCCAGTAGGTCGAGCTCTATGCCCTCTGGCATCTCGAATGGGAAGGATAGCACATTGGTGGAGCTGTCTTTGCCACGGTACTGATGGTTCAGTGCTTGGCTCTCCTCAGCGTCGACGATACGGATCGATAGTTCAGCATCCTCTAGCCGGCCCTTCAAGGCAGCGCTAACCCATTCCGTGAGCTGCGCTTCGCTGGGTAGGTTCTCATCCGCTATTTGGCATTGGCGGTCAACATAGTAAGTCATTAGTGTCCCTGCTGATTGCCCGACTGAGCGTCGTGATGTTGTTCATAGTGATCATAGGCCTCAACGATATGTCCGACCAGTGGATGGCGCACCACGTCTTTAGCGGTAAAGCGGGTAAAGCCGATGCCTTTGACGTCTTTGAGGACTTCACTGGCATGAATCAGGCCGGAGCGGACACCCTTAGGTAAATCGATCTGGGTGGTGTCACCGGTAATTACCGCGGTTGAACCAAAGCCGATCCGGGTGAGAAACATCTTCATCTGTTCCCGGGTGGTGTTTTGGCTTTCATCGAGGATAACAAACGAGCCATTGAGGGTGCGACCGCGCATATAGGCCAGTGGTGCCACTTCGATAATATTGCGCTCAATCAGCTTACTAACCCGTTCGATACCCAGCATCTCATAGAGGGCGTCGTAGAGTGGGCGTAGATAAGGGTCAACTTTTTGACTTAAATCGCCGGGTAGAAAACCTAGCTTCTCACCTGCTTCAACCGCAGGGCGCACCAGTAAGATGCGACTGACCTCTTCACGCTCCAAAGCTTCACAGGCACAGGCCACAGCAAGGTAGGTTTTGCCGGTGCCGGCAGGGCCTATACCGAAATTAATATCATGGGTCAGTATTGTACGCACATAGGTTTGTTGATTCGGCCCACGGGGACGAATCAGCGTTTTGCGGGTTTGAATGGCGATATCGGCCTGATACACCGGTGCAGTAGCTTCACCGCCGGAGAGCTGTTCGACACCGGATTGTTGCAGTAGTAGGTGGATCTGATCTGGGGTTATCTCTTCGCCCTGCTGCGCATCTTCATACAGTTGTTCGAGCATTTTGGCCCCAGCTCGCACGACATTGGATTTGCCCGCTAGTTTAAAATGGTTGCCTCGGTTGCTGATCTCGATACCAAGCCTTTGCTCTATTAGACGCAGATGTTCATCGAGCTGACCACAAAGGTTAGCGAGTGATTGGGTATTATTCGGCTCGAGGGTGAGCTGAATGGTTTGCGCTGTATTCAAGAATGCATCCTTAAGATAACGAATCTATTTAAAGTAGCGATTAGGTCGGCCGAATGAGAGGCGAACCAGCATCGCTTATTGCAGTGTACCGTCCAGTTCAGAACCGACCAACTCACCCAGTAATGAATTGGTGTAAACCTCGGCGATGCGCACATCCGCAAAGTGACCGATCTGATCTGGGTTTTCACAGCGGAAATTAACCACTCGGTTATTTTCGGTACGCCCTTGCAGCATGCCTGGGTCTTTGCGGGAATAATCGGTAACCAGAATACGCTGTACTGTATCGACCATGCGCCGGCTAATCTGCAATGCTTGCTGGGTGATACGGTTCTGCAGAATATTGAGCCGCTGCTTCTTAGTCTCTTCCGATACATCATCGGGCAGATCGGCGGCGGGTGTGCCGGGGCGGCGGCTATAAATGAAACTATAGGAGTTGTCGAAGCCGATCTCTGCAATCAAGTTCATGGTGGCTTCAAAGTCAGCTTCAGTCTCGCCAGGGAAGCCAATTATAAAGTCTGATGACAGAGTGATATCGGGGCGGGCGGCGCGAATTTTACGAATCAATGATTTGTATTCCAGCGCCATGTGGCCCCGCTTCATCGCCATCAAAATACGATCCGAACCACTTTGTACGGGTAGGTGCAGGAAGCTCACCAGTTCTGGTACGTCGCGGTAAACTTCGACTAAGCTATCGCTAAATTCAACCGGATGCGAGGTGGTGAAGCGGATACGATCGATACCATCGATGCCAGCGATACAACGAATCAGCTCGGCGAGATCGGCGCTATCACCGTCATGGGTGTTGCCGCGGTAGGCATTAACGTTCTGGCCTAGCAGGTGGATTTCGCGAACGCCCTGTTCTGAGAGTTCAACCGCTTCGGCGATAATATCATCCATTGGCCGGCTGACTTCTTCACCACGGGTGTAGGGCACAACGCAGAAAGTGCAGTATTTGCTGCAGCCTTCCATAATGGAAACGAATGCTTCGGCACCTTCAACCCGTGGGGCGGGGAGGTGGTCGAATTTTTCGATTTCAGGGAAACTGATATCAACGATACCTTTCTTATGGGTGCCGGCATTGGTGATATCGATCATCTCAGGCAGACGGTGCAGGGTTTGTGGCCCAAAGATCATGTCCACATAGGGCGCACGTTTAAGAATGGCTTCACCTTCTTGCGAGGCGACACAGCCACCGACACCGATCTTTAGATCGGGGTTCTTAGCTTTCAGTTTGCGCCAACGGCCCAGCTGGTGAAATACTTTTTCTTGAGCTTTTTCCCGAATCGAACAGGTGTTCAGTAGCAGCACGTCGGCTTCTGCCTGATTGTCGGTTAGCTCCAGTTCATGGCTTTCTCCCAGTAGATCAGCCATACGAGATGAATCATATTCGTTCATCTGGCAACCGTGGGTTTTAATAAATAACTTTTTGGCCATGACACACCTGCTCTACCGCTTGGAGAAATGAAAAGGGCAGGAATTATACTTTATGGCAACTCAACTGCATAGTTTTTAACCGCTGCTGCTGACCACTTGTAATCAGATAAAGCGCCCCCATAATAACCGCAGTTAACCTTTTTGTTGAGTATGATGAACTATGGCAAGTGACCCGATCTACCGGATAAAATTTCTAAATCAGAACGAGATCTATGAGATCTATGCGCAGAACGTCTATCAAAGTGATCTTTGGGGCTTTCTTGAGATAGAAAATATCGTCTTTGGTAGTCAGAGTTCAATGGTTGTCGACCCCGCTGAAGAGAAGTTAAAAAAGCAGTTTGAAGATGTCGAACGCAGTTATATTCCGATGCAAGCGGTTATTCGTATCGACGAGGTCAAGCATCAAGGCCCAGCAAAAATTACTGAAGTAAAAGGCACCGTGACACCTTTTCCGGTAATGCCTCCTAGAAATCCATAAAAAATCGAGCCAAGAGCGGCAACATAATATCTGTGTTGACGCTTCATGCGGCTGTCCATCTCTAGCCTAAAATATTGTGTCCTGACCTCGCCGATAGCGGCTTTCTAAGATTTTCTGCGCTTTTCCCAATCTACTCAATTGCTTTATGACATGCGGCTGTTTTTTTGGCGGTGCTAAATATCAACTGCCTTAGTCGATAGGGCTGGCGTTTTCTTGATAATTCTGATCAGTGAATGGGGTTAGTGAGTTAAACTCAAGAAATCTAATTGGCTATTTAAAGGTTCCGCAATAGAAAGTTATTTTGCACGTTAGCTTGTTTTAGCCCAATATCAATGCGAAGTTGAGTTTTACTTAGCGTATATAGTTTTACTACGCCCAGCATTTATAGAGAACGCCGTTTAAATATGTCATCACAGCTAACTTCTTCAATGAGACTATTCGATCGTTTTACGGATCTATTTTGTACCCATGTTCTGCCGGGTATGGCTTATTTGTTGCTGGCATATCTATCAGAAGGCTTGTTATCGATTCCACCTAGTGATGCCTCAGCGGTATGGCCTGCGGCCGGCGTATCGATCACGGCTATCTTGTTGCGGGGTTATCGAGCCTGTTTCGGCTTATTTGTCGCTTTTATGATTTTTTATGCCAGCAGTTGGCTAGATATCAGTAGTATCGAGGCATTGTTACGGTCGTTGATGTTGATGTTCCTGCTTAGTGGCGCGGCTTTATTAGAAGCGGCAGGCGCCGTATGGCTGGTTTACCGTTTATTAGGCGGTTTTCCGAACCTGATAGATGATAAACAGATCGCCTTTTTTCTACTGATTATCGGTCCGCTGGCATCGGTGCTTTCCAGTTTTATGGCTAATATGACTTTACTGCTGTTTGGTGTTGTCGATAGTGAACAGTTTTTTGTTGGCTGGCTCACTTGGTTTATTGGCGATAGCATTGGCGCCATTGTTGTGGCACCGGTTTTACTTGCGCTTTTTGCGCGCCAGCAGAGTTCGTTGTATTCACGCAAGCTGGCAGTCGTGTTACCGATGATTGGGTTGCTGATTGTTATTGCGGTTTTGTTTTTAATTACTAAAAATTACGAACTGGAAGAACGTCGCTTAAAGTTTACTCAACAGGCAGAGCAACTGCATTCAAATATAGAAGGGCGGCTGGAAGCGGGCCGTGAAGTGCTTTTCTCGTTGCAGAGTCTTTTTTTAAGCAGCGACCATATTGATAAAGAAGATTTCTCTAATTTTACGGTGCATATCTTGCAGCGTTATCCTGAATTACAGGCTCTGGAGTGGACGCCTCGTATATCTAGCGCTAATCGATCGGTGTACGAAAGGTCTCAAGGTTTTCCTGAGCGTATAGTGGAAAAAAATGGAAATGACGCTTTAGTTGTCGCAGGTGAAAGAGACTTTTATTACCCCATCAGCTATATCGAACCCTTTTTTGAAAATAAGCGGGCATTTGGTTTCGATATAGCGAGCAACCCTATTGCACTTGTGGCGGTGGAAAAAGCACGACAGCTTAATGTGCCTATTGCGACAGCTCCCTTCAAGCTGGTTCAGGAGTCTGGTGCGCAATGGGGAATCGTTGAGTACCTGCATGTTAGTCATGCGGGTATTGATGGTGTCTCTGACGAAGGTGTTGTTGCAACGGTTTATCGGATAGCTGATTTTATCGATTCGGTGTTAAACGAACGGGTTAATCAGGCGAACCAGATAAAGCTAGAACTGTTTGATATTACCGATAGTCAGGTACAGATCTATCCCACGGAGGTGTCGCCGCCGGTTGCAGCAGAGCAGCTTGTTTGGAACCGAGAATACCTGATGGGAGAACGGGTCTATCTGTTCAAATACAGTGCTAAGCCTGAGTTTTTATACCACTTTTCCCAGTGGAGCAGTTGGATTATTCTTATTGGGGGGATGTTATTTACCGCGTTGGTTGGGGGCTGGCTACTTTCCCTAACCGGCAGCACTTTACGCATTAGTCAGCTGGTCAAAGAACGAACCGCTTTATTGCAATATGAAGTCGAAGAGCGTCGGCGAGCCGAGCAGGAGTTGATGAAAGTTTCAAAGGCGGTAGAGTTCAGTCCTAATATGGTCTTGATTACACGGCCTGACGGTGAGATTGAGTATTCCAGTCCGCGATTTACCGAAGAGACCGGCTTCACGCTTGAGGATGTTGTCGGTCAAAATATCAATATGCTCCACTTCGATCAACCGGGGGAAACTTCATACCGAGAACTTTGGCCGAAACTGGCCGAGCAGCCCAATTGGGGAGGTATTCTGGGTAATCGGCGGAAGTCGAATGTCCTTTTCTGGGCACAGGTAAATATCGCTCCTATCTATGATTTTATGGGCAAACTGACCAATTATGTCGTGACGTTGTTGGATGTTACCGAGAATCGTCTGATTTCAGAGCAGATGAGTTACCATGCCAGCCACGATCAGTTGACTGGCCTGATCAATCGGCGAGAGTTTGAGATGCGCTTGCAGTCGATGTTTCAGCATCAGCGCTCTCCTAGTTGTGAACATGCTTTCTGCTTTTTAGATCTAGACCAGTTCAAAGTGGTCAATGATACCTGTGGGCATGTGGCGGGTGATGAGCTGCTGCGACAGATCGCCTCGATATTACAAAGCCATGTGCGCGCCAATGACACCCTTGCGCGATTAGGGGGTGATGAGTTCGGGATTCTGTTGCAAAACTGCTCGCTAGAAAAAGCACACACGGTGGCTGAGAGCTTACGAGATGCGATCGCGGAGTTTAAATTTTGCTGGGAGCAGCAGTCGTTTAATATTGGCGTCAGCGTTGGGGTTGTTGCGATCACAGAACACTCGGCTAATTTAACTGAAGTCATGAAGCAGGCTGATTCCGCCTGCTATACCGCTAAGGATGCTGGGCGTAACCGAGTCCACCTTTACACTGTAGGCAATGAGATGTTGGCTCAGCGGGAAGGTGAGATGCATTGGGTTTCTGAAATTAATGCGGCCCTTGAAGAGAATCGCTTTACGCTCTATGGCCAACTGATTGTGCCATTGCAAAACAAACACCTTAAGCCCGATATCGAAATTCTGCTTAGAATGAAAGATCGAGACGGTCATATTATTCCGCCCGGTGCGTTTCTGCCCGCAGCCGAGCGATATCAGTTAGCAGGCCGGATCGATGAGTGGGTCGTGAGTCATGCGTTTGCTTGGTTGAATCGGAACTTTACTCAGTTCAGCCAATATTTTGGTTGCTGTGCGATTAATCTATCCGGTAGCAGCTTAGGGGATCAGCGTATTAAAGAGGCTATTATTGGTCATTTGGAAAGCTCGACACTGCTGCCCTACAAAGTAAAGTTTGAAATCACGGAAACCGCTGCGATTGCAAATCTACTGGAAGCGCAGCGGTTTATTAATGCGCTGAAGGCTTATGGCTGTCAGTTTTCATTAGATGATTTTGGTAGTGGGTTATCCTCTTTTGCTTATTTGAAAAACTTGCCTGTGGATAATTTGAAGATCGATGGCATGTTTGTGAAAGGCATTTTGGATGATGAACTGGATCAAGCGATGGTTAAATCGATCAACGATATTGGCCATGTGATGAATAAAACGACCATTGCCGAGTTTGTCGAAAATGATGAAATCTGTGACATGTTGCGTGAGATCGGTGTCGATTATGGTCAGGGGTATGGCTTGGGTTATCCGGAACCTCTCGATAAGTTGTTACAGCAGGTTAGCGGTGAAGATGATCGTTAGTGATCTGCTAACGTCATCTGCAGCGAGTGTTTAGGGTTAAATCAATAAACCTATGCGTGCTGTAACCGAAACTTATGCCTTGTTTTGTAAGTGATAATTATCGTACTGTTTTAAATTATTATGCCGAATCAGCGAATCTAAGCGCTGAATGTAGTCCTCTCCCAGTTCACTATAGCGATGCAAGTGGCGGATCAGTTGCTGGCTGTTTTGGGTTTTGCGCGCAGCCTGACGTAACTCCTTGTATGCGCTACCCCGGCCGAGTGTTAAAAAGTAATCATCTATCGCGCCGAGTAGAGAGTCATAGCGCTTAACATAGATTTTTTTCCCCTCCCGTTGTTGGCTGGCCATCATCCGTTTCTCATCGGGATCGAATGACCAGATACCGAAAACATTGTTCGCTTTGACAAAAAATCGAGAACTTCCCCAGCCAGTTTCAAGTGCAGCCTGAGCCAGTATTAGGCTATTGGGTAGGTTGATCATTCGTTGTTTCAGTTGGGCGGGTGTTTCAACATCATATAGCGCCATCTGACGGTTAAGCCATGTTTGCTCAAGGTTGGTTGGGTGATCAGTCGCGAGAATTTTGTCCAGTTTTTGCCGTTGCTGTTGGTGTTTCTGTTTGCTGATGAGGATAGCGGGTAACAGGAGAGCGATAAAACGTTGTTTTTTATCAGCTACCGGCAGTTTTGCTAAGGAGACAACCGACGTGTAAGCAATAGCGCGTGTGGGATTGCTTAACTGAACGATGTCGTCAGCTGTTTTTAGTGATTTATATTGAATCGTCAGAGACTGCTGATCATGTTGCTGGGACTGATCGGCGATCTGCACTAGGGTTCCAAACCCAAAGCCTAAGGCGACGATAAACAACAGCACGGTTTGTAACGGATTTCGTTCTGCCTTGTGGGACATGGTTGATTTAATCCTGATCGATCGATAGCAAAGTTTTAGAGCCTCGTCCGGGAATCTCTCGTGCTAAGCGGGGTACTAAATAGCCGGGCAGTTGGTCCTGTAATTGGCGTAATAGTTGTTTTGCTTCCTCATCAGGAAGATCAAAGTGGGCTGCTCCCTTGATCGGATCAAAGGTAAACAGGTAGTAGGGCAATACACCGATATTGAACAACTTTTCACTCAGCGCCTTAAGAGTGTCAACGCTGTCATTTATGCCTCTCAGGAGGACCGCCTGATTTAATACGGTCACCTCGGCGTGGCGAAGACGCTGGATCGCTGAGGCCACTTGGTCATCGAGCTCTTGTGGGTGGTTGCTATGAATGACCGTAACCACTTTGAGACGACTCTGGCTCAGAATCGATGTTAGACCGTCGGTAATCCGTTGCGGCAGCACTACCGGTAAGCGACTGTGAATGCGTAATCGAGTGAGATGGGGGATCTGCTCGAGATCCGAAATAAACTGTTTCAAGCGGGCATCGCTGGATACCAGCGGATCACCACCGGAAAAAATCACCTCGGTAATACTGCTATCGGCGGAAATATAGTCCAGAATTTTCTGCCATTGCTGTGGCCCGAGACGATTGTCCGCGTAGGGAAAGTGGCGACGAAAACAGTAGCGACAATTAATCGCACAGGCGCCGGTGAGTATGATCAGTACTCGGCCTTTATATTTGTGAATTAAACCATCGATCGGGTTACTGTCCATCTCTTCCAGGGGATCTTTGGTAAACCCAGGCACATCATCCAGTTCTTCACCCAAAGGTAATACTTGTCGCAGGAGTGGGTCATCAGGGTTACCCTTCTCAATACGGTCCAACCAAGGGCGGGGAATACGCATGGCAAACTCTGCATGGCCAAGCTGCGCGCCCTGTAACAGGGTTTCTGGCAATTGGAGATAACGAATCAGCTCCTCCGGACTTTCTAATGTCTGGCTAAGCAGGGTCTGCCAAGCGTCCGGCAATGGAATGATTGAGTTCATATTTGATTAATTTCGCTGGAAAATTTGCTCGCATTCTCCTTTCAAGTAGAATGTGTGTCAATTTTGCGGTGGCAACAGATCACCTGAGTCTAATCTATTTCGAGATCAATATGGCAAATTACCCATCCAACCAGTTTAAAAACGGCCTGAAAGTGATGATCGAGGGTGATCCTTGTTCAATGGTAGATGTTGAATTCGTTAAACCAGGTAAGGGACAGGCTTTCACCCGCGTAAAACTGAAAAACCTGATTACCGGTCGTACCTGGGAACGTACCTTTAAGTCGAATGAAACGGCAGAAGGGGCTGATGTTATGGATACGGATATGGAATATCTGTATTGCGATGGCGAGATGTGGCACTTCATGGACCCGCAAAGCTATGAACAGGTTGCTGCGGATAAAACCGCTATCGGCGATGCCCACCTATGGCTTAAAGAGCAGGATAAGTGTCTGGTAACACTGTGGGACAATAACCCTATCTCAATTACACCGCCTAACTTTGTTGAGTTGGAAGTGGTCGAAACAGATCCTGGTCTGAAAGGAGATACGGCGCAGGGCGGCTCTAAGCCGGCTAAATTGCAGTCCGGTGCGGTGGTGCGTGTTCCTCTGTTTATTGAACAGGGCGATATCTTGAAAATAGATACCCGTTCCGGCGATTACGTTTCTCGTGCATAAGTAACTCCGCGTTTTTAACGCGCTAGTGTGACCTTAATAATGGCAGCCTCGGCTGCCATTTTATGTACAGGATGTACGGTATGCCGCGGGCGCAGGGATGTGCAGGAGCGGCGATGTACAGGAGTTTGTATCAGTGTATGCCGCGGGCGCAGGGATGCGCAGGAGCTGCGATGTACAGGCACTTGTATCAGTGTATGCCGCGGGTGCAGGGATGCGCAGGAGCGGCGATGTACAGGCAATTGTATCAGTGTATGCCGCGGGCGCAGGGATGCGCAGGAGCGGCGATGTACAGGCATTTGTATCAGTGTATGCCGCGGGCGCAGGGATGCGCAGGAGAGGCGATGTACAGGCATTTGTATCAGTGTATGCCGCGGGCGCAGGGATGCGCAGGAGCGGCGATGTACAGATGGCCGATATACTTTTTGTCCTTGGCGTAGTTGTTGGTATTAATGAGTGATTTTAATGAGTGAACAGTGGCGGGCAACCGCACCGATTGAAAACCTTCGACGTCGAGCTGAGATTCTTGCCCAGATCCGAGCTTTTTTTGCCGAGCGCAAGGTTTTGGAAGTTGAAACCCCTCTGATGACATCGTCGGCGGTGAGTGATCCCTACATCGATACCATTGAATGCCGTTATCATCCTCTGCCGAGGCAGCAGGAGCAGGTGCGTTATCTGCAAAGCTCACCTGAATATGCCATGAAACGTTTGCTGGCTTCGGGAAGCGGGGCGATCTACCAGGTCTGTAAGGCGTTTCGTAACGGTGAGTGTGGTCGGCGGCATAATCCAGAATTTACTATGTTGGAATGGTATCGACCTGGATTTGATCACTATCAGTTGATGGATGAGGTTGAAGCGCTGGTGGGCCCCATTATCGGTTTCGATGATTTTAAGCGGATCAGCTACGCAGAGCTATTTCGGCAATACCTTCAAATAGACCTGCAAGCGGTCACTGTTGCAGAGCTCGCTGCAGCAACTCGACAGCATATAGACGTTCAGATGGAAGATGACAATCGGGATAACTGGTTGAATCTGCTGATGTCCCATGTGATCGAGCCGCAATTGGCGGATCAAGGTGCGGTGTTTGTTTATGATTATCCCGCGAGTCAGGCGGCATTGGCACGCACGGCGCTCGATGCTGAAGGGGGCTTAGTTGCCTGTCGATTTGAGCTATTTGTGGCAGGCGTTGAGCTCGCAAATGGTTACTTTGAGCTGACCGATGGTGACGAGCAGGCTCGTCGTTTTCAACAGGATATCCAGCAGCGTCAAACGGAAGGTTTACCGCTTAGACCGACCGATCAACTGCTGGTGGACGCATTGCAAAGTGGCCTGCCTGAGTGTGCTGGGGTTGCCATCGGGCTTGACCGGTTAGTCATGTTGGCGCTAGGAACCCAAAACATTAGCGACGTGATAGCACTTCCCTTTGATCGGGCTTAATAAAAGTGTGACTAAACTGTTGTTTGTTGTGCGAATTTTTTTCCTCGTCATGCTCAATATTTATTCCATTCAGTAATAAATAGCATGTTCACGCCTTTTGTTTTTATTGGATTGCGAAGCGCCTACAGTAGTGTCCTATAACAAGAAGGGGCAGATAAAAGAGACAAATGTCTGTAAGTGGAATAACGGTAAAAGTGGTAAATATAATTGTAAAGATAAATAACTAGCCACAGAATTAATGTCACTCATTTAGTTGGGTTAGTCTATCTGAGTTATCAGAGCGTAAAGACCTGCATAGGGAGAGGCTTTTGATGTGCTATCTATTCAAAATGAGGTTTTACAATGACTAGGCAGCGATGCCTAGTCATTTACTTCACTTTTCACCCGCTAGGCAAATGGCTTAGCATCGCGCGGCGAATCCGATCTACCGCTTCAATTAACATACTGCGTGGGCAACCGAAGTTGAGTCGCATAAAGCGTTCATCGCCGAAGTCCCGTCCAGGCGACATCCCTACCCCTGCTTGCTCGAAGAAGTGAGCAGGGTTTTCCAATTTCGCAGCCGATACGTCGATCCAAGCCAGATAGGTGGCCTCCACAGGATTGAGCCGTAGGCCCGGTATCTGATTGATCTCTTTGGTCAGGTAATCACGATTGCCTTTGAGGTAATCCAGTTGTTGCTGATGCCAGTCGCCGCCCTCTTTATAGGCTGCAATGGTGGCGGTGTAACCCAGTAAGTTTACATCTGGCACGATCCCTTTACGTATCTGCTGAAACTGTTTACGTAACTGTGGATCAGGGATGATGGCAAAGGAGCAGCCGAGCCCTGCGATATTAAAGGTTTTGCTGGGGGCCATCAGGGTGATGGTTTTGGCAGCGATCTCTGTATTGAGTGAGCCAAGGGGGGTATGTTTCAGGCCGGGCTCCATAATCAGATCGCAGTGAATCTCGTCGGAACAGACGGTAAGCCCATGTTTCAGGCAGATATCCGCGAGTCGTTGTAGCTCTTCTGGGCGATAAACGGTGCCGCCTGGATTATGCGGGTTGCAAAAGAGTAGCAGTGAGGTACTGTCGGTAATGGACTGTTCTAGGGCATCAAAATCGATCAGCCAACGTTGTTGCTGTTCAATCATCGGCACGGTGATTAAGCGGCGATCAGATAGTCGTGGTGCCGACATAAAGGGTGGGTAGACCGGTTTGGGGGTGGCGACTTGATCCTGACTTGCACCCACGCTGCGGCAGGCAAGGTTAAGGCCGCATACGAGTCCGGGTAGCCAGACTAACCACTCCTCTTTGATGTCCCACTGGTAGAGCGAGTGCATCCGTTCGATGATCAACTGATTGAGTTCGGCAGGCGTGTTGGTATAACCAAAGATGCCATGATCAACCCGTGCCTGCAGTGCTTCAATAACGGCCGGGGGCGCCATGAAATCGGTGTCAGCGACCCACATTGGCAGAATATCGCTATCGCGGTATTTTTCCCATTTCTGGCTGGAGGTGGTTTGACGATCGACGGGGCAATCGAAAGGTGTGGCTGAATTTGGGTTGTTGAAATCACGCTTACTCATCGGCTGTGTCCCTTTAATTTAGAGGCTGACAGAGGTTTATTTGTACGTCATTGAGTTGCAAATAGCCATCAGGAAGTTATATTAGTCAGAATCAGATAATATAGTGGATGCGGCCCTGATTTTCCGGCAAATTTTTACCTTTGCAACTTTCTGTACCGCCACCTGTTGATCCCTTTTCCGGCTTAGCCATGCCGCCTGTTTACAGCGCTGGGTATCGCTGTCGTTAATCAGTTTTGGAGTCCGGTCATGACCGATAATAACCGTGTAATTATTTTTGATACAACTTTGCGAGATGGCGAACAGAGCCCTGGCGCATCCATGACCCGGGAAGAGAAGCTGCGGATTGCTAAACAGCTGGAGAAAATGCGGGTGGATGTCATTGAAGCGGGCTTTGCGATTGCATCCCCAGGGGATTTTGCCTCGGTGAAAGCGATTGCCGATACCATTAAAGACAGCACTATCTGTTCACTGTCTCGGGCACTGGATGCCGATATAGACCGGGCCGGTGAGGCATTAGTGAACGCTAACTCTGGCCGTATTCACACCTTTATCGCCACCTCGCCTATCCATATGAAATATAAATTGCAGATGGATCCCGATAAGGTTGTCGAGCAAGCGGTTTATGCGGTTAAACGCGCGCGTAACCTGATCAGCGATGTGGAGTTTTCTCTGGAAGATGCCAGCCGTTCTGATCTGGATTTCATGTGTCGTATTATTGAGAAAGTAATCGATGCGGGTGCCCGCACGATCAACATTCCTGATACGGTCGGCTATGCGGTGCCCGAAGAGTTCGGTCATACCATCCAACAACTGCTTAGCCGTATTCCCAATGCCGATAAAGCGGTTTTCTCGGTGCATTGCCATAATGATTTAGGCTTGGCGGTGGCGAATTCATTGGCGGCGGTGACGGCCGGTGCTCGACAGGTGGAATGTACCATTAACGGCTTGGGTGAACGGGCGGGTAATGCGTCTCTGGAAGAGATCGTCATGGCGCTGCGTACTCGTCAGGATGTGCTGGGTTTACATACCGGTATTGATACCACCCAGATCGTGCCTGCCTCCCGTCTAGTATCCAGTGTGACGGGTTTCCCAGTACAGCCGAACAAGGCGATTGTCGGGGCGAATGCCTTTGCCCATGAATCGGGTATCCATCAGGATGGCGTGCTGAAACACCGTGAAACCTATGAGATTATGACCGCGCAAGATGTTGGCTGGAATGCCAATAAAATGGTGATGGGTAAACATTCGGGCCGCAGCGCGTTTCGTTCTCGTTTAGAAGAGTTGGGTACTACATTTGAATCCGATGCTGAACTGAACACCGCGTTTGCGCGTTTCAAAGATCTGGCCGACAAAAAGCATGAAATCTTCGATGAAGATTTACAGGCATTAGTGAGTGATACGCGCGCATCTCATTACGAGAAGTTTAAGCTGAGTAGCCTATCAGTCAACTCTCAGACCGGTGAAGTGCCATTGGCTAAAGTGACCGTATCGATGAATGATACCGAACAGACCGCCGAGGCCGAGGGGAGTGGTCCAGTAGACGCTGCGTTTAAAGCGATTGAGTTGATTGTGGCATCGGGCGCCTCATTGGAGCTGTATTCGGTTAACGCGATTACCAGTGGCACAGATTCTCAGGGTGAAGTAACCGTGCGATTGGAAAAAGGTGGCCGTATCGTCAATGGCTTAGGGGCCGATACTGATATTATTATCGCGTCAGCCAAGGCGTATATCCATGCGTTAAATATGCTGGAATCCACTGTCGAAAAAGCACATCCACAGGTTTAACCTGCCTTTAACTCAGCTGCTGGGTTAACTCAGCACAAAAGGAAAAACGAATGGAGCAGTCACTGCGCAATCAGTATCTGGAAACGTTGGGTATTGTCAGCTGGCTGCCCCGTCGTCAGTTACCGGGGGCCCGGCCGACACCGGATTGGGTGTGGGAATACTGTTGGCCTGAAGTCGATGATAGTGCAAGCTCGGCAAGCAGCGCTCAGGCTGCTCCTATTCTCAATCCCGCCGATCGTGCGCTAGCTGCCAAACAGGCTCGGGCCGAACTGAGTGCGAGTTTTGGTGCTGAAGCCGTTAAGCCTGCCGAGTCGAGCAAGCCTATGACGGCTGTGCCTCCGCCTAAAGCGCCGATGGCGGCCACGGTGAAGCCCGAACTGCCAGTCGTAGAGCCAGTAACCGTCGCTAATCGTATGACTGTCTCAGCGGCAGAACCGTCTGTCGATGGGGTATCACCCGATGATGTTGTCGCTTCTTCAGTACAGACGCCGCAGCAGCCGTTTAAGCTAGCTTTCATGCTGTATCAGGATTGTTTGGTGATCGATTCTTTACCACCTGTCTCTGCGGCGGCTCGTACGTCGCTCAATAGCGGTCAGGCGGATGCCCATCATCAGATTTTGTTAGATAAAATTCTTCGCTCTCTAGGGTTGTCCGGCGGCAGTGCTAGTGAATATCACACCTTACCTTGGCCGATGTTTGCCAGTAAATCTCTCGATCAGGGGGCTGAGCAGGCGCGTCTGACGGTGCAGCATAAGCTTAAAAAAAGTCTGCAAAAAGCCCCAGTGGCAACGGTGCTTTTATTGGGTGAGGCTGCCGCACAGATGGTGTTGGAGCGGGAAGAACCCTTAGAACAGTTACGTGGCATGTTATTCAGCTTACGCGCGAGTGTTAAGACCTTGGCTTCGGCATCTCTCACCGAGATGATGATGTTGCCGGGCTGTAAGCGGGATGTTTGGAGTGATCTGCAGCCACTGTTAACGCATCTACAAACACAGCAGGGTCGCGATGAGTAAATCGTCGATAGAAGTGCTCCATGAAACGGATTTGGCGGCGCTAATTGAATTAGAAATGGCCTGTTTCGACCATCCATGGTCTGAAAAACAGCTCAGTACGTATCTAGTCGGTGAACGTTATCTTTGCTTTGGCCTATGGCAGGCGACTCGGTTGCAAGGTTTTGCGCTGTTGTCGACGGTGTTGGATGAGGCTGAGTTACTGCAAATTGGTGTTCATCCCGATTATCGAGGACAGGGCGGGGCGACGGAGTTGTTACGTTATGTTCATGCACAACTCGATGATCAGGGTATTAATCGATGCCTGTTAGAAGTGCGAAGCTCTAATGCGGCGGCACTAAGACTCTATCGTCGTTTAGCCTATCAAGAGGACGGTATCCGTAAAGGCTATTATCCGACGGCTAGCGGTAGTGAAGATGCTATTTTAATGAGCTGTAACAAGTTTAAGTCTGCTTTAGACGGTTAAGCGCTATGAGTCGCCCGACTTTAACGCTAAGTTAAACTCTAAAGCTATGGCTGCTTGGGCGTAAACAGGCAGCGCTGGTTAACGTGACCTCTATTAACGGATTAATGTATGAATTTAACATCAGACCTGATTACCGGCTTCTGGTTTTGGTTTGCTCAGGTAGGCTATTTTTTGCTGCTGGGTATGGCTATCTGGACGGCTCCTTGGTCCACCCTCGTTAGTAACCGCCAACTACAGCATCTGTTTCTCGGGACGACGGTCGGTTTGGTGGTGTTGTGGCAGTTGCGCGCGGGTATTACACCCGGACTAGGGATCCATTTTCTAGGTGTGACCGTGCTAACGCTGATGTTTGGCTGGAACTTGGCTATCTTGTCCGCCAGTATGGCATTGTTAGGCACCACGTTAATGGGGCAGGAAAGCTGGAATGGTTTTGCCGTCAATGGCCTCTGTACCATTGTGATTCCCGTGCTGCTGAGCTATCTGATTTTGCGACAGGTAGAGGCACATCTGCCGCCGAATTTCTTTGTGTATCTGTTTCTGTGTGCCTTTCTTGGTGCTGGGGCGGCAACACTGGCGGGAGGGTTGAGCATGGGCTTTCTGTTATGGATCGATGATGTTTATAGCGGTGAGAAGATCTACAGTGAATACATACAGATATTACCGCTAATTGCCTTCCCTGAGGGGTTACTCAACGGCATTATTATGACCGGTATGATGGTGTTTTATCCCGATTGGATTCGCACCTTTGACGCTAAAAAATATATCGACGATCAGTAGTCTCTTGTCAGTGTTCCTCTCTCACCGGGCGCTTTTGTAATTTGCGTTGCAGGGTGCGCCGGTGCATTCCTAGGGCCCGTGCGGTGGCTGAAATATTACCCTCATGCTCGGTGAGCACCTTTTGGATATGCTCCCACTCTAAGCGACCGACGGACATCGGTTTGTCGGCTATTTCGACATCGGGGTCCGGTGTGGAACCGTTGAGTTTAGCTAATATCTGATCGGTATCCGCAGGTTTTGCTAGATAGTCCGTGGCCCCCAGCTTAATGGCTTCAACCGCCGTAGAGATACTGGCATAGCCGGTGAGTATGAGAATACGAATATCCGGATTAACCGCTTTTAGCTGAGGGATTAGAGAAATACCTGAAGCCCCGCCCATTTTAAGGTCTAAAGTTGCTAGATCGGGTCTGAAGGTATCCAGCATAGTCAATGCTTGCTCTGCCGAGCCCGCAATAGCGGTTTCGTAACCACGACGTTTTATGGCTCGACTTAATACCCGAGAGAAGGTTTCATCATCATCCACGATCAGAAAGCGTAAAGCGGTTGAGTTAGTGTCCATTCTGCGGATTCTCTTTGATTATCGGTAGTTTAACTTCGGTTAGTGTGCCGCCTTGAGGATGGTTAAATAAGCGGACTTCACCACCATAGCTGTCTAGCGCACTGGCGGTTAGGAATAACCCGATACCCAGCCCTTTGCCTTTGGTGGTAATAAATGGACTCCCTAGCTTTTCAGCTTGTTCTAATGGGATACCAGGCCCCTGATCAAGAATGGTGAAGAGTATCTGCTGCGCGTCTGAGCTGACCTCTATCTGCAGTGGTTTATCGGAGGCATCGGCGGCATTATTCAGTAGATTAATAAAAGCCTGCTGTAGCGGTATGGAACTGAAGACGGTGGGCTCGCCGGTTAGGTTAATCGTGGGTGGATTGAAGTGGGCCGTCGGTCGCATGAGTTGCCAACGATCCATGATCTCATCGAAAAACTGTTTAGCGGGTAACGCCCGAGACTCTTTTTGTTCTTGGCGTACGGATTCCGCTAACTGTTTTAATCGGTCGGAACAGTTTTCGACCTGGGATTGCAGAATATCAATATCATCGGACAGATCGCTATCATCACTATGATCAAGCTTCATTTCGTGTAGCAAGACCCGCATAGTAGCCAACGGCGTGCCCATCTCATGGGCGGTGCCGGCCGCCATGGTGGCTAGCGATAACAGTTGCTGATTCCGTAGGTTAGATTCTCTAGCCTGTTTGAGTTTGTGTTCTTGGCGTTGCAGGTTTTCGTGGATATTGACGACAAACCAAGTAATCAGAATCGCGGTAAGGATAAAGTTAATCCACATGCCCACCAAATGGAGATTTAATAATGCTGCTGCCTGATGTTGATGACCTGTGTCCGGCAACGTGATGGGAATAAAAAAGCGCATCAGCAGGGTGTAGCTGAGCGTTACTAAGAGCGCTGTCAGCCAAGTGTATTGTCGGGGCAGTGAAGTTGCACTAATGATGAGAGGGATCAGTAGCAAGGCCGAGAATGGGTTGCCGACGCCGCCAATTTGATACAGCAGGCAGACATAAAAGGCGATATCGGCAACCAGTTGAAAGAAAAATTCCAGCTGAGTCAGCGGTAAGGGTGAATTGAGTCGTAAAAGAGATAATAAATTGAGTAGCGCCATCGCCAGCAGAGCAAAGGCGATGAGCCAAAAATTCAGACTGACATGGAGACCAAAAAATAGATAAAGTAGTAATCCGCTCTGCCCAAAGATGGTGACCGTGCGAATATAGCTCAGTTGTAGTAGCTGGTGGCGTGTATTACTGGTGTAGTTCATAGTGTTAGCTTGTCAGAAAGCGAAATTATAACCAAGAGGTGCAGGTCACGGATGTGGCAGATTGTCGCATGGTTTCTAACCCGAAAGGGTAAGTGGGGTCCATATCTTTCAATATAACGCTTTAACCTCATTGCACTTAGCTGGTTTTATCGTTACAAAGCGGTGGTATAACTATTTCTTCAGGGTATCGAACGGGTCTGATGATGGAAGGGAACAGCTTTACACTCTTACTCTCTTTTATTTTAGTGGCGGCTGTTTCCACCGGTTACGCAGAGGAGGTGCCGCCACTCAATTGTGAGGAGGATGAAATGCCTGCGTTTGTGATCGCTTATGATCACTATGTTACTCGGCTAATTGATGAACAGCCTGATAAACGAGGTCGACAGGTCATCACGGTCACCGCTGATACGCGTTATTATTCAGAAACGGGTGAGATGTTAGGAGTGGCAGCCCGTCAGCGTGGCGAAACAAATTACACCGCCTATCAAAAAGAGCGTTGGGAAACGATGGATGCGGTTTATACCTACCTGTCTACCGGGGATATCGCTAGGGTTAGGAGACATCCGTTAATTGAAAAAAGCCTAACCTCTTATGCTGTTCCTGCCGAGCATGAATCCTTGAGAACCGTAGCGGGTTATCAGTGCAGCTGGCGTGAAGAGGATTATCTCGGGGTACAAAAAACGCAACGTTGTGAAGCGGTTTTTTATGGTTGGGTAACCCCGTTGTATACCCGAAAAATAGCAGAGGGGCGTGATGTTCTGTTGTCAGAAGCCACGGATATCAGCCAGCACTGTGTTAAAAAAGAGAGCTTATATGTGCCTCAAAACAAGCCTTGGAAGTTCTCGGAATAGAGTCTTGATTAACATATAGGAAAAGCGCCTGTTTTAATCGCCTAAATGATTGGCTGTCTTATGTTATGGGGTGATTGCAGTATACTGTTGCGATGGACAGCGAGTATTTTGTTAACATCGCGAGTCTTTCCTCATTCATTCAAAGGGATTTTGTAGGTGTATGTTTAATATTCCACTCCACTCGTTTTATCTGATTGTGTTAGTCGGCGTGCTGCTGGTCAGCGGTAGTTTGATCAGTTATCGCTTACAGCAGCGCCACCCAGACAAAGATTACACGGAGTTACGCCAGCGAGTGCAGTCCTGGTGGATGATGATTGGTATTCTGTTTGCTGCACTGCTATTTAACCAGACGCTTGCGGTCGCTTTCTTTGGTTTGATTAGTTTTCTTGCTTTGAAAGAGTTTCTCTCTATCGTGCCGACTCGCCAAAATGATCGCCGAGTTATTTTCTGGGCGTATCTAGCCATTCCATTGCAATACTATTGGGTTGGAACGGGTTGGTATGGCATGTTTATTATCTTTATCCCGATCTATATCTTTTTACTGTTACCGATACGGATGGTGTTGCTAGGAGATACTCGTGGGTTTATCCATTCGGCGGGTATTCTCCACTGGGCAACCATGCTGACCGTCTATTGCATCAGTCATATTGCTTATCTGTTAATGCTGCCGGTGCAGAACGAAGCTGCAGGTTATATTGGACCGGTGTTGTTTCTGCTGTTTATGACGCAGTTTAACGATGTCTGTCAGTATATTTGGGGCAAAATGTTGGGTCGGCATAAAATTATTCCGAAGGTCAGCCCCAATAAAACGTGGGAAGGATTTATCGGTGGTGTGGTGAGTATTACGCTGATCTCCGGACTCATTGGTCCTTTGTTAACGCCTTTGTTGTGGTGGGAGTCTTTGATTGCTGGGGTGCTGATCAGTGTTAGTGGTTTCTTCGGTGATGTGGTTATCTCTTCGGTGAAGCGTGACCTGCGGATTAAAGATACTGGCAGTCTGATTCCCGGGCATGGGGGTATTCTGGATCGCATGGATAGTTTGATGTTTACCGCGCCGCTATTTTTTCATTTTCTATTTTATAGCCACTATTAATCACTGGATGCCATCCCATGGATAGACTCATTAAAGTGCTGTTTTTTGCTTTGCTGGTAAAGCCGGTGGTTTTGTTACTGCTGGGTTTAAATGTCCGAGGCCGTAATAATCTACCCAAAAAAGGGCCTGCTATTGTCATTGCGAATCATAATAGCCACCTTGATACGCTGGTCTTGCTGAGTTTGTTTCCGCTATCGATGATTCATAAAGTACGTCCCGTTGCAGCTGCCGATTATTTCTTGGGTAACGGTGGTTTTCTGGCGTGGGTCGCCTTGAAATGCATCGGTATCATCCCTCTGGATCGCAGTGGTGGTGCTGACCGAGAAGTGCTGTTTAGTGGTTGTACTCAGGCATTGAGCGAGGGAGATATTTTGGTACTTTTTCCGGAAGGCAGTCGTGGTAAACCAGAGCAGCTGAGTCGCCTAAAAAAAGGCGTGTACTATCTGATTAAAGAGCGGGCGGATATTCCCGTTGTGCCGACCATGTTGCATGGTCTTGGTAGAGCCCTGCCGAAAGGTGAGGCGCTATTGGTACCCTTTAATTGCGATGTGGTGATTGGCGAAAACCTCACTGAGCGTGACACCGCTGCCGGCTTTATGAATTCGGCAACGGCATCCTTTCAACGACTGTCTGAGTACTGTATTACACTGTCTTCTAATGACTCAGCCGATGATAAAACGGTTTAAACCGAGGCGCTGTCTTTGACTTCCTTGAGCGCGGCCTTAGCACGGTTAATGATTGTTAAGCACAGAAGCAGGGTGATTAACAGCAAGACCAGTGTACTCCAAGCTCCAGGGTTGATACCTAGGGCATAGAGGAATCCCAATACGCCAAAAAATAGTGCGCGATCACTTTTGCCTGACGGACCATCATAGCGTCGGCTGGCACCGATCTGTATCGCGACGACACCGATCATCTCGCTCATCACCGCCAACAGGGTCAATATAACCAATAGTGGAATATTAACGCCAGGCAGGGCAGCAAATGCCAGAAATAGGGCGCTATCGGACAGAACATCACCCATTTCGTTTAGAATGGCGCCTTCAGGCGTGGCCATATTATGCTCTCGAGCCAACATGCCATCGATATTATTCAGCGCCATCCGGATAAACATCCAGACAGGGATGCTGAGCCAGATGAGTGGTGTCGTAGCGGTCTCTGTTTCAATAAAATATAGCCCGCCTGCCAGCACAATCGAACCCAATAGGGCGGCAATGGTTACCTGATTAGCGGTGATACCTTTGCGCGCTAGGTAATTGGTGATGGGTCGCAACCGATCAGAGAAGGCGCTTTTAAGTTGATAAACACTGGGCATTGAGGTTCCTTAATCACTGATCTATCGCTTTATCTGCCAGTTTCTCAGGAATCTCAGCTGAGTCAATAGCTTTCGGTTGTGGATTTTGCGCTGATCGGCGAAAATAGCGCCCATTCTATTTCTAAGTCGCTGCGGTGTGCTTTGCAGGGCTGTTGCCATAATAACCGGATCTCTATGTCTAGTATCTCTAAGGAAGTCACGACACGTCGGACTTTCGCTATCATCTCTCACCCTGATGCCGCCCAGCCTTTCAAGGCTTAAAACCACCTTTCATTGCACAACACAATCACATCTCTACGTACTGAATTTAAAGGCTTTTTGTCTTTTTCTCGTTTCTTTGCTTTTCAATGATGTTCAAGCGTAACCTCGGAAAGTGTGTACAAACTTGAGTACAAATTCCGTTTTAGAGGTCTTTGGCGAAAATTCCATGACACAAATCTGGCTGTAGGCCTTGCGGTTACTGGGTTTGATGAAGAAAGTACCTCCTGCTTTTGGTACTATGGTTTCGACATTACAAAAGCGGAATAAATGCGATCATCTCTAGTTTTATGTTTGTAAGCTTATGAATTTAAAGGATTCGTCATTGTGGTTTTTGATGTGTCATCGTTGCGAGTGTATAAACAGTGTGTACAAATTTTTCTCGTTAGGCATGTTGATTGCTATTCATGACACAAACCGCCTTGTAGCCCTTGTTATTCATAGGTTTGAGCTGAAAAGTACCTAATAGCAACATTTGTGTTTTCATAAGGCTGATCTTCTGAACAAATCATGCATCTTTCTGACCATCAATAAATGATAAATCAGGCGATGATAGCTTTACATTGATTTTCAGGAGAATTCAGATGACAGCAGTAGCGCACCAGGTAACCCCTTTTCTAACATCTTACGAAGTGATGGCTCGTTACCACATTAGCTATACGACGCTCTGGCGAAGAATAAAAGATGGCAGCTTGCCGCAACCTCGTATTAACCGAAATACACGAAACAAGCTGTGGCACATTGAAGACTTGGAGGAGTATGAGAAGAAAGAGGACTGAGCCTCTTTCTTTTGTTGTCCGAAAAGTCTGTCCATACGGTGTTATTTTTATTAGTGGCAGAGTAATTAAAGCTGTGTTTTGGTCGTTGTCAGTTGCAATGCTTGGGTTTGCACTTGTCTTCAAGCTTCTCTTTGATTTTATGAATTACCAATGGGAATATTGGGGCTGTTGAGGTGTATCCGACCGGTTGCAACCAGACTAGATTTTTGATCAATGGTCGCAGCTGGCGCTAAGCTGCCACTTAGCAAGATTGTGCTTATTAGCACTCTTAAGCCAATTGTTGGCTACGTAAGTTCTGAACGAAAATTTATATCGATGATCGTTGTTAGTGCTGTATTGATGATTTCTGGGCTCATAGTTAATAGCTTAACGAGGACTATGTACTGAAAAATATTGAGCAATGGCCGATGCTACATGCTTTCATAGTGTGAGTCTTGGTTGTATGAAGTCGAGAAATGCAGATATACGCGATGATACGGCGCTATTTTTGTAATAGACAGCTTGCACTGACTCGCGTCGATTGGGCGAAATAATCTGGTTTTCAAAAATGGTTTTCAAGCTGCCATTTGCAATATCTTTATGCACCATAAAATTTGATAACAAAGCAACACCTTGTCCGGCCAAACAAAACTGCCTAATGGTTTCACCACTAGACGCATACAGACTGTAACTTAGAGAAACCGTTTGTTTAAGTGGCCACTTATTTAGATTCGGAGCATCACTAAAACCAATGAGTTTGTGCTGGCTAAGTGTACTTACGTTGCCATTAATCGGGTGTTGTTTAAGGTAGTCAGGGCTTGCTACAAGGTGTAATTTGCTGCTTCCTAAATGCCTAGCATGTAAGTTTGAGTCACTTAGGTCGCCTATTCTAATCGCAATATCGGTTTTATGTTCTAATAAGTCGATAATACTGTCATGACTAGTGACTTCTAATTTTATGTCCGGAAAAGCCCGATTAAACTCGCTAATTAAAGGAACCAATTGATGAAAAACAAAAGGACTTGCCGCATCTACACGTAATTTTCCGGCGGGAGAATGTTTTAATAGTCTGAGTGCTTCTTCTCCCTTTTCAAGCAAATTTAGCCCATCTCTGACATATTGTAAAAACAGCTGGCCTTCTTCGGTTAACTCCAGCCGACGTGTGGTTCTGTTTAATAACGTGGCATTTAAACTGGCTTCTAACCGGGTTACCGCACGGCTGATTTTAGCCACTTGTTGATTCAGCAAGTTGGCGGCACTGGAAAAGCTGCCTGTATCAACAACCGTTAAAAACGCCTCTAAGTCTTCAGTTTTTGCTTTTACTGGCATTACCTACTCTATTTTTCAAATTTCACAAAAGTATTTTGTCATTAGTGCTATTTTTTGCAAGGAAAAATAACGCAATACTCTGCTCATTGAGTTAACAACCATTATCTTGCTGCACTGAGAAAACATCAAAGTGCACCAATCCATTAATTATTGAGGATAAAAAATGCCTATTGCGTTATTAGCATTAACATTAAGTGCCTTTGCTATTGGCACCACAGAGTTTGTCATTGTTGGTTTAGTGCCCACAATTGCAGGCGATCTTGGCGTTTCGCTGCCGAGTGCCGGGTTACTGGTAAGTTTGTATGCACTTGGCGTTGCCATAGGTGCGCCCGTATTAACTGCACTCACAGGTAAATGGAACAGAAAGCACGTTTTACTTAGCTTAATGGCCTTATTTGTGGCGGGTAATATTTTGGCTTGGCAAGCACCAAGTTATGAAAGCTTGATTACAGCGCGTATTTTAACGGGTCTTGCCCATGGTGTGTTCTTTTCTATTGGTTCAACCATTGCCACCGGTTTAGTGTCAAAAGATAAAGAAGCCAGTGCAATTGCCATTATGTTTACAGGTTTAACTGTGGCGCTGGTTACCGGTGTTCCATTAGGCACCTGGATTGGACAAAACTTTGGCTGGCGCGCAACCTTTTTAGTGGTTTCAGGGCTGGGTACATTGGCGTTGATTGGTAGTGCGTTATTGGTGCCAAATAACCTTAAGCAGAGTAAACCTGCCACACTGGGTGAACAAATGAAAGTATTGGTTCAACCCCGTTTGTTGCTGGTGTATTTAATGACAATTTTAGGCTATGGCGGAACCTTTACGGCCTTTACATATCTTGCGCCTATCTTGCAAGAAGAAAGCGGATTCGCTCCCTCAGCCATTAGTTTAATCATGTTGGTGTATGGTGTATCTGTGGCCGTGGGTAATATTTACGGCGGTAAACTGGCCGATAAAAATGGGCCTGTTCGTGCACTGAGTTTTATTTTTACAATCCTCTCGGCCATTCTTTTTGCCTTGACTTTTACCATGGAAAGTAAAGTTGTTGCAGTGATCACTGTATTGGTGTGGGGAGCGTTTGCATTTGGCAGTGTGCCTGGATTGCAAGTATATGTTGTGCAACTGGCCGAAAAGTTTGCGCCTAATGCAGTTGATGTGGCGTCTGGTTTAAATATTGCGGCTTTTAATATCGGCATAGCGCTAGGTTCAATCATAGGTGGCAGCATTGTTGATGGCATGCAGCTTTCAGACACTGCTTGGATTGGCGCTTTAATTACTTTGATCGCGCTAGTGGCAACACGCTATAGCGGCCACTTAGATAAGCGCATGTTAGCCACTAGTGACAAGGTATAAGGAACGCATTATGACAACGCGAGTCTCTAAAGCAGCAAACAGTACCTTTGACAAATTAGCTCAGGATACATTTTCAGTCGGCGTAGAGCTGCCGTTAGACAATGATTGGGCGCGTTATGATGCTGTACAGGGGACGCCTTTTGGCGTTCCCGATATGAGCCAACATCATGCAAGAATTCAGCTGGCAGACCAGTTAGGCTTTAAAGCCGCATGGGTGAGAGATGTACCCATTTACGATCCTAGTTTTGGTGATGCAGCGCAAGTATTTGAAACCTTTAGTTACCTTGGATACTTAGCCGCAATCACGGAAAACATCATCTTAGGTACAGCAGCGGTGGTGTTGCCATTACGTCAACCCTGGTTAGTTAAAAAAGCCGCTGCTACTATTCAGCAGCTCAGTAATAACCGTTTGATTTTGGGGGTTGCCAGTGGTGATAGACCGGTTGAATATCCATTGTTTGATATTGATTTTGAAACTCGCGGTGAAACATTTAGGCAATCGCTAGGCATTCTAAAAAAGGGTGAGGCAAGCTTGTCGCAGGGCATGGATTTATTACCTAAATCGCCTCAACCACCCCTTTATGTAGCAGGGCTTGCTCAGCAAAGCCCGCAGTGGGTTGGCGAGAATATGGACGGTTGGTTGGCCTATCCTGGCACACCTAGCGACCATGTTAAACGGGTTCAGATATGGCGAAATGTGGCAGGCGACAAACCTTATGTCAGTTTTATTCATTTAAATTTATTAGCAGATGAGCACGCACCGATCAAGCGCCATCGATTTGGCATTGAAACCGGTGTGAATGGTCTGGTCACCGAGCTCAACGCTATGAAAGACGCCGGTGTTAACCACATCGGTCTACATTTTAGACGTAATAGCTTGCCGGTTGAAGATGCAATGCAGCGTATTGCCGACCGAGTTTTATCCCATTTTCATTAATAAGGAGGCTACATGCCAGAATTACAGAAAACTGAATTGAACATACCCAAATTAGGTGTTGGAACCTTTAGGCTACAAGATGATGAAGCGTATAACAGCGTTGCTATGGCGTTAGATGTGGGTTTTTTTCATGTTGATACAGCACAAATTTACGGCAACGAAGAAGCCGTAGGTCGGGCATTAAAAGACAGCGGTCTGGCTCGAGAAAATTTGTTTATCACAACCAAGGTGTGGAATGAAAATCTTAACAAAGCTAAGTTTGTTGAGAGTGTGAGAGAAAGTTTAAGAAAACTTCAATTGGACTATGTAGACCTGTTATTAATTCACTGGCCCAGCCCTGAAAATGGCGAAACAATGCAAGAGTATTTAACTGAGCTAAAACGAGTTAAAGAGATGGGGCTGACTAAACACATTGGGGTCTCAAATTTTACGGTTGCTCAAATAAAACAAGCCGTTGATATTTTGGGAGAGGGAGTGATTGCCAACAACCAGGTGGAAGTACATCCTTACCTAACCAATGAAAAAGTGCGTCAAGCATGTAAAAAACACAATATCAAAGTTACGGGTTATATGCCATTTGCGGTGGGTAAAGTGTTAACGGATGAAACAATTGTGGCTATTGCTAAAAAGCATGGTGTTAGTGCAGCAGAAGTTGTTATTGCTTGGGAGCTGGCACATGATCTCGTTACCATACCATCTTCGACCAAACGCAAAAACCTAGAGACTAACTTAAAGGCATTGGAGCTTACACTAGATGCTGAAGACTTGGCCAAAATTGATGGATTAGATTGTGGTGATCGCCAAGCTAACCCAGATTTTTCGCCAGCTTGGGACTAATGAATAAATTGTCTGATAGGTCGCTCGCCTTGTTGTTTTAAATAAGCGCGAGCTTGCTGTTTATTTTTTTCGGATATTGGAAAATTGTATGCAAGTTAATGTGTGGCAGTTTGATAAAGTAGGCGAGCCTTTAATTAGTGCAACTAAAACTTTTAATTTACCAGCAGCCGGACGAATAACGGTGAAAAATTATGCCATTGGCATAAACCCAGTTGATTGGAAGTTTATCGACGATAATCCTCGTAATTGGCAACCGGGGCATGTTCCTGGTGTCGATGGTGCAGGTGTTGTTGTTGCAGTAGGTGAGGGTACTGATGAGTACTTATTGGGAAAGCGTGTTGCCTATCATCATAGCCTGGGTGAAGACGGAAGCTTTGCGGATCACACTACTTTATATTCAAACCGCGTCATGGAAATACCCTATGGTGTTGACTTCCCTCTTGCTGCAGCGCTGCCATGCCCTATGCTCACAGCGTGGCAAGCGTTTAGTAAAGTGCCAGTGCGAGCGGGTGCTGATGTGTTAGTAACTGGAATGGGGGCAGTCAATAAGCTGCTTGTTCAACTTTTAGTTAATGCCGGTTTTAATGTGTATGTTATCTCAGGAAGTTTTACTCAAGTGCAAGCTGAAGCTATGGGAGTGAAAAAAGTGTATCGGTATGCGCCTAAAGAGCAAAAGTTTTATGCACTATTTGACGCAAACGGACCTGATTACGCAGTAAAACTTGTGCCATTGCTAGAGGCTAATGGCCATGTGGTGAGCATTTTAGGGAGAATAGAAGAGCCAGTTGACGCTCCGTTTACACGCACAATTTCATATCATGAAATTGCCCTTGGTGCGCTGCATGATTTTGGTGATCGGGCGCAATGGCATAGGCTAATGCGTGATGGAGAAGCATTGTTACGTAACG
The DNA here is from genome assembly GCF_018860855.1 of Amphritea atlantica. Taxonomy (GTDB): domain Bacteria; phylum Pseudomonadota; class Gammaproteobacteria; order Pseudomonadales; family Balneatricaceae; genus Amphritea; species Amphritea atlantica_A. The sequence goes on from NZ_JAHKQE010000047.1 coordinate 72,493, forward strand.
TAGCTGAGCATTCTATGGTGGTTGAAATACCCAATATCTTTGAGTTTGGGAAGCTAAACGATGCCCTTCAATTTTCTAAGCAAGTAAAACGCAAAGCGGTAGTTACTGTATAGTGCTGTAACGGTAATATGGGATTTATCTAACCATCTCACTTATCCACGGATAATCAGATTGCGTCCTGCAGTATAAAGAGTGCTATCTGCACGCCTGATGATAGCTTTACATTGATTTTCAGGAGAATGCAGATGACAGCAGTAGCGCACCAGGTAACCCCTTTTCTAACGTCTTACGAAGTGATGGCTCGTTACCACATTAGCTATACGACGCTCTGGCGAAGAATAAAAGATGGCAGCTTGCCGCAACCTCGTATCAACCGAAATACACGAAACAAGCTGTGGCACATTGAAGATTTGGAGGAGTATGAGAAGAAAGAGGACTGAGCCTCTTTCTTTTATTTTATTGTCCGAAACGCCAGTTGAATGGAAAGCCTGTCGGCTCAATGATGGTTTCTAGTTGTTGATACCAAACGTCGTAAGCATGACGCATTTCATCCAGGTACTGATATTGGTTGTAGATAGCATCCAACCCTTTTTTGCTGTGGCCAATCATCAACTCGGCAACTTCTTGCGTGGTGATGGCTGACATTCGCGTTCGCATCGTTCTGCGAAGATCATGCATAGACCAATGTTCCATCTCAACACCAAGCGATCTGCAAGCCCAGATTTTCACATTGTTAGGAATAGTGGTATCAAAGCCATTTGTGGCAAGCTCTTCTTGTCCGTTCGCGGGAAACAAGTAGGTTGATTTGCTCATCTGCATCGCCAGTTCAATCAGCTCAATAGCTGGCTTAATCAATGGCCGCATGATCGGCGCTCCAATTTTCTCACCTTGTTTGCGGATCTCTATGGGCACTGTCCACATTGCAGATTGCAAGTCAAAGTGATGCTTTTCAGCTTGAATGAGTTCTCCCTTACGGCCTCCCAATAACAGAAGCAATTTTATGTAGATGCGATTCTTCTCAGTTATTTTTGACTCGTGTAAATAGCGCCAAAGTATCCTGATTTCGTTGTCATTTAGCACCCGAGTTCGTTTGCCTTTCTTGCCGCCGACTTTCTTTGCTGTGATCCCCGCGGCAGCGTTAATTTCCAAGATTTGTTCATCGATCAGCCAGTCATAGAACTTATGCAGCACAGACACTAGGCGTTCTGTGTTTGAGGGGGACGACTCCGAAACCTCACGAAGACAGTTTCGTAAGGACAATTCATTGATGTCAGTTAATGGATACTTGCCAAGTCGGGATAGCAAATATATTTCACTGCTGCGTTTTTGGTAGTGCCAAGTTTTCTCCTTTAGCCCTTGCTTACCGGCAGAGTCTATCCAGTCTCGAAAAATCGATTCGAAGCTTTGATTGGCAGAATACTTGGCCCGTTCCTGCTGTAGGTAAAGCTTGGGGTTTCTACCTTGATCAAGTACTGCCCTTAACCTATCTAGCTCATTCCTGGCTTCAGCAAGCTTCATAAGTGGGTAAGTACCTATGTCTACCCGCTGTTGTTTGCCATCGAACCGATAACGAAACTGAAAAACAATTTTGCCCTTGGGCGATACCCGAGCACTTAGCCCATCTCGGTCGGCTTTTACTACGGTTTCTTTTGCTTCTTTATTTAACCTGGCATCGAGCCAGCTAACTGATAACGCCATGTTATAAGCCCAGCCCTAGTTTTGATTTTAATGATTGTTTACGTGATTCTGCTTTGGGTTCTGGCGCTGTACTCATAGAAGTCACTTCACCATCTGGTGCATGGCCATCCACGGGTGCAGATGTCGTTGATAGATTGGGTTGGCTCATGTGAATTAACCCAAAGGTGGCCAGCATCCGCAGACGCTCAGCACGTTCCCGTGGTGGCGTCTTTTCCAATTCTTTGAGTAGTTCTGGGTGGCTCCCTGGGGGAATGTTGACGACAACTCTCATGATCAGGCCCCATAAAACCAGAAGCCTCGGACGTTCGCCAAAACAGACTGCTCAGGCACGATGATCTTGCTTCGTGAAAAAATCTCCTTGGCCGCTTCCTTATAAGCCAAGGCTCCACCTCCGGCGATCAATACCAAGTCCGCATTAATGCTTTCGTCGCGCATAGATTGGCGCATGGCTGTAAGAGCAACAGGCGCTACCTTTTTCATGGCAGCATTCAGGTAAGGTGAAATATCGATTTTTTCTCCAAATAGCAGTACCTGCAAGTCGCCGGTTCTCATGGCTTTTTCAAGTCGATCCATACCCACTTTGGCACCATGATCTTCCGAAATCAGCCTATCAATGGTTTCCAGTAGCACGGACATTGCCTGAAGACTGGTTCCTGATGAGCTGTAGCGAATTTCTCCGGCCTCAAGGGCAACCCAATCAACAGAAAAGAAGCCAGGGTCTATGACGACGACACGACCTTCTTCAATCAAGCCCAGATCACCACCTGTTTGAACCAGGTCCATATAGGCACCGGCAGGCTGCGGCAGCACTTTGACGTCATGAACGGTGATGCTGCGCTTAGGTGTTACTTGATGAATACCTTTTAGACGCTTCACAAGGTCAGACTTACGCTGTGGTTCATGAAACTGGGAAACCGGTAATCCAGTGACAACCAAATCGATGGATTCTGTTTCAGCCATTAACAAGGCGGCATGAAAAAGCGCTTTGTAGGTTTTTGTGGTGGGGTATTCCGGGTGAAGCTCTCGTTCCCAGCCTTGAAGGCGTCCAGCAGGCACACCAGCGGCCCAACGCTCATTATCGACAGACACATACAAACAAGTTTCATCATCGCCTCCACCAATACGCTCCGGCATACGATCCGCAGGCCCGGCCCCCGCAGGCAGAATAATGGTTTTCGGTTCACTACCTGATTGGCCAATTGCCAGCTTCAGGTTTGAGTAACCGATATCTATGCCTAGTACAAACATACTTATCTCCTGTGCACTCAAAGTGCTCTAACGGTTTTCAATCAACCGCGCTGTTCACGCTTGGGCATTTCCAAGTGCTCTGGCGGTTCACTCAAATGTCATTATCAGGATTCGGTGCACTGGTGGTGGGCAGAAAGGTGACAAATCCTTTCATCTATCTGCCTATTGCATTTTTGCAAAAGTATGAGAATAGGCTCTGTTTGGCGGCGGATGACTGAGCCAATAAAATCGAGACGCCAAACGTCGTTTGCATTCTGGCCTGAACTCGCCAAACGGTTTGTATCTTCATGGCGATACGTCTTTTTAGGCGTTTTTAAGTGAAATCGGCCTGTATCCCTTGTCAGGTATGGGATTGAGCGCGTTGATTTATATCGAGACGCCAAACAGTGATTGTTGCGGCAGTTTTACGTTTGGCGTTTCGATCCAAAAGCCAAACGGATAGTGGTTTTGGCTTTTGGGGTTAATTGGATGGGGAAATTGGTTTGGTAGTAATCGTCAGTGAACAATGGAAAGCAGAGGTTTCAGATTTACTTCAGCAAGAAACGGACAGGCTAAAAGCGCTGGCACGAGCTGAAGTTGATGACTTTTGGGTTACCCATTACAAGGTTCGTGAGAATGAGTCCTTTAAAGACTGGGGGCTGCTTGGTGTCCGTATCAGAGACTTTAAGTATGGCTTTGGCATTGAGTGGTACATTAACAGTTTTTACGGTCAACGAGGCAAGCGCGTAGTCTTTAGTAAGGGACTGCGTATTTCAAAGACGAAGCTGAGATATTCATTTTTGGATTGCCAAGGTTTGGCCAAAGAATGGGAGCTAGCGTTGGCCATGGAGAAAGAAGCCTTCTTCAGTGATATTCGACGCCAAGTTGATAAGCTCAACATGCTGCGTAGAAGGGTTAATGCATATTGAGCTTGCCGGGTTAGAATATCTAACCCGGCAAATAACAGGGAATTAAATTCTTCCTTGCTCCTGAAGCCACCACCTTGGTGCCCAACTTGTGGCCCCAATTGAGAGCCCTTGGTCCCCGTTTTCTGGATAGAGTTGCTTAAGTGTTTCTAAAATTTTTGAACTAGTTTGGGCGCTAGGGTACATAGCGCGTAGCCAATAGCCGAAATAACTTTTAAAGTTAATGTGCTCACCGATTTGGTAGCTACAATTATCCATTAAAGATCTATAGTAATGGCCAATGGCAACTAAAATATAGCCTAAATCCTCATACTGTTTGTTTTCATCTTCATGACAAGAATATCCGTATTGTTTCAGTTTTTCTTTATCAATTGTCCACCTTGTCAATTGCTCAACATGCTTTAAATTTGAGTCAGCATTGATGGTAGTGGATAGCAATACCCAAAAATCATGAACTAGCTCATCTTTTTGTTCTTTGTCTATGCAGTCAGCGAGCACCTTCTTGATGACTTCAGAATATTTGTCAATCAGACAAATATTAGCTTCGAGTTCAGAGCCTTGAGTTTTATTCTGTTGAAGTAAATCGTGATAATCGCGAAACCCCAAATCAAGGGCTGTTTGATTCAAGCACTGGTTGTGTGATTTTTCGGGGGAAGTTTTGTGGAGTTTTTTTGCTGTTTTTTTTACGTGTGCAATTAAATTTTGTTTCTTAGCTAACATGGCGTTTTCCTCAATAGCCACTGATTAAAGTGCACCCCTCACCATATACGATGGCTGAAAAAAACGTTTAAATAAGGATAGTTGGTTCTCTAAAGAGATTTGCCTTTGGGGTGGGCCGGCATCCATAAAATACCTATTTAAATGATGCCTTGACGCGATGAGTTATGTCAAGTAATTAATCTTGGATGACCCTTATGAAATCGAAAAATTAGCATCCGATATTTATGCACGAAAGGTATTTCCCAGTATGAGTACTGGAGCAGAAATCGGTGCTACTTCACTCGCGGCAACTGGTCCCAGCGTGTTGTATAAGCGGGAGACAAATGCTCTCGCTTCATCGACCAATCTTTCTTCGTACCTTGTCCAGCAAAGAAAACCTTTCCGGCACCGCTTTGATTAATGGTGTCCAATACAGACATTAACTGTTGGCTATTGGAGCGGGTCGATACGTCATCGAATAGTCCTGGTTGAAACATGCCAGGATCGTAAAAGTCAGACAGCATGATGCCCGCTTTGGCATAACGAAAACCATCTTTCCAAATCCGCTTGAGTAAGTGATGGGCCAGCTCGATAAAATCCCGCGTATCACAACTGGGTATCAACAACTCGCCCGATACGGAGTTGCTGTATTGCGGCTCGTTGTCCTTAAAGGGGCTGGTACGTATGAACACAGTCAGCACTTTGGCTTGCTGCTGTTCTTTGCGTAGTTTCTCAGTGGCGCGGGTTGCGTATTCACATACGGCCTCACGTAACAATTCAAATTGCGTTACTTTTACGCCAAATGAGCGGCTACAAACGATTTGTTTCTTAGTTGGCGGGATCTCTTCAAGTTCAATGCACGACTCACCATTGAGCTCTCTGACGGTTCTATCTAAAACCACTGAAAACTGATCTCTGATGGCTCTAGGAGAGGCATTGGCCAGGTCTAAGGCTGTGGTGATACCCAAAGCATTTAAACGCTTAGAAAGCCGTCTACCAACGCCCCAAACATCATCAACCGGGACTAATGCGAGCAATCGACGTTGCCGATCTGGATTGGTCAGGTCTACAACCCCCTGAGTGGCTGAATACTTTTTGGCGGCATGGTTAGCCAGTTTGGCGAGTGTTTTAGTCGGTGCAATGCCTACACAGACGGAGATCCCAATCCAGTGGCCTATGCGCTCTCGCATTTGTTGTCCGAACTCGACAAGGGGTATGGCAGACTCAATACCGGTTAAATCCAAAAACGCTTCGTCAATCGAGTAAATCTCTACTCGTGGTGCCATCTCTTCCAAAGTGCGCATCACTCGGCTGCTCAAATCTGCGTACAGCGCATAGTTGGATGAAAAAGACAAAATACCATGGCGCTGCATTTCAGCTTTGATCTGAAAGACCGGTACGCCCATTTTAATACCGAGTGACTTTGCTTCACGCGACCGTGCAACCACGCAGCCGTCATTGTTGGACAACACAACGATCGGCGTATCTTTTAAATCAGGACGAAACAGCTTCTCACAACTGGCGTAAAAGTTGTTGCAGTCCACTAAGGCAAATACAGGCATGGGACAGTCACGACTTGCGGCGCATGTTTCGCACTACATTGGTGACCACACCAAATATCTCTAACTCTGTCCCTTCAGGAATATGAATGGGCTCATACGCCTGGTTTCTTGGGATCAGCTTGACGCACGGCCTTAACTGAAGCTCCTTTACCGTGAATTCACCATGGATACCGGCGATGACAATGTCACCGTGTTCGGCTTGGACAGAGCGATCAACCACCAGAATATCATTTGGGTGAATCCCTGCATCAATCATTGAATCACCTTCAACACGCACAAAGAACGTTGCAGCAGGTCGTTTGATGCACAGCTCGTTGAGATCCAATGTTTGTTCTACATAATCTTGGGCGGGTGATGGGAATCCAGCGGAAACACGTTCCAAGAATAATGGAATCCGAAAGCGTTTTGCTTTGATGAAAGCAAGTACGCCGCTACGGCCTATTAGCGAGACATTCATGATGAACCTCGAAATCACAATAATACTGTTTATTTATACAGTATCTAATGCTCTGTATATTTATACAAGTAAAATTGTAAACCGTTGTTGTTTGAGTAAGACGTTGGCCGTGGGTGATTTCTTTTTTGTGTTGAAAAGCTAGATGTGGGGATTGCTCGCCCTCGTCAAAGCCTGCAAGGCTTGGACAATACTGCTTCTGCCTACTGCTCTTGTTTCTGTTTCTGTTACTGATCCTGTTACTGCTACTGGTTGACGCATGGGTCAAGTAACCGTCAGACAAGGCTTATTGAACCCTTCGCAAAGGGTTTGAAAACAGTTAGTAAAATTCTGCTTCGTATTGAACTTACTGGCTTAAAGCGAAGTCAGGAGCATCATTAAAATGCTCAGTCGAACTCAGTTCAAGCCTTTTGCAACCGTTTGACAAGGGGTTGGCTAAGCCATACGTAAAGGGTATTGGTAAGGGTTACCTAAACGGTTTAGCTAAGGCTTTCTGAAAGGTTTAGTCAAAGCCTTCATACATGGGTTCACCCAGTAGAAAGATTAAAAAAACGCTGAGGTATCCAAGGTGCATTTAGAAAAACCTGTGGCACAGTGAAATCACCTAAAGCGAACAATAGAATTGAAGAGGAACCATCAATGACAAGAGCCCCTGCGCTATTTCCGCTAGAGCGCCTCGGGGATATCCCAGACAGACTAGAAGATTTTAGATTGCTGGAGCGTATTCCATTAACGCGTGAGCCGCAGTCCTGGCCACTTGAACTATCTCCTGTGGTCGGTGATGAACAGCCAATGGTGCTGCTCGATACAGAGACAACCGGACTGTCTGCCGATGACGAGTCCATTATTGAGCTTGGTATGGTTAAGGTGCTTTACAGTCCCTCGGCTAAGCGGATTGTGTCGATTGTTGATGTGATCAGCCTGTATGAAGATCCCGGCAAGCCAATCCCCGAGCTGATTACCGAGTTAACCGGTATCACCGATGACATGGTGCGAGGCCAGCGCATTGATGATTCACTGGTAGCGAGTTGGTTATCCGATGATCCGCTGGTGGTTGCACACAATGCACAGTTTGATCGTCCTTTCTTTGAAAAGCGGTTTGCTGCATTAGGCCATCTATCTTGGGCCTGTTCAGCCAGTGGCATAGATTGGAAGGCGCTGGGTTTTGAAAGTCGAAAGCTTGAGTACCTGCTGCTTCGCTTAGGTTGGTTTTATGAAGGACACCGAGCTGCAACCGATTGTTTGGCGATGGCCTGGTTGTTTCATTTGTTGCCCGAGTCCGTTGCAAACTTGTTGTCTGAAGCAGACAGGCGAACTGTGTTAGTTCGTGCGTTTGGTGCGCCGTTTGACGTAAAGGACTATTTAAAAGAGCGCGGTTACCGCTGGCATGACGGTGTTAAAGGTGCCAACAAACATTGGTGGCGCGAAATCAGCGAAGACGAGTTGCCGCAGGAACAAACTTACCTGGATGATTTGTATCATCGTGGCTCAGAACATGCCCACTATGACTACAAAGATGCCTGCAATCGATTTAAGGCTTTGTCATAGCCCCTTGCATATTTGAAAACCTCTGGAAAATGGAAAGTGAACTCATGGTTTAACTAACAAGAGGAATCTTTCCATGTACCAAGACACCTACATTGAATACTGGGGCGAAATCTTCGTCTCTGCCCGCATCATTGAATTTGGCATCACGTTCGAGCGCTTTCTTAAAGATCCATGGAAGCACTTGATGTCCTGTGGCCAAGAGTCTGCACCGGACGCGATTGCTGAAGGGATGCTGCCATTGCTACCAGCTCAGGCAGAAGTTGCCAGGCGCATTCGGGAGAGTGAGCAACGAGCCCTGATGTCTACAGGGTCGGACAAAGGGGTATCTCATCGCGGTAACATCGTGGTGCCACTGGTTCTGGTAGCGCATTGATAGCGGCTATCATCGATGGCACCAAACAAGGTCTTCACACCGATACCTGAGCGGCAATTGCAATCCAGATCAAAAAGTTGCCGCTTACTCTTCCCTACAAAATAACTTGTGATAGGATGACACCTAATAAAATTAATTAGGTTGAAGCCTATTCAGTGTTTTATGACCATCTGTCCAGCTTCAACCGGTAGAGATTGCTAAGTCATTGCGGATGAAGAGCAGCATTGAGTGATGCTTTTCAATGTGATTACGCGATGTCGGTCCTTACTTTATAAACAGAATTTTTAAAAAACTGGTTGAATTGGATAAACAAGACGCATGACAAATGATGGTCTGAAACAAACGGTAGTGGCGAAGTCAGATAAGCTCTCGCAGATAGCGCAGTTGCCACAAGCAACCAGGGATCGCATTGCACACATCGATTTCACCTTATTATTTAAGGGCGAAGCTGTACGGGCGGATTTAGTCGATCGCTTCAGCATAGCTGCTGCACAAGCAACGAAAGACTTCACAATGTACCGAGAGCTTGCACCAGGCAACATTGAGTATGACCAAAAGCTCAAGTTGCATAAGCGTGGTGAAGCATTTGAACCTTTGTTCGACTATGACGTTGTGAGAACACTGGCAACCATTAGCCAAGGGTACGGAGATGGCTTTACTGGAAAGGTAAAACCACCACTGGCTTGTGAAGCGCCTTATCACCTTAACAAGCCGAGTTTATCGATAGTAGCGAAAGTCACCGAGGCCATTCACAAAGGCAAAGCCTTGAGTATCACCTATGTGTCGTTATCGAGTGGTGAAACAACGCGCGAAATTGTGCCGCATACGCTGGTGGACAATGGCCTGCGTTGGCATGTTCGTGGTTTCGACCGCAAGCATGGTGAGTTCCGTGACTTTGTGCTGACCCGAATTAAAGCAGCGATTGTGCTTGAAGACTCTACGTTGTCTGAAGCTGAACTAGAAACCCAGGATCGGCAATGGAATCGATTTGTAGAGCTTGAGTTAGTGCCGCACCCGCTCATAGAGCATAGCGAAGCGATTGAACTGGATTATGGCATGACGGGTGGCGTGATGAAGGTCGAGATCAGAGCGGCAACCGCTGGCTATTTGCTTCGCCAATGGCATGTTGATTGTTCTACGGAACACTCATTAATGGGCTTTGAGTATCAGCTTTGGTTGCGTAACAGCCAAGCACTTTATGGTGTCACAAACTTAAGCATTGCACCGGGCAGAACAAGTTAATCGAACCAGTAAACATGAAGATTATTGTTTAAAAAGTTAAATTATTTGATTTTAACTCAAATAAATTGAGAAAAATCACAGTTGTGGTAGGTTGTGCACAGTGATAAAACCCCAAGTTTATGGTTAAGAAAACACCGTGGAGAGAGCATGATCCGCTGCCACCTAGCCCGATTAATGGGTGAGAGAAAAATGCGCATTAGCGACGTGATGCGAGAAACCGGCCTAAGCCGCACAACAGTCACGCTACTTTACAAAGAAACCGCGCTCAAGGTGGACTTGGAGGCGCTCGATAAGCTGTGTGATTTGTTTGATTGTGAAATCCAAGATCTATTACAAAAATCGCCAGCAGAAACCGAATTTAATGAGAACAAGTAATGACAACAGCCAACGATAAAAAGCCATCAGAAGTACTCGCCATCGAAGACGGCATGACGCTGGATTACTTAACTAATAATCCAATAAAAGAAACGCCTAAAGAATTGGTTCGTCAAAAAACCTTACGCGCCTTGTTCCATGAATACGGCATCAGTGCTGAAGATATGGAGCTTGACGTAAAAGTTAAAATTGATGGCAAACAGAAGAAAATTGATATCGCCATTTTCGAGCATGGTGCTGATCATATTCCTGAGAATATCCGCCGTATTGTTATCTGTGATAAAGAGCCGAAAAAAGGCAAAAAATCCGCAGTAAAAATGCGTGATCACGACCAGGCGCATAAAGATCTTCAGTTGATGGAAGATATGATGCGTGAACAGGTTGGCGATAAGTACGTGCTAGAAAAGTGCCAGTGGGGTTTATGGACCAACGGCATCGAATTTTTCTTTGTTGAAAAAGAAGAGTCACGTTTCGATACCAAGTTCAACGCAGTTGGTGATTGGCCATTAGCAGATGAGACTCTGGGGAGTCGAGATGTTGCATCAAATGCGCAACTAAGAACCGCTGACCGTGAGATGCTGCTCACTGCATTCCGTCGTTGTCATAACTTTATTCATGGTAACGAAGGTATGCCTAAAGATGCGGCATTCTGGCAGTTTTTATACCTTATCTTCTCTAAAATGTACGATGAGCGCATCGGCAATCGAGATCGCGAATTTTGGGCATCGCCAACGGAGCAGTTTGACGACGAAGGCCGCAAGAAAATCAGAACGCGCATCAACCCACTATTTGAAAAGGTGAAAAAAGCCTACCCAGAAATTTTTACAGGCAATGAAGAAATTACTTTGTCAGATCGGGCTTTGGCATTCATGGTATCTGAACTTGCTAAGTACGATTTTACCCGTACTGAAATGGATGCCAAAGGTGCTGCCTATCAGGAAGTGGTTGGCGACAACCTACGTGGTGATCGTGGTCAATACTTTACGCCTCGGGGTGCAATCAAACTGATTGTGGAAATGATGGCACCACAACCACACGAAAAAGTATTGGACCCGTCATGTGGCACAGGTGGTTTTCTTGAGCAAACTTTAAGCTTCATTAACAGAAAGCTTTGTGAAGAGGAAGAAGTCAAATTAGGGGCTGAAACCACAGAAGAATTCATCTCTATTCAGCAACAAATTAAAAAGTTTGCCGAAAATAATCTGTTTGGTTGTGACTTTGACCCCTTCTTGTGCCGTGCATCGCAAATGAATGTGGTAATGGCAAGTAATGCCATGGCTAACATTTATCACATGAATTCATTGGAATACCCTCACGGGCATTTGAAAGGTGTAGAACCAGCCAAAAGTAAAATTCCAGTTGGCGATTCAAGCGGTAAAGACGGCAGTATTGATGTCATCTTAACTAACCCGCCGTTTGGTTCAGATATCCCAGTTACCGATAAACAAATTCTTGAGCAGTTTGATCTAGCGTACATTTGGGAGCGCACTGAAAACGGTGGCTTTAGAAAAACAGAGCGCCGTAAAGATGCAGTTTCGCCCGAGATTTTGTTTATTGAACGTTGCGTGCAATGGCTTAAGCAAGGTGGTCGTATGGGGATCGTGTTGCCTGACGGCATTCTAGGTAACCCAGGTGATGAGTATATTCGCTGGTGGTTAATGCAAGAGTGCTGGGTGCTTGGTTGTGTCGACTTACCTGTTGAGTCATTTATCGTTGAAGCTAACGTAAACATCTTAACTAGCCTGCTGTTCTTGAAAAAGAAAACCGATACTGAAAAAGATGCCATTGCCATCGGTGGAGAGCCCGAATACCCAGTATTTATGGCGGTTGCAGAAAAAGTAGGCTTCGATCGTCGTGGTAATACGCTGTATGAGCGACACCCAGACGGCGAAGAGAAAGTTATCGAAGAAGAAGTTGAAGAACGTATTCGCATTAACGGCCAAAATGTGGTGCGTAAGCTGAAGCGTCGAAGCAAAATATTGGATGACGACCTGCCAAAAATCGCTAAAGCCTGGAAAGAGTTTCGCGCGAACAACCCGGAGCCATCGGTATGATCTCAAGGATAGAGGCCTATAAATACCGCTGCTTTAATACGCTGGATCTCGCCTTAGAGCAGCAGCATGTCTTTGCAGGCTCTAATGGTTCAGGTAAAACAACGCTACTGGATATCCCAGCTTTGTTTGGTGATTTATTGAGCGTATCGGATATAAACGATGCGTTCTTTAAACCCACCAATGGCAGAGAACGCGCTCGCGCAGACGCAGCCAAAGAAGTTGTTCATCAGCTTCGAGGCGAGTACTTTATTTTGGCACTGGAAGTGCGCTTGCCTCCTTCAATTATTGAAGAGTTGTTAAGGGGCGCTAGCGATGCTTGGCTGAAAAAATTCCAGAAGATTGAATTAAGACCCGATACTGCGCGATACGAAATATCGTTCAGAATAAACCAGGATAAATTTCAAGTTACAGAAGAGCACTTAACGCTTTTTCCAAATAATGAGTTGCGCCCAGAGCATGGCATGGGTCTTATTGGCGTAGATGATTTCAGGCGCAGTGCGCCTTGGTTTAAGGTGTTATCGCGCAGTTTAGGTACCAAGGTTAAATACCAGGCAGAGTATCAAGCTGGAAAATCATCCATCCTTGAATTTGGCCTACGAGATAGCCAATTAGCCCTAGCCGCGCTACCTGCTGATCATGATTTATACCCCGCAGCGCTATGGCTACAAGAGTTTCTTATACAAGGCTCACATTGCTACGAGCCACAATGGCCTGCAATGCGATTAGCTGCATCGCCAAGAGATAAGCACGCCTTTAAAGCGGACGGGAGTAGTTTACCTTGGCAAGTGCATGCCTTGCAGCATCGCGATCCCGAAGGCTTAAATGAATGGCTAGAGTTGGTGCAAATGGCGCTGCCTTCTATTGCCAAAATTGAAGCCAAGCAGCGTATCGATGATAGCTTTTGTTACCTAGAAGTAACCTATAGCAACGGTATGGTAGTGCCTTCGAGCGGCTTGTCGCACGGAACTCTGCATATCTTAGCGTTGACAATTATTCCGTATTTGCAAAATGCACCTAAGATCATCACCTTGGAGGAGCCTGAGAACGGTATTCATCCTAAGGCAATCGATGCGGTGTTAGAAGCGTTAAAGCTCACCTCTGATACGCAACTGTGGCTATCAACGCACTCGCCCGTTGTGCTCGCCAATACCGAAGTCGAGCAAATCATTACCATGCGCTTTAACCAAGACGGCGCAACAGAAGTATTAAAAGGCCATGAACACCCCCGCCTAAAAACATGGAAGGGCGAAGTGGATTTAGGAACCCTATTTGCGGCCGGAGTGTTGGAATAATCATGAGAGATATTGTTTTTTTAGTAGCCGACGGTGAAATGCAAGCCACGGTAGAAGGCTTTTTCGAAAATCCGGCGTTTGATGCACGACTGCAATGCGCCAGATTTGAATTCGACACCAAGCAAGATTTAATCAAACACCCAAGAAAAGATCCGGGTGTTTATCAGGATGGTCATAACCTGCTGAAAAGCTATGTTGATACCCATAACTACGCGGTTGTTATGGTCGACTTTGCGTTTAATGACAACCTACAAACAATGGATTACCAGCAGTTCTGTGAAAAGATTAAAGCCAATATGCGTGCCGCAGGTTGGCCTGACGAGCGCTTTTTTGTCATGGCAATCAACCCTGAGCTGGAAGTATTGATGTGGCAAGCGGATACCCGACGAATTGAGTCAGTATTTGATTATCCAGGTGCTAGTGGCAGCCTGAGAGCTTGGTTGCAAGAAAGAAACCTTTGGGATGCGGATGAACTTAAACCTGCCGATCCTAAAGCAGCAATTGATGCGGTAAGAGGCCAAAACTGGGGGCGGAAAAAGACCCACTCTCAGCTGTTTAAGCGCATTGCCAAAGATGTGTCTTTTAGAGGTTGTGAAGATGAGTCGTTTAATGGCTTATTGCACCAGATTCAGGCTTGGTATCCGAGGGGTTACGCATGATTATTAAAAAGGTGCTTAGCACTTGGTTTCAAGAAACCGGATTGCGTTTAGATTGTGCTCCATATGCCACTGGTGCTCTAGAGGCGAAGCAAGCTCTACGTGATTTGGATTCAGAATGCGATCACTTGGGAGAGCTCACTGCTGGTTATAAAGGTGGGATCTACAATGGCCCAGTATTTAAACGTAATTATGTTCAGCACGAAGAGTATGGGGTTAAATTCTTAACAACGAGTAGCATGATTCAGGCGAGAATGAATAGAGTATCTTTGCTAAAGAAAGAAGATGCATATTCAAAGAAACTATCCTATTTGGAGCTGAAAAAAGGCATGACGATGATTTCATGCTCTGGAACCATTGGCCGTATGGTTTACACGCGCAGAACAATGGATGGTACTTGGTCATGCCAAGATATGCTTAAGGTAGTATGTGACACAGATAAAGTCCAAAGTGGTTATACCTATGCATTTTTAGCAAGCAAGTTTGGTGTTCCAATAATTACATCCAGTACATACGGGGCAATTATTCCCCACATTGAGCCGGAGCATATCGCTAATCTTCCAATTCCTAGATTTGCTAAATCGCTAGAAAATGAGATTCACGAGAAGGTAGATAAAGCTTCAGAGTATAGAAGTGATAGCGAAGAATTGTTAGATAAAGCGGGGAAAATGGTAAACGCAAAATTTTCATTTCCGGAGAAGCTTGCTATTTCACACCGTATCTTTACTCATTCAGCAGCATCATCATCGTTAGTACAAAAACGTATGGATGCAACTTATCACGATCAAATTGCTCAATTCAGTGATGAACTGATCGAAAAAGCTGGAGCTGAAAACAATCTTGCAGAGCTAGGTATCCGAGCATTAGAAGGCAATAGGATGAAGCAAATTTTCACCGGTGAAGACTACGGCGTTCCTTTCTTTACAAGTGGAGAGATATTCAGAGCTGATGTTACACCTGAGCGCTTTTTGCTTAGAAAGTCACTGAAAGGTGATGAGGTGTGGCAGACTCGAGAAGAAGATTTGTTAATCGCAAGAAGCGGGCAAGTTGGTGGGATTATTGGTACGGGAGTTTGGGCAGATTCAAGATTTGATGGAGCTTGTGTATCGCCTCACGTTCTAAAGTTGAGGACGACAAATCAAAGCGTCGACGCTGGTTATCTTTATGCATTTTTATGTTGCACAGATGTTGGTTATCGTCAGTTAATTCGTGGTGCAGCAGGTAGCTCAGTTCCATTTCTGTCTATAAATGACATTCTAGCCATAAAGCTACCTAGAATGAGCGAAGACGATGAAGCCCGAATCGGAGAAATGGTTCGTCAAGCTGGTCGACTGGCCGCTGAAGCCCAACAGCTAGAGAAAGAAGCTGTAAAAATGGTTGAAGACGCAATAGAAGCAGCAGCACCAAAGCATTAAGGAGAGGTTATGGCACAGGTATTTGCAATTGGTGATGTGGTTAACGATGAAGAGCGTAAAGCCATCGCTTGGTTAAAAGAAAAGTTACCAGACGATTACTTTATTATTCATAGCTTTGAAGTTGAACAGTATGACCAGCTGTTTGAAGTGGATATCTGTGTTGTAGCGCCCCATGCTATTTACTTGGTGGATGCCAAGGGCATCCACGGAAAAGTTGAGGTGGATGGCACCATGTGGCACACCGCCCACAACAGCTATCGTTCACCGCTACCTAAATTACGCGGCAATGCAAAGTCGTTATCGGGCCTCATTTGTAAGCAGAATCGCGCAAATAGAGATTTAAAAAACATCTATGTGGATACTGCGGTGGTGCTCACCATAGATGATTGCGAGTTCAAGGACCAAGAAGATCGCGAGCGCGGCCATGTAGTGGCTCTAAAAAACAGCACTCGTTTCTTCACCGACAGTGCCCGTATTCCAGAGCGCTTTGAGCGCAATGTGACTAAGTACATTCAGATTATCGCAGAGGCCTTGGGGAAATCGGCGAAAAAGCGCAGCCATGGTGTACGTTTTGGTAACTGGGAAGTGGCTGAAACCTTGACCGATAATCAGTACTTTACGGAATACCGTGTATTTAACATTACTGCTGGCCGCAAAGGCGGTACTGTGCTGGCTAAAGCCTATAAAGCCGACCCTTACCTGCCAGATGAAGAACGCAGCAAGCAAAAGCGCCTGATTGAAAATGCTTATCGTGCCATTGCAAAAATGCCCTCGCATTCTGCCATCATTGGTGTGAAAGACTTCTTTGTTACCGAAGCGCAAGATAAATACTTGTTATTAACCGATGATATTCCTGGCGAAATCCTTAGCAAAAAGCTTAAAGACGCAAACTCGCTGCTCACATTGGATCAGAAAAAGCGCATCGTTAATGATTTGTTGTTGGCGTTAGCGCATTTATGCCGCAATGGCGTAGTCCATCGCAATATTACCCCTGAGCATATCTTAATGGGGGCCGATGGTCAGCCAAGGCTGATTGATTTTGACTACGCTCGGATAGGGGTTGAAAGCACCACCACCATTGCCGACGAAGTACAGGAGAGAATTTCTAGCCGTTATAAAGCCCCCGAACTCTGGGCTGATAACCATGCAGCCAGTTGCGCCTCGGATATGTACAGTTTAGGTCTGGTTATTTTTGAGCTGTTTAGTGGTGACGCGGCCTTTGATTCAGTTACTCAAGCTATCGAGAAATCGTGTCTGCTCAGTACAAAGTTGAGTGAGCGATATAAACAGCTACCAGCAGAGTTTGATGATTGGCTACAAACCTTATGTCACAAAGAGGCACTGCAACGGCCAAGCCCAGAAGATGCGCATGCACAGTTTAATGCACTCTGGCAACCCAAAGCAGCAGTAGAAACTATTGAGCCTAATAAACCCGAACAACTGAGTGTTAAATCGTTAAATGCCCATGAGCCTTCAGTCAATTACAAGCGCTTACCGAGTGGCTACCAGCTAACCAATAAATACGTCGTGCAGCAACCGCTGGGTAAACCTGGCGGTTTTGGTATTGTGTATAAGGTAACCGATACTTTTGGTGATGTTTCGCGTGCGGTGAAGCTAATTTTGAATGATAGAGAATCGGTATTAGAGCGTTTAAAGCAGGAATACCGCACCTTGGTAAAACTGCCAGAGCACCCCTATGTGGTAAAGGTGTACGATGCAGACGTATTACCTAACCAAGGCCCGCCTTATATTGTTTTTGAGTACCTTGAAGGGCTAGATGTGAGTGAGCTGATCCAGCAACGCTCATTAACGGCACACGAAGTGTGGACCATGGCTAAGCAGGTAGCGGAAGGTTTACAGCATTTACACGAGCACAATATTTTCCACTGTGACATCAAGCCACAAAACCTGATTTGGAAAGACGGTAAAGTTCGTATCATCGATTTTAATGTATCGGTAGATGCTGAAGATCTAACCTTAGGGGGCGGTTCACGAAAGTATTTACCACCTGATTTAAGCATTACCGAAACACCGCAAGCCTCTGATTTAATAGACAGGGATTTATATGCCTTGGGCATTACCCTGTATCGAGCTATGACCGGCGAATACCCATGGGCCAATGTGCAGTGCCCACCTATGGACGAGTTAGCTCGTCACCCTAGTGAGTTTACCCAGAGCTTTAATTTAACTGATGATGTTTCGGCGGTCCTGCTAAAACTGATCGCCCCTAAACGAGTTGACCGTTTTGAGTCCGCCGAGCAATTGCTCAAAGCACTGAATAAAGTGCAGCAGTTGAAAAAGGCGCAAACTTTATCGGAAGAAAGTACTTCGCAGTTTCATTTGCCGCCACTTGCCGACGGCTCTAACCCAAGTAAATCTGCGTTTCATGATTTTATGCTGACGCTGTATAGCCAAAGTCGTCATTCAAATGCGGGCACCCGTGGCTTAGATGATTACGCAAAGTTAATTTACGTAGAAACCGCCTTGGATACCGAGCTTGCTCCTGCAATTCTGGCTGGGCAACTGCGCTTGGTACTAATTACCGGTAATGCCGGTGATGGTAAAACTGCATTTTTGCAACAATTGGAGTCTCAGGTTGAGGCGCAAGGAACGAGCGTTCATTTAAACCCACAAGGGAATGGCAGCTGGTTTGAAATAAATGGCCATAAGTACCTAACTAACTACGATGGTAGTCAAGACGAAGGTAGCAAAGATAATGATGCGGTACTAGAAGAGTTCTTTAGCGTCTATCAAGGTGACGATTCAAATACATGGCCACACCACGAGGCTCGTTTAATTGCTATTAACGAAGGCCGTTTGGTCGACTTTTTAAGCCAACACTCGGAAGGTTTTTCCGCTCTAAAAGCTGTAGTTGAACAAAGTTTAAAATATGGCTCAGTGCAAAGTGACGTGGCGGTAGTAAACCTAAATATGCGTGATGTGCTGGCTTCGACGCAAAGTCAACCTGAGTCTATTTTCGAGCGAATCATCGGAAAAATGACGTCGGCTAAAGTTTGGCAAGGCTGTGATTATTGTGCGCTAAAAGACAAATGCTACGTTAAGCACAATATTGCTACCTTTCAGGATGAGCAAACCGGCTCTAAAGTCATCGAGCGTTTGAAGTATATTTACAAACTGACCAGTTTACGCAATCAGCTACATATCACGATGCGTGATTTGCGCTCGGCACTGAGTTATACGCTAGTCGGTGAATACTCCTGTAACGAAATTAAAGAAATCTATGCCAATGGCGAAGCCGAAAAAATTCTTCACGGTTATTACTTTAACGCTTGGTGCGGTAACGACAATACGCAAGATAGATTGTTAAAGCTGCTAAGAGAAACCGATATTGCTCAAGGGTCTGACGTGCGCTTAGATCGAGGACTGGACTTTTTAGGTTTAGATGCTGTTGATTGGTTGCAGTTCGAGCAGCGTAGTGAACACGAAACCCAACTGTTGGCCAATGCTCATCAGAGCTTACCAAATGGCACAGCACTAAGTGAGAGTAAGGAACGCTATCTAACTCATCGTAATGTGGTTGGGATGTTACGCAGAAAGGCCTACTTTGAGCGTCGTGGAGAAAACTGGCAAACATTACTGCCTTATCGTTCAGCGAAGTTATTAGTACGTTACCTCGAAGACAGTGCATTACTGAATGAAGCGAAATCGCTTGCCATTAATGCAATTAACCGCGGTGAAGGTTTGCATAACCCGATGTATTTTAATGGTCAACTGGCGATGCAAGTGCGTAAGGTACACTTAGGTACTATTAGAAGTTATCGCTTATTCCCATCGGATGTTTTCTCCATTGAAGTGAAAGACTCAGCGATGAACTCATCATTTGTGGAACATAGCCCGCAGTCACTATTGCTTAAGTACCAAGATGCAACCGGCCTTACCGCAGAGTTGGAATTAGATTTGGACTTGTTTGAAATGTTGCATCGCCTTAACCAAGGCTATGTGCCTTCGGCTCAAGCGGAGCAGAGTTTTTATTTAAGTTTAACCGTATTCAAGAACGTACTGGCTTCAGCACCTTATCAAGAGGTTTTGCTAACTACCAACGGCCAACAGTATGAAAAAATAACCCGAGACGAAGGTGGTGTGTTGCAGTTAGAACGATTGGTAGCGGAGGTTCAGCCATGAAGTTAGGCAAAAAAGATAAGGCTTTTCGCACCAATAAAGTGAGCTATCTTGATTACAAAATTGTCGAAATGGACAGGGTCTTAACTCATCTATTCGCTCGGCTAAAGCACAATGGAGCATCCAGTAAACTAAGTGCTAAAGGTATGACGGTTGAGTTGTTTAAGGACGAGTTTCTAGACTCTCGTAACGGAAAGCATTTTAAAAACTTTTCTCAAGCCCCTATTACTATTGAAAAGTGGATTGAAACCCACTTGGTGGACTTAATTAATCGTGGCAAAGCTAACGAAGCGGTTGCTGCGCCGAGACCACTTCACGGTAATACTTATTTGTTTCGAAATCCTAAAAATTGCCGAGATTATGGTGCCTCTAAGCAAGTATATGAGTTGCTTTACCATGCCAATAATGGTCAGACTGCGATTAACCGACTCAAACAGTTTTTCTTTGCTGGTGTCGATTCTACGACAGGTCAGTATGATAGTTCGTCGCAAGTAGATGTTGAAACACAGGCAATTTTAAGACTGTCTGATCAAGTGAAGTCAGACGCGCCGGATCATGCTGACTTACAAGAACGTTTTGCGCCGCTTAATCAACAGGCTGCGGATATTCTAGCTGAAGATATCATTAAGTTACTGACGTATCGCCAGTATATTCCCCGATCAGTTATGGTTGAGTACATAAAGATATTATTAGCTTTTCATTTGGCGCTATACCAATTGAACTTGTTCAAGTTGCTACCGGCTTTGGCTAAGAGTAAGGGCCGTAATCTCCACGAGAGTAGTAAACAAAAGACGGCGCTCTATGTGGACATGACAAATGGTGCTAATGGCTTGAGTGAATCGATGGCTGAGCAAAGTGCGACGTTACACTACAAGCGTATTCCTGCTTTTATTAAAGCCTATTTCGGCGTTAAAAAACTCGATGAGTTTGCAGAGTATCTTTCGAAAAAAGGTAAATTATCGGGGGCAAAATCGATAAAACAAATGTCAGTGCCTGATTTGTTTACACTGCTGGAGTCGCCGTTAGAGCAAGAGCGCGAGCAGTTTTTTGGTCAGCGTAATGCTGGAATTTTAGATGCGTCAGTGTCATCTGCTCATGAATCAGAAGACATTCCGCCTGAAATTCATGCTATTACCCAACTTGGCTTACCTGAGTATGAAACCTATATTGAAATTTTGTTGTTTGTGCAAGGTAATGCAATCCGTTCTGGTTTAGTCAAAAACCTAGATAGTTTTATGCTCAAAAATAAACCTGGTGCTTTGTTGGAACAACAAAGTGGTAGTACTGGTGGACGTCGATTTAGCGTTGATGGACGACTGCTAGAAGTGTTGTTACAGCTGGCGGTACTCACCAAAGGTGGTGAATTAGGTTTTCACACTAAGGAGTTAAGAGTTGATGAACTGTTAACTTTCTTAAAAGACCGATATGGCATTTTTATTGATTCGTTACCCGACACAGATGCTTTCTGTGAGTCATCAATTGATGTGAATAAAGCGCTTAGAGATAACTTATCTGGTTTTAAGCGCCGGTTACGAGAAATTGGTTTTTATCGCGATCTTTCTGATGCGTATGTAACACAAACGGTTACTCCAAGATATCAGATAAATAGTAAGCAAAATGAGAGTATGAAAGGACATAGCGCATGATTAAGGGAATTCAAACCGTTATTAAGTCAGATATTGACGGCAGCTTAATCAGTGTCCTTGTGCCTAAGTTTAAGATGTTACTAGAAACTCGCGGTGCGGGCCACTGCATGAAGGTATCTGATTTAGAAACTGAGCTAATGTATCAGCTTAGTGAAGTCGTATCTGGGGTTGTTGAGTATGCCCAAGTTGCCGTATTGGCAATGAAAGCGACGCGTAATTTTTCGGTTACCAGTACCAAGCTTGTTGAACTGCGAAACCCTGATGAACACGGCCAGCTTCGTCAGCCATTACTGATTTTTGTACCCAATGAATTAAAAACGTCCTCTGAAGACTCTTTTGGTGCAGCGACCTTTGAACAAATTGATATTTCAGATGCTTATTGGTTGGCGTTTAATCAGGTAAAAGCTGAATCTCCTGATCCGATTAAGCGGTTGTTAGACGAAGTTTACTTTATTCTTCAAGAAAAGGCGGCGCTAAAACTCAGTGCTTATCAATGGTTGCGATACGCACTAACAATTAAGGTTAATGGCTTTGATCCAAGTGTTGCTGGTGCTGCTCTTTACGAGCTGGGGTTGATTCCTGATCTGGATTTGCATCTAGATCATTCCATGTTGGTCCGCAAATTAGTTAAAAATCGCGAGTGTGTACAAATTATAAACCGCTCTGAGAAATCAGCGATTGCGACCGTTTATGACCTGCAACTAGAAGGTGAAGATTTTAACAAGAGATTAGCGCTCTTTTTAAATGATCAGGAAAATCTACTCGATATCAGTTGGCGCAAGCAATTAGTGGTGGATAGCAGCAACTGGGCTCTTACTTTTGATAAATGGCGCTTTCAGTATGAGGAAGATGCCACTGATGCAGTTTGTTTAACGGTGACTGAGGTTGGTTTGCCACTTATTCCTGATGATGAAACAGACCCAAACTTGCAACAATTGATTGGCCAACAAGTATTAACTACTGGCCAAGGTGGGTTGAAAAAGTTTTCTGTGACTTTTTCTGTTTCACCAAAGCCTAGTGAAGTTAATGGTTTAGCGAAATATAAAGCACAGGTGTTTACTCAACAAGGTGATTTTGTTGGGTTAATTAAGGTAGGTAAAGCTACATCAAAATCCACAGTTACAATCACGTTTAACAAGTTGACTGGAATCGAATGGGAAGAAGGTTGGCATTACATTCGAATTCAAGCGTTTGATGAAAACGATGAATTATTACCTTTGGTTGATGACAAACAGTGTCCAATACCGTGGGGTACGTCCAATGCGGAGGAAGCTGGCTCACGAATTAATGAAAGTGATCTGTTTTATGTGTTGCCAGCAGCAGATGCAGAGGTTGAGCCAATTGAGGGGCGAAAAGTCAGAGAGGCGTCATTAGCTCATGCGAAGATTAAAGCTGAATTTGCCAACGTCATCGATACTGAGAAATTTGGCAATGCTGAAGTAATGGAAACGACTTGGCAGGATAGTAAGAGTAAGGCTGAGTCGATCGTCAATGTGAAATTCAAGAAAGGAAGTGGTATTCAAATTCCCGTTACCACTTACTTAAAAAACTTTGAGCAAAAAATTCTAGCTAACCCAATGGCAGCTTTGACTTGGCGTGTAGAAATTCGCAATCAAGAAGCAAGTGAGTCTGGTGCCGATGCTGTAGATTGGCCAATAAAGGGTGTAGAAAGCCAGTTTGAAAAGTTTAAAGTGGCGCGTGAAACGTACTTTAAACTTATACATCAAGATGAGAAAGAGCTAGTTTCAGTCGCTCATGATCATGTGTCTTCATCACATGAGGCCTACCTGTATTCCAGCAGTTATCTAGAATACCTAGCAGCGGTATTTCAGGAAACTGAAAATGGACATGAGTATTCGACTGAATTAGCCGCGTTACTTCGCTTGGATTCACTTTCAATCGTGATATGGAATTATGACGGCAGCTATAAAAAAGCCATGTTACTGGGGCCTACACATCCACTGAGGGCTTTATGGCTAGGTGGATGGGCTTCTCTTGCGGAAGCTTGGGCAAGACAGAGTGAGAAGGTTGGTAAGGAAATTGCGGTAGGAACTAAAAACAGTTTATTAGAAGAACTCGCGTTAACCAATTTTCCTTACGTACTGCCAGACTCACAAGGCCAGTTGATGGTCGCACTTGATAGTATTCATCCATTTTGGAGTATTCTGTCGTCTGCACAAGAAAAAGAGCCACAAGCACTCATTGATAAAATTAAAACTGCATTTGGTATTAAAAATGATTACCAGCAAGTTGGTAAGCAAAGTAGTACCTTTCTTGCCGCAAAAGTCGAAAGAT
Source organism: Amphritea atlantica (assembly GCF_018860855.1). Lineage (GTDB taxonomy): Bacteria > Pseudomonadota > Gammaproteobacteria > Pseudomonadales > Balneatricaceae > Amphritea > Amphritea atlantica_A. The sequence continues at coordinate 96,095 of NZ_JAHKQE010000047.1, forward strand.
ATCTGATACAACATCCCTATGTGAACTGTTTATCAATCAATGTGTTTAACGCGGGTTCTGCGGGAGCCGTAGCGGGTATGTTGTTGGCTTTGAGAAAGAAGCCGGAGCTAAAGCATATTAGTTTTGATATTCGTCTATTCGTAGCTGACCCATATGCGACAGAAGTAGGCGCTGATTTATTTAAGCTCATAAATAGTGGCGAAGATAGTGAGAATGAAAACCAGCTATTTCATTCAGCAGAAAATCACTTGCAACCGAAATTAAGTATTTCTCTCAGAGCGAGCTCTGAGTTTGAGCAGTCGCCTGATGAATTTCAGTCTCATCTAAGCATGTTATTCGATGTGTTCCCTGCACAAGAGTTATCGGTAGTAAAACCGCAGGCTGATGAACAAGTTGCGCCTATATATGGGTTGTATCAGGACTATTGCATTGATTACTTCGATGAGAATGGGGTTGTTGCCTGGGATCGCCACACGAGACATGGTGCTGCAAAAATGCTTTTTGGCGGCCAGGTATCGGAGGCTATAGCAAAACTGCCAAAAATGATGTCGGCAATAACCGCATCATTGGCGACGGGCAATTTTTCTTTAGAACAGGTACCAGTAGTCAGGTTGGCTCTTGATAGCGCTGAAAGAGCTTTGTTAAATCAATTACACGAAGTCAGTGACTGGGTATTCACTGTGGATAGAAATTTGGGCATTGAATTTTTTGATCACGGTGGTAAAGATGGTCGTCCAGATTATCTGATTGATCATAGCCCTGAAATGGCTTCTTCAAATACACACAATTTTGTTATTACTTCACGGTCTACTACAGAAATAGAAGCCTTATTGAGAGGAACATTAGAACAGCATCAAATTGTTCCTGATGTAGATAAAGCAACGCGGGTTTTAGATTCGCTTAGAGCGTTGTCAGGTAGATTAGCGCTAAAACTAGCCTCAAATAGCGCTTCAAAGTCGGAAGCCTTAGGGTTGGCCTTATCCAAACTTTATCTTGAGTATCAAGGAGTGTTTAAGGACCAGATCATAGTTCCTTTAGATGCTCATCTTGAGCTTTATTCTGAACTACAAAAGGCCGATGGTGAATTAGGTGCAGACATTAGCTTTAAAAGAACAGATTTAGCATTGTTCGATTTGGATGCTTCATCGCGCACAATTCGTTGTAATTTAGTCGAAGTTAAATGTTACTCAGAAGTCGGCGATATGACGAAGTACGAAAGCTTAAAAAAGAGCATTGCTGAGCAAATCTCCGAATCTGAACGTGTTATTCAGCGTCATTTTGATTTGACGCGTACAACACCGGATAGACCTGATCGCCTGGTTAAAACTCAAAAGCTCTGTGTCCTTCTTGAACATTACCTTAAACGATCTGAGCGTTTTGGTTTATTGAGTTCTGAGATTGTCGAGGAAGCAAAATTTTTGCTTCGAACTTTGGAGGAAGGGTACAAGCTTTCAATTACCCGAAGTGCTGTTATTTTCGATTTTGGTCAAAATAGTTCCGGCGTTGAAAAAGAAGTTGGTATCGAGTTTCATCGTGTTGGGCGAAACCATATTGACGAATTGCTCTCCGCTAAAGTGCCTGAGGATAATGAACACAGTGAAGGAACGTTGGATTCACTTGAGCTAACGCTGCCTAAGTTAACTTCGGCCGAATTCTTACATAAAGAGCGAGATAGAACCGTATCTTGGGCTGAATTAGTATCTCAAGCTGCGATCACTTTACCTGAGCGGCCAGATACTTCGAATGATGAAACGATTAAAGTACTGCCTTTTAATGATGATGAGCCAGCTACTATTTCACCGTCGATTAATCAGGGCGTTGAAGAAGTAAAACCTGTTGGTAATCCAGCTCCTGCAATAACTAATACTGTAGAGCCAGAGCCAGAGCCA
>NZ_JAHKQE010000016.1 GCF_018860855.1 Amphritea atlantica
GTGAGAGATGGTATCTACAGGTGCAATATCGGCCAACCACCACGTAGGGTGGCGGTGAGGAACGAACCGCACCGTTAGGATCAATGGCGCCAATGACGATGGTGCGGTGTCAATCGTGGGTTATGGAGATGGTGCGGTTCGCAAGCTCACCAAGCACCCTACCTCGCAAAGGCGATGGGGCGATGCGCGGCAACATGCAGGGATACCTGTGAGCCTACCTCAAACATCAGCGGCTCAAAGATTTCAGACTCGATTCGTCGACCCGATGGTAACAACAGATGATAAACCACCGAATGACCGAGAAACTCTTTCTGCTCGACCGTCGCCATAATACTGCCCTTATCCATACTCGGCCGAATATCGGCTGGGCGAATAAACAGAGATAAACGCTTACCGGATTCCGCGCCAAACGGCTCGGCAAACTCAAGGGTGCCCAACTCGGTATGCACAGAGGTTTCATTCAAGCATTCCCCATCAAACAACTCCCCCTTTCCGACGAACCCAGCCACCAGCGGATTAACCGGCTGATAATAGAGCTCTGTGGGTGAACCCCACTGCTGTAATTCACCCTGCGCCAAAATACCCAATTTATCACTGATTGCGAACGCTTCTTCCTGATCGTGCGTCACCATAATCGATGCGATCCCCTGATCTTTAAGAATAGCGCGAACTTCGAGGGCAAGCTGACGACGTAGGTCAGTATCCAAATTAGAGAAAGGCTCATCCATCAATAGAAGATTGGGCTTAGGCGCCAGCGCTCGGGCTAATGCCACCCGCTGCTGCTGTCCACCAGACAACTCATGGGGGTAACGGGCAGAGATATCCGGCAATTCAACCAGCTTTAACAGTTCCGCCACCGCCTGTCTTTTCGCGGCACCGCTATGCTTTTGCAGCCCGAAAGCAATGTTGTCGTATACGCTAAGGTGAGGAAACAACGCATAATCCTGAAACACAACACCGATGCTGCGTTGCTCCGGTGGCAAAGTGGAACCGACCGTAGAGATTGCCTGACCATTCTGCAGAATACTGCCGGCCAACACTGGATTAAAACCCGCTATCGCCCGCAATACCGTCGTTTTACCGCAACCACTGGGACCGAGCAAGCAGGCAATTTCCCCCGACTGCAGTTGAAAATTCAATCTTTCGGTAATCACTGCATTTTCATAGCCGCAGCTGAGTGAATTGAGTTCCAGCAGAGGAATCATACGTCGGGCGCTCTCTATCCTAAATGAAAATGATTCTCGCTTATCTCTAGCAATATTTCAACCGAGATTCTCGCCAGTACCACAACCGTTACCCTTCGATCTCAAACGCCCATAAAGAAAGCTGTGTCTCTAGGCTTTGATGCAAGCTCTTAACTAAGCTCTTAACTAAGCCCTTATCCAGATTGAATCGAAGAGCGAGGCAATATTAGATCTAAACTTAATAAAAAGGTGTTTCAATTCCCATCATCGTTAAAACCGCCAGCAGTACTAACCAGAAAATCGCTGCCCGTCGAATTAACTTATTTAAGCCAATAATCTCTTCAGCCGCTAAATGTCTAAACTGATCATCCCCCTGAGTAACCAATGGATACTGCCTCGCACTTTCCTCCCCCAACGCACCCAGAGCAATGCGGAACAACCATTCACGGTATCCCCAACTCTTCGCTTCAGGGTTTTTCAATTGGTTATAGGCACTCACCCCGTTGCCCACCATAAAGAATGTAAAACCTAACAGCTTGGCCGGGATGCCAATGATCAACTTAGACAACCAAACTTGCCGTGCCCTATTGGACCAGAGCGCCAAAAGCAGCCCTGGTAATCCCAAGCAGATAAACCAAAACAGGAGCACAAAAAAACCGGTCAACGATAGATAGAGATACTGCTGACAGATAGCATAATGAGCAGTCTGATTATCACGAACATCATCCGTACGCTGAAGTCCTAATAGCCCCGCTAACTGCAACCAAGATGCCTCAAAGTCGCCCTGACACCAGTCCTGATAATACTTACCGGTCAAATCACTAGGTGACCAGTTTTCCACAAAGAGATACAGCGCCAACACTTCTACAGCCAGCACCAACACACCAAACTTCCAACTAAAAAACTCAAGCAGTAATACTTCGCCAACGACCAGAGCAGCGATTAACAACAGCCAAGATCGATTACGCGATGGCAACGCTGCTGCTGACCATTTCACTAACCCTGGCGAGCGGCGCTTATAACGTCCGAATATCATCAGCAACATCACCGCTAGAAACTTCATCCTTGTATCTCCATCTTCAGTTGCCGGTTAAAATACGCTCGATTAAATGCCGGACCGGGGTCTGTTTTACGTTGCGGTGCAATATCTTCATGGCCGGTAATCTCTTCCGTGGTCATCTTTGGATAATAACCGATCAATGCCGCCGTCACCCGCGCTAACTGTTTATATTGCTGTACCGTATAAGGGACATCGTCAGCCCCTTCCAACTCAATACCAATGGAAAAATCATTACAGTTGTCGCAGCCGGCATATTCTGACTGGCCCGCATGCCAAGCACGCTGATCAAAGCTGACAAACTGAACCAACTGACCATCACGCTCAATCAACAGATGAGCCGATACCTGCAAAGTTGCAATCGTTGCAAAATAGGGATCAACGGAAGTATCTAACCGGTTTAGAAAGAAATCCCGAACATAGCCTCCGCCGAACTTCCTCGGCGGTAAACTGATATTATGGATCACCAATAGACGCGGCACCTGGTTAGCGGGACGCTGATTAAAGTTGGGCGATGGGCAATGCTCCGCAGCATTCAACCACCCCGCGTTGATCTGTAAATTATCCTTAGACTGCGTCATTTTTCCTCGAACAGCGACTACTTTACCCAGCGGGTTTCCGTTAGAATAGCCGCCTGTGAGCGACCACTGACTGAATAGTACCACGGCGCGCACATCAGACAAGCTATCAACACAGCCTTCGCCTGCGATAGCCGATTAACCGGAATCAGATCATTTAAACGGAGTCCCCATGGCCAACACCCAACTACTCAGTGATATCCCCGCCACCGTGCGCACCGCATTGTTGGAAGATATCGGTGATGGCGATATTACCGCCCGTTTGATTCCTGCAGAACAGCAAGCCAAAGCCCGAGTCATCAGCCGTGAAGACGCGATCATCTGCGGTGTGAGTTGGGTGAATGAAGTTTTTCACCAAGTAGATAAAAGCGTCAAGGTTAACTGGCTAGTGAGTGACGGCGATCACGTGAAGCCGAATCAAACGTTATTTGAACTCGAAGGCCCAGCCCGCTCACTGCTGACCGGCGAGCGCAGCGCCCTGAACTTTCTGCAAACCCTCTCCGGCACCGCCACCATCAGCGCATATTATGCCTCACTGATTGAGGGCACCGGCGTTAAACTGCTCGACACCCGTAAAACCATTCCAGGGCTGCGACGAGCACAGAAGTACGCGGTCAGCTGTGGACAGTGTTACAACCATCGTATCGGCCTCTATGACGCTTTCCTGATTAAAGAGAACCATATTATGGCCTGCGGCTCGATCGCCAACGCCGTGGCCACTGCCAAACAGAATGAACCGGACAAAGCGGTTGAGGTGGAAGTGGAATCTTTTGATGAGCTGCAACAGGCGCTAGATGCCAATGCCGATATCGTCATGCTGGATAATTTTGATCACGCAGGCCTGCGCTTAGCGGTACAGAAAAATAAACAACACCCCACTCCAGCCAAACTGGAAGCCTCGGGTGGTATCGATCAAAGCACCCTGCGCAGCATTGCTGAAACGGGTGTGGACTATATCTCCATCGGCCTACTAACCAAAGACTGCAAAGCGGTTGATCTGTCGATGCGATTTGTGTGATTGCTTTTAGTGCCTTTATCAACGGCTGTATTCACTGCTGTATTAACGGCTGTGAATAAAGCTTTAAGTGAGTCAGGACACTGAAAGCTGTCAGTGACAAACAAAAGCCTGACATTTAAGGCTTAAAGTCGAACACCTAAAACCGCAGAGAATGATTACTCTTTGATCACCCTATGCATAAAACGAAAAAATCCACCGCTGAGGTGGATTTTTTATAGTGGTAGTAGCTAAACCAGCCCACTATTTATTCCAAATTAGAAATAATAAGCAATTGAGATACAATACCCATTTTGAGCACAAGCGCTATCAAAAAGCGGTTGATTTACCACAAACCACCCTATTGACTCAATTCATCGCTAGAGTCGATTATGGCGCTTGACGACGACAATCCGCCGCGCCGATCAATTCCCACTCATCACTTTTCTGAATCTGTAGAATATCGTAAACCTCAACTACGGTTTTATTAACGTTATTATTCCACAGAATCTGACAGATCTCGGTGGCACTATCATTACGCTTTTCACCGTTTTCACGGGGCAACATCCCGATCGCCAGAATACCGCCATCCGACCACCATACCGGTGTCGCTGGGTACTTATCCGGCTGCGCTGCTAAATCGGCTTCAACTGCTGCCCGCTTTGCCAGTGATAAGGGTTCGTCATAGAGGAAATAAGTCACCGCTGCGGTAATCGCCACCAGCAAAATGAGCATTGTTTTTTTATTCATGGAGTACCGAGTAATCGACTAATAACAAAGTCACAGTAAATCAAAATCTTAACGAATAAACTAGTCGCCATTAGGCTAATTTCAGACATAAAAAAAGCGCAAATTTCTTTGCGCTTTTTTTGAATACTTAAAATTTAATCACAATAACCTTTAGCTACACAGCCACTATCCTCATCAACCGCCCATGCAACAGCGCCATGACTAATCGTGCCATTAAGTATATAAGTCTCCCCACCTAAGCCGTTATCCGAAACTGCTTGAGCTGTAATATCAATCGCTTGACTAGTAACACCACTAATACCCACGCTGGCAACATACTGACCAATTGCAGCACCTAATAACGCCTGACTAACTGTGTTATTTTGTCCATCACACTCTGTTAACGAACCATCAACCTGAGCACACACTTCAATAGCTGACTTAACCCCCCCCGTAGCATTTACTACTTCAGAGAATTTAGCCTTAGCTGCATAAGTCTGATATGCCGGCAACGCAATCGCTGCCAAGATACCGATAATCGCTACTACGATCATCAATTCGATTAGGGTAAAACCCTGTTGTTTATTCATCGTTTTTTTCATTCGTTATCTCTCCAGCGAGTAAAGTATTCATCATCGTCCCTGCTCCGAACGACTTCTTTCCCTTGCCATTATGGCTCTTCATCCATGCTCCTACGAGCCTGATATGAATAGTAACCTATTTTTTATGGCAGTCCAGTGACTTAAAGCAAGTGTCTGTTGATTCTCAAACCGACCAATAGATGTTACTTTACATATAGATAATAATACAAGACAGTAAGAGTGTTAGCGTGCCATTTAAGCTACAACTAAGGTCGCAACTTAAACAAAGAAGGCCAGCTACCCTTTCCATGCCGTTATTAATAACCTTATTACTGCGCTATCAACGAGAGCAACACAGATAAAATGGATTCTCTGAAACGATGAGTGTACAACCCTTTCAGCCGCTCAGTGGCTTGGCCAGACGACTGGTAAATGATGGTGTGTTTTCATCCGATGTGGCGATGGATGCACTAAAAACCGCCCGTAAAGACAACAAGCCCTTTATTGCCCACATTATCGAAAACCGCTTGGTAAGCGCTTACCGAGCCGCTGCCGCTGCCGCTGATGAGTTCGGCATGCCGTTATTTGATCTCGATGTGATCGATGTTGAATCACTGCCTCAGGGGTTAGTCGATGAAAAACTGATCACTAAACACCATGCGCTGCCGCTCATTAAGCGGGAAAACCGCCTCTATGTGGCGATCTCTGACCCTACCAATATACAGGCGCTGGATGAATTCAAATTTCATACCGGCACCACCACCGAAGGGGTCATCGTTGAGGAGGATAAACTTGCTCATCTGATCGATACCTTCTTGGATGAACAAAACTCTGCTCTCGATGGCTTAGAAGATGCCGATCTCGACAATCTGGAGATCGACGAAGGACTACAAGAACAGCAAGAAGATAGCGGCGAAGAGGCGGCCAGTGAAGCGCCTATCGTGCGTTTTGTTAACAAAATATTGCTAGATGCGATCAAAAATGGCGCGTCCGATATTCACTTCGAACCCTATGAAAAATCCTATCGTATCCGCTGCCGTATCGATGGCATTTTGCAAGAGGTGGCTAAACCACCGTCAAACTTAGCCCCCCGTCTTAGTGCCCGTTTGAAAGTTATGTCCCAGATGGATATCTCTGAACGACGGATGCCACAGGATGGCCGGATTAAGATGAAGATATCTAAAAATCGCGCTATTGATTTTCGGGTGAACACTCTGCCCACCCTTTGGGGCGAAAAAATAGTACTGCGTATTCTCGATCCGACCAGCGCACAGATGGGGATCGAAGCGCTGGGGTATGATGAAGATCAAAAAGAGCTCTATATGCAGACCCTGCAAAAGCCTCAGGGGATGATCCTCGTTACCGGCCCCACCGGTAGTGGTAAAACCGTCTCGCTCTATACTGGCCTTAATATTCTCAATACCGTTGAACGCAATATCTCCACCGCGGAAGACCCTGTCGAGATCAACCTTGAGGGGATCAACCAGGTTCATGTCAACAATAAAGTAGGTCTAACCTTTGCCGAGGCTCTACGCTCCTTCCTACGTCAAGACCCGGATGTGGTCATGGTGGGGGAGATACGGGATATTGAAACCGCCGAGATCGCCATCAAAGCGGCCCAAACCGGTCATATGGTTTTATCCACCCTGCACACCAACAGTGCTGCAGAGACGTTGACTCGACTGCGCAACATGGGCGTGCCGGCTTTTAATATTGCCACCTCGGTATCCCTTATTATTGCCCAGCGCCTCGGCAGACGCCTGTGCAGCGGCTGTAAAAAGCCAACAACTATTCCTGAAGCAACCCTGTTAGAAGAGGGCTTTACCCAGGAGCAGATTGCCGCCGGTTTGAATCTGTTTGAACATAACCCCGAAGGCTGCAATAAATGTAATAAGGGCTATAAAGGCCGTGTGGGCGTCTACGAAACCATGAAAATGACACCGGAAATTGCTCAGGTCATCATGGACAACGGCTCATCCTTGGATATTCTGGCACAGGCAAATGCTCAAGGCTTTAGATCACTACGTAAATCGGGTTTGCGTAAGGTGATTCAGGGGGTCACCAGCCTAGAAGAGATGAACCGAGTCATAAAACTCTAACAGCGTTAACTTTTAATCTATTAAACCTGTAAACGGATGCAATTCAGATGGCGAAGAAAGCAACAGATAAAACCCCTCTGACTTTTAACTGGGAAGGTAAGGACAAAAGCGGCAACCAGAGCAAGGGCGCCATCAATGCTCAGAGCATTACTGAAGCGAAAGCGATGCTACGCAAGCAGGGCATTATGCCAAAAAAGGTGCGTAAACAGACTTACAGTATGTTTAGCAACCATAACAAACCGATAAAACCGATGGATATTGCCCTGTTTACCCGTCAGACCGCCACGATGCTGAAGTCTGGCGTACCGCTATTGCAGGGCTTTGAGATCGTCGCCAACGGGGTTGAAAAAGCCCAAATGAAAAAGGTGATCTACGACCTTAAAACCGATGTAAGTGGTGGTACTAGCTTTGCTAAAGCACTAGAGCGACACCCTAAATATTTTGATGATCTTTATTGCAATCTAGTCCATGCGGGGGAGAGCTCCGGCTCACTGGAAACGATGCTAGACCGTATAGCTAGCTATAAAGAGAAGATGGAGACCCTGAAAAAGAAAATCAAGAAAGCACTGACCTACCCTATTGCAGTTATCGTGGTCGGTTTAGTCGTCTCCGCCATTCTTTTGATCAAAGTAGTTCCGCAATTTGAGAGCGTGTTTTCCAGTTTTGGCGCAGACCTACCCGCGTTCACTATGTTCGTAGTCGGTTTATCTAAAGTCGCGCAAGATTGGTGGTTTATCGCCATCATTGTCATCGTGCTAACAGGCTTTGCCTTCACGAAAGCCCATGAAAAATCGAGAGGTTTCCGTGAGTGGCTCGACCGCGCCGTACTCAAAATCCCTATCATTGGACAAATTCTACACAACTCGGCTATTGCTCGCTTTGCCCGAACCTTGGCAACGACCTTTGCGGCAGGGGTGCCCTTAGTGGATGCGCTCGACTCAGCAGCCGGCGCATCGGGTAACATTGTCTATGAAAAAGCGATTCAACAGATAAAAAATGGCGTCTCTACCGGCCAGTCACTGCAAAATGCCGTCACCATGACAGGACTCTTTCCCGCCATGGCTACACAGATGATCGCCATTGGTGAAGAAGCGGGTTCTCTAGAGATGATGCTGGATAAAGTCGCTAGCTATTATGAAGAGGAAGTAGATAACGCCGTCGACAACCTCTCAACCCTGATAGAACCCATGATTATGGCTATTCTCGGTATTCTGGTGGGTGGTTTGGTTATCGCCATGTATCTACCGATCTTCCAATTGGGTAACGTTGTCTAAATTATAACAGCCAAATTTAATATTTTATTTCAAAAGCGTTCAGGCTGTTATGGGATACTGATATACAGCCAACGCTATAGAATGATCACACCCATGTTACTGTAGGCCGAACTTCCTTATGTACGAAATTATTGCAGCAACACCTTGGTTGGCGATCACGTTAACCGGTGTTTTTTCTTTGCTAGTCGGTAGTTTTCTTAATGTGGTTATTTACCGCCTACCGCTGATGATGGAACGGGAATGGCAGCAAATGACCGAAGAAGCCGCTGCATCTGCTGAAACCGATGCGACGCTACCGCAAGCAGTCATAACCGAAACATCCTTAGAAACTTGCATAGAAACATCCTTATCAACTGACGATCCATCAGAAGCCTCCTTGCTAAAAGAACAACCGCTAGAAAACGATAACGATAAGGTCTTTAATCTTTCACACCCCGCTTCGACCTGCCCTCACTGTGGACATCTAATTCGCTGGTATGAAAACATCCCGCTTATTAGCTATTTTCTGATCCTCAGGGGGCGCTGTAGCCGCTGTAAAACCCGCATATCGATACGCTACCCGCTGATCGAGCTGATCACCGCCGCCATTTCCGCTTTTATTGTCTACCAGTTTGGTTTTAATACCCTGGCACTGGCGATTATTTTCTTTAGCTGGTGCCTGATCACGCTGACCGCGATCGATTTAGATCATCAACTGCTGCCGGATAAGATCACCCTACCGCTGCTTTGGCTCGGCCTGATCGTTAACAGCTTTGGCTATTTCACTAGCCTGCCGTTGGCACTCTGGGGCGCGGTACTCGGCTATCTCTCACTCTGGTCGGTCTACTGGATCTTTAAGCTGGTGACAGGCAAAGAGGGGATGGGCTACGGCGACTTTAAGTTACTCGCAGCGCTAGGTGCTTGGGCCGGAGCGGATATGTTACCGCTAATCATCCTCGCGTCATCGCTGATTGGCGCCGTAACCGGCGGTTTAATGATACTTTTCCGGCGTCACGGATCGCAAACACCGATGCCATTCGGCCCCTACCTAGCGGGTGCGGGCTGGGTTGCGCTATTATGGGGCGATAGTCTTACCGGTTGGTACCTGCAACTGCTAAGCTTATAAATATCGAATTGATACAACGCTGAATCCAGAGAGACTGATATGTTTGTAGTGGGTCTTACCGGTGGCATTAGCAGTGGAAAATCTGCTGTGTCCCACCTATTTGAGCAATTATCCGTGACCGTGATTGATGCGGACCAAGTCGCCCGTGAAGTCGTTGAGCCCGGTGAGCCGGCGCTGGAAAAAATTACCCAACGTTTCGGGTCAGAGATACGCTTAGCCAACGGAGGATTAGACCGTAAAGCGCTGCGAAAAATTGTTTTTACTGATCCCCGCCAACGGGACTGGTTAGAACAGCTACTGCACCCACTCATTCGGGATCGTATTCTGTTAAAGCTGGATCAGTGCGATTCAGACTATGCTATCTTGGCATCGCCACTTTTATTAGAAACCGATCAGCATCTGCTGGTGAATCATATTGTGGTGGTCGACGTGGATGAAGGGACTCAGATTAGCCGTACCGTGGCACGCGATAATACAGATATTGCACAGGTAAAAGCGATTATCGCCGCACAGATGCCCCATGATGAACGCGTCACTAAAGCCCATGACCTAATCGATAACAGCGGCTCTTTGGCAGATCTTAAGCCGCAGATTGAACAACTACATTTAAAGTTTCTGTCGCAAGCACAACAGGAACAGGAGTCCGACCTTGGCAAATAACCCCAGCAATAACTCACACGGCAAAAAAACGCTCGTCGCCTGCCCTACCTGTAAAAAAGAGTTGGAGTGGAGTAGCGAAAACCCTTTTAGACCTTTCTGTAGCGAACGCTGTAAGATGATTGATCTGGGCGCTTGGGCGGCAGAAGAGTATCAGATTGCGGCAGAGCCCAGTGTCGACGATTACAGCAGCAGCTTTGAAGATGCCGAAGGCAGCGATTATCTAGACCGACCGCTACACTAATTACAAGATACCGATGTGGCTTTTTATTGAGATATAAATACTCGACGCATTATGTTGATCTAGCTTTATCGCCCCTAGAAGGGGCTCCTACAAGCAAAGGACGTGCGGAATAAGCAAAGGAAGTACTGAATTTTACGTGGGAGCTACCTCTGGCTGCGATTATCTGCGTATCAACAGCGAAAACCACTGATGGCCGCAATCCCCTGACCTCCGACGTCGATAGTCTTTTCGAGATCATCGCGCGATACCCCACCCAGCGCATAAACCGGCAACCTTGTTTGACTCACTAGCCGGGTAAACTCATCCCAACCTAGCGGTGCAGTATCGGGATGACTCGGCGTCTGCTGTACTGGCGAGAGAGTAATGTAATCCACCCCGACCCGTTCAGCCTGCTGAATCTGCTCTAAGCTGTGACAGGATGCCCCCAACCAACGCCCCGAAAACAGATCACAACTATCCGGCCCTTGTTGATCCAACTGCTGCAGGCGGTCGGAGCTTAAATGAATAGCGGATACGCCGGCCGCGTTCGCCGTTTCGATTGAGGTATTCCAGATAATCGGCAGGCTTTTAAAGCGCTCAGCAAGCTGCGTATAAAGCGCTAACTGCACAGAGTTAGTCAGATGCTTTGCCCGCAACATAATCGCGTCAGCGCCATTAAGGGTCGCTTGAGCCACAAATCCACCGTACTGATCGGCTAGCTCAGTTAAGCACGACTCGCTGACTTGGCCGTTTTCTAACAAAGGCTCCGTCGAAAACTCCGGCGTAATCGCCATCGCGTTTGGCAATAACAGTGCATTAACGATCGGTTTATTGGCCGCCGGAAACTGATAGTTTGGCAACTCAGACAAGCGGATCCATTTTAGTGGCTGACCTTCTCGGCCATAAGCTTCGCCGCTAAAATGGTTGACTCGGAATACATCCAGCATTACAGATTTATCCGGATAGTGATAGGGCACCTGTATTAACGGTCGAGTGGCCGCCAGATCAATCGTAATACCCAACTCTTCATGCAGCTCCCGGGCAAGCGCATCGCGAGCTGATTCGCCCGACTCCACCTTGCCACCGGGAAACTCCCATAAGCCACCCTGATGCTGCTTGCTATTACGCAGTGCGATCAGCAGCTCACCGGACTCATTAAAGATCGCCGCTGCCGCCACATGAATCAGTTTAGACAAAACCTATTCCTATTCAAAAATTGATTAAGAACGATAGTCCGCATTGATGGCAACATAGTCTTTGCTCAAATCAGTGGTCCATACTGTTTCTTGCTGATCACCCCGATTAAGCAGAATACGAATCGTAATCTCCTCTCGACTCATCACTGCCTGTCCAGCCGCTTCGGTATAACTGGCCGCACGGCCACCGTTTTCAACGATACAGGCTTCGCCCAGCCAGATTTGCAGCGCGTCAACATCGAGGTTATCAACGCCAGCATAGCCTACCGCCGCTAAGATCCGCCCCCAGTTAGGATCACTGGCAAACAGAGCGGTTTTTACCAATGGAGAATGCGCCACCGCATAGGCTGTTTTTAACGCTTCATCAGAACTAGCCGCTTGCTCAACACTGATGGTAACAAATTTGGTTGCCCCTTCACCGTCACGCACAATAGCCTGTGCCAGTTCGAGCAACACCTTGTTAACCGCCGCATCAAACAGTGCCAACAGCTCTGCGGTCGTTTCACTGATCTCGATACCACTGGCACCGGTCGCTATTAACATGCAGGAATCATTGGTGGAAGTATCACCATCGATCGTAATACGGTTAAACGAACGATCCGCCGCACGGCTCAATAGCGCTTGCAGCAGTGCCGGTTCAACCTTCGCATCGGTGGCAATATAGGCCAACATGGTCGCCATATTCGGTTTGATCATACCGGCACCTTTAGAAATGCCGGTTAGGGTAATCAACTGTCCCTGATGCTCAATCTGCATCGAATAGGCTTTAGGACGCGTGTCGGTGGTCATAATGCCACTGGCAGCCTCTAGCCAGCCGTTATCAGTCAGGGCTTCAAAAGCAGCAGGAATCGCACTAATAATGCGTTCTTTCGGTAGTTTTTCACCGATCACGCCGGTCGAGAACGGCAACACCTGAGCAGACGTAACACCCGCCGCTTCAGCCACAGCCTGACACACATCCAGCGCGTCCTGATAGCCTTCCTTACCGGTTCCAGCATTCGCATTGCCGGTATTGGTCACCAGATAGCTGGGCATTCCCTGTTGCAGGTGTTGCTTACAGATTCGCACCGGCGCGGCACAGAATTGATTGAGGGTGAAAACACCGGCGGTGCTTGCTCCAGCGGCGATCTCCATCAAAACCAAATCTTTTCGGCCCGGCTTTTTAACGCCCGCTGATGTTGTACCTATACGAAACCCTGCAACCGGGTGCAGCGTCGGAAGCGTGCCAGGACCTACTGCCATTACCAACTCCTTAAACCTTGAAAAAAAAGAAAGCAGCTTGGCTGCTTTCTATCGATTAATCAATCACGCAATCAGGGTAAGTATTACCCCTTAAGCGATCAGTTCAGCTTACCGTGACACTGTTTATACTTCTTGCCTGAACCACAAGGGCAAGGATCATTACGACCCACTTTTTTGCCATCACGCACAAAGGTTTCAACTTCAGCCGCCGCTTCTGGTGCTTCATCAGCTTCAGGCTCATCGGCAGCCATTGCCGATGACTCAGCATGCTGGAAATTCATCTGCTGCTGTTCGGCCTGCTCACGACGCTGACGTTCTAGCTCGTCCAGTTCTTCTGGTTGGCGTACCTGTACATGACTCAGAATTTTGATCACATCGGTCTTAATATTTTCCAACAGATGCTCAAATAAGATAAAGGATTCGCGTTTGTATTCCTGTTTTGGGTTTTTCTGTGCATAACCACGCAGGTGAATCCCTTGACGCAGCATATCCATCGATTGAAGATGCTCTTTCCACAGCGTATCCAGCACCTGCAACATCACCTGTTTCTCGAACAGGCGCATATTTTCCACCCCAACAAATGCCGCTTTAGCCTGATAATCTTCGACGATATCCCGCAGAATCCGCTCACGCAGTGTATCTTCATGCAGGGTGTCATCTTTATCTAGCCATTCCTGAATCGGCATCTCTATACCGAATTCAGACTCGATGTGTTTCTCTAACCCAGCAACATCCCATTGCTCTTCCAAGCTCTGAGGCTTGATATAATCATTGATTGTATTTTCAACCACTTCAGCGCGTACCGCCTCGATGGTTTCAGAAATATCATTGGTCGCCATCAGCTCATTACGCTGATCATAGACCGCCCGGCGCTGATCGTTCGCCACATCATCATATTCCAGCAGTTGCTTACGAATATCGTAGTTACGGCCTTCAACTTTACGCTGTGCTTTTTCAATCGCGTTAGAGACCATCTTATGCTCGATCGCCTCGCCCTTCTCCATCCCCAGCGCTTTCATAAACTGACGCACACGATCAGAAGCAAAGATACGCATCAGATCATCTTCCAATGACAGGAAGAAGCGCGATGAACCATTATCACCCTGACGACCGGCACGGCCTCGAAGCTGGTTATCGATACGGCGTGATTCATGACGTTCAGTACCGATAATATGTAGACCACCCGCCTTCAACACCGCATCATGGCGTTCTTGCCATTCAGCCTTCGCCTGCGCAATCTGCTCTTCAGTCGGGTTATCTAAACCTTCCAGCACCGCTTCAAACTTACCGCCCAGGACGATATCGGTACCACGACCCGCCATATTGGTGGCAATCGTCACTGCACCGGCACGGCCAGCATCGGCGATAATAGTCGCTTCCTTACCGTGATTCTTGGCGTTCAAGACATTGTGAGGGAAGTTTTTCTTCTTCAAGAAGTTAGAGATCATTTCAGACGATTCAACCGAGGCGGTACCCACCAGCACGGGACGTTTCTCTTCAACGCAGTGCTCGATCTCTTTTAGAATCGCTTCGTACTTCTCTTCAATTGTGAGGAAAACCAAATCGTTATAGTCGATCCGCGCAACCGGTACATTGGTTGGGATAACCACAACATCCAGACCATAGATCTGATTCAATTCGAATGCTTCGGTATCTGCGGTACCAGTCATACCAGACAGTTTTTCATACAAACGGAAGTAGTTCTGGAAGGTAGTCGATGCCAACGTCTGACTTTCTTGATTAATATGCACGCCTTCTTTCGCTTCAACTGCTTGATGCAAACCTTCAGACCAGCGACGCCCCGGCATAATACGACCGGTGTGCTCATCAACGATAACCACTTCACCATCTTGAACGATGTAATCCACATCTCGCTGGAACAGATTATGCGCCCGCAGTGCTGCCAATACATGGTGCAGCATACCTAAGTTCTGTGGTGCATAGAGACTTTCACCTTCGGCCAGAATCCCCTCTTTGGAGAGCATCTCCTCAATGCGCTGATGACCACGCTCAGTCAGTTCAACGGTGCGGTTCTTCTCATCAACAGCAAAATCACCGTCAATCTCGATCTCTTCTTTAGGATCGATCTCGCCATCAAACTTTTCCAGTACCGGAATCAAGGTGTTCATCTTGCGGTACATTTCGGAACTATCTTCCGCCGCACCAGAAATAATCAGCGGTGTACGCGCTTCATCAATCAGAATGGAGTCAACCTCATCCACAACTGAGAAGAAAAAATCACGCTGTACTTTGTCTTCAACACTAAAGGCCATGTTATCGCGCAGATAGTCGAAGCCAAATTCGTTGTTAGTACCGTAAGTAATATCGCAATGATAAGCGTCGCGTTTAGTTTGCGGGTCTTGGCCGGATAATACGACACCGACGCTCATACCGAGAAACTCATACAGTGGGCGCATCCACTCGGCATCTCGACTGGCTAGATAATCGTTCACTGTGACAACATGAACGCCCCGGCCCGCTAGCGCATTCAGGTAGACAGGCAGTGTTGCTACCAGGGTTTTACCTTCACCGGTACGCATCTCTGCGACTTTACCTTCATGCAGCGTGATACCACCGATCATCTGCACATCGAAGTGACGCATCCCCATAACCCGACGGGAGGCTTCACGCACCACCGCAAAGGCTTCCGGTAGAATGGCATCCAGACTTTCGCCCTGAGCCAAACGCGCTTTGAACTCAACTGTCTTGGCTTTCAGATCATCATCAGAGAGGGGTTCTACTTCGCTTTCATAGCTATTGATCTGCTTAACGACCTTACCCATCTGTTTGAGTACGCGATCGTTCTTACTACCAAATACCTTCTTAAACATCGAAGTGAACATAATCTGATTATTTACCTATTAGCAGCGGCGGGCTTGGGCCGGTTAAAGTATTAAATTAACGCAACATTCTACATCTATTGGGGCATCAAATTGAATCTCAATAGGGATATTTTTTCAGCGGGTATAAATGACCGGAAAAATGGTAAAAAGCCGGACTGAAGAGTCCGGCTTTTATAGAATGGATACGATTTAGCTGACAGCGGCGGGCTGCAAGTATGAAATAGGCATCGATTGTTCGCGCCCTTCAAAGGTAACAATCTCCCACGCGTCTTCTGTTTCCAGTAGTTTACGCAACAGCAAATTGTTTAAATGGTGTCCTGATTTGAAGCCATGAAATTCACCAATCAAGCTTTTACCCAACAGATAAAGATCACCAACCGCATCCAGCACCTTATGTTTTACAAACTCATCATCATACCGCAGACCATCTTCATTCAAGATACGGTAGTCATCAACAACGATGGCATTATCCATACTGCCACCCAATGCCAGATTTTGGCCTCGTAGATATTCAATATCCCGCATAAAACCAAAGGTACGCGCACGGCTAACCTCTTTAACAAATGAGGTGCTAGAAAAATCGAGGCAGGCTTCCATGTTTTTTTCAGCGAAAGCGGGATGATCAAATTCAATCATAAAACTTACTTTAAAACCGTCAAACGGCTTAAAGGTGGCCGACTTTTCATCTAGTTCGACACTAATCTCTTTCTTAATGCGGATAAACTGTTTAGGGGCATCCTGTTCCTGAATACCAGCAGATTGAATCAGGAAGACAAACGGCGCAGCACTACCATCCATGATCGGCACTTCTTCAGCACTCAGCTCAACAAACGCATTATCAATACCCAGTCCAGCAAGAGCCGACAACAAGTGCTCTACCGTGCAGACCCGTACGTCACCTTTCTGCAGATTGGTTGATAGCGTCGTATCACCGACATTTTTGGCGCAAGCATTAATCTCTACCATTGGCTCGAGATCGACGCGACGGAAAACAATGCCGGTATCCACGGGGGCAGGTTTTAGTGTCAAATACACTTTCTGCCCAGTGTGGAGGCCCACGCCAGTTGCTTTAATACTGTTCCGTAATGTACGTTGTCCGATCATATTTCCTGCCAAGGTTATTTTGTGGCGATAAACGCGCCATTTTAGCAAAATTACGTCTATATCAGCAATAACTGATTTAGCGTAATACCGACAATGTCAGGCTAAGAGATCAATTTCATCAATCCGCCTGACGCCGCAGAAACGTCGGGATATCCAGATAGGTCTCAGTTTCTCCTTGCGTGCTACTCTTCGACTGCTGTGAGCTAGAAAGTTCCCTCTGTGACACTCTATTTTTTTCAGCACTGATATGATCTGCCTTTCGACGATGCACGGCCGGCAATTCAAGCTGATCTAGATCGAGTTCACCGTCGGGCTTACGGTTACTACTCACCACCTTAACCGTCGTTTCTTCAGGTTCAGCTTTTTGTAATCCGGTAGCGACAACGGTCACCTTAATATCATCAGTCATTTCTGGATCAATAACCGTACCGACCACGACGATAGCATTATCGGAGGCAAACTCTTCGATCACCTGCCCCACATCACTAAACTCACCGAGTCCCAAATCGAGACCCGCAGTGATATTGACCAGAATGCCTCGAGCGCCCATGAGATCGACATCTTCAAGTAATGGACTACGAACAGCCGCCTGTGCTGCTTCCATCGCACGGTTTTCACCCCGTGCCATACCGGTGCCCATCATCGAGGTGCCCATTTCTGACATCACAGTACGCACATCTGCAAAGTCGACGTTGATCATACCCGGACGGATAATCAGATCAGAGATGCCCTGCACAGCGCCTTTCAGCACGTCATTGGCTTCATCAAAGGCCTTCATCAGGGTACAGTTTTTACCCAGCACCTGGAGCAGTTTTTCGTTGGGCACAATAATCAAGGAATCAACATGCTCAGAAAGCTCTTTGATACCCTGATCGGCAATCAGCATTCGCTTTTTACCTTCAAACGGGAAAGGCTTAGTGACCACCGCAACGGTCAGGATACCGAGCTCTTTTGCCACTTCAGCAACAATCGGTGCTGCCCCCGTACCTGTACCGCCCCCCATACCGGCGGTGATAAACACCATATCCGCGCCGCGAAGCATCTCGACGATCTGATCACGATCATCCAAAGCCGCCTGCCGACCAATATCAGGATTCGCTCCTGCCCCCAACCCTTTGGTGATCTCGCCACCTAATTGCAGGACACTGCGCGAGGCCATATTATTCAAGGCCTGTGCATCGGTATTGGCACAGATAAACTCAACCCCATCAACTTCTGACGAGACCATGTGCTGGACCGCGTTACCGCCGCCACCACCAACGCCAATCACTTTAATGACGGCGCTCTGTGCAATGTTATTCACTAATTCAAACATATCCCTTCCCTCCAGGTTCAGTGCCCGACCCGCACCTGCTTGTGTTGCATTCTGTTTCATTGCTGACTGCCACATCCTGTGAATACTTCAATCACTCGGGGTAACACCGTATGTATCACGCCCCGCTCTATTTATACTTCGAATCCATTCTGCCTTACGCTTACAAAATCATCAGAAGTTCCCCTGAAACCAGGTTTTCATCCGTTGCAGTACATTCGGCTGCTCAGGACCATCGTCAACCAGCACCGCTTCAGCCTGATGCTGTACATCTTGTTTCGCGTATTGCAGTAAGCCAATACCGGTGGCATAGATGGGGCTATTCAAAATATCCCCCATCCCGCGCACCCCTTTTGGCAATGCCAGACGTACTGGCATATGAAAAATCTCTTCAGCGAGTTCGACTGCGCCTTCCATCTTCGCCGTGCCGCCAGTCAGGACGATACCCGCCGCGACCAAATCTTCAAATCCACTACGACGCAACTCTGACTGTATCAGCGTAAACAGTTCGTCATAGCGAGGCTCAACGACTTCAGCCAACGCTTGGCGAGATAGATCCCGTGATGGCCGATCACCCACACTCGGCACCTTAATCGTATCTTCGGCTCTGGCCAGTTGCGCCAATGCGCAGGCATATTTAATTTTAATCTCTTCCGCATGGGGTGTCGGTGTACGCAACGCCATGGCGATATCGTTGGTCACCTGATCACCAGCTATCGGGATAACCGCAGTATGTCGAATCGAACCGCCGGTAAAGATGGCGATATCGGTGGTACCACCGCCCATATCCACCATACAAACACCCAGTTCTTTCTCGTCCTCGGTCAACACTGACAAACTCGACGCTAGCTGCTCTAACACAGAGTTATCCACCGCTAAACCACAACGCTGAACACATTTTTCAATATTCTGTACTGCATTTACCGCACCGGTCACCAGATGAACCTTGGCTTCTAAACGCACACCGGACATCCCTAGTGGCTCGCGAATACCTTCCTGATTATCGATGACATATTCCTGCGGTAAGATATGCAGAATTTTCTGATCAGCCGGTATGGCGACGGCGCGAGCTGCATCGATGACTCGATCGAGATCATGCTCCATCACTTCACCCTCACGAACCGCAACGATGCCGTGAGAATTCATGCTATTAATATGGCTACCTGCAATGCCCACCGTGACAGAATGAATCTTACAACCTGCCATCAACTCAGCTTCATCCACCGCTCGCTGAATGGAGTGCACGGTGGATTCAATATTCACCACGACCCCGCGCTTCAGTCCACGGGATTCATGTGAACCAATACCTACGATATCGATCATGCCGTCAAGGCCAACTTCACCAACAAGACACACCACTTTTGAGGTGCCTATATCCAGTGCCACGATCATATTATTTCCAGGCTTCATCGCCATATTCTCTGTATCAACCCTTCTGTTGTTCATCAGTGGCCGCCAAAGGGCGCCACTTAACGGCAATGCCGTTGTTGTATCGAATATCAATCTGTTCTATTCGGCCGGCGTCCGCTTCCGCCTGCAGACGCTGTTGATAGATGGTCAAAAAGCGCTCTAACCGCGCCACAACCTGATCTCGACCGACAACCACTCGGATGCCATTATCCAGTAACAAAGTCCAAGCACCCCGAGCTTCGAGCTTTAACTCAACTAACCGTAAACCGGTATTACGCAGCATCTGATTCAAGTCGTAATATTCCGACATCATCATCCCCGTATTACTCGAAGGCCCCCGCAAACGCGGTAGTGCACTGTATTTAGCAACATCATCCGGCCAAAAAATATCGCCTTCATGGTTTAACAAACCATCTTCACCCCAACGGGCAATAGGTACTTCTTCGGTCACCGTCAGATATAAAGATGCCGGCCAGCGGCGACCCACACCAACCTGATACACCCAAGGATCAACCTGTATACCGGCTTTGACCGCCTGAATATCCGCGCTGAGCAGGCCACCATTCATGAGCGCCACCGACTTAGCGGCTATCTGTTGGCGATCAAGGTGCTGCGTATTACCGGCAAATATGACCTGCTCAACCGGCTGATCCAACCAGTTATACAAGGATCCGTATGCGTTACTCATCAACACCACAAATACCATTAGCGCGGTCAGAATAGTCGCCGGTTTAACCCACCAATCACCATCAATGCGATTCCACCAAGGGCCTTCGCTGTGCTCAGCCACTAGCTGTGTTGAGCTCTGTTTCGCTGCTGGCGTGTCCGTTTTGGCGGTTGGCTGTGCCTTTTTTACGCGGCCAAACCAGCCAGCCATTTTATTTTGCGGCTGTTCTGTTTTCTTATAAACCGTCGCAGAAGCCCCCCTTTTGGGCGGCTCTGGTGTTGGTTGTTCGGCAGAAAACAGTTTTTTCAGCATCGCTTACAGGCTCCCCCGTAAAATAGTCACGACCAGTTCTTCAAAACTAATGCCCGCTTCGCGTGCCGCCATCGGCACCAAACTATGATCGGTCATACCCGGCAAGGTATTCACTTCTAGCAGCTGAAAACCCCGCTGCTGATCCAGCATCACATCGACTCGACCCCAACCACGACAACCCACCATCTCAAAGGCTTGCTCAGACAGACGCTTGAGTTCGGCTTCCTGCGCCTCGGTTAACTCATTATCAAAATGGTATTGGGTATCATTGGCCTGATATTTAGCATCAAAATCATAAAAGTCATGCGGTGTTTCCAAGCGAATAACGGGTAATGCTTTACCATTTAACACCGCAATCGTAAATTCAGGCCCACTGATCCAACTTTCCACCAGCACCGCTCGGTCGAACTGCTGTGCATCATTGATGGCTTGTTCTAACGCCTCAATACTACGCACCTTGCTCATACCGATGCTTGAACCTTCATGGGCAGGTTTAACAATCATGGGAAAACCCAGTTGCTCAACTAACTGCTGCAGGTCGGTCGCTTCATCAGGCACCACATAGGCGGGTGTTGGTAGTCCTGCGGCACTCCATATCTGTTTACACTTAACCTTATCCATCCCTAGCGCTGAAGCCATCACACCACTACCGGTATAGGGTTTAGCCATGATTTCCAGTACTCCTTGCAGAGTGCCATCTTCACCACCACGACCGTGCATAATCAAAAATGCCCGATCAAATTCAGCCTGTTGTAGCTGCGCTAAAGGATCAGCGCCATCAGCACAGAGATCGATACCGAAGGCATCCACATTGGCCTGCTGTAAACCACGCAACACTTCAGCGCCACTTTTCAGCGAGATACTCCGTTCTGCCGATGAACCGCCGAACAATACCGCCACCCGGCCAAATTGAGCACGTTCCTGAGCGGTTATTGAGAAATGACTCATCAATCAGCCTCCGTCACAACGGTCAAATCCAGCTTAGAAAGCTGGTGTGCCAGTGCCGTGATATTCCCAGCACCTTGGGTTAACAATAGATCACCCGGCTTCAACAGATTTTTCAATACACTAGGCACCGCATCCACGGATTCCACAAAAACGGGATCCACGCTGCCACGCTGACGAATACTGCGGCACAAGCTGCGGCTATCGGCGCCAGCTATCGGTTCTTCTCCCGCCGCATAGACTTCCATCAATAACAGCACATCCGCTTCTGACAGCACTTGCACGAAATCTTCATACAGATCTCGAGTACGGGTGTAGCGGTGCGGTTGGTTAATCATAACCAAACGCTTGTCTGGCCAACCCCCTTTTACCGCCCGAATGGTCGCCTGAACTTCACGAGGGTGATGGCCATAATCGTCCACCAGCATCGCAGTTCCGCCCTCAACAGGAATATCGCCCAGCACCTGAAAACGTCGACCGACCCCTTCGAACTTCTGCAACGCTGTACAGATAGAGTGATCATCAATCCCTTCATCACTCGCTACCGCAATGGTCGCCAGTGCATTCAAAACGTTATGTCTGCCCGGCATGTTCACAGTGACCTGCAAATCCGCTCGCCCATCAGGCCGTTTCACCGTAAAACTGGTTTGCATACCACGCTGAACAATATCTTCCGCCCGATAATCAGCATCCTCATTCACACCGTAGGTCACGATAGGACGCCCCACCTGGGGAATAATCTCTTTAACCACGGGATCATCGGTGCATAGCACAGCCAAACCGTAAAAGGGCAAGTTATGGAGAAAATCGACAAAGGTCTGCTTCAACTTGCCAAAGTCACCGCCATAGGTGTCCATATGATCCGCATCGATATTGGTAACAATCGCTACCATCGGTTGCAGATGCAGGAAAGAGGCATCACTTTCGTCGGCTTCGGCCACTAAATAACGACTACCACCTAGCTTTGCATTGGTACCCGCACTATTGAGACGCCCACCAATCACAAAGGTCGGATCAAAACCCGCTTCAGCCATCACAGAGGCCAGCAAACTGGTGGTGGTTGTCTTACCATGGGTTCCCGCAACGGCGATGCCATGTCGATAACGCATCAGCTCTGCCAGCATCTCCGCCCTGCGTACAACGGGAATACGTCGTTCACGGGCCGCACTGACTTCTGGGTTATCATTACCAACCGCTGTAGAAATCACGACCACATTAGCGGCGGTAACATTCTCTGCAAGGTGTCCAATAAAGATCTCAGCACCCATCTCTTGAAGGCGATCAGTGGTCGCCGATGCCCTGATATCTGAACCGGTAATCTGATACCCCTGGTTCAGCAGAACCTCTGCGATACCGCACATACCCACGCCGCCAATACCGACAAAGTGGATTCTACGGATACGGCGCATCTCGGGGACTTCATAGATTTCAGTGGTATTATCAGTCACTTTTTCATTACCTCCAGACAGATATCCGCAACGGTCTGACTCGCCTCGGGCTGCCCCAGCTGACGCGCTTTTTGCGCCATTGCCAGCAGTACCTCACGGTCATTCAACTGCTCTGTCAAAATATTTATCAAGCGATCCCGATTCAGTTCATTTTGTTGAATCAGGATCGCCGCGCCGGCCTCTGCCAAATAGCGTGCATTCCCCGTTTGATGGTCATCTACCGCAAAGGGAAATGGCACCAAAATAGACGCCACACCCGCAATACTTAATTCACTGACCGTCAATGCGCCCGAGCGGCACAGCACAAGATCTGCCCAGCCATAGGCTTCATCCATGTGTTCAATAAAAGGCACAACACGAATAGATTCCCGTTCGGCCAGCTCTGCCGCACGATATAGCGCTTCAGTCTCAGCCAAATTGCGTTTGCCTACTTGGTGCAACACCTCTGGGATCATCCCCTCAGGCAGCGTACTTAATACTTCAGGCAACAACTCATTGATCGCTTTAGCGCCTAAGCTCCCCCCCACGACTAACAGACGCAGTGGCCCTTCTCGTCCAGCAAACCGTTCGGCTGGTGCAGGCAGATTAAGAATATCGCCACGTACCGGATTGCCCACCACGGTGGTCTTTACCTTGCTTTTGAAAGCTCCGCCGAAGGCTTCTAGTACACGCCGAGCGAGCTTCGCTAAAATCTTATTGGTCATACCGGCACAGGCATTCTGCTCATGCACTAAAACCGGCACACCGGTTAACCATGCAGCCAGTCCACCCGGGCCCGAAGCAAACCCACCCATACCTAGCACCACATCCGGTTTGACTCGGCGTAACACGCCAAATGCTTGATACAATGCATGCAGCAAGCGCAAGGGTGCCAGCAACAAGCTTAACTTCCCCTTACCACGCAAACCTTTCACATCAATACAGTGCAATTGAATATCTGCCGCGGGTACCACATCCGCTTCAATACCGGCTGCGGTGCCCAGCCACTCCACCGCTACACCCTGTTGTCGTAAGCAGTCAGCCGTCGCTAGCGCCGGAAAAACATGTCCTCCGGTGCCGCCTGCCATAATCAGTACTTTGCGGCCCTTATTCATCTTCACTGCCTATTGTCGATTTTTTCTTTTTCCCAGCTTTTGCTATACCCGTGGCATTAACTCGCAGCCGTTTTAACTCGTAATCCACCCGCATTACAATTGCGATCATCACGCAGCTGACCACCAAACTACTACCACCATAACTCACCAGAGGTAGCGTCAGCCCTTTAGTGGGTAATGCGCCGACATTAACACCAATATTAATCAGCGCCTGTCCGGTCAACATAATGGCGAAGCCATAAACCATATACGCCATAAAAAACTGCTGTAACTTTTCAGCACGACGGCCAATACGAAACATCCGCTGCGCCATTAAGCCATATAGCACCACGACCAGCAGTGCAAAGATCAACCCCATCTCCTCAGCCAGTACCGAAAACACAAAATCGGTATGAGCCTCAGGCAGATAAAATAGTTTTTGCACACTATTACCTAAACCAGCACCCAACCAATCACCTCGGCCAAAGGCGATCTGAGCCTGCGCCAACTGATAGCCGGAGCCAAAAGGATCGGCCCAAGGGTCAAGGAAAGTCTTTAATCGCACCACCCGATAGGGCTGCCACATCGCCAACGAAGCGATCACGGCAACACAGCCGCTAACGATCAACGCAAACTGGCTGAACTTCATGCCGCCGAGGAAAATCATCCCCATAACACTGCCCATCAATACCACCGCAGCACCAAAATCCGGCTCAAAAATCATCAAAGAGACAAAGAAAGCCAGCGGAAACGCGGGTTTAATAACCCCCATCCAGCTGCCTCTGACCTCGGTCAAACGGCGTACTAAATAGCCAGACAGATAGACCACCATAGTAAACTTGGCCACTTCAGACGCTTGAAGGTTAACCGGTCCCAACGGAATCCAACGAACTGAACCATTAATTTCTCGACCAACGATCAACACCAATATCAGCAACACGGAACCGATCAACAGCAACACTGGGCCGCAGCGTTCCCAAAGACTGATAGGCACCCTCAGCACAATGATCGCCGCCGTTAAACCGATTAAAATGAAGATCCCATGGCGGATCATATAAAAAAACGGATTACTGTTACGTACCGCGGCAACCTCAATCGAGGCTGAACTTATCATCACAAAACCCAGCAAAACCAAACACAGTGCCGCCGCAACCAGTAATGGGTCGAATGGCAGCACACGGTTGCTCACCGCTGCCTGAGTTTTCATCGATGTTTTAAGTGCAGCACTCGCTGTCATAGCGCCTCCACCGACTCAATAAATGCATCGCCACGCGCTGGAAAACCACTGAACATATCGAAGCTAGCGCAAGCCGGTGAAAGCAACACGATATCACCGGGCTGAGCCAATGCCGTCGCAACCTGCACCGCCGAGTCCATACTTTTAGCATACTGACCGTCAAGACAACCAACCGCTTGATCGATCAAGGCGCCGTCTTTACCGATAAGCACCAACGCCCGAGCAGCCTCTTTTAAGGGTTGATCGAGGTCGCTAAAATCAGCGCCTTTGCCCACGCCCCCCGCAATCAAGACAATTTTATGCCCCTCTGCCAGCATCGCAGATAAGCCATTAATCGCTGCCACCGTCGCACCGACGTTAGTGCCCTTGCTGTCATTAAAATAGGTTACGCCCTGCTTATCTGCGACCCATTGGCAACGATGCTTCAGTCCTGCAAACTGCTTAAGGGTTTGCAACATAGACTCAAGAGGAATATTGACCGCTTCACCCAAGGCCAGCGCCGCTAGCGCATTCGCTAAATTGTGTTGCCCCTGTATTTTTAGCTCACTGACCGCCAACAGCGGCGTTAAGCCTCGGGCTAAGAATGTTTGCCCCTGTTTTTCTAGCAACCCAAACTGATTCAGGTCGGGTCGACCTAAACCAAAGCTGCTGATCTTAACGCCCGTACTGACCAATGGTGAGGTCAGCGGATCATCACGATTGATCACCACGTTCGCCGCGCCTTTAAACACTCGGTGCTTAGCCTGATAGTAAAGATGCAAGCTATTGCTATAACGGTCGAGGTGATCAGGACTCACATTCAGCACCGTCGCTGCTGTCGCCCGCAAATCATTGACTGTTTCCAATTGAAAGCTGGACAGTTCCAACACATACAACGCTTGTTCACCGTCACTCAGCATATCCAGCACAGGGGTACCCAGATTGCCACCAATGCCGGTATCGATACCCGCATCAAGTGCCATCTGCCCTACCAATGTGGTCACCGTGCTTTTAGCATTAGAGCCCGTGATTGCGACAATAGGCGCCGTCACTGCCTGACAAAACAGGTCGATATCTCCGCTCAGTTTCACCCCTGCAGCCGCGGCGGCCTGGATAGCGGGCTGATCTTTAGCTACCCCAGGGCTCAGAATGATTTCACGGGCACGACACAACAGTGCTGGGTTCAACTCGCCACAATGGACTTCCGCATCCGGAAATTCGGCATGGATCAATTCAAGATTGGGCGGTGTATCCCGAGTATCAACAAGAATAAACGGTAGCCCTTTATCAGCCAGATAGCGCGCACAGGAAAGCCCGGTCTGCCCCAGTCCGATGATTATCCGTAATTGATCCGTCGCTATCAGGCTCACAATATCTCCGTTAACGTATTTTCAAGGTTGCTAAGCCAATCAGCACTAGCACCACGGTAATGATCCAAAACCGCACAATCACCCGCGGTTCAGGCCAACCTTTTAATTCAAAATGATGGTGCAGCGGTGCCATTCTAAAGATTCGCCGGCCGGTCAATTTGAAGGACCCTACCTGCAAAATCACTGACACGGTTTCAATCACAAACACGCCGCCCATAATCATCAGGACAAATTCCTGACGCACGATAACCGCAATCACCCCTAATGCAGCCCCTAGTGCTAACGCACCAACATCTCCCATGAAAACCTGTGCGGGGTAGGTGTTAAACCAGAGAAAGCCGAGGCCAGCCCCGACGATGGATGCACAAATAATCACCAACTCGCCAGCACCGGCGATGTAAGGGATATGCAGATAGTTAGCAAAATTAACGTTGCCGCCTAAGTAAGCAAAAAAGCCCAAAGCCCCCGCCACCAACACGGTTGGCAAGATAGCCAAACCATCGAGACCATCCGTCAGATTCACCGCATTTGAGGTGCCGACAATGACGAAATAGGTAAAGACGATAAAGAACAACCCCATTTCAATCGCGACATCTTTAAAGATCGGAATAATCAACTGGGTTTCAGCAGGAGCCTGAGCCGTCATATAGAGCACAATCGCCGCGCCTAAACCGCCCACCGACTGCCAAAAATACTTCCAGCGCGCCGGCAAGCCTCGGGTACTTTTCTCAATCACCATGCGGTAATCATCAACCCAACCCACCGCGCCGAAAATAAAGGTAACCCCCAATACAATCCAGGTATAACGGTTGGTCAAGTCTGCCCACAACAGAGTACTGATCATAATGGCCAGAATAATCAGTGCCCCACCCATCGTCGGGGTTCCTGCTTTACTGAAGTGAGATTCCGGACCGTCACTACGAACGGTCTGGCCAATCTGCTTACTTTTCAGTTTACGAATGAGCGCAGGTCCTAACATCAACGAGATCGACAGAGCGGTTAGCACCCCTAGAATCCCGCGTAACGTTAGATAACTAAACACGGTAAAAAAACTGTTATATTCAGCCAGCCAGTTGG
The DNA here is from genome assembly GCF_018860855.1 of Amphritea atlantica. Classification (GTDB taxonomy): domain Bacteria; phylum Pseudomonadota; class Gammaproteobacteria; order Pseudomonadales; family Balneatricaceae; genus Amphritea; species Amphritea atlantica_A. Next base: position 27,697 of record NZ_JAHKQE010000016.1, read on the forward strand.
CCAAAAACAATAACATCAGTGACTACCTCCGTCGGTAGAGCCGTCATTGGTCAGGCCCGTTACAATTTGATCCATTCCCGCACTGCGGGAGCCTTTTATCAACAGAACACGCGGACACTTCGGCAACTGCTGTATATAACTCAACAATGCCGCTTTATCCGAAAAATGCTCAGCACATTGGCCACCCGCCGCCATGAAACTTTCATTTGCAGCCTGGCTCAATACGCCGCAGCTCAATAACTTATCGATCCCTTTTTTAGCCGCGTACTCCCCAACTTCGCGATGCTTCTGTTTCGCATCCGCACCCAACTCACCCATATCGCCCAACACCAACACCTGTTCACCCTCAAGTTCCGCCAAGGCGTTTAGCGCGGCTTTCACTGCATCAGGGTTAGCGTTATAACTGTCATCTATCACCAGAGTGGTGTCATCTAGTCGAATCGGACGCATCCGTCCTGCTACACCTTGACACTGACTCAACCCTTCTGCCGCTACGGCGGGCTGACATCCATCAGCCAGCACGGCAGCCGCCGCAGCTAACGCATTAGCGATATTGTGCCGCCCCATCAATTCGAGGCTGACCGGATACTGAGCGCCTTGATAGTTCAACTCAAAGGCATAACAGCCGCTTGCCTGTAGTCGAATATCGGAAGCAAACACTGACGCTTCATGATTAACGATCGAAAAGGTTAACACTGGCTGCTGCGAGAGCATTCCTAGCCAGACACTGGCATGAGGATCATCGAGATTAACAACCGCAGTACCGCTATCTGATAAACCTTCAAATATTTCAGCCTTCGCCAGCACCACGCCACGCAGTGAACCAAATCCCTCAAGGTGGGCGCCAAACGCATTATTCAGTATGGCAACATCAGGCTTGGCCAGATGAGTGCTATAGGCAATTTCATGTGCACCGCTGGCCCCCATTTCAATCACCGCATATTGATCACCCGCCGACAGGCGCAGCAAGGTCAGCGGCACACCGATATCGTTATTGAGATTCCCCTGCGTCGCCAGAGTCTGCCCCCGCAACCGGTTAATGGAAGCCAACATCTCTTTGACGGTGGTTTTACCGCTGCTGCCGGTCACCGCAAACATCGAGCCACTAAAACGAGCACGATTGAAGGCGGCTAAATTTCCCAGTGCCATTCGCGTATTACTGACCACTAACTGCGGCACATCAACTTCAACTTTCCGCTCTACCACGACCGCCACTGCGCCGTCAGCTACCGCCTGAACAACAAAGTCATGGGCGTCAAAATTGTCGCCCTTTAACGCAACAAATAGATCCCCTGCATGAATATTGCGAGTATCCGTGCTGACACCCAGCAGATCACAGTCGGTACCGATCAACTGAGCAGATAGAGGTCCAGTCAATTCACTTAATCTAAATGGACCATTCATTGGTTGCCTCCTCGGTGCGCTAAATCTAACGCATCACGGGCAACGGCCAGATCATCAAAGGGTCGTTTCACGCCTTGTATATCCTGATAATTCTCGTGTCCTTTTCCAGCAATCAATAAAACATCCTCTGGCTTAAGTGCGGCAACAGCCTGCTCGATGGCTAACTGACGGTCAGCCTCGCAAACCACCTGAGCAGTATCACTAAAGCCCATCATAATCATGTCAATAATCTGTTGTGGATCTTCAGTACGCGGGTTATCACTGGTGACCATGACGCGCTCCGCCATCCTTTCAGCAACCTGTGCCATCTGCGCCCGTTTACCCTTATCTCGATCACCACCACAACCAAACACACACCAGAGTTCGCCGTTACAATAGCTGCGCAACGCCTCTAACGCTTTTTCCAACGCATCAGGCGTGTGTGCATAATCAACCACCACCAATGGAGGCTTTCTCGATACCAACTGCATTCGACCAGCAACGGCGTTCAACTGGCGTAATCCACGTTCAATCTGCGCCTGTGGATAACCCATTTTCTCGGTGATCGCGATGGCCAGCAGCAGATTGCTCAGGTTAAACCGGCCGATGAGACCCGTATCCAACGTGAAGGTCCCCTGCGCAGTTGTGATTTTTGCACTAATCCCTGCCGAGAGTTTTACCTCTGTCGCCCGTACCGCCGCACTCGCTGACTCACCAAACCCCACACGCTTCTGACCATCATCACGAGCTAACAGCGTGGCACCGAATACGTCGTCGGCATTGATCACCTGATGCTCAATCGCCAGATCGGTAAATAAACGAGCCTTGGCGGCGCCGTAACTCGCCATATCACCGTGATAATCAAGATGATCACGGGACAGATTGGTGAAGCCCGCCGCGTCAAAATGAACGCCGCTAACCCGCTGCTGATCCAACGCGTGGCTGGACACCTCCATCACTACCGCCGTGGCTCCCTGCTGACGAAAATCCGCCAACAATTGATGCACACCGATAGCATCGGGAGTCGTATGGGTCGAATCACTCAACCGCCCCAACAGACCATTACCCACCGTGCCGATCAAACCGCAGGTCTCACCAAAAAAGTTCAACAGCTGGGCTATATAATGGGCGCAGGAGGTTTTACCGTTGGTTCCGGTCACTCCCACCACCCGCATATGAAGAGAAGGTTCGCCATAAAAACGTGAAGCGACCTCGCCAATCGTGGCAGCAACATCAGCCACCCCGATCAGTGGGATCGCCACATTAATAGAGCCCGCTACAGCCAGTTCTGCGTCATCAACGATCGCAGCGACTGCCCCTTCTGCTGCAGCGGAGCAAACAAAATCAATTCCTTTATGGTTTACACCATCGCGGGCGAAAAACAGATCGCCCGGTTTCACTTTACGGCTATCCTGACAGATTCCGCTGATTGACAACGACGCCAGCTCAGTTCCCGCCAACTGCGGTAGCAAATCAACCAATGTATACTGGGCGATACTCATTTCATCACCACATGTGACGTAGCGGGTTGCCAGTTATCCGGCGCCACATTAAGCATTCTTAATGCACCACCAACCACTCGAGAAAAGAGTGGAGCAGCTACTTCGCCACCGTAATATTCTTGTCCCTTAGGGTTATCCACCATAACGACTGCAACAATCGCAGGGTTATCCACCGGCGCCACCCCAGCAAAGATCGACATGTATTGATCATCGGCGTAACCGTTAACGCCAACTTTATGCACCGTACCGGTCTTACCCGCCACGCGATAACCTTCAATCGCCGCGCGACGCCCTGTGCCGCCGGACTGAGTCACGGTTTCCATCATCCGCAAAATGGCGTCTGCCACTTTTTTTGGCATCACGCGGGTACCTGATTCGGGTCGGTCGAGTTTGAGTAGCGACACATGCCGCACTAGCCCACCGGTAGCAAACGGCAGATAAGCCTGCGCCAGTTGCAACGGTGTAACTGAGAGGCCATAGCCATAAGACATCGTCGCCCGCTCGACCAAGCGTTTTTCCGCTAAATAAGGTAACACCCCAGCCTGTTCGCCAGGGAATCCTGTACCTGGCACCTGTCCAAGCCCAACATTATGAAATACATTTCGCACCGCATCGCCATGCAGACTCAACGCCAGCTTAGTTGCCCCCACGTTGCTCGATTTAGTAATAATCCGCCCCATGCTCAACACGCCATAGTTGCGATGATCACGAATCGTTTTACCCTTCACGCGGATATAGCCCGGCGATGTATCAATCTTGCTATCTAAGGTATACTTACCACTCATCAACGCCGCTGCGATCGTCAACGGTTTCATGGTCGAGCCCGGCTCAAACGTATCGGTCACCGCGCGGTTACGTAACGACTCCATCCCGCTACCAAGATTGCTTCTGTCATTCGGGTTATAGGAGGGTTGGTTCACCATCGCCAAAACCTCACCGGTGTGCACATCCAACACAACCATCGCAGCGGAATCCGCCTTATGAGCCTGCACCGCCGCTTTCAATTCCCGATAGGCCAAATATTGCAACCGTAGATCGATACTCAGCTGCAGATCCTTGCCCTGCACCATCGGCTCTAACTCACGGATATGTTTAACCGTCCGTCCCAACAGATCCCGCATCACCAGTTTCTTGCCGGGTATGCCCTGCAACCAATCTTCAAATGCCAGCTCAATACCTTCCTGTCCCACACCATCTAAACCGGTAAAACCAACTAGATGAGTCGCCACTTCGGCCGCCGGATAAAAGCGTTTATATTCTCGATCAACATAGATACCGGGAATATGTAACTCTTCTACCTGTTCCGCCTGAGCAGGCGTCATCTGCCGCTTGAGATAGATAAACTGTTTATCTCGAAAACGTGACACCCGCTTTAACAAGGTGTTTTTATCGGTATCGATCAAACTCGCCAGTTTAGTGATTGAGGCGCTTTGCAGATCAAACTCTTTTGGATTCATCCATACCGTTGAAACCGGGGCGCTAACCGACAGCGGCAATCCATTACGGTCACTGATCATCCCCCGATGCGCGGGAATGATCGCTGTACGCAGCACGCGAGCATCACCCTGGCGCTTTAAAAAATCCTGTTCCTGTACATTCAGCGAGAGCATTTTGCCAGCGACGCCAGCCGCAATCAGGCACAGCAAGGCAAACACCAGCCATAAACGCCAGCCTCTTGCTGCACGAGCTTGCAAGCCTTGCTCATCGCTCATCTCTAATCACCTCAACCTGTTCAGGAATTCGCATGCCTAGGCGTTTAATTGCCACTGACTCAACCCGATTATTCGCGGCCAACGTGCCCTGTTCGAGCAATAACTGACCCCACTCAACCTGTAACTCATCCCACTGCTGCACCAACTCTTGCTGCTGATTAAACAAAACCCGGTACTGATGTGCCGACCAGATAACCAACAATGCCGACACCACCAGCAGCGCGACTAAACAAAACAGCAGCAAACCCGGCTTAATTAGCTCAGTAGGTTCAATCACCCCACTGATCGGCGGCTCCTCTTTCGCCTTCAGCCAGCTTGGTAATGGCAGACTCAGTTTCATCGTAGTTTTTTAGCAACCCGCATCACGGCACTACGTGAACGAGGGTTATCAGACACCTCATCCTGTCCCGCTTTCATCGCTTTACCCACCGCCTTAAGACGGATATTCAACATATCATCCGTCACCGGAATACCGGGGGGAAGGTGTTCATCACCTTTGACATACTTACGGATGAAGCGCTTAACGATGCGGTCTTCCAGCGAATGAAAACTGATCACCACCAGCTTGCCACCCGGTTTCAGCATCTCGAGCGCCTGATCTAGGCAATCTTCCAGATCTTCCAGTTCACGATTAATAAAGATACGAATACCTTGAAATGCGCGGGTAGCCGGATTTTTACCTTTCTCCCACGCAGGGTTCGCCTCAGTAATAATTTTCGCCAAGCGGCCTGTCGTCACAATAGGATCCAACGCGCGCTCATGAACAATCGCCTTGGCCATCCGCCGCGAATGCCGCTCTTCACCATAGGTATAGAGCACGTCGGCAATCTCTTTCTCTCCTGCCCGTGCCAACCACTGCGCTGCGCTTTCACCGACATCCGGATTCATCCGCATATCCAGCGGCCCATCGGACATAAAGCTAAAACCACGATTAGGGTCATCCAATTGCGGCGATGAAACGCCTAGATCTAACAGCACACCATCGACCTGTCCCGCCAACTCCCGCCGACGAACAAACTCTTCCAACTGCGCAAATGACCCTCGCTCAATACTAAAACGTGGTTCATCGCCAAATCGTTCGGCTGCGCAGATAATCGCTTCCGGATCTTTATCAATACCCATCAGATGGCCGCGCTCTGATAATCGGCTTAATACCAATGCCGAATGACCTCCACGACCAAAGGTCCCATCGATATAAAACCCATCCGGATCTTCAACCAGGGTATCCACAGCCTCATTCAGCAACACTGTGATATGTTTAAACTCTGCACTCATGTGCTAACCCCTGTCGGTTTAAAGTGATAAATTCTGTAATTCATCCGGCAGCTCGGCACCACCATCAACTTCAGCTAAATACTCTTCGCGAGTCGCCATCCAGCGCTCTTCGCTCCAAATTTCAAATTTGCTGCCCTGTCCCAACAAGATAATTTTCTTGCTTAAGCCAGCATATTCACGCAGCGGGGCCGATAACAATAAACGTCCATTGCCATCCATATCGATATCGGTAGCATGACCGATCAACAACCGCTGAATACGTCTCGCAGCTCGATTAAAGCTGGGTAATGCTTCAATCTTGGCCTGAATCTCTTCCCATTCGGCCAATGGGTATAGCAGCAAGCAACGTTCTTCCGTATCAATCGTCGCAACCAGATGCCCGTCGCAGTGCTCCGTGAGCGTGTCACGGTAGCGCGCCGGCATGACCATACGGCCTTTGGCATCAAGATTGATTGGATTAACCCCACGAAAAAACAAATACCTCTCCTAAAAAACCAAATTCACCCACATTTACCCACATTTTCCCACTGTGCACACTATAGGAATTAACCCCTACATTTGCAAGAAAGAAAGCGCCTAGAACAAGGTTAGAAACAGACAAACGATGAACTCGACGAATACAATTCATCGCCGAGCAATACCCATAGGATAAAAACAACCAAGAAAACAGCGAGTTGAAAAAAGTAAGTATTTACTACGCCCAAACACTCGCTATTTCAGATGAAAATAAAGCAGGAACAAACGGGAGCTATTTAGACCAACCCTCTTCAGCCAAATAGCGACACAACGCCGACCACAAAAACAAAAAACAGCGACACCTTTCTATCAACTTAAAAGTAGTAACCAAAAAAGCGCACCGATAAGCACAGAAACACATGACCCAAAAAACCTTATACCGACAAAAAAGATACTTACAGGCTAAAAATCAGCCTCGTTTGTGTTGATACGAGCAAAGAAAAATAAACGCATTGAACTCAGCGATAAGGCCTAGGTTTCGATAAGGAGCTATCGTGGACATCAAGGTTTAGTCATAAAAAAGAAAGTGCAGGAGCGCAAAGTTCGCCGATAAGCCCTAGCTTTTTGACAAGGAGCTGTCGTGGACATCAAGAGCCAAGCCATTAACAAAAAAACGTAGGAGTGTAGAGTTGGCCGATAAGCCCTAGGTTTTACCGAGAGCTGTCGTGGACATCCAGCGCCTAGATGTAAAAAAATGAGGTGTAGAGTTCGCCGATAAGCCGGGTTTTGTCGTGGACAATCATTCATCTAGGGCCTGCGTCGCCACAGGCCTCAAGCGACCTACCCGAATCCAGCATGGGCCATGCCTCATGGATTCCTATTTGGTCTTGCTCCAGGTGGGGTTTACCTTGCCGTGACATGTTACCACGCACGCGGTGCGCTCTTACCGCACCCTTTCACCCTTACCGGCTTCCTGTAAACAGGAAACGTAGGCGGTTTGCTCTCTGCTGCACTTGCCGTAGGCTTACGCCTCCCAGGCATTACCTGGCACCCTGCCCTATGGAGCCCGGACTTTCCTCCCCTCCCTTACGGGAGCAGCGATTGCCTAGCGAACTCTACGGCGCAAAGGATACCAGCAAGCACGCCATAAGCAAGCACAACTGCGATCAGCGCACCGAATTATTTACGCTCAAGCGCCGCCTGATACATCACCTTCTTTTTGATTCCGGTAATTTTCGCCGCCAGCGCCGAAGCCTGCTTCACCGACAACTCCTCCAACAGAATATCCAGCACTTCACTACTACGAGGATCCAGCAAACTCTCATCCTGCTTAGGCGCCCCCTCAACCATCAGCACAAATTCGCCTTTTCGCTGATTAGGGTCGGCTTCAACCTGAGCCAAAACCGCCTCAGCCGTGCCATTGAGAAAGGTTTCAAAGGTTTTGGTCAATTCGCGAGCCAAAGCAATCTGTCGATCAGGGCCAAAGGCAGCCACTATATCTTTTAAACTGTCGATAATTCGGTGTGGCGATTCATAGAACATCAAGGTGCGGGTTTCCGCCGCCAGCGCGGTATAAAAATTAAGCCGCTGCTGGGATTTCGCCGGCGGAAAGCCCTCAAACGCAAAACGATCAGAGGGTACACCGGCCGCACAAAGAGCAGCGACCAAGGCACAGCAACCGGGAAGCGGGCTAACTTTAAAGCCTGCCGCACGCACTTCTCGCACTAAAACAAAGCCAGGATCAGAGATTAACGGCGTGCCAGCATCAGAAATCAGCGCAATATCATCGCCTCTCTGCAACTTTTCGATAATTTTTTGCTGCTGCTGGCGTTCATTATGGTCATGAACTGCTATCATCGGCGTTTTGATATTAAAATGTGACAGCAAACGTCCACTATGACGGGTATCTTCAGCCGCAATCAATGCAACCGACTCCAATATACGGAGCGCGCGCGGCGTCATATCTTCCAAGTTGCCTATTGGCGTTGCGACAACATACAAAACTGCTTCGGACATCAGTATTCGAGCCATTTATAATTCAGGATGTGAAAGTATATGACGTTTCCAAGCCGTCTGTCTCTGGTCCTAACCGCCAGCGTGGCACTTTTTCTCACCGGTTGCGGTTCCCAACAGGGAAATATGACCACTCAAGCCCCAGCGGACCCCATGAAACGGGTCGCTGCACTGATTCAGCAGGCGGAAGTCGCTGCACCAGTAAAAAGTGCACAACTCAAAGCAGAAGCCGCTCGCCTACTCATTTTGCAAAATCGACAGGATGAAGCCTCCCAACTACTGGATGAGGTTGATATGCAGCGCTTAACGCCTGCTCTGCAGTTTGAAATTTCTGAGTTAAAAGCCAGAACGGCGCTACAGCAACAAGATGGACAGCGAGCGCTACGTTATCTACAGCAACTGCCAGCAGAAACTACCAAAAATCTAGCACCTGAACAGCAATACCAAATTGGTGAAATGCAAGCCGATGCTTATCGCTATGAACAAAACTCATATAATGAGCTGCAACAACTTATTCAACTGAGCAGCTATAGCCCAGCCGGCAAAGTTAAGGCGCTACACAACCGCATTTGGAGCTTACTCACCCAGATGCCAATCGATCAACTCACACAGCTTAGCCAGCAAGCCGACAACAACTATTATCAACAGGGCTGGTATGAACTCGCCCTAAGCGCAGGCAATGCACACGATCTGAGCCAGCAGAACAAACAACTACAGCAATGGAATGTCCTCTGGCAATCCCACCCTGCCCAGCAAACACCCCCTGACGCATTACTGGCCGTCACCAACGCTGATACCCTCAGTGCCGAGCATATCGCCCTATTCTTGCCTATGAGTGGTAATTTACAAAAACCTGCTGAGGCGATAATCACCGGTTTTATGACCGCCCATTACAATGCGGTACAAGCGGGCAAAACAACCGCCAAAGTCACCATGCTCGACTCAACCAAAATCACTACACCAGAACAACTTTACCAACTAGCCAACGAACGTAATATCGACCTTATAATCGGACCACTGCAAAAAGAGATGGTCGAAAACTTGATCAACTTCGGCCCCGCACCTATTCCGACGCTAACACTCAACACTGCCCCTGGCTTGCAGCAAAATAATATTTACCAATTTGGCCTAGCCATCGAAGATGAAGCGGCTCAGGCTGCGGAACGCATCTGGCAGGATCAAAAACGCCAAGTACTGGTTTACACGGCCAATACCGACTGGGGTACACGTGCAGCCAGCGCCTTCAAGCAACGCTTCAACGAACTCGGTGGCACCGTACTCAACAGTCTCAGCTACAACACCGATACTAGCTACTCCGAACAGGTCGCACAATTACTAGGTACCGACCAAAGCGCTATCCGTAAAACACAACTAACTCGCATTATCGGACAACGCCCTGAATTTGAAAATCGCCGCCGCCAAGATGTCGATGCTATCTTCCTCTCAGCACTGCCACAAACGGCTCGACAAATTAAACCGACCCTAGCGTTCCATTACGCAGGCGACATCCCGGTTTATGCCACCTCCCATATTTATACCGGCACCGAATCCGCCATTGAAGATCAAGACCTCAACGGTATTCGCTTCGTCACGACCCCTTGGTTTAGTAGCCCACCGTCGGCCGCACACTTACAACTGGCACAACAACGGGACAACACCGATAGCCGTTTTGGACGTCTCTACGCTCTAGGAATCGATGCCTTTACGCTGTTCCCCTATCTTGCCCAACTATCAGCATCTAGCTCGGCTAAAATAGATGGCGAAACCGGCTCGCTCTCAATCAATGAGAACAATCAAATTATACGCACCCTTAACTGGACTACGTTCAAACAGGGAATAGCTCAACCACTCGACTAAAATAACGATGGACAGAAAACAGATCGGCAAGGATGCCGAACAAGGCGCACTGCACTATCTCATGCAGCAAGGCTTAAAATTGATCGAACGAAACTATCACTGCCGGTTTGGTGAAATAGATCTGATCATGCGCGACAAAGATCAGTTAGTCTTTGTTGAGGTGCGAAGTCGGCGCTATCGCCAATGGGGCGGCGCCGGTTTATCGGTTGATTTTCGCAAACAGAAGAAATTAATAAAAACAGCAAGTTACTTCCTCAGCCAGCAGAAAAGCAGTAACCTGCCTATCTGCCGGTTTGATGTGGTAGCATTTGAGGCCAATCAGGGCAACGGGAGTGGAGATTCCCGCCCCGTATGGTATAAAGACGCCTTCAGACCTGAAGCCACTTTCTGACAGGAGCACCGATGGTACTTCAAGACCGAGTTATTAACCTATTCCATAACAGCATGGAGGTTAATGCCCAAACCATCGAAGAATACACCCCGATGATCTCGCATGCCGGCGAGCTGTTACTCGGCTGCCTGATATCCGAAAACAAGATCCTTTGTTGCGGTAACGGTGGTAGTGCGGCCCTTTCACAGCATTTTAGCAGCTTGCTAATGAACCAGTTTCGCCATGAGCGCCCCGGTCTGCCGGCAATATCGCTCAGCGCCGAAGGCTCAGCCCTCACCGGTATCGCCCAAGATGGCCAGTTTAACGACATCTTTTCAAAACAGATTCGCGCTCTCGGCCAACCCGGCGACTTATTACTGCTTCTCTCGAGTGACGGCCGGGCCGCCAATCTTGTACAAGCAATTCAAGCAGCCCATGATCGAGATATGCTGGTTATTGCCCTTACTGGGGGAACTAATGACGATATTCACTCTCTATTACTGCCGGACGAGGTTGAATTTTGCATCCCGGCAGACGATCCAGCCCTTATTTTTGGGGCACAAACACTGATTCTGCACGCCTTGTGCGATCTTATAGATTTTCAACTTTTTGGCGGAGAATAATTGATGAAACGGATAGCAATCCTAGTACTTGCAGGCCTTTTAAGTAGCGGCTGTTCGACCGTTGTCAGCAGCTTAAAAGAAGAGCCTATCAAGGAAGATCCTACCGACCGAACCACCGGCAGCTTTGTCGATGACCAACTCATCGAAATCAAAGCCAATGTCAATATCAGCAAGGGCTCAGTAGAGCTCAGCAGTAGCCATATTAACGTCACCAGCTTTAATGGGATTGTGCTGCTCACCGGCCAAGTTCCCACCGAAGAAAGCCGGTTAGAGGCTGAACAGATTGTTAGTCAGGTACGCAAAATCCGCCGCATCCATAATGAGCTAACCATCACCAGCCCCACCGCATCACTGGCACGCGCCAACGACACTTGGATTACCGCCAAGATCAAAGCTAACATGATTGGTGACAAAGGGATCGATGCGACCCAGATTAAAGTAGTCACCGAAAATGGTGTTGTTTATCTGATGGGCTTGGTTACTCGAGCTCAGTCTGATAAAGCGATTGAGGTTGTACGTCGTGTAAACGGCATCCAGAAAATCGTTAAGATCTTCGAATATATCGATTAGATTAACGTAGGAAATCATGAAAAGGTCACCGATGGTGGCCTTTTTTGATGCGGTGCTGTTGAAGAGTAAAGCGCACCCAACATGCGAAAGCAGCGTAGGCGTAGGGTGCGATGAAGCATGAACCGCACCGATGGTGCAAATGAAACATAGATCCACCAATCGTACTCGTGGCTATATCAAAACCATCATTGAATCAAAACCATCACGTTAATGCGACTTTCGGGGGTTTGGTGCGGTTCGCAAGCTCACCAGCCCCCACCGCGGGAGCTGCGTAGGCGTAGGGTGCGGTGAAGCATGAACCGCACCGATGGTGCTTTAAATTTCAACCTAAAGCCATTGGAAGATAATCCAGCGCTCTATTTAACAACCTTCAACGAAGGACGGCTCTTTGCTTTCGGCTTTGTGGGCTCTGGCGGTGTAGGGTCCGTCTCAGGCTCTTCCGCGAAAAGCGCCTCAACACCTGGCTCCGCGCCAAAGCCCATCCCTTGACCGTTCTCACGGGCGTAGATCGCCATCACGGCAACAATTGGCACAAACACATTCATGGGTACGCCACCAAAACGTGCATTGAAACTAACCGCATCATTCTCGACCGATAAGTTCTGCACCGCAGAAGGTGCAATATTCAAGACAATCTGACCATCACTGATAAATTGCTGCGGCACCATCACACCCTGAATCTCAGCATCAATCACCAAGTGCGGTGTCCAGCCACTATCCAAAATCCACTCATTCAGTGCACGGATAAGATATCCACGACTCGATTGCATTTTTCACTCCAAAAAAAAGGATGAGTAAAAACCCATCCTTTATATATTAATATCGTTCGTATCAGTCACGCATTTCACGTTCTTCTTCAGACAAGCTGATCTGAAACGCTTCACGCTCAAACAAGCGTTCCATATACTTGATAAGATCTTTGCACTGCGCCTCTGGCAACTCAACACCCAGAATCTCTAGGCGCCACAGCAGCGGAGCAATACAGCAGTCTACTAACGTAAACTCTTCACTCATAAAGAAGTCTTTTTCACCAAAGATAGGTGAAACAGCTACCAAACTGTCACGCAGCGCTTTACGCGCATTATCAGCCTCATCAGCATCTTCAGCCGTCAAAATAACATCGGCCAGAGAACACCAATCACGCTGAATCCGATACATATACAGACGACTTTCAGCACGTGCAACAGGATAGACAGGTAGTAGCGGCGGATGAGGAAAACGCTCATCCAGATACTCCATCATCACATTTGGCTCATACAACACCAGCTCCCGATCCAGTAGAGTCGGCAGGCTGTTGTATGGATTCAGTGAAGCCAGATCCTCAGGCAAACTGTTTGGGTCGCAATCGTTTATTTCAACGGCAACACCCTTTTCTGCCAGAACGATACGTACCCGATGGCTATAATGATCATTGCCATCGGAGTAAAAAGTCATAGAAGAACGCTTGGCCACTACACCCATTAAATCACCCCGTTTCACTTGTTCCATAAAATAAATATACGCGGACCAACAAAATTGGCCCGCGTATCGGTAATCTTGCCCAGCAGACGTTTAGTGAACGTCGCGCCAGAACTCTTTCTTCAGCGCAAAAGCGAAGACAAACAAGATCGCCAAGAAGATCAATACTTTATAACCAATCTGCTCAGATTCAAGCTTAACAGGGTTACCCATGTAAGACATGAAATTCACAAGGTCATAAATAGTCTTATCAAACTCTTCAACCGACAACTCGCCCTTTTCAGCAACGCTTAGGCAGCCACCCATTTGCAGACCCGTCAGAGGATCAATAGTCTTTTCATGATTAGCCATTTCAGACTTGGTGCAATGGTTTACCTGAAGGCCTTGCAGACCCTCTAACACATTTGGCATACCAACGTCAGGGAAGACAACGTTATTCACTCCCCAAGGACGTGCTGGATCTTTGTAGAAGCTACGCAGGTAAGTATACACCCAATCTTCACCACGTAGACGTGTTTCCAACGTCAAATCTGGTGGAGGTGTACCAAACCAACCAGCCGCATCAGTCTGAGGCATAGCGATAGTCATCTGCTCACCCACCTTAGACTCACCAAAGATCATGTGCTCTTGCACTAATTCACTTGGCATACCTAGATCGATTGCCGCACGCTCATAACGCTGAAAGTTAGCCGAATGACAACCCATGCAATAGTTTACAAAGGTCTTCATACCACGTTGCAGCGACTCTTTATTGGTATGATCCGGCCCCATAGTGTCCAAATGAACCCCGCCGGTATTCGCACTAGCTACCACCGGCGCCAGCACCAACATAATTGCGATAAAAAACTTTTTCATTAGCCTGTCACCCTTTCCGGTACCGGTTTAGTGCGTTCCATTCTGGTATAGAACGGCATCAGGAAGAAGTATGCAAAATACAGTGCAGTACAGATTTGTGCGACCACGGTACGCTCAGGAGAAGATGGAACAACCCCTAGGTAACCTAGTACAACAAAGCTGATTGCAAAGATTACTAGCCATACTTTGCTCATCCAGCCTTTATAGCGCATGGATTTAACCGGGCTGCGATCCAGCCAAGGCAGAACAAACAGGATAGCAATTGCACCACCCATCACCACCACACCAGGGAACTGAGATGCCGCAATAGGCGGAATCGCACGTAACATCGCGTAGAACGGTGTGAAGTACCAAACCGGCGCGATATGCGGCGGAGTCTTCAGCGGGTTAGCAGGTTCAAAGTTTGGCTGTTCAATAAAGTATCCACCCATCTCAGGGAAGAAGAATATGATCAGACAGAATACGAACAGGAAGACAACGACACCAACGATATCTTTCACGGTGTAATACGGGTGGAATGGGATACCATCAAGTGGGATACCGTTCTCATCCTTCTTATCTTTAATCTCAATACCATCTGGGTTGTTAGAGCCAACTTCATGCAGTGCAATGATGTGCATAACAACCAGACCCAACAGGACGATTGGTAGTGCAACCACGTGCAGCGAGAAGAAGCGGTTCAGCGTAATACCCGAAATCAGGTAGTCACCACGAATCCACTCAGCGAGGTCTGGACCAATAACCGGTACCGCAGAGAACAGCGATACAATTACCTGAGCACCCCAGTAAGACATCTGCCCCCAAGGCAGCAAGTAACCCATGAAGGCTTCAGCCATCAGCGCTAGATAGATCGTCATACCGAAGATCCATACCAACTCACGAGGCTTACGGTAAGAACCGTACAGCAGACCACGGAACATATGCAGATAAACCACAGCAAAGAATGCCGATGCACCGGTAGAGTGCATATAACGTAGTAACCAGCCATAATCCACATCACGCATGATGTATTCAACCGAAGCGAATGCACCTTCTGCACTTGGGTTATAGCTCATGGTCAGCCAGATACCGGTCAGCAACTGGTTAACTAAAACTAGCAGTGCGAGGGAACCAAAGAAGTACCAAAAGTTGAAGTTCTTTGGAGCGTAGTATTTTGCTAAATGATCATCCCACATCGCCGTGAGCGGGAAACGATCATCGATCCAGCCAATGATGCCTGGATTTCCTTTATTACGTGCGCCAGCCATTATGCAGTCTCCTGATCCACACCAATGATGATCACATTGTCGCTCTCATAATAATGAGGCGGAATCACCAGGTTAGTAGGTGCCGGAACACCCTTCAATACACGACCAGACAGGTCAAAACGAGAACCGTGACATGGGCAGTAGAAACCACCAACCCAATCAGCACCCAAATCTTCAGGGCCAAGTTCAGGACGGTAAGTCGGAGAACAACCCAAATGGGTACAAATACCAACCATCACCGCGATATCTTCACGAAGCGAACGAGCTGGTGTGCCCGGGATATACGCTGGCTGCTGCGGTACGGTCGACTCAGGATCCGCTAGACGGTCAGAAATCTTTGCTAAATTAGCCAAAGCTTCCGGTCCACGACGCACAATCCATACCGGCTTTCCGCGCCACTTCACGATCATCTGCTGACCGATTTCCAGCTTGCTGACATCAGCTTTAACCGGAGCGCCAGCTGTTTTAGCCTTTGCACTCGGATTCCATGAAGCCACGAACGGAACAGCAGCCCCTACGGCACCCACTGCCCCAACAGCAGAGGTGGCACCGATCAGGAGACGTCGCCGCCCCTTATTCACGCCGTCATTACTCATTAAGACTATCTCCCCTCACTCAACCTATAACCCCGCACTATTGCAGCGCAGCAATTATTGGGTTGCTCAGTAATGAATACCGAATTAACGGATTTTTAAAATGGCACAAATAGTAATGAAATTCCCTGCTTCTTACAAGGATAAATAGGGGTAAAACCGCCTTTTTACGCCTATAGTCGAGCAAGTCTTGACCTCATCACAAAGCACCAGAACAGAAACGAAAAAACGCCCGAACCATTGCTGGCGCGGGCGCTTTTTGTACGATACAAAAACTGTATCGCTGCGAATTAACGCTTGGAGAACTGTGGCTTCTTACGTGCTTTACGTAGACCAACTTTCTTACGTTCAACTTCACGCGCATCACGGGTAACAAAACCAGCAGCACGCAGTTCAGGACGTAGAGTCTCATCATATACCATCAGAGCACGTGTGATACCGTGACGGATCGCACCAGCTTGACCGAAACCACCACCGCCTTTAACGGTAATGTAAACATCAAATTTTTCTGTGTTACCAGTCAAATCCAGAGGCTGACGAACGATCATGCGAGCAGTTTCGCGACCGAAGTAAACATCTAGTTCACGCTGGTTAACAGTGATTTTACCTGTACCTGGACGCAAAAATACGCGAGCAGTAGAGGATTTACGACGGCCTGTGCCGTAATACTGAGTTGTAGACATATTGACCTGCCCCTTAGACGTTCAGTTCTTGTGGCTGTTGAGCCGCATGCGGATGTTCTGCACCAGCGTACACTTTCATCTTAGTGTACATAGCGCGACCCAAGGGACCTTTAGGCAACATGCCTTTAACGGCCAATTCGATGGTGCGTGTAGGATGAGTTTCAACCATCTTCTCGAAAGAAGTTTCACGCAGACCACCTGGGTAACCGGTATGGCGATAGTACATTTTGTCCTTACGCTTGTTACCAGTTACGTTAACTTTCTCAGCGTTAACAACGATGATGTAATCACCAGTATCAACATGAGGAGTGAATTCTGCTTTATGCTTGCCGCGTAGACGACGTGCAATCTCGGTAGCCAGACGACCCAGAGTTTTACCCTCAGCGTCGACAACATACCAGTCGCGTTTTACCTCTGCAGGCTTAGCGCTAAATGTAGTCATGATAATTTACCTATACATCAGTCTGAACAAGGCCAATCTGCTGATTAGCAAGGTTCGACGACCTTATAATTATTGGTTGTAAACCGAGGTTCACAACGTCAAAATTCCTTGGACCAATCCGAAGGAGCGCGGATTATACTGCAACTATAAAAATATGCCAATAAAAAGATTAGTCCGAGGATATAAAGAAATCATAAGACCAACCTCTAACACGTAGGGCGTAGTGAGCCTGCGAACCACACCGCTCAACAAACCGCATTGACATTAACGTCTTGATTGAATGATAGCGTTCGCTATAAGCTGGCGCCATTATTGATGCGGTTCATACTTCACCGCATCCTACAACACCCTCACACGTAGGGCGTAGTGAGCCTGCGAACCGCACCGCTCAACAAACCGCATTGACATTAACGTCTTGATTGAATGATAACGTTCGATATAAACCGGTACCATTATTGGTACATTCATGCTTCACCGCATCCTACAACACCCTTACACGTAGGGTGCGTGTGAGCTTGCGAACCGCACCGCTCAACAAACCATATTGACGTAGTGATCTTGATTGAATGATAGCGTTCGCTATAAGCCGGTACCATTATTGATGCGGTTCATGCGTCACCGCATCCTACAACACCCTCACACGTAGGGTGTGTGTGAGCTTGCGAACCGCACCGTTAATCGGATGATGCGGTGCGATTACCAAAAAAGCCACCATTGGTGACTTTTTTCGATCAACTATATTTAAACTCGGTGCTCTCGCGCCAAATACTCTTGCGACTGCATTTCAAGCAAGCGACTCTGAGTTCGCTGTATCTCAAACTCTAACCGCCCTTCACTATAAATCTCATGAATCGATTTTTCAGCGGTAAGAATCAACTTCACGCCACAATCATAAAACTCATCAACTAAGTTAACGAAGCGACGGGCAGCATCATCGTTACTTCGCCCAAGCTGCGGTACATCGCTAATCAACACCGCATGAAAGATCTTGCTCAATTCGATGTAATCATTCTGACTACGCGGCCCTTCGCACAGTTCGGAAAACTCAAACCAAGCCACATCTTCACAGCAACGACGTGCCTGAATGTTCCGGCCATTAATTTCCAGCGTGCAGCCTTCAGCCACCTCTTTAAGATCAGGCACTAAACGCTCAAAGCTTTGGTTTAAACAAGCATCCGCAGCGGCATCAAGCGGATAATGATACAACTCAGCTTGCTCAAGGGTCCGCAAACGATAGTCAACACCGCTATCCACGTTCACAACTTCGGTAAATTTATTTAGCATATCAATCGCGGGCAAGAAACGAGAACGCTGCAAACCATTCTCATACAAGCCATTTGGAACGATATTCGATGTAGCCACCAGCGACACACCGTTTTTAAACAACTCTTCCAGCAAACCGCCCAAAATCATAGCATCGGTAATATCGGTAACAAAAAACTCATCGAAGCAGATAATTTGGAATTCGCTGGCGTATTTTTTACCAATTTCAACCAACGGGTTAGGTGTGCCATCTAACAGCTTTAGTTCTTGATGCACCCGCTGCATAAAACGGTGAAAGTGGGTACGTTCTTTATTCTCGAACGGTAGGCTGTCATAGAAGGTATCCATCAGATAGGTTTTACCCCGCCCAACACCGCCCCAGAAATACAGCCCTTTCACCGGCTCAATTGTTTTCTTTTTCAGCTTGCCCGACAGACGGCTCATAAACCCTGAAGGTTTTGGCTCATTTTGCCGAGCAACTAGATCGTCATACAAACGCTGCAGATGCTTAACCGCCTCTTCCTGAGCCGAATCATAGGAGAAGTCATCTCTTTCAAGATCTTTTTTATAACGAGCAATAGGAGTCATGCGAGAAACCGTACCATTCTAGCTAATGTCAGATATCATCAAAGGATATAAAAGAAGGTTGGGCACTTTACTCTCCAGCACCCTGTTTTGCAACGCAACAAAGGGATAAGCTAACGCTCAAGCTTCCCTCTCCACTACATAAAAGCCCCTTTTTAAGGAATGAAAATAAATTCAACAACCCGAGTCAATGACTAGATTATCGCGATTAAAAACCATATAGACCCACTTCCGAATCTCAGCATTTAACCAATACCTAGCAGCGGCACAAGTACAGGCAACATAAACGCAGTGAACGCACCGGTCATCCCCATCGCTAAACCACCGAAAGCGCCGGCCATCAAACCATATTCAAATGCGTAGGCGGTACCCATACCATGAGCAGAGACGCCCAAGGTAAAACCTTTAACCGCCTCATCGGTAACATTCAAAATACGATAAATAGGCGGCGCCAAGACGCAGCCAATCGCACCGGTAATCAATACCAGACCCGATGCCAGTGACGGATAACCTCCCAACTTCTCAGCGATACCGATAGCGATTGCCGATGTCACCGATTTCGGCGCAATCGATAACAGCGTCCCCAGTGACGCATCAAAAGCCTGCGCGACCAAAATCGCGGATGCAGCGGCAGTCACAGCCCCAGCCATACAAGCTAATAATAGCGGCAACAGCATTTTCTTAACCCGCTCAAAATGATCAAACAGGGGCACAGCCAAGGCCACGGTTGCAGGCCCTAAGAGAAAATGAATGAACTGCGCGCCTTCAAAATAGGTTTCATAAGACGTACCCGTTAACAGCAAAAAAACGATGATCAATGATAACGAAACCAACACCGGGTGCAGCAAAGGCGTACCACCCAAACGTCGATTCAACCACGATGTCACGATAAAGGTCACAATAGTGACAATCAGCCACAACAACGGTTTCGCGGAAAAAAAAGCCCAGAACTCCATCGCTACGACTCCCGCTCCAGTTGATGCAGCTTCTTCGCCGACGGATTAAGAATCAACGCAGTCACCACAATGGTCAACCCAGTGCTGACGATCAACGCTAATAGAATCGCCAACCAATCAGCCTTTAACAACGAAAAATGAGTCATCAAACCCACACCGGCAGGTACAAACAGCAACGCCAGATGCTTTAGTAACGCTTCTGAAGGGATCCGCAGCGATTCTGGCACATCACCTTTAGCAATCAGACACATCAACAACAATACCATCCCAACCACCGGCCCAGGCACCGGCATCCCCAGCACCACAACGATAAGTTCACCAGCCAATTGAAACAACAGCAGCATCAGAAAACCAACTAACATTTCACCCCCAAAATCACATTCAAAGTAGCAATGATATCGCTTCACTGGCAGCATAGATGCCAAATAAAATAAACAGCACGCCAGATACTCGATGCAGCCAAACCACCGAGACATAACGCATCAACGCTCGCCCTGCTATCACGCCAATCACCGAAGTCGCGATCAGCGCCAGCGTCGCACCCAACCAAACCGCCATCGGAGACTCGGTACTGGCAAGCCCCATCACTGCTAATTGTGTTTTATCACCCAACTCGGCCAAAAATAGCATCATCAAAGCCGACAAAAAAACACTTTTACCCGAAAGCCCTAGAGCACCACTCTCTTCATCCTCTTCAGCCCTGAATGATTGCAGACCAAACCAGAGAAATAATACCGCTACCACCGTTAAAACCACTGAACGAGGTAACCAAGTCGCCGCAACCGACCCCACCACAACCGCCAGCACATTCAAAACTGAAAACGCCACGACTGCAGCAAAAATCACCGGTAATGGACGGTATCGAGTTGCCAAAGTCATGCACACCAACTGACTCTTGTCACCAAACTCAGCCAGAAACACCAATAAAAAAGCGCCAGCAAAACTCCCCAACTGATCCATACAACCATTCCACACAACAAAATTTTGGCGATTATACAGAAATAAATTCGACTGAAGAGCACTCCGGCTAAAGTTAATCGTTTACGGGCAGTTCTTCGGCAACGCGTAATGCCTGCTCAGTATTCAGATTACATAGCTGATCAGCCCTATCTACGATATCAATCAGCTGCATCGGATGACTGCGCATCCAGCGCTGCACCGCCCGTTGACCACCTTCCAACCACTTAGCCAGATCCGCCACCAGCCGACGAGGAATAACCGCATGTAATGGATGCAACTTATCCCCTTCTGACAAAACCGTAATAGCATCCGGCTTTGCTTGAGCTGCAAGTAATAATCGATCAATTAGCTCGGCTTGAAGCAAGGGAGTATCACAAGGCAGCACTAACACTTGGTCTGTATGACAAACCCGAAGACCACTTAAGATACCGGCTAAAGGCCCTTGAAACCCAGCCAACTCATCCATAACCACCTGATCAGCCAGATCACTGTATTCCGGCAGATGGCGATTACAACTGATAATCAACCGGCGAGCGTAGGGTCTAACAAGCTGCACCGCAAAACCCGCCATCGGTTGCGAACGAAACACGACCAAGCCCTTATCACGCCCACCCATACGCCGACCTTCACCACCAGCCAATACAATCACATCAAGCGGTTTAAGACCCATCACCCACCCGTTACCGGCGGAAATAGAGCCACCTCATCACCCGCAACAATCACCGTCTCCAACGGCACAATTTCTTGATTAACCGAACACAACAAAGTGCCATCGAGCGCTCGACGCCATTCATCACCTTGCAGCTTAAGCGCATCTAACAAATCGACAACCCGCTCACCACTCACCGATGGATGATCCAGCTGCCCAACCCCCAACGCTTCGCGCAGGGACGCAAAAAACAATACTTTAACCATCAGAGCACCTTTTCACCCATGCATAGCAACGCAAAACGCCGCCATGAACAGGTTATGCTAATACAAAAAAAACAACTTACCGCCGAATGATTGAGGCGGTGATTGCGCCACTGCTTTATCCACAACAACTTTATCCACGGCAACCATATTATCCACACCCGTTAAAATGAGGACCGTTTTAGTGACTAAAGACCCACTTCACTGAACGGAATAAATTCTAGCCGATCACCCTCAGCAACCACGGTTTTCGCCGGCACCACTAAATAACCGACGGCGGAAACAGCAGAACTCAGCACGCCAGAGCTTTGGCTATGCCCTAGCACCGCTCGACCCTCTTTAAGCTCAACCCGCAAATACTCCTGCCGACCGATCGCCCGGTTACGACTAAAACCGGCTTCAACCATAAAGCTCAACGGCAAGACCGAAACGGCGCCCATCGACCGCAATAAAAACGGTCGCGCGAGTATAGAAAAGGTTACCAAAACCGCAGAAGGGTTACCTGGCAGCCCAAGCAGAGGCTTTCCATTGACATAACCAAAAGCCATCGGCTTACCGGGTTTAAGCGCCAGCTTCCACAGCTTTAACTCCCCTTGCGATTCAACAGCGGCTTTAACATGATCTTCTTCACCCACAGAGACACCACCACTGGTGATAATACAGTCGGCCTGCTCTGCTGCCTGTTTCAACGCCGCTTTTGTGCCTTCGAGAGTATCGGCAACAACCGCAGAGACGATCACCTCGCAACCCAGCCCTTGTAATAAACCACGCAGGGTAAATAGGTTAGAATTATAGATCTGACCCGGCTGCAAGGAATTTCCCGGCATCACCAACTCATCACCCGTGGCTAACACCGCCACTTTCAACGGCTTATAAACATTAACCTCAGCGATACCCACCGAAGCCAGTACGCCGATATGCGAAGCCGTCAATCGAGTCCCTTTGGGCATCACGACCTGACCCGTCCGAATATCCTGCCCTCGCTGGCGAATATTATTCCCTGCGGGCGGCACCTCAACAATCTCAACCCTGGGCTGTCCATCAACATCCGTAACCACGGTATTTTCCTGCATCACAACCGTATCGGCACCTTGGGGAATTTCAGAACCGGTAAAAATGCGGGCTGCTGTTCCGACCTCCAGTGGTTTAGGTGCAGTACCTGCAGGAATACGTTGCGAAACCTTTAACGGTTTAACGCCCTCCAAGCCAGCAAGATCGGCACTATTAAAGGCATAACCATCCATCGCACTGTTATCCTGCGGCGGTACATCAACCGCTGAAAGCTGATCCTCAGCCAACACGCGCCCTAGCACATCACTGATAGCTAAGCGTTCCATGTTTACCGCGGGCTTTGCTTGAGCCAGCAACGCACTCAGCGCCTCAGCAACCGGCATCAATGATGGCTTTGGCAGATCGCAGCTCATTCTCGCGGCCCACAAGCGGTATCAACAGACCTATCAGTCATCACCATCTCAACAAAGTTACAGGGACGATGGCGCGCATCCAACTGCTCACGAATAATACCGTTCCACGCGGTTTTGCAAGCTCCCGTTGAACCAGGCATACAGAAAATAACTGTACGATTAGCAACACCGGCAAAGGCACGGGACTGAATCGTTGAAGTGCCGATCTCTTCATATGAAAGCTGTCGAAACAACTCACCATAACCCTCAATCGCTTTATCAAACAGCGGCTTCAATGCCTCAGGGGTTGTATCCCGCAGAGTAAAGCCTGTACCGCCAGTCACCAGCACCGCTTGGACCTGCTCATCAGCGATCCACTGAGACACCACCGCCCGCAACTGATACACATCATCTTTACAAATCGCGCGTTGAGCAAGTTGATGCCCTGCGGCACTCAAACCCTCGACTAACGCATCGCCGGATGTATCATTCTCCGGCGTTCGCGTATCCGACACCGTCAGCACTGCGATCTGCAGTGACTGAAAAGGTACTTCTTTCTTGTTATGACCCATAAAAACTCCTACTAATCCAGCATGTTATCCACAAACTTCTTTTCATTACATTCTGACACGATCAACCGCGATATACATAACGCCGTAACAAAAAAACACCACAATGAATTCAACCATTAACATTCAACAAGTCTAATATAAATTCAAGAAACGATAGCGAATAGATCATCATTGCTGCACTGCGAAAAAAAATATAAATGCCTTAAAAATAGCGACAGGAGCTAGTACCACTTAAAAAAAAGCCATGCTACTATGGGCACTCTTCTATTGACAACTGCCTCCCTTTAGATTGTGTAACATGCCTGCTCACAAATTAAGGGCTCAGAGGGGAAAGACAGAGAAATGTATAGACACTAACAAGGATATCCGACCATGAAAAACCGGACGTTAACAAGCATCTTTTCTATGCCTGCGCTTATTTTTTCTTCGCAAGGTTTTGCTACAATAGAGCCCGCTGCTATTGATGCAGGACCTGTCAGTATTATCCCAACAGTTAATGTTCAAACGAGCTATGATGATAATATTTTTAGTTCGAATTCGTCAGAAGTCGATAGCCTGATAACCTCAATCAACCCTCGGCTTGAAGTTATTGCCGAGGACGGTTTCAACGCATATAAAGTAACCTATTCAATCGATCATGGCATGTATAAAAGCAGCTCTGATGATAACTATACTGATCATAATTTAGGCCTAGACGGCCACCTTGAGTTCGATGCACGCAATACGCTGGACTTAAATACTAGTTACACAAAAAATCATGAAGAACGCGGTACCGGCATTACCGAAACAGGCAATATTGGCGCGAATGTTGACGCTCCTCTTGAGTATGATACAGCCTCGGTCTCTTTTGCCTATACCTACGGCGCTCAAGATGCAGCGGGAAAGTTAGTTTTTGCTGGCAGATATGCAGACAAAGAGTATCAAAATTTTCGCTCCATTACAGAAAGCAGAGATAGCGAAACAACGACCTTCAGCGGCACCTTCTACTACCAAGTCCAACCCAAAACATCACTACTATTTGAAGTACGAAACCAAGACCTAAACTACAAAAACGATCTTACCAATAGTCTTGATAGTGAAACACGCCGTTATTATGTCGGTGCAACTTGGGAAGGATCCGCTAAGACGACCGGCACCATCAAATTAGGCCAGGTAGAAAAAGATTTCGACTCCTCGGCCCGAGATGACTTTTCAGGCACCAGTTGGGAAGTAACCATTGACTGGGAGCCTCGAACTTATTCCGCGTTTAAACTAAGTACAAGCCAATACGAAAAAGAGTCATCCGGTGCGGGCGACTTTATCGATTCAAAAACGGTACGTCTAACATGGACTCACAACTGGGACGATCAACTTAAAACAGCGTTAAGTACTGGTTATACTAATGATGATTACAAAGGCACTAACGGTGGTCGCGAAGATGACATTACTGATGCCAGCATTAATTTAACCTATGATATGCGCCGCTGGCTTAGTCTCGGCGTTGGCTATTCACATCTGAATACCGATTCCAATGTCGCCAATATCCCATATGATCGAAATATCTATTTTGTTTCCGTTACAGGGTCCCTCTGATCTGATCCGTTTTATTGAGAATACAAATGCTACATTTAAAAAATTATCTGAAACTATCTGTTAGAGTTATATTAACTATTTTGCTTGCGACTTCGATTCCCTCTTATGCATCTGAGGACGCCCAGTTTTCAGATTATCAATTAGGGTCCGGTGACAGAGTCAAAATTACTGTATTCGGTGAACCAGAATTAAGCATTGAAACACGTCTGAGCGATGCTGGCACAATCTCTTACCCTTTTTTAGGAGAGCTTGAAGTTCTTGATCTAACCACTAGCCAATTGAGCAACAAAGTTGCCGAGGGGTTAGCAGATGGATATCTGCTGAATCCGAATGTCAATGTTACTGTTTTAGAGTACCGAGAATTCTTCATCAATGGTGAAGTAAAAAAACCAGGCAGCTATCCATTTCAACCAGGACTTACCTTGCAAAAAGCAGTAGCCATTGCTGGGGGGTTTACTGAACGCGCCTCAAAATCGAAGATCTTTATCCAGAAAGATGGTAGTGACGAGGATCCTATCATGGTTGATTTAAGCCAGCAGGTATCACCAGGCGACATTATTACAATAGATCAAAGTTTTTTCTAGCAACGATATATACAAATAAGTAGAAATTAGTGACTCTTTGAGTTTACTTTAAACCCTGCCAACAACGCAGTAGAGACCTTTAAGTATGGAAACGACAATGCCACAGGATAGATTCTCACAGCCTATACAAGACGAAGTTATCGATCTACGTCAGTACTGGATGACGATCAATCGAAATAAATGGGGCATTCTCGGGTTCGCAATTATTATAGCCATACTGACCACCCTCGTTGTTTTTTCAATGAAACCGGTTTATCGCGCGACAGCAACTCTGCTGATTGAAGCAAAGCAAGCCAATGTAGTGTCTATTGAAGAAGTTTATGGCTTAGATACCAATAATAACGAATATTATCTAACTCAATTTGAAATACTTAAGTCACGACAACTCGCTGAAAGGGTTATCGATAAACTAAACCTCTCGGCTCACCCCGAATTTAACCAAGAGCCTTCAGCATTCTCCTTTCATTGGCGTGAACTCCTTCCCGTAGAACTCCCCCAAAAAACAGTCACAGCTGAAGAAGCCGCTAAAGCTAAACTTCAGCAACTAACGGACGATTTTATCAGCAGATTAACTATATCGCCTGTACGTAAAACTCAATTGGTCAACATCACCTTTGAAGCGAACGATAGGGTCCTCGCAGCACAAGTGGCTAATGCCGTCGGTGATGCCTATATAGAAAACAACCTTGATGCGAGAATGCAACTAACCTATAAAGCATCAGAATGGTTAATGGACCGTCTCAGCGGATTACGTGAACAGGTTAATCAATCAGAGGCAAAACTACAGGCATACCGTAACCAAGAACAGATTGTCGGCAGTGACGGCGGGGCCGAAATTGCGAATAATGAACTTTCTTTGATATCTAGCCGGTTGGTGGATGCTCGCAGAACAAGACTGGAAGCTGAAAGCCTCTATCGGCAAATTAAAGCGGTACCTTCTAACAATTTAGAAGCCTACGAGAACTTACCTGTCATTCTAAATCATCCACTTATCCGTGATTTAAAATTAGCTGAGCTACAAATCGCATTAAAAAAAGCAGATCTGGCCAAACGCTATGGCGCCAAACACCCGCAGATGCAGGCGGTTGAATCAGAGCTAGCTGACGTTAGAAATTCCCTTTACAACCAAATCAAAAAAATTGTCAGCAGTATTGAAAATGACTATCGCATAGCGCAGACCAACGAACGCTCACTTAAGGCGGACCAAGAAAAAGCGAAACAGAACCTACAAGCAATCAACAATAAGGATCACAATCTAAAATCCTTAGAAAAAGAAGCTGAATCTAATCGTCAACTCTATGACACATTCTTTAATCGACTCAACGAAACCAATGCGACCGGCGATTTACAAACGGCTAATGCACGTATCAGTGACCCAGCCGAAGCACCGCTGCAACCCGCAAAACCTAAGAAAAAACTAATAATTGCGCTGGCTTTTGTTGCTAGCATTATGTTCGGGATTGTTCTGGCATTTCTAATGGAAGCCCTGAACAACACCATAAAAACCGCTAATGATGTAGAAAATAAATTACACTCAACCATGCTTGGCCTTCTACCCCTGCTGACTAAGAAAAAAGGTACAGAAGGTCAAAGTTATAATGCTTATATTAACGACTCAAAATCACCTTACGCTGAATCGGTCAGAACCATCAGAACAGGGGTTGTGCTATCTGCCCTTGATAACCCACATAAAATACTCTGCTGCACCTCATCAATTCCAGGAGAGGGTAAGACCTCGTTAGCTATCAACCTCGCCACCTCAATAGGTCAGATGGAAAAGGTTCTGTTAATCGATGCCGATATGCGTAAACCATCAATAGCCAAAGCCTTTGGCCTGTCAGGTAAATTAAGCGGCCTATCGAATCTCGTTGCGGGCACCTCTAAACTCGAAGAGTCCATACATCGAATAGAAGCCAATAATATCGACGTTATGACCGCCGGTATTATTCCGCCTAACCCGCTAGACCTACTAGCCTCGAAGCGCTTCGCTAAAGTGCTAGCAGCACTCGAATCCCATTATGACCGCATTGTCATTGATACAGCACCTGTACAGGCCGTCAGTGACTCATTAGTACTGGCTCAACATGTTGGCGCTATGATCTATGTCGTCAAATCAGATTCAACCAATATCCATCAAATAAAAGCAGGATTAAAACGCCTTAAAGAGGTTAACGCCCCCGTCATTGGCATTGTGCTTAACCAAGTCGATATCAAAAAAGCATCGAAGTACTATGGCAACGACTACCATGGTTATTACGACACATACGGCTATGCTGATGAAATAGCTCAGGATAGTAAACCCCAAAGTGCTGTCTGATGATTGACCTACATAATCACATACTGCCGGGTATCGACGATGGTCCAGCGACACTAGAAGAGTCTTTAGAGCTTGCGTTGATCGCGGTAGAAGACGGTATACAGCATATTGTGGCAACACCCCATGTTCATCCTGGGAGATATGACAATCAGATTGCTACGATTGAGCCTGTGCTCCGCAACCTACAACAAGCACTGAAAGATAGAGCGATCCCTTTAACTATAAGTTTGGGAGGCGAGATACGGATTTCAACAGAAATATTAACGATGATCCCGTCTGGCCAAATCCCTTTTATCGGTCAATGGAATGGTTGTGATGTATTATTACTTGAGATGCCTCACAGCCACATATTACCGGGTACAGACAAACTAATCCGCTGGCTGAAGGCGCGCAATATTACCCCGTTAATAGCCCACCCCGAACGCAATAAAGAGATCATGCAGTCGCCTGATAAGCTAGCCCCATTCATTGAAGAGGGATGCTTAGTTCAACTCACTGCCATGTCTGTAACAGGTGAGTTTGGTAAACAAGCTGAACAGTGTGCTAAATACTTTATCGAGCAAGGCTGGACAACAATTTTGGCAACCGACTCTCACAATCGCATGCATCGCCCTCCCGTTCTCAGTAAAGGACGAGATGTAGCAGCAAGCATTATTGGAGAGGCAGAAGCAGATAAACTTGTTCGTGAAAACCCGTCAATTATCACGGGGTTGCCATGTTAACCCAGTTATTAAAAAGAGTATTCGCTCCCGCTTTAACCTGCCTGCTCATTGCTCTTTGCCTCCCTGCAGCCAAACGGGGTATCAGCGATATCAATACATACCCTGTAAGGTACGATATACAGCGATGGCAAAATGAAAACAGAACACCCACTCCTACAGAATTGGCTGACGCTCAAACCGCTATTCAATTAGCCATTGACTGGAATCAAAGCCCGGAACTGTATGATTACCAAGGCAGGTTGTTCCATTATGAGGCACTGATCGCTGAAAATTCCTCCCAGGCAACCAATGCCTTGCAAAATGCACTACAAAGCTACCAGCATTCAAGCTCTCTAAGAAAACAATGGCCATATAGCCAAGCAAACGTAGCACTCATGAAAGCCCTACTGGGAGAGTTTGATCAGGAATATCTCAACATGCTCAGACAGTCAGCAACAAACGGGCCTTGGGAAAATGGCGTGAATCTTGCTTTAACTGAAGCAGGGCTACTCGGCTGGGTAAACCTTAACAAACAAGATAAACACCTCATTGTTGAAAATATTCAACGCGGTATTCGGCGAAACATGAGACACATGAAAGTCATCATCAGCCAATATAATAAACTTTCATTGGTCTGCGCCAATATTCAAAGAGACCGATACCAAAAGCAACTGTGTGGTGCCTAATGACTACAGATATTAACGTTTCAAAGGAAATCAATACGATGTCAACCGTACGCAAAGCTGTAATTCCTGTTGCCGGCTTAGGAACCCGAGTTCTTCCTGCTAGTAAAGCCATTCCTAAAGAGATGCTCCCTGTAGTTGATAAACCCGTTATCCAGCATGTTGTCGAAGAAGCGGTTAAAGCCGGCATTAAAGAGATTATACTGGTCACTCGCAGCGGCAAGTCATCGATCGAAGATCACTTCGACTCTAATTATGAGCTAGAACAACAACTAGAGCTCAAAAACAAAACCGCTATTCTTAATTCGGTACGCAATATCATTCCAAAAGATGTGACCATCGTTTCGGTAAGACAACCTGAAGCTAAGGGCCTTGGACATGCCGTTCATTGTGCCGCTCAGATTGTTAATAACGAACCCTTCGTCGTCATACTTCCCGATGTATTGGTTAATAATTATCAGCAGGATGAGAATGACCTGCAAAAAATGGTGTCCGCATTTGAGCAACACCAGGCTGCTCAGATCATGGTTGAATCGGTTCCCCAAAGCCAAGTACAACTCTACGGCATCACTGACTGTAACGGCATAAAACCGGCAGCCGGAGAATCTGCCCCCATCAAAGGCATGGTTGAAAAACCAAAAGCGGATGAAGCACCTTCTGACTTAGCCGTGGTGGGTCGTTATGTTCTGCCTGCACGGGTAATGGATCTGCTAGCGAACACCAAGCCTGGGGCGGGTGACGAAATTCAACTGACCGATGCACTAGACGAGCTACTACAAGAACAAACTGTCGAAGCTTACCGTATGACCGGTAAAACTTACGATTGCGGTAACAAGCTTGGTTTCCTAAAAGCCAATGTTGCTTACGGCCTTCAGCACCCCGATACCGCTGAAGGTTTCAAGCAGTTTCTCGCACAACAGGACTGAGACTATGACCGTTGATCAATCGCCAGCTTGGACAGCCCTGAACACACATGCCGAAGAGTTGGGCAATAAACATCTAAAAGACCTATTTGCCGAAGATGATCAGCGCTTTGATAAATTCAGCTTCAGTGCTGCCCACTGTCTCGCTGATTTTTCCAAGCAACGTATTACCGCCAGCACACTTGAAAAACTGATCCAACTAGCAGAACAACAACGTTTACCTGAAAAAATTGAAGCGCTGTTCACCGGCGAACATGTCAACACTTCAGAGAACCGGCCAGCGCTGCACACCGCGCTTCGCCAGCCAAAAGAAACACCACTGCTCTTAGGTGATATCGATATCTCAAAAGAGATTCACTGCTCACTGGAACGAATGGAGACGCTCGTCGAGCAGATCCACAACGGCCAGTGGCGCGGTTATGATGGCAGCCCTATTACCAACGTTATCAATATCGGCGTGGGCGGCTCAGACTTAGGCCCTCTAATGGCTTGCCGTGCATTAAATATGTTTACCAGTGCCGAAATCAGGCACATTGATGTACATTTTGTCTCCTCTATGGATGGCAGCCAACTGGCTCGATTGTTAAATAAAATTGACCCCGCCTCTACGCTGTTTATTGTCTCGTCAAAGTCGTTTTCAACCATTGATACCTTGGCAAACTCGAATACCGCCAGAGAGTGGCTCGTTAACGCCAGTGGCTTACCGGTCGAACTAATCAGCCAACACCACTTCATCGGCATCACGGCCAGCCCAGCAAAGGCATCGGAATGGGGTATCCCAGAAAAAAATCAATTACACTTTTGGGATTGGACCGGGGGCCGCTACTCCATGTGGTCCGCCATTGGCATGGCTATCGCTCTGCACACCGGCAATAACAATTTCCGCAAAATGCTAGCCGGCGCCCATGAAATGGACAGCCACTTTCGTCACGCGCCACTGACGGAAAACCTACCTGTTTTGCTGGGCATGATGGGGATCTGGAATATTAATTTCCTTAATATCCACGCCCATGCCATATTGCCTTACGATGGTCGCTTACAGCACCTTCCTGCTTATCTTGAGCAGCTGGAAATGGAAAGTAATGGTAAAAGTGTTACCCTCAGCGGCGACAAATTCAACTATTCAACCTGCCCTATTTTGTGGGGTGAAGTAGGCCCGAATGCCCAGCATGCATTTTACCAGTTGCTGCATCAGGGCACAGAATCAGTCATGTGTGATTTCATCGCTCCAGCACTGCGTTATCAAGAATATGGTGAAGAACTTCAGGCACAGCATCAATTAGCGCTAGCCAACTGTCTTGCCCAATCACGTTTATTAGCCTTGGGTGACAGTGTTCTTGAGAATGCCGATAATGCCCCGTTACATAAACGCTACCGTGGCAACCAGCCGAGCACTACCCTTATAATTGATGAGCTCACGCCAGAAAGTTTTGGCGCTCTGATCGCCATGTATGAACATAAGGTCTATGTGCAATCGGTTATATGGGAGATCAATCCATTTGATCAGTGGGGCGTAGAACTCGGTAAACAGGTAGCCACATCATTGCTCGATCAGTTTACCGATCCATCAGCAGCAAAAACAGATAGTTCAACCGAAGGATTGATTCGTTTTGTTCAACAGCAGCGCCGAGAGGTTAAATCATGAAAGTTAAAGTCTATGGCGCTGACCTTACAGCCTGGGTGGCGGCCGCAAGCCTGGCCCGTGCAGGTAACGATGTGCATATAGAGGGCCCTGAAGCACAACTATCCAAACCGCTGCACGAAATTTCGGCACTGCGTGATGAACCGGGTTTACTGGATCAGATCGAATTGCAGATGGAACAAGGCCGCCTACAGCGAACCCGTACCCCCGACAGTGAAACCAAGATTCACTGGCTTGCACTGGAGCACAATCAATTTGAAACAGCGGAACAAATTATTCGCGACCTTGCCGCCCGCGTACCTGAAAACCTGTTAATTATTAATCAGTGTAATTTTGGTGTAGGCGCAACCGACCAGTTGCAATGTAGCCTTAATAAAAGTCATAACCAAGCTGTCGTCTATATTCCAAACAGCCTTCAGGAAGGTAAAGCTTTACAGGGCTTTAGCCACCCCAAACGCATCACTATCGGTAGCGATAATAACTGGGCGATCACCATGACCCGTTCCGTCATTCGCCCCTTTATGCAACACATTGAAAACTTGCTACTAATGAGCAGCCGAGAGGCAGAGTTTACCAAACTCGCCATTACCGGCATGCTGGCCATAAGGATTGGCTATATTAATGAACTCGCCAATCTTGCCGACCAAATGGGTGTCGATATCGACATTATTCGTGAAGGCATGGGAACAGATCCAAGGGTCGGAAGCCACTATTTAAGTCCAGGCTGCGGTTTCGGTGGTGAAAATTTCAACCAAAATATTGCCCGTTTTTCCGATATTTTCGAAAAACGAGGACAAAACTCACTGCTTAAAACCGTTATTTCAGAAAATGAGATACAAAAAGAACTGCTCTTTAAGAAACTATGGCAACACTATCAGTGTGACCTAACGGGTAAAACCGTTGCCATTTGGGGGGCCTCATTCAAACCGGGAACCGCCAATATTGAGAATGCGTCCAGCTTAAAAACTATCGACGCACTGTTGGCGCAAGATGTACAGATTAATGTGCATGATCCGGAAGCGTTAGACAATTTACAAAAGCGCTACCCATCAGAGCCGCTTATCCATTTCTGTCACGATGCCTATGATGCCGTTAATGATGCCGATGCCCTAATGCTGATCACAGAATGGCCTGAGTACTGGTCACCCGATTACCATAAAATACTCGAATCAATGCGTCAGCCTCTTATTATCGATGGTCGCAACATCTTCGATAAACCCGCTCTCGAGATGTATGGCTTTACTTATATAGGCGTCGGTCGCTAATGCTAAGAAAAATATTTTTCTGTCTCTGTGCTGCAGCACTCCTGTATGGGCTATTTCGTCAAACACCGCCTCCGCAGCTATTTAATCAGTCAGATAAATTTGGCCACCTAGGGGGGTTTGCCGCGATGACCGTTGTTGGCCTTTGGGCGGTTTCCCGTCGATTTACCCCCGTGTTTATCGTTAGCGTATTAATCCTTGCTTGCAGCGCCGAATTTATTCAGCAAACGCTGTTAGCTCATCGACATTTTTCACTTTACGATATGTATGCCAACCTGACAGGCATTGCCATAATACTAATCCCTTGGCTTGTCTGGCGCATCAGCCAATACTTTTTTTCAGATTCCTCTCATTTACAACCTTAAGAGAAACGCCAATGAGCAAACTAGCCTGTTTTAAAGCCTATGATATTCGCGGTCAGCTTGGCACTCAGCTAGATGAAGATCTAGCCTATCGTATTGGCCGAGCCTATGCGGAATTTCTCAAACCTAAAACCGTTGTCGTGGGTGGTGATATGCGCCTATCCACCGAGTCACTAAAGCAGGCTCTGACCCGAGGACTAAGAGACTCTGGCGTCGATGTATTAGATATAGGCCTGTGTGGAACTGAAGAGATCTATTTCGCTACATCCTATCTAAAAACAGATGGCGGCATCGTGGTCACCGCGAGCCACAACCCGAAAGATTACAACGGAATGAAGCTTGTACGTGAAGGTTCACGACCCATTAGCGGTGATACCGGCCTGAATGATATTGAGCAACTGACTCGGGAAAATAACTTTAGCACCCCCGATATAGCCAAGCAAGGTAGCTACAAACAAGTGAATACACTGGCCGCCTATGTCGAACATCTTGAAGGCTATATCGACCTACAGGACCTAAAACCACTGAAATTGGTGGTAAATGCCGGCAATGGTGTCGCCGGACATGTGATCGATGCGTTAGAAACGCAGTTTAAAGCCGCCTCTGTCGCGATCGAATTTATTAAAATCCACCACCAACCCGACGGCACTTTCCCCAACGGTATCCCTAACCCGATTCTTGAAGAGAATCGTGCCGATACCATCGCTGCCGTATTGGAACACAAAGCGGATATGGGTATTGCCTGGGATGGCGACTTCGACCGCTGCTTCCTATTTGATGAAAATGGCCGCTTCATTGAGGGTTACTATATTGTTGGCTTACTCGCGGAAGCCTTTTTGGCCAAAAACCCCGGCGCAGCGATCATCCACGACCCTCGCCTAACGTGGAACACCCTAGACATTGTTGCCGCCGGTGGCGGTAAAGCGATTCAAAGCAAAACAGGACATGCTTTCATTAAAGAGCGGATGCGTGAAGAAGATGCAGTCTACGGTGGCGAAATGAGTGCTCACCATTACTTCCGTGATTTCTTCTACTGCGATAGCGGCATGGTGCCTTGGCTACTCGTCGCTGAACTGATCAGCAAAAAGGGCAAAACGTTGTCTCAACTCGTTGATGACCGTATCACTAAATACCCATCTCCCGGTGAGATCAACAGTAAACTGGACGATCCAAAAGCTGCAATTGAACGAGTTCTGGATACTTACAAAGAGAGCGCTATAGCAATCGATTATACCGAT
>NZ_JAHKQE010000008.1 GCF_018860855.1 Amphritea atlantica
CGATTATACCGATGGTATCAGCCTCGATATGGGCGAGTGGCGCTTCAACCTTCGTTCATCCAATACCGAACCGGTCGTCCGTCTTAACGTTGAAACCCGTGGTGATCAAGCCCTAATGCAGTCCAAAACGGATGAGTTACTCACCTTATTAAGGGGATAATCAGTCAATAATAAAATCGCTATTGACTGCTGCACTGTCTTTATATCAGTCCACGCTCAATAGCGATTGTTGGAATATAAACAATGAAACAACCCCAGACTGACGACTGGTTTGAACAAGGCCTTCTCAAACGCATCCCCCACGATCTGCGTGATAGTTTTACGCCAGAGCAATTATCTGCGCTTAAAATAGCTTTTGGTGCACGCAAATGGGGGCAACACCCCATAGATGTGCGTGGTACGCTCAAAGTGTGGAGCTGGCGCTACTACTTCGTCATACTGATGGGCCGCAACAAAAGGGAACTTAGCCGCGCCGAACAGAAAACAGCCGCCTTTGTTCAGGCACTGTTTTTATTGATCTTTCTAACCCTATCGACGCTGTTAGGGCTACTTGTCTTATACCTCGCCAAATCCGCAGCAGGGATAGACCTGTTCCCGAACTTCTCACTCGGCATCTGGGGATGGTTTAAGACCAATATATTGTGATGTTCATATAGATACATCCAAGCTGACAAACAATGAATCTAATTTCCCGTAGGGTGTGAATACGGGCGCATGAACAAACCACATCAACCGATATCCTGTAGGGTGCGGTGAAGCATGAACCGCACCAATGATTTCGGCGAGAAGGAATCGCACCGATCAATCAAACAACCACCGCCGGTGCGATTCGCAAAGCTCATCTGCACCCTACGAGTGTTAATACGGGCGCATGAACAAACCACACAAACCGATGTCTTGTAGGGTGCGGTGAAGAATGAACCGCACCAGTGATTCCGATAAAGAATAAGCCGCATCAATGATGTGAATTTAAACCATCAAGCCCAGCTATCGTCTTTATTCGCACAAACAATGAAAAACGGATTCAGCAGGGTGTCAGGGCGAGTATTGTATAACAGCGGTGTCAGTTCTGGATATTGCAACACTTGTCCACCCGCTGCAGTTACAACTGCATGAGCTGCAGCAGTATCCCACTCACTGGTTAAACCCAAACGCGGATACAGATCCGCAGCACCTTCTGCTACCAGGCAAAGCTTAAGTGAACTGCCCATCGATACGACTTCGGTTTGAGGTAAGCCTTGCACAAACGCCTTAAACTCATCCGATTGATGGGAGCGGCTGCCAACAACACGCCAAACATCTGCATCACCGGGAATTTCAGACACATGAATAGGCTCTACTAGCCCCTCTTCCTCTTTAAATGCACCTTCCGCATCGCCCCAATAGGTAACACCCAGTGCAGGCGCATAAACCACACCAAAAACAGCCTTGCCCTGATCAATCAACGCAATATTAACGGTAAACTCACCATTTTTTTTAATAAACTCTTTGGTGCCATCTAGCGGATCAATCAACCAGTAGGTATTCCAAGACATTCTGCCCTGATGTTCATCGGCGCTGGACTCTTCAGACAATACCGGAATCTCAGGTGTTAGCTGTTTTAAACCATCGACGATACAATGATGAGAAGCAAGGTCAGCTTCGGTCAGTGGGCTCGCATCACTTTTTTCAGAGATTTCAAAACCCCGCTGGTAGATTTCCATAATCGCAGCACCGGCTTGTTTAGCCAGAGCGATAATATCCTGATTGTTAAACATGGCGTCCATCTCTCTTTAAAATTATTAAACTTTGAAATAATCAGTTGAAGCTAAGCCGTGAATTAAAACGGCCAAACCTGTGGTATCAATGTTAATGACACCACCGCCGCAGTAACACTCAACGGTATACCTAAGCGAGCATAATCGGTAAATCGATAACCCCCTGGGCCATACACCATCAAATTTGTCTGATAGCCCAATGGCGTTATAAAACTAGCAGAGGCGGCAAACATCACAGCAATCACAAACGGCATATAACTCACCCCAAGTTGATTCGCTAATGCCATCGCCACCGGAAACATTAATACCGCAGCAGCGTTATTCGTAATCAACTCAGTAAACAAAACGGTTATCAAATACATCAATATCAATGCTTGCCAAGGCGTTATCCCATCATAAAACAACAACCCCTCTGCAATCATACGGGCATTGCCGGTTTTTACCATGGCCGCCCCGAGGGCAAAGGATGAAGCAATAACAATCAATACTGAAAGGTCAACGTTCCGCCGTGCTCTGGATACCGACACACATCGACTCGCTAACATAACACCCGCAGCTAAAATTGACGCTTCCAAAATAGAGAGTATACCCAGCGCACTGACCAGCACCATCATCAATAGCGTGCCGATCGCGAATGGGGCTTTGGCAAAATCAGGAGGGGTCGATTCATTCAAGGCACTGACTAACAGAAAATCTCTGCGCGAGCGATACTGACTGACAAAATCATCACTGGCTTCCATTAAGAGGGTATCACCCACCTGTAAACGAACATCGCCTATTTTTCCATCCAAACGCTGCCCTTGACGACAAACCGATAAAATTGCAGCGCGGTAACGACCACGAAAACGGGACGCTCTAATTGTCTGACCTAAGCCAAAAAATTCAGGACCGATCACCGCCTCGACTAGGCAACGTTCTTGAATCGCAATGTCCAATTTTTCAAAATCATCATGTCGTGGTGCAAGCCCCCTAACCCCGCGTAACTCATGAGCACTTTCCGGGGCACCGATAAAAACCAACACATCATCTGCTTCCAGCACAATATCAGGGGAAACCGCGGTTAATAAGAGCCCTCCCCGTTTGATATCAACAAGATAGCCATAGGTCAACTGCCTTAAACCCGCTTGAGCAACTGTTTTGCCAACGATAGGTCCGCCAGGGGTAACAACCAGTTCGACAACATACTCTCGGGCGGTTTCAAGCTGTTCAACCACACCTTTACGGTCCGGCAGTAACAGAGGAGCTAACAAGACAATCAATCCGCCAGCTATAATAAGCACCGGTACGCCCACCCAAGCGAGGTCAAACATGCCAAGTGCTACCCCAGTTTCAGCCTGCAGTAACCCATCAACAACAAGGTTAGTGCTGGTTCCAACGAGTGTACAGGTGCCTCCCAAGATGGCAGCATAACTAAGCGGTAACAAAAGTTTAGACACCGGGATTTTGATTCGGCGCGCCCACTCCTGCACCGCGGGGATAAACATCGCAACCACGGCGGTATTGTTCATGAAGGCACTTAAAAGAGAGGACGGTAATATCACTCGCAGCAACGATTGCTTCTCGTTTTCCGGTGTACCAAGCAACAGCTGACCGATCCAACGAACAGCCCCCGTCTCTTTAAGCCCTGCCGCAATCACATAGAAAGCCGCAATGGTAATCACGCCAGGATTAGAGAAACCCGCTAACGCCTCAGCAGGCGTCAGCACCTTGGCGATAATCAAAGTCCCCATAGCGGCCATTAAAATCATATCCGCCGCTATACGGCTAAATACCAATAACAAAAGCACCGATCCAAGAAGAACCAGTGTTAATACGGCTGAAAAATCCATATTCCGACTTTTAAGTTGGTGTCTTGCTGGTTATTCAACGTATTTGGCTGACTAAAGTCATGCATACGGACCAATAACCAGACTAAGACACATTATGTTTAACAAAGAATGATTGTCAGCATACCGTCAATTTTGTATGATCTCAATTCTAACTCAGGAATATTCATTATGAATGGCAAGAAACTTTCTCCAATAGCGCTAAATAAGCTTAGAAAAGAAGCGGTACAGCTGCGTCTTAGCGGAGAAACCCTTGCCTCTATTAAACAGAAAACGGGCCTTTCAAATCCCACCATTATATCTGCCTATAAACGTTTTACAGAAGGTGGCTGGGAAGCGGTGAATACCGGTAAGCGAGGACGGCGCAAGATAGCTTTACCGTCGGGACCGGGCTCTCCCGATGAATGTCTGAAATTCATGCTAACCAACTCACCAGAGAATAATCACCTTTGGGATAGTCAGGCCGTTCAAGCGTGGTTCAGTCATCAGCAGCAATCGATTTCAGCCAAAACGGTCAGCCGTCACCTAAAAGCATGGGGAATATCCGCACCGCCGACCGATAAAGTCGATTCAGCGCAAGCTTGGCTCAGCTTATACCATCCTGAATTCAATAGCGGTGAGCTTCAGCCAAACAGTGATGCTAGCGGTTCGAACACTGACCACCACGCAGATACAGCTACTCAACAAACCATTCACAGTAAAACCAAAAAGACCAAAGTAGGAAGCCCTAAAATATTAAAGGGCGGTATTGGTACGCTATCTCTTTCTGCGGAACAAAAACAAGCGGGATTGAGCGGCTATTTTATTTACGCGCAAGATTTCAGAGGCAAACTATACTGGCTAACAACCGAAGCCAAGCCAGACAGTTTAAGTATTCTTTGTTTTCTAAAGCGCCTCAGTAGCCAGATCACCTCCGATCTCATACTGTCGTTCCATAGCGTTTCACTAGACAACTTTACTGATATCCAACAGTGGCTAAGCAGTCAGTCACAAATCACACTATTAACCTACACAACATCAAAAAAGCGCAGCACGCTGTCAGGCTCTAAGTCTTCAGTTGCTGAAAATGAAACTACTCAGTCATATGTGAGGAACACGATGGCATTAACACACCTACAGAGACTGGAAGCGGAAAGCATTCAAATAATGCGCGAAGTCGTTTCCAAAGCCGACAATCCGGTCATGCTTTACTCCATCGGTAAAGACAGTGCCGTGATGCTTCACTTAGCGATGAAAGCGTTTCACCCATCCAAGCCTCCATTTCCGCTACTGCATGTAGATACCGGTTGGAAATTCCGCGAAATGTATACTTTTCGTGACGAATTGATAAAGACCCTTGGCGTCGATCTGATCACCTATATGAACCCTGAAGGTGTGGAAAAGGGTATCAACCCATTCACCCATGGATCAGCGCTGCATACCGACATCATGAAAACAGAGGGCCTAAAGCAGGCTCTCAATAAATACAAATTTGATGTTGCCTTCGGTGGTGCACGTCGTGACGAAGAGAAATCCCGCGCTAAAGAGCGGATCTTCTCTTTCCGTACTGCTGACCACCGCTGGGACCCGAAAAACCAACGTCCCGAACTATGGAAAAACTACAACGCCAACAAACGTCCCGGCGAATCGATTCGGGTATTCCCTCTATCCAACTGGACAGAATTGGATATCTGGCAATATATCTACCTAGAGCAAATCCCCATTGTGCCGCTCTATCTATCGGCTGAACGCCCTGTTGTCGAACGGGATGGCACGTTGATTATGGTTGACGATGAGCGTATGCCATTACAACCAAACGAAGTACCGATGATGAAAAGCGTGCGTTTCAGAACCCTCGGCTGCTACCCACTCACCGGCGCAGTAGAATCTGAAGCAGACACCCTGCCAGCGATCATCCAAGAGATGCTGCTGACCAAAACATCTGAACGTCAGGGGCGTATGATCGACCACGATAGCGCCGCATCCATGGAGAAGAAAAAACAGGAGGGTTACTTCTAATGGCACACTCATCAGACATGATATCCGACGATATCGTTCAATACCTGAAAGATCACGAACAGAAAAGCCTGCTACGCTTTATTACTTGCGGTAGCGTTGACGATGGCAAAAGCACCCTCATTGGCCGGCTGCTATTCGAATCAAAACTGTTATTTGAAGATCAACTGGCAGCGGTTGAGGCAGAATCGAAAAAATTCGGTACCCAAGGCGATAATATCGACTTTGCGTTACTTGTGGATGGCTTAGCCGCTGAGCGTGAACAAGGCATCACCATCGATGTCGCTTACCGCTTCTTCTCTACTGATAAACGTAAGTTTATCGTGGCCGATACACCGGGGCATGAGCAATACACCCGCAACATGGTTACAGGTGCATCCACCGCCGATGTTGCTATTCTGATGGTTGATGCTCGTCGCGGCATCTTGACCCAGACACGTCGTCACAGCTACCTAACATCTCTGATCGGCATCCCACATATTGTCGTTGCTATCAACAAGATGGATCTGGTGGATTATTCAGAAAAAACCTACAACCAGATTAGAGAAGACTATCTCGAATTTGCTGAACAGATCGGCATTCAGCAGATTACCTTCATACCTATGTCAGCATTGGCCGGTGACAACATCACCGAACCTAGCAACAATATGACCTGGTATCACGGCACCACATTGATGGGTTACTTGGAAACCGTACAGGTTGACGATGAGCTAATGCAGAAAGAGCCATTTCGTATGGCCGTGCAATGGGTTAACCGACCAAACCTTGATTTCCGAGGTTTCGCCGGTCAACTCGCGAGTGGTGTGGTCAAACCTGGCGACCGGATTCGCGCATTACCCTCAGGCAAAGAGAGTACCATCGCCACTATCTCAACCTATGATGGCGACCTACCACAGGCGGTAGCTGGGCAATCGGTCACACTGACACTGAACGATGAGATCGATATCTCCCGTGGAGACATGATCACCTCAGCGTCAGAACCTGCCTCCATTGGTAAACAGTTCGAAACCACGGTCATTTGGATGCACGAAGAGCCTCTAATGCCGGGCCGAACTTATCTGATGCAGATTGGCACAAAAACCGTGACCGCCTCCATCACTGATATTAAGCATCAGGTCAACGTCAATACGATGGAACACTTAGCCGCTAAAAAGCTTGAGCTGAACGGCATCGGTGAATGTAACATCAGCATCGATCAGGATATCGCTTTTGACTCCTACAAAGCCAACCGCGATACCGGCAGCTTTATTCTGATCGACCGGATGACCAACAACACCGTTGGTGCGGGGTTGATCAACTTTGCTCTGCGTCGCAGCACCAATATCACCGTGCAGCACACCGAAGTGAATAAAGAGGTTCGCTCAACACTGAAGTCTCAGAAACCCTGCGTTATCTGGATGACCGGTCTATCGGGTTCTGGCAAATCAACCATCGCCGATCTCGTCGAGCAGAAGCTACTCGCTTCTGGTCACCATACCTATCTATTGGATGGTGATAATGTTCGTCATGGCCTAAATAATGATCTTGGCTTTACCGATCAAGATCGAGTTGAAAATATCCGCCGAATTGCCGAAGTCGCTAAACTAATGGTCGATGCTGGCCTTATTGTACTGACTTCATTTATCTCGCCTTTCCAAGCGGAAAGACAGATGGCTAGAGATATGCTGGCAGAGGGTGAGTTTATAGAGATCTACGTCAACACTCCGTTAGAAGTTGCTGAAGACCGTGATGTTAAAGGCCTTTATAAGAAAGCCCGCCGCGGAGAACTGAAAAACTTCACCGGTATCGACTCTCCTTATGAAGCCCCAGAGCAGCCAGACCTTAATCTGAAAACGTTAGAAATGACGCCAGAAGAAGCAGCCGATAAAGTCATTGAGTTGCTAAAACAGAAACAGATGATTTAAAAAAAGAGGTCCGAGGTCCGATCACTTCGTTTGCCCGAACGCTGTGCTAGTCCGAGTAAAGCCGATTACGCTCTTTCGGACCTCGGACCTCGGACCTCGGACTTCAGCCTTTTTACCCTGTTTTTCTAATCAATCCTGTGAGCATTTTTTGAATATCACTAAGCTCATCGCGCCAATGATAGCCATCTTCAGGGGAGATATAACCTATTTTTTGACCAATATAGACCTGCGTTTTTAGCTCACCGGCAGAGCCTCTCGCATAGTAATAAAATTGCTGTTTCTCCTTAACAGAGCCTCGTTCAAAACCTTCAGCAATATTACTAGGAATCGATAAACCACTTCGCGTGATCTGATCTTTAAAGCCATAATCACGACAATTTTCCATCGCCTTATAAACATCACAACTTAAGCGACAAGAACGTTTCCATACATCTAAATTTTCAAAGCCCATCACAACCTCCATATTGAAGAGCCGATCACTTCGTTTGTCCGAACGCTTCGCTAGCCCGAGTGGGCCCGATCACTTCGTTCGTCCGAGCGCTTCGCTTGTCCGAATAAACCCGATCACTTCGTTTGTCCAAACGCTTCACTAGCCCGAGTGGGCCCGATCACTTCGTTTGTTCGAACGCTTAACTAGCCCGAGAGGGCCCGATCACTTCGCTTGCCCGAACGCTTCGCTAGTCTGAGTAAACCCGACCACTTCGCTTGTCCGAACGCTACGCTAGCCCGAGTGGGCCCGATAACTTCGTCCGAACGCTTCGCTGGCCCGAGTAAAGCCGATTACGCTCTTTCGGACCTCAGACAAGCGCAGCGTTCGAACCTCGAACTTCGGCTCTTAAGCCCTGCCGTACTGATCTTCCAGCCGCACAATATCATCCTCACCTAAATAAGAACCAGACTGAATTTCAATTAACTCAAGCTCAACTTTGCCTGGATTTTCCAAACAATGAATCTCACCTAACGGAATATAGGTCGACTGGTTTTCAGTCACTAAAAAGGTCTCATTACCCTTGGTAACATTGGCTGTGCCACTAACCACAATCCAATGTTCAGCACGGTGATGATGTTTCTGCACAGACAACCGTGCGCCCGGTTTAACGGTAATGCGCTTAACCTGATAACGATCCCCTAGATCGATCGAATCATACTTACCCCAAGGGCGATAAACTTCACGATGCTGGAAGGTCTCGTTACGGTCAGCATTTTTAATCTCGGCGACAATCGCTTTAACATCTTGGATTTTGTCTTTGTCCGCCACCAACAAAGCATCCGGCGTATCGACAATGATCAAATTATCCACACCCAGTGTCGTAACCAAACGATTGGATGACATCACAAATGAATCACGTGTGTTATGCGCAATCACATCACCATCCAGCACATTGCCGCTACTGTCTTTATCTTTAATTTCCCACAATGCAGCCCAGCTACCTACATCACTCCATCCGGCATCAAGTGGGAGAACAACGGCACGATCCGTCTTTTCCATCACCGCATAATCAACTGATTCATCTGGGCAGGCCTCAAAAGCTGCGGCATCAACACGAACAAAATCCATATCCGCAATCGTCGCCTGCATTGCTTTTTCACAGGCCGCTAAGATATCTGGACGATATTTACCCAACTCCTCAAGATAGCGGTCGGCACGAAACATGAACATACCACTGTTCCAATAATAACCACCTTCAGCCAAATAAGATTCGGCCGTTGCC
This sequence comes from Amphritea atlantica, assembly GCF_018860855.1. Lineage (GTDB taxonomy): Bacteria > Pseudomonadota > Gammaproteobacteria > Pseudomonadales > Balneatricaceae > Amphritea > Amphritea atlantica_A. The sequence goes on from NZ_JAHKQE010000008.1 coordinate 9,195, forward strand.
AGGTCAGGTTTCTCCACAAATGCCGCAACGGAATACGCTTTAGACGCTTGATCTTCAAGCGCACCAGACATATCGGCTTTTATATACCCATAACCCGTTTCTGGTTGGTTGGGCACGATACCAAAGGTCACCAGATAGCCATCTGTCGCTAAGGGTTCAGCTTGGGCAACAACCCCTCTAAAAGCGGCCTCATCTTCAATAACATGATCCGCAGCTAACACTAACAGACACTCATCCCCCTGCCCTTTGCTAACCGCTTGCAACGCCGCCAACGCAATCGCTGGAGCGGTGTTACGTCCAACAGGTTCTAAAAAAATAGAACAGCTCTGATTCATAACGCGCATCTGCTCTGCGGCGAGAAACCGATGTTCCTCATTACAGATCAAGTTAACCTGGTTAACATCGCCTAAGCGACTGACCGTCTCTTGCAACATAGAGAAGTCACTATGAAGAGGCAGAAACTGCTTAGGATACTGTGTACGAGAAAGAGGCCAAAGCCGAGTACCGGAACCGCCAGCCATAATGACAGGAATCATACAAAACATCCTTTTAGTTCATAGATTTAAAAATTTATGATTTAAGCTGAAATACAGCATTAAATACACATCAACAAGACAATGGTCGAACACCCAACCTGACCAAAATACAGCTATTATTACAGACCATGCTAACGCATTAGAAATAACGAAAAGACCACCAGAAGACCTAGACAACACAGCCCTACTGGGCAAGAAAAAAGCCAACCCGGTCAGCACTCAGGAACCAAACACCTAGACAAGATCAATAAATATCTTTAGAAATCAGACTAATAGGCGTCTTAATCAAGATTTTTAAATCCAAGCTTAACGACCAATTATTGATATAAGCCAAATCAAACTCAACCCGCTTTTCCATTTTATCTAGCGTATCAGTTTCACCCCGAAAGCCACTAATCTGCGCCAACCCCGTAATACCTGGTTTAATACGGTGCCTAGCCAAGTAAGCGTTTACCTTATCAGAATAATAGTTGTTATGAGCAACAGCATGGGGGCGCGGCCCAACCAAAGACATAGTACCTTGCAGAACATTAATAAACTGAGGCAGTTCATCAATAGAAGTACGACGGATGAACGCACCAACTTTAGTCACTCGAGAGTCACCTTTTGTTGCCTGCTTAACTTCAGTATCGTCATGCAAACGCATACTACGAAATTTCCAAACCTTTATGATTTTTCCATCAAAGCCATGCCGCTCCTGTTTAAAAAACACCGGTCCCTCGGACTCTCGCTTAATCAAGACAGCAATAACAAGCATCAAAGGACTAAAGGCAATAAGCGCTAAAGCAGCCAACACTTTGTCTAAAATATTTTTGATTACAATTTGGCTGCGCCTGGAAGTCATCGGACTTTCGTTAAGAGAGATCAACGGCATCCCAGCCACCTCGCGGATGGAGTGGTTTAACAAACTCAAGCTAAAAATGTCAGGCACCCAGATAACATCGACATTCATATCCAATAGATTGATATGCAAAGCTTCTATGGTTTTAGATTCAGCAATCGGTAACGCAACATAGATACGTCTTATATGATTCTCAATAATAAGTTGCCGTAAACCACTAATACTTCCCAGCAAAGGCAACGGAAGACTCGTAGAATCATGCTCTGATAGCGATATATCATCAGACTGAACAAAGCCCAGAACACGATCAGGCAGCCAATCGTTACTATTAAGGTTTTGAACCAACTTATTGGCCAAATCCCCAGTACCTAGAACCAGCGTTGGAATTTCACGAGAGAACATTTCGTTATAACGCTTGTGCAGCGTACCAAGCAGATTCATGCTTATCAACTGCAGCACATACCCAACCACAGCCCACTCAATCAACACCTCACGAGAAAAACTATCACCACTTTTAGTGACAAAACCCACTAGCGCCAATAGTAATAGCACATGCACCCACGCAGATAGTAAACGGAATGCACTTTTGTAAAAGCCAAGAGACTGGCGATACACGCCACGACGACGGTAAATAATCCAGACACAAAAAAGGGCGACCACAGCCAAAAGTCGATAATTGGTAGGTATAGCCCCTACTTTAATAAAAGTGAAAAAAAACAGAGTGCCGCACACAATCACCAAGTCTACGAAGTGTTGAACCCAGAACCCTAGTGATTCATGATTATTTAAAAGCCGGCGTTTACGCGCAACAGTACCATATGGCGTCACTTTAATATTCATGAGTAACGTCTCCCCTCGGAATCATGATCGACATTTCCTTTAACCCCTCTCCCTGTGAACTCTTTTTTACACTGCGCGCGTTACTGCTTCATTAAAGCTACAGAATGATTAAGCTAACGCTCTATATTGCACTGCAACACAAAGATAGCAACACTACTCTTTTTATATAAGCAACCGCAAATATTTTATAAATATATCATCATACAACACATGTGGCACAGAGCAATCGCAACAGTAAAGGGCCAAGCCCATCACCGAAAGCCTCTGTTACAGTTTCTTAATTTTAAAAACACACAAGACCTATCTCATAGCCACACTGATAACCGCACCCAGTAGCGACACCAGCCTAACTTATTAGGACACTTACGAACGGAAAACCCAACCTAGTCATTCCAGTCACCCATATTATACAACCAGTCAGAATAAGACCTTGAAAGACAGGAAATCAATGCGCTTTAACCAAACAATTCAAACAAACGTTCACATACAAAAAAAACTTCAACCCACCTCCCAAAATAGGCACAAACTCCTTGCAAAACTGCTATGATCAATTGCTAAACGATATAAAACCAATAAACAGAAAAAGCCAAAAGCCAACATTAATCTTAAAAAACAACAACTTAATAAAAAAAACACTATCGTTTACCGAAAAAATTATTCACAAAAAAAACAGTTTATTTTACCTCCCAAAATGGTATATTAGCACTTGCAGTGTTGATATTCTGTATACCTTGATGTCGAATGTCAAACAAAAGCATACATTTCAATAAGTTATAACTTGAGATTATGCTTAAGACTCAAAACTGCCAAATAATAGACACTGCAAGCCAACAGTCTTTGCCTATATAAAGGCAGTTTTGCGAAGGCCGCTGGATTGCATATTCATTAGTTAAAGGAATGGAAAAATGAGTACAATCACAGGTACGAACGCAGCTGACACACTTACTGGAACAACAGATGGAGACATCATTAATGCCTTAAAAGGTGATGATATTGTTTCAGGCGGCGAAGGTAACGACGAAATATATGGTGCAGCTGGTAATGATGAGCTATCAGGTGATGCTGGTGATGATTTAATTCATGGCGGCAACGGTGATGATTACATTGAAGGCGGCACTGGAGCAGACACACTCTATGGTGAAGGTAACAATGACACCATCTACGGCGGTGAAGGCGATGACATAATTGATGGTGGCGGCAGCGACGACTATCTTAATGGTGGCAGTGGTAACGACTACATCGAAGGCTCACTGGGAGATGATACCATCATAGGTGATAGTGGTGATGATATGCTCCGAGGCGGTGACGGTAATGACACAATCACTGGTGGCCTAGGATCTGATATCATAACCGGCGGTGAAGGCGATGATAACATTCACGGCGGCGCAAGTGAAGACATTCTAAGCGGCGACGGCGGTAATGATACAATTAAAGGCGGTCATGGAGATGACATCTTGCTCGGCGGTGGAGGCGATGACGATCTAAAAGGCGGATTTGGCAATGACATCGTTGAAGGCGGTGCCGGTGCAGATAAACTGGCAGGCGGTTCAGGCGATGACCTACTATTAGCCGATGAAGACGATGTCTCTTACAAAGGTGGTGATGGCTTTGATACTCTTCAGGTAGCTGACTCTGACGGCGATAACCTTGTATCAATTGATTTAAGCACTAACCTGAATAAAGGTATCGAAGCAGTACTCGGTGATTTTGACGATGTAGTTGACACATCTGTTGAGATTAGTCTTTCTCGGATCTCAAATGATGATGCCAATATGACTGACAGTGGTCAATTCGCAGACACATTCCTTGCAGTCGGTATTGATGAATTATTGATTAGCGACACTGACTGGGATTTCAGTTCAGTTACCGACCTAGATAGCAGCCAAGAAAGCGAGTACTTAGCCCTACTCGGACTGACTGATAGTGTTGACCTATTCTCTTACTCCTTTACAAACATTGGTGGCGACACAGTCACAATTGTTACGGATATGATAATGGATGCAAGTGAAGATTCATTTCACGATATAGCCTAAGAAGTGTACGATGTAAAACAAACGGCAAGGAGAAATACTCCTTGCCGTTTTCTAATTTATTATGACTTTTATGTCAGGAGTCTAGGTGCAATCAGTATCTTATAAAAAAAACCTTATTAACATGTCTGCTTGCATTAAAACGGGCATGAAAAATATTCTATTTTTCACACTTATTAGCAATTTAATACTGCTTATATTTCCTATTTATTCGTTTCAAGTTTTTAATCGAGTACTCACCTCTAAAAGTGAAGAAACATTAATATCCCTTTCCATAATTGCATTCTCATTATTAATAATTTATGGCTTAATAGAATTCTGTCGTCATAAAATAGCTAACTATATAATCAATGACATCTCCTCGACATTATCCGACGCGATTAGTAATGAAAAGTTAAGTGAGAGTTTTGCAACTAAAAACAGTAGTAAACTAGAATCACTTGTAACAACCATCTATAAGGGTATCTATCCCAGCGCACTCCATATTGCAGAACTACTTTGGAGCCCTATTTTTTTAATATTCCTTTGGTTGTTACACCCTACATATGCTCTTATAGCATTATCAATGATAATAATTTTCGTCTCCTTATCACTTATTAATCATTACAAAAACAAAGACGATAAAGATCAGCCAAAAAAAATGATATTTAATGGCTTAGAAGATTCGATCAAATGTACAAATACAAGTAGTTTTCTAGCCGAAGAGTCAATTCGAATAGAAGAAAAGTATCAAACAGAGAGAGCGTCACAAGTTGATTTTATAATATTAGTATCAACCCTTTCTAAAACAATACGTTTAATAGGCCAAATTTCAATTATTGGTGTTGGTGCCTTTTTATATATAGAAAATCAAATATCTATTGGCACAATGATTGCCGGCACACTCATCTTTAGTCGGTCATTACAGCCATTTGAAAGTATGGTACTCAATGGACGATCTTGGATAATTTTTTATAAATCATTAAAAGAGCTACAATCAAGACTTCAGCACACATATAGAGATTTTCCGAGAACTACATTATCTAACATGAGCGGTCAGATACGGATTCATAATGCTTTAATTTTCCATCGTCATACCAAAAATATATTTTTCAAAAAACTTAGTTTATCCATAGATGCTGGTGAAACAATCGCCACCCTTGGTGGGTCCGGCTCTGGTAAGTCGACACTACTGAGAACCATTGCCGGATTACAGGAAGTGGAAATAGGAAATATCACAATTGACGGGGCTATGCTCGAACAGTGGGGAAACAATCTCTATAACTATCTTGGCTACTATTCTCCCGATCAAACTTTTATACCTGGTACTATTAAACAAAACATTTCAAGATATAAAGAAAGTGATGATAGCGTTGTTTCAGCCTGCAAGGTGATTGGAGTTCATCAAAGTATCATTAGCTTACCTAATGGTTATGATACAAATACTGATGACTTAAAATCGCAGTTAAGTAGCTCAGAGTATCAACGATTACTTATTGCTCGGGCTATTATTTTAGATCCTCAAGTTTTAATTCTCGATGATGCTGACTCCTTCCAAGGCCCTGATGGTGAAATGTATCTCAAAAAAATAATACTAAAAAGAAAAGAATCTGGTAAAACAACTATTATCTCCTCGAAAAAGCCTTCATTAATAAATCTTTGCAATAGAGTTATCATTTTAGGAAAAGGAACCATAGAAAAAATTCTTTCTCCAGAACAACTTGCACAAATAGGAAAAAACAAACTAGAGATTAGCAATGAAACAAAGTAGCCAAACTTGGTCAAAAAAAGGTTTTTTAATTGTAACTGGTGCATTTTTATTACTAATTCCTGTTTTGTTTTTCCTTAAAATACAAAGTGCAGCAATGGCCCCTGGGATCTTAATTATAGAGAGTCAAAGAAAGACTATTGCCTACTATCGAAACAGTTTGGTTAAAGATATAAAAATAAAAGAAGGCGATGAAGTTACCAAAGGGCAATTATTAATTCAGGTTGATGACACAATAGAAAAATCAAAATATGAACAAACCAGGGATGAGTTTTTATCATATTACGCATTATACTCTAGACTTATATCAGAGTTGGATCAAAAAACAAAAATAGACATCTCTGAAAGTTTCGATTCAGTTGATCTTTTGAAAAAACATTTAGAACAACAAAATAGAATATTTTTTCAAAGAAAAGAAAAAATAGAAGGTCAAAAAGCAGTTATACAAGAAAAAATAAAACAAAATGAAGAACAGATCACATCTTTAAAAAATCAATTAAGCTCAAACAAACGAATACTGCGAACCATCATGGAACAAATTTCCATGCAAAAACCACTAGTAAAAAAAGGGCTTGCATCAAAAGAAAAAATACTTCAATACATGATTGATCAAGCCGAAATAGAAGCAAATATTGGAAGCAATCAGTCAGATATTCACAATGCATTAATCTCAATAAAACAACTTGAACAAGAGTTAAAAAATACAGATATTGATTTTTATAGTCAAATCAGTCAAGAGTTAACATTAACTGAAAATAAACTATTTCAACTGAAGGAAAAACTTTTTCAAGTGAAGGTTGATTTAGAAAGAACAAAAATATTTAGCCCTGTAGACGGAACAGTCGTTGGCTTATCAATTTATACCAAAGGTGGTGTAATCTCCGCACATTCAACCCTACTGCAGATAGTGCCCAAAAATCGTAAGTATATTGTTGAAGCGCTTGTTGACCCTAAAGATATTGATATTATTAACCCTGGGGATGAAGTCAGCATAAGGCTTAGTGCTTACAATTATAGATCTGTAGAACCGCTGTCAGGCAATATAACCATAGTCTCTGCTGACAGAGTTTCCGATCCAACAACTGGCGTCTCAGCATATTCTATAAGAGTACACTTAAATGATCCGCCTACAAATATAAAACTATACCCAGGTATGCAAGCTGAAGTTATGATTCTCAAAGAAAAACGAACCATAATGGATTACCTATTAACTCCAATCCTTAAAGGCTTCGACCGCTCATTGAAGGAAAGCGATCAGTAACTAATCTCTCTCTTTGATAACTGGCCGCTAATCAATGAAAAATATTGTCTCTTTTTAATTAATATTACCAGGGTAAACAAAGCCCAACCCTTGAATTCCATCAGCAATTTGATAATCTCTTTGCCACCAATCAGTAATGATCGTCTGATATAAACGGCGAAAATCAGTAGTATATTTCCAATCGTCATTATCAAGATCCAATAGATCAGGAACCTTACCGTAATGGCCTCCTTTTACTCGACCACCCATAACAATATGGGTAGCCGCTGTTCCATGATCAGTTCCTCCAGAACCATTTTCGGCTATTCGCCTGCCAAATTCCGAATATGTCATTACCAATACATTGGGCCAGTGACCAGAAGATTGAAGCTGAACCTTTAAGCTATTTAAACCAGTAGCCAACTGTTTTAATAATTGACTATGCTTCAATCCCTGATTGCTATGTGTATCAAAACCAGTCAAGGCGACTTTGAAAACAGGGACGCCAACGTTAAGTTGAATTAATTTACAAATATCGGCTAAATTTTTTCCGAAAGGAGTTTTAGGAAAAATATCTTTTAGATCATTTTCGGCAGAAAAATCATTCCGTAATAACTCGTTACCATTACTAACAAAATTTTGAGCATTTATAATACTCATTAATGCATTATTATCACTATGATAAAGACTAGCCGATATATTTTCAGCATCATTGAGAAATTTTGATATACTTTTCAACTGAAGAAAACGGCTCTTTCCTCCTGAAACACAGCGAGCATTACGACCAAAAACAATACAATCGAGCTTATTCGCTCCCATACCACTTACAACATCAGAAAGCCAACCTCTTTTGAGAGTTTCGTTAGAAGTGGAGCCGGTATCCCAAATGTCAATTGAACGAAAATGAGATCGATTAGGGTGTTCATAACCTAAACCATGTATTAATGCTAGATCCTTAGATTCCCAACTAGTATAAAGAGCTTTAAGTGATGGATGTAACGAAAATTCATCATCAAGAGCGATTAGTTTATCAGGAGAAACTCTTAGTTTTGGCCTTAATTCCTTGTATCTATCTAATTGTCGAGTGGGTATAAAGCTATTAAGACTATCATTTCCTCCATTCAATTCAACCAACACAAGAATTGGCACAGCATTGTTAACATTTGCAACTAAATTTAAAGAGGAAGCAAGAGGAGATAAAGCTGCAAGCTTTAGTAAAGACCGTCTTTTCATAAACTCAACCTATTATTTTAGCTGCCAGACAGCATCATCTAACAACTGTTTAAGTTTACCTAAACAATCGGATGCATCAAGATCACTTATCGGAGGTAGTGCAGCAGAAAAATTTAGCTTCCCCCCCTTGCATACATAATGCGAAAGATCACTATTCTTTTCATTTACACCCCGCATTATTCGTTCAGAAAAACTAACCCTTGTTAGCATTCTATCTGCCGTAACCCACTCATTACCAACAGGCCAACCTTTTACGTTAGGAGGATTGAAGATATCTTGCCCCATTAACATAGAATACGAAACGATATCTTTTGATGAAATCATTTTATTACCCACCATACGGGCAGTACCGATGATTAGCTCTAGTGGAGATTTAATCATTTTCCCTTTATCAGCATAAAACTGGTCAGTCGCAAGTATATTATCAACAAGCTTACCAATATCCCAATCATCAAAAAACATTAAGCTAAGACGTGAAATTTCCGCTTCATCAGTTTTACTAACAAAATGTGACCAAATTTTTCGAGTAATATATTCCGCTGTTTTAGGTTGTTTAAGTATTTGATCAACAGCAGACTTAACATCATAGTTTGCACTATGATTGAAAAGAACTTTAGAGTTGTTATCATGCTTTCCACGCACTACCTGAGTTTCAAAAGTCTCTTTATTGACGGTTAATCCTGTTAGGGCTCGTGCGAGCTCTTTAATATCTTTTTCTGAGTAATTACCCTCTCCCATAGTAAAAAGCTCTAACATCTCTCTGGCCAAATTTTCATTAGGCTTGTTTTTAATATTAGAAGTATTGTCCAAATAAATTAACATAGCAGGATCCATTAACATTTCCTGCAAAAAAATATCAAATCTCCCAAGAGCAAAGTGCTCTATAAGAAGATGTTGTTTGTAAATAAGTTGGGGTTCTTTAACTTTTTTTAAAGACGTCGTAAAGTGATTATGCCAAAACAAAACCATTGCATTTTGTAAACCATAATTACTTTTCATAAGATAATCCGCGTACCAATATTTCAGTTGCCTTTGGCATTGCTTGCGTGATTTTGCAAATTTTTTACGATCAGACTTAGTTAATGATTTTCTGTATGAAGTCGGCATTGGTGGTGACTGAAGACAATCGGGTAGCAGGGAGACTCGTTTTTCAAATTTTGTGTTTTCATAATCATTACTTAATCCACAACTATGAGGCTCTCCCAGTAAATTTGTACGTAAGTTTAAGTGCGTACAAACCTCTGGTTTACTTTCAATACTGGTAGCTTCTACATAACTAGGACATAATACTAGAATAAAAATAAACATACGATTTATCGCAAAGCTATACCTCAGCGTAAATTCCACATAACACTCCTTCATTAATATTCATAGTCACTATATTGACAACTACCTTTTTATAACACAGTCCCATTATCTCCAAATAGCCAATGTATTGAATCCAAGCCTACGCCTTACCCACCAGACGGCAATCAAGTTTTGAGATGCTATTGCAATTGCTGTCGCGATCGCTGCGCCAGTCGCACCATAAAGTGGTATTAACAAAAAGCAAAGACCTAACGCGACGGGTCCAGATATAAGAGTAGTGTTGCGTAACTCCTTCTCATGGCCAGACATCATTAAAAGAAAAGATACTGATCCTGTCATTACATTAACAAACTGACCAACCGCTAATATTTGTAACAAGTGAGCTCCACCAGAAAAACCATCACCGAACAATGACATAACATATTCTGGAAAAATAATCATTATGCCAACAATAGGTAAAGAAAAACCAATCATCATCTTTGTTGATGTAACTGATAACTTTTCTAAGGCCTGCATTTCAGAACGTTTATACATAGCAGCAAACCTAGGTGAAACTACAATATTCACCGCAGTTAAAATAAAGCTTACGAGAAGCGCTGTTCGTTGAGCGACTGCCAACTGAGCTATGTGTTCTGCATCAACATAGGCCCCCGCTATAAACTGCCCAGACCACTGGATAGTTTGCTGCATAATAACGACTATCCACAATGGCATACAGCTCTTGAAGATGTCAGCCCAACCAACTACCTGACCAGCCTGACCAGCGTCGCTACCATGACCAACTTTACTAAGTAATAGATATAAACCGACAATAACCGTAATGAATGTACTCATGCTGTAAATTAATGCTGTTACCTGACTACTCTCAATGGGGAATAACAGTAAACCTCCCATCAATAGTAAATTAACAAGTATCGTCAAAATAATAACTGAAGGTATGACTCTACGTACACCCTGTAAAGCCATAGAGATTATAGTCAAGAGAGCCAACCCAACAATGCCTGGTGCCATCATTTTAAGAACTGTCGATACCTCTTTTTTATCGAATACTTCGTTAGCTAGATAGTCAGAAAAATAATACAAGCACAAAGCAATGGGCGTACTGCATAGTAAAACAAGAAAAGCTGATTTATAAAAAATTGATTTAATAGCAAGCCAATCATTATCCGGGAATGCTGCACCGACAAAACGAACAATTGTATTTTCTAGCCCTAATCGGGCAAAGGCTGAAAGAAAAGAAACAACACTAAACGCAAGAAAGTATAGGCCCGCACCTTCTGCACCTAGTTGCCTGCCGATAACTAAACTTGCGAAGAAAGCTGCAACTGCAGCTAACACTCGACAAATAAAGCTAATCATTGTCTGAAAAATCAACTCACGTTGATGAGCGAATTTAAACTTTATAGTTTCAACAGTTTTAGTTATCATTTCTCACGACCATCACACCTACATATACAATAATTTTAAATAAACACTACGGATTTTTTATCAGTATCAATTTCAAAAAATTCAAAATACACTATAAAATAATATTGTGTACTTAAAGCCTACATTCCATCCATTTTCTGACTAATAAACTCTTTCATCTTTTCTCTAAACCGGCTAGAGCTAAAGCGCTCAGCGTTAGTTCTAATAACTTTTGGATCAAACTGCTTTAAGTTATTTTCAAATTTTTCAATTGCGTCACATAAAGATGAAACATTTTGTTCATAAAAGAACACGCCCGTAACACCATCGACAACCGTTTCTAAAGCGCCTCCTTTTCCATAGGCAATTACTGGTGTACCGCAAGCTTGTGCTTCAACAGGAACAATTCCAAAATCTTCTTCTGCTGCAAATACAAATGCTTTAGCCTTAGCCATTAAATCACGTAAAGTATCAAACTCTTGATAACCCAATAAATGAACATTACTAGAAGCCAGCTTTTTTATCCGCTCCATCTCTGGCCCATCACCAACGACAAACAACTCTTTATCTGGCATCAAGCTAAATGCTTCTACAATAAGGTCTATACGTTTATAAGGGACAAGCCTAGAGCATGTAAAGTAATATTCATCTTTACTTTCATGGACTTCAAAATCATCTACATTAACATTAGGATAAACTACTTTAGCCTCTCGTTTATAAACCTTATGTATACGACGCTTAATATAAGATGAATTCGCAATATAAAAATCCACATTAAAAGAGCTCGTCACATCCCAAATACGCATTCTATGCAGTAAACTTCGATAAACAAAAGAGACTAAACCTTTACTTTTACCTATTGACTTAAGATATTCTTCTTGTAAATCCCAGGCATATCTCATGGGTGAATGGCAATAACATATATGAAGTTGATCTGGCCCTGTAATCACTCCTTTCGCAACTGAGGAGCTACTTGAAATCACCAAGTCGTATTCAGATAAGTCTAATGATGCCAATGCAACCGGCATTAGAGTAAAATACTTCTTATAAGACTTTGAGTATGGAAGTTTTTGGATAAAAGTGGTCGAAATAGACTTACCTTTAACAATTTCTTTCCGCTGTTTATCACTAAGATAATCGACTGTAGAAAAGACATCCGCATCAGGAAAAATATTTAAAATTTCTGCTACAACCTTTTCGGCTCCACCACTATCCACAAACCAATCGTGGACTAATGCTATTTTTGTAGAATTATTTAACGGCATATTTTAATAACCTGTGTAATATGATTTTTTATATCTTCCGGCTTAAGCCAATATGATTGATAGCCATTTTCGCTATAAATTTCTACATTCGCATCTAGTTCAAAGTGCTCTAATGCTGATACCAAGGTCGAGCTATTATAAGGGTCGTATAGCCTGCCAGCCTTAAATTTTTCAACTGCTTCAACTCCACAATTAACCTCAGCACAAATAACGGGTACTCCCATAGCAATAGCTTCAGTAACGACTAAACCTTGTGCTTCATGCCATAAACTTGGGAAAATAAGATAACGAGCTTTACACATTACCTTTTCTACTTCAGTTTTATCTAGCCAACCACAATATTCAATCGAAAGATGACCCGAATCAACTCCTTCGTAATCACTTTCCAAACCGCCAATAATAAAAACTTTGCGATAATAATTAACATCTTTAAGCGTTTCAAAAAGTTTATCTATTCCCTTTTCAGGAGATGGTCTACCAACTATAACTACATAATCATTTAACTCAGCTTGAATTCTCGGTTTTTTATAAATATCGATTGGATTAGGAATTACTCTTCCTTTATAATCACTTGAATATTCTGAAATAACATTAGCACTAGCATCTGTAACTGCAATTTCTTTAAAGAAACCACGGACTGCTTTTAGAATGAAAAATCTCAACACACGCCATACTTTGAAATAATAACTTCGAGAATCACAATCACGCTTAATACAACTCAAAGATAATGGTTTTTCTCTACATGAGACTTTTTTATTATAGTCAAAATAGCCACCATTTGGGCAATGCAAAAAATAGTCATGATTCCAACAATACGTTATTTTTCCATATTTTCTCAAAACCCAAAAAATAGATGGTGATAAAGATTTACTCCAACCATGAACTAATATTCTGGTATTTAAAGAAACTCCTTTTCCTAAATTTCTTTTTAATTGTTTCAAAACATAAAAATCAAACAAACCATCAATGGCTCCTTTAATACGATTAGGTCTTAGTAAATATTCACCTTTTCCTATTACAACATGATCTATGTTTTCATTATTTTTAAGGCTAACCGAAAGCTTGCTACTCCCAGTAAGAATTAAGACTCTTTTGTCTTGGTTAGTTGCTAGTTCTTCAACTTGAGAGACAACAACTTTGGCTAGCCCACCATTGATATCACCGTGATCAGTAATAATAATATAACTATATTCAGTTGGCTTGACATTCATATAATCGACAAACCTCCATATACAGTGCCATACAATTTTCTGGAATATTTACATTATCATATGATGCTTTTAATGCATTTTTTCCTCTTTGATGATTATGTATACCAGAGAACAGACCTTTCGAGTTTGATTCATACATATTCTTTAAATTCTGATAAAGTTTTTCATATGATTCCAATTTCAAAAAACCAAATAATTCTGCAAGTTGAATACTACTTTTATCTGCTAGCTTTGAGGTGTCGATAACAGTAAAACTGTTAGTTTCTAGCTTCTCAATAGAGATATAAATCAAATACTGTATATATAAGGCATAAAACTCAGGCTGATTTAAAAATTCTGACGATTTATATCCTTCAAAATACTCAAAGCCTTCATAAGGAAAAACCTCTGGAAAAACCCATTTATACTTTCTAAAACTATTAATAATACCTACCGGTGGGCGAATTGTTATGAACATATGATCGAAAACTTCTGAAGAAGATTTTAACGAAAGAGCTAAAAATGGATCTTTTATTACTCTTTTATTTCCAGTAAAGTTTTTATAACTTCTTTTCGTCCTACCCCCTAAGGCACGCTTCGCAAACCTCCGATAAATATTCTCTCCCGGAAAGATGCCGTCTTTCATTATCACATCATTATTAGCTATTCGAATTAATAAACTTTTTAACTCCCCATTCACCGTTTGATCTATATCTCTATATTGAAAATAGCTACCTACCTGTTCAAGACCTGTATGATAATTGAATGGTTCATGCAAAACAGAATAATCCATAAATTTTTCAAACATATAACCCAGAGGTGTTGTTCCACTTCTAGGACAACCAGTAACTAAAATCATATTCACCTCCATTTAAATTTATATATACGTTTACCAGATGCTTTAGAATAATTACTCAATTTCATCCCAATATATATCCAATTCAACATATATGTAAAAAACATTGCCGACCAAGTAAACCAATAAATCAAAGATAAAACATAAAACCAAAAAAACAAATAATATTCAACTCGATCTTTCCTGTATAAATAATCTTTATCTAAAACCCCTCTATATATTACAAATAGATTAATCATTATTAATACAAAAACGCCAACAACTCCTCTTTTCAAAAGCTCTGAATAAAAACCAACATGCACGTTATGATTTTCATATATGACCTTTCGTGATAATGCAACATCATATCTAGCCGTAGCCCCAAAACCAAATACATAATTTAAAAAACCAGCTTCATCATCGAATTTTTGTTTTACACTATTATTTTCGTATTCTCTATCATTTAATGAAACCTTCTCTTCAAGATCTCCACCTCCAATAATAAATACTATTGAACTTATTCGACCTAATGTTTTTGATGACTCATCATCTACAGAAATCCCTTTAGAGAAATCGAATAAAGCACCAAAAACAATCACTAAAAATATAACTAAAGGGCACAATATAAACAAAAAAGCTTTCTTATAATAAAAATATAAATTAACCAATAAATAAACAAAAAACCATGCCATAAAAGTCCTGTTTATATCTTCCAAACCCATCACAAACATTATTAAAAACAAGCTTAAAAAAACAAAGTAACATAAACTTTTCTCATAGCATATAACACATAAAAGAATCAAAAGAGACATTAAAATTGAAGAGGAACCCGGATATGCGCCAAGGACAGAAAGTGCAACATTTATGGTAACTATAAATAACGCACCATACATTAGTATTTCTTTATCTAAAAATAAATTAGAAGATCGACCAATTCTATACGAAAAAAACATTACAAAAAAAATAAATACTTGCTTTATTAAAATTACATCTACACCTTCATTAAATATCGAAATTATTATCGAAACAAAAAACAGCCAAGCATAGAATATAATCAATAAATCATAATAATTTAAGTATATTTTTTTTATATTTTCAAACTTTAAAAAATACAAGATTGATAATAAAATCCCGAAACTTAACATAAGGCTTCGTTCTGAACTTATAAAATACCACCATTCACCTTTTAATATTTCAAAATATAACCTTGACAACTCCAACCCAATAAAAGGACAAAAAATAACTAACACAACAGATAAGCGAGAAAGAGTTCTATTCATGATTTACTTTTAACTTCCACTATTCACAAGTAATTTTGTTTTTTTATAGTCTTCCTCAAACTTATTCAATATCTCCACTGGAACTAAGCTAGCATCCAGTTTTATATCATTTTTTTTATAGACTAGTCCTTTTAGTAACTGCTTAGCCTTCTCTCCCAGAATACTCCTGACAAAAACTTTTATACCACTCACTTGCATAATATTATTTATTTTTTCGAAACGAGGAACCATTGCTTTGTTTTTTTCATCTACGATCACTTCATCACACTCTAAACCTAAAAACCAATGCAAATCTTTCATAATATATTCGTACTTATCGCTAAATAACTCTTCAAAATAAATCACTTTAATATTTTTTCGCGGAAACAAATCGAAATACCTTTTAACTTGCTCGTAATACAATGAACGACTTATATACAATGGGCTGTTTGAAAACTTTGCATCAGTAATATTTGAATACTCTTTTTCCAGCTCCTCATAATAACTGCCTACCGGAAAACCAATTCTACGATCCATTAACCAGTGTGAGTATGATCTTTTTAAAGGATCCCTAAGTATAATTATTATTTTAGCATTTTGATCATCATCATAAATATTTTTAGCAGCTACTGCTGAATATAAGTAGTTTGTGGATGCATCTAGCCTTATTTCATTTTTTTTATACAACTGCTCATATACATCTTTATTTCTAACTATAGCGGCATGACTATGAATATTTGAATAATCTTCTAAAGAACTCAGATTTTTTAAATTATTAAATACTGATTCATCAAATTGTTTATGTAAATCATTACAGTAAAAATTAGGTTCTTTAACTAGTGATATAGATACATCTGGATTGGATGACAATACACTTTCTACTGTCGTCGTACCTGCTTTTGCTGCACCCACTAAAAAAACATTATTCATAAAACCAACCATTTGATAAATATATTTTTGATAATTAAGATAGAAAAGTTTTAAAAGGATCCGCATATATTCCAAAAAACTAATTATAAATATAAGCCAAATAGAATCCTATTTATATCTCTTCCTATCTAAGGCTTCGGCCCCACTTCAAAAACTACTAATTTAGGTAAGTCCAGCTAGGTAGCATTTCCTATCTAATTTATAATGATTATGTTCAGCTACTTCAGAGCGAAACTCTATAATAGATATTATTCCTAGAAAGAAATCAATATTCTTTACCAATTTATCTATTAAAATACGATACACCTACTCTCATACTTACGATCTTCTAAGAGTGAGAATTTGTTGCCTTTGTTAACGTTTCCATCCTTAAAAAATAACGTGCTACACTAAATTACTATATCAGATAAAGACTCAACTCAAAATACAAGTGATTCGCGGTTTCTTAACCGCTGCCTTTCATGTACAAGCTAACTACTGGTGTCACAGAATGGTCCACTCCTTCGCCCCTACAAACATCATTAACTTACCCATAAACAGTGTTGATAAGCTTCAACCTTATACTCTATTGCTGTTACAACTTCGTTATACTACTAACCACATAACCATCATACAGACGAATTAAATAATACCCTTCTTTTATCTGTTTCAGCAAATATTGTTTACATACAGTAGATAGCATTGCTACAATAGACTTTATTTTATTTAGTTATGAATGCATATCTTTAAGTGATGTGCGTATAACAAGGAGATGTTACAATGCGCCAACTACTCATTGGTGTTGTAGCAGGGATGTTGTTGCCGTTGTACCCTGCGCAGGCAAACATACAAACAGATCTTGAAACTGGCTTACCTTTAACTGAGGTGATTCAGCATGCGATCGCCGAAGCAGTCTCTGTCGAAAATATTATGGCTCAGCTACTAATAGACTGTAAGCCTATCCCCGCAGATGATTCTGAAGAAGAAACCATTGGATGCGGATTTGGTACTGCTGAATCCATCGTCAGTGCTGCAGCCAGCTCCTTCTCTGAAGATCCTGATGCACTTAAATTGATTGGGCAGGCAGGTATAGATAAAGGCCTGACAGAAGATCAGTTGATTGCAATTGCCCTCAATAATGGGCTAGATCCTACTGCGTTACTACCAGCAACCGCTGCTGGACCAGCTGCAGGCCCAGAAACGGCGGGTGCAGGAACTCTATTACCCACTACCCTTGGTACCGCCACTGGCGGCGGCGGCGGCGGCAGTGCTAGTCCTAGCAGCTAACAATCCGCATTCTTAAAAAAGCGCATTACTGCGCTTTTTTTGTTCTCCTACATACTTATTTGTTAAATAATGAATTTTACCGACACTATTTCAGATAATAAATTTAAGTATGACAACTGGCTGTTTATCGCTTTTCTGTTGCTGTTAATATGGATCCCTCTACCTCTAGGTAGCAATAAGCCCTGGGCTATCTCAATACTGTGCTGCTGGGCTTTGTCATTAGGGGCCATCTGGCTTAGTCTATACAGTTTAAATAAAGTGTTTATCAATAATAGTATCAAGCAAAGCGTATATATTATTGGCCTACTCTTCACCGCTCCGTTAATGGCATTGATTCAAGGCATCTCACCTACTGATCTCTCTATTAGCTCAATAGATGCAGATAAAACGCTGCAAGAAGGACTTCTAGGCTTCTCTTTTATATTGATCTTTTGTCTCACACTCCTACTTGCTAACTCGACTAAACGCATCAAAATATTGGCTTATACACTCATTTTAAGTGGTCTTTTCCAAGCCGTTTATGGCAGCATGATGACACTCACGGGTACGGAATACAGCTTCTTTATTCCAAAAGAGTATTATAAGAACCTTGCTACAGGTACATTCATCAACCGCAACCATTTAGCAGGCTACCTAGTACTAACGTTAAGCGTTGGTATAGGTATTATGGTGTCTACATTAACAACTCAATCAACTCAAAGCTGGCGAGAACGGTTTCGGCTCATTATCACAACACTGCTCGGCCCTAAAGCTCGATTACGCATTATGTTAATTATCATGGTCGCCGGCCTAGTGATGACTCACTCCCGCATGGGTAACAGCTCATTTTTTATCAGCCTTGCTATTACCGGCATCATTGCACTCATACTGAGTAAGCACTCAACAAGATCCACGATGATCTTAATCAGCAGCCTTATCGTTATCGATATCTTTGTGATGGGGACCTTTTTTGGTGTTGAGAAGGTCGCTGACCGACTACAAAATACATCTGAAGAACATGAAACCCGTGATGAGGTTAACCGTTATACCCTTGATGCAATTCAAGATAACCTGTTAACCGGCAGCGGTGCTGGCACTTACTACACAAACTTCCCTAAATATCGCCAATACGATGTGGGAAAGCGGTTTTATGATCATGCCCATAACGATTATTTTGAGTTTGCCAGTGAATATGGTGTTGTCGTAACAGCCTGCCTTCTGCTGGCAGTGTTACTTGTATTACTCTCTACCTTAAAAGCCCTACGTAAACGTAAAAAACCGCTAATGCGCGGCATCGCTTTTAGTGCAACCATGGCGATTATTGCATTGGCCATTCATTCGACGGTTGATTTCAATCTACAGATCCCCTCAAACGCCGCCACCTTTATGGTGATACTCGCGCTAGGGCAGATATCCCTGCATCATAAAAGCAGAGAACGTTAATTTGGGGTGCTGGTGAGGAATGAACCGCACCGATGATGCCGGCGTTATTTCTCACATTCAATTAAAGTCATCTACTTATACAGTTTCCGATGTATTTACGGAAAGGCAATTGGTGGGCTTTACGGTGCGATTCGCAAGCTCATCAGCACCCTACGCCTGAGGTTATCAATGAAGCATGACCGCACCGAGCGTTATTTCTTACATTCAATTAAAGTCATCTGTTTATGCGGTTTCCGATGTATTTACGGAAAGGCGATTGCTGGGCTTTACGGTGCGATTCGCAAGCTCATCAGCACTCTACCCCAGAGGCATTTCTGTTATCCGTAAAACATCACAAAAGCCGAAAACGTTAATTTGGGGTGCTGGTGAGGGATGATCCGAACCGATGATGCCGGCGTTATTTCTTACATTCAATTAAAGTCATCTGTTTATGCGCTTTTCAATGGTTTACGGAAAGGCGATTGCTGGACTTTACCGTGCGATTCGCAAGCTCATCAGCACCCTCATCCTGATTGAAGACCTTCACTGCCAGAGGCAGCTCCTACAACAAACTCAACAAGCCGCACACTTGAGTGAGTCCCTTCTATAGGCGGTGAATTCTGATGGAGAACTGGTGCGGTTCGTTCCTCACCTCACCCTACCGGAAATCGGCTGTAATGTGTGGTATCTGCGGTGCGGTTCGCAAGCTCACCAGCACCCTACGCCTGAGGCATTATTGTTATTCGTGAAGCATCACAAAAGCCGAAAACGTTAATTGTAGGGTGCTGGAGAGGAACGAACCGCACTGATGATGCCAGCGTTATTTCTTACATTCAATTAAAGTCATCTGTTTATGCGCTTTCTGATGTATTTACGGAAAGGCAATTGGTGGGCTTTACGGTGCGATTCGCAAGCTCATCAGCACCCTCATCCTGATTTAAGACCGTCGCTGCCAGAGGCCGCTCCTACAACAAACACAATAAGCCGCACACTTAAGGGGGACCTTCTATAGGCGGTGAATCCTGATGGAGAACTGGTGCGGTTCGTTCCTCACCCTACCGGAAATCGGCTGTAATGCGTGGTATCTGCGGTGCGATTCGCAAGCTAATCAGCACCCTACGCCTGAGGCATTATTGTTATTCGTGAAGCATCACAAAAGCCGAAAACGTTCATTGTAAGGTGCTGGTGAGGAACGAACCGCACCGATGGTGCCGGCGTTATTTCTTACATTCAATTAAAGTCATCTGCTTCAATGTATTTACGGAAAGGCGATTGGTGGGCTTTACGGTGCGATTCGCAAGCTCATCGGCACTCTACGCCTGAGGTTATAAATGAAGCATGACCGCACCGTTGCCGCTCTTACGGAATAATAATCTTCGCCGCTGGGCAGCCCCCACTTAACTTCTCTTTCAACGCCTGCTTTGCTTCTGGATCACCATGCACAATACGTATCTCTTTGGGCTTATGCCGCATCCGTTTAACAAAATTGATTAAATTTTTCTGATCGGCATGGGCGGAATAACCACTCAGGGTATGCACTCCCGCTTTAATATCAATTTTTTCATCATCCAGATAAACATACCCTCCCCTTGGGCCATAACGTTGAATATCACTTCCTGGCGTTCCTTTTGCTTGGTAACCGACAAACAATACATCTGTGCGGGTATCACCCAATAACGCTTTGAGGTAATTCACGATACGACCACCAGCACACATACCGCTGGCGGCAATAACAATGGCAGGCTTACCGCTATTTTTCAGATAATTTACCAGCTTAGTATGATCAGCATGTGAATCAATGGTGATGAGTTGCTCAAAAGCCAATGGGGATCTACCCTTCCCTTTTCGTGCTTTGGCTTCGGCATCCCAGAGATCATTCAACTCACGGTAATGCTCCGTAAATTTTGCGGCCAGTGGTGAGTCAACTATTACATCGATATTCTCCCAAGCGGTGCCTTTCTGCTTGTGGATAATATCTTCTAGTTCGTATAGAAGCTCTTGAGTTCTGCCGATACTAAATGCGGGAATCAACACGGTACCGGTGTCTTTTAGACAATGCCGGATTATCGCCTCCAGTTGTTGGCGACGATCACGGCGGTTTTCATGCACTTTATCCCCATAGGTGCTTTCAATAATTAACCGATCAGCTCGCCATGGGGATTTCGGTGCTGGTAAGAGAGGAGCATAGGGCGCGCCAAGGTCACCAGAAAACACAATTATCTCGTTATTGTATTCAAATTCGATATAAGCGGACCCAAGAATATGACCCGCCGGTTTATAACGACAGCGAAGCCCTTTCACCGCATCGATCACGTACCAGTGCTTATACTCCAGCGGTTGCAATTGCTTTTCCAACAGCTGCAGAAACTTACCAATTAGCGCCTCATTGCGAGTAACGCCAATTTTTAGTGCATCTTCCAGCACCAACGGTAGCAACTTGGTGGTAGCTTTTGATGCATAAATAGGCCCACTAAATCCTGCCGCAATCAGGGAAGGAATCCGGCCAACATGATCGATATGACAATGGGTGATAAACAGTGCTTTGACACTATCGATCGGAAAATCCAATTGTAGATTGTCTGATTCTGAGCCACCATTTTCAGCCCCTTGAAACATACCGCAATCAATCAGCACACTTGATCTCTTATCTAAAACCAACTCATGGCATGAACCAGTAACCCCGGTGATTGCACCGTGGTGTTTTATCTCAACCATCCAAACCTCCATGTTTAAGTTGATGCTTGATCAGTTACCCGTGATTCAATGGGAAGGTTTTATGAAGACCAAACATCGTAGTGATTTCTGAACATTATAGGCACAATGGTGCGGTTCGTTCATCACCGGTACCCTACAATATGTGGGAGCTGCCTCTGGCTGCGATAAATGTTGGGCCTTATTGGTACGGTTCGTTCCTCACCGGTACCCTACAATATGTGGGAGCTGCCTCTGGCTGCGATAGATGTTGGGTCGTACTGGTACGGTTCGTTCCTCACCGGTACCCTACGAAAAATCGGCTGAAATGTGTGAGAGCTTCCTCCGGCGTCGATGACTGCTGGAATACATTGGTGCTGTTCGTTCCTCACAGTCACCCTGCGGGTTATCATTAATATTAAATATGATTTACCTCGCTCATATTAATTTCGCAAATCCCTCATTCAGGCTGATATAATTCTGACAAATCTAAGTGTTTCAGTAAGGTAAGCAACGAATGAAAGTAACGGTGTTTGGTATCGGTTATGTAGGGCTCGTACAGGCAGCGGTATTGGCGGAAGTTGGCCACGACGTTTGCTGTGTTGATGTTGATGCACAGAAAGTAGAAAACCTTAAAAATGGTCTTATTCCAATTTATGAACCGGGCCTCACGCCACTGGTGCAATCTAATTATGAAGCGGGCCGTTTACTCTTTACCACCGATGCAAAAGCTGCAGTTGAGTTTGGTGAGATTCAGTTTATTGCCGTAGGCACTCCCCCAGATGAAGATGGTTCTGCCGATCTACAGTATGTACAGGCTGTCGCCAATACAATTGCTACCTATATGCAAGAACCGAAGATTGTTATCGACAAATCGACAGTTCCAGTAGGTACGGGAGATAAGGTTGAAGCGACCATTGCGGCTGTATTAGCCGGTCGAGAATCAACACTTGAATTTCATGTGGTGTCCAACCCTGAGTTCTTGAAAGAGGGGGCTGCAGTCAGTGACTGTATGCGTCCAGACCGGATTGTTATCGGTACCGAAAGTGATCATGTTAAAGATGTAATGTCCGAGCTGTATGCTCCCTTTAACCGTAACCACGACCGTATTATCTTTATGGATGTACGTAGTGCAGAGCTAACAAAATATGCAGCTAACTGCATGCTGGCCACAAAAATCAGCTTTATGAACGAGATGGCCAATATTGCTGAGATGGTTGGTGCAGATATCGAGAATGTGCGTAACGGTATTGGTTCGGATGAACGTATCGGTTATCACTTTATCTATCCAGGTTGTGGTTACGGCGGCTCATGTTTCCCGAAAGATGTGCAAGCGCTGGTAAAAACGTCAGAGCAGATTGGTTATGACTCTCAAATCCTGAAAGCGGTTGAGGCGGTTAATGCCAAGCAAAAAACTAAGTTATTTGAATTGATCAATCGTCATTTTAATGGCGATATTGCCGGTAAAACTGTCGCGCTTTGGGGCTTATCATTTAAGCCTAAAACCGATGATATGCGTGAATCATCCAGCCGTGTACTTATGGAACTGTTATGGGCTGCAGGCGCAAAAGTACAGGCATTTGATCCAGAAGCGATGGAAGAGACACAACGCATCTATGGCTCTCGCGCTGACTTGAACCTGATGGGTACCAAAGAAGCAGCCCTTAATGGCGCAGACATGCTGGTGATTTGTACCGAATGGCAGAGCTTTCGCGCGCCGGATTTCGATATGATCAAGCAGCAGTTGGCGGAACCAGTTATCTTTGATGGCCGCAACCTTTATGATCCACAACGCATGGCTGATCGTGGTTTTAGTTATTATGGTATTGGCCGAGGCTTATCGATTAAGTTGTAATTGTGTAGTTCATTACCACACGTAGGGTGCTGTGAGCTTTGCGAACCGCACCGGTGATGTGTCATTCTTTTGATACAAGGCTGTTTTCATTGGTGCGGCTCATTACCACCCGTAAGGTGCTGGTGAGCTTTGCGAACCGCACCGGTGATAGGTCATGGTTTTGATACAAAGCTGTTTTCATTGGTGCGCTGGTTCGCTGGTACGTTCATTACCACCCGTAGGGTGCTGATGAGCTTTGCGAACCGCACCGGTGATGGGTCATGGTTTTGATACAAAGCTGTTTCCATTGGTGCGGTTCGTTCCTCACCGCCACCCTACAAGTTTGTAGATGTTTGGTTCGCTGGTACGTTTGTTACCACCCGCTGGATGCTGGTGAGCTTTGCGAACCGCACCGGTGATGGGTCATTATTTTGATACAAGGCTGTTTTCATTGGTGCGATTCATTCTTCATCGCACCCTACATATATCTGCAAAGGTTTGATTTGTTGATACGCCTCGTTACCACCCGTAGGGTGCCGGTGGGCTTTGCGAACCGCACCAATGATGGGTCATGGTTTTGATACAAGGCAGTTTCCATTGGTGCGATTCATTCTTCATCGGCACCCTTGGGTTATCAAAAAATTTTCAAATATTATTCAGGATAAATACAATGCAGTTAACCTATCTGGTCACCGGTGCAGCCGGTTTTATCGGCAATTTTGTTTCTGAACGTCTGTGTCAGGCGGGTCATACGGTAATTGGCTTGGATAACCTGAATGATTATTATGACCCTACATTAAAAGACGCTCGTTTGGCACGGCTTGAGAAATACCCTCAATTTACCTTTAAAAAACTGGACCTAGCTGACCGGGAAGGAGTGGCTCAACTCTTCGCCGAAAGTGGGTTTGACCGCGTGATACATTTAGCAGCGCAGGCCGGTGTGCGTTATTCGTTGGAAAACCCCTTTGCCTATGTTGATTCAAATCTGACAGGCATGATGACTATTTTGGAAGGCTGTCGCCAGAATAATGTTAAACACCTGGTTTATGCTTCCTCTTCATCGGTATATGGTATGAATACCAAGATGCCATTCTCCGTTAAAGATGGCGTTAACCATCCTGTCTCACTCTATGCCGCCACCAAAAAATCCAATGAACTGATGGCGCACAGCTATTCTCACCTGTACGGCATTCCCACTACCGGTCTGCGCTTCTTTACCGTTTATGGCCCTTGGGGGCGTCCGGATATGGCGCCGTTCCTGTTTACCAGTGCCATATTGGAAGACCGCCCGATTAAGGTATTTAACCACGGTAAGATGCTGCGTGATTTCACTTATATTGACGATATTGTTGAGGGTGTTATCCGTATTCAGGATGTTATCCCGCAAGTAGATGAAAGCAATCTAAGAACAAGCCCAGACAGCAGTAGTGCACCTTATCGACTATACAATATCGGTAATAATGAACCGATTGAACTTAGTCGCTTTATCGAGGCGATTGAATCAGCCGCAGGCAAAAAAGCTATCAAAGAATACCTGCCTATGCAACCAGGAGATGTTCCGGCAACCTATGCTGATATCGATAGCCTGCAGCAAGCAACCGGTTTCAAGCCCAGCACCACGATAGAAGATGGTATGCAAAAGTTTGTTGATTGGTACAAAGAGTATTACAACGCTTAAAAGCCACCGTTTTTCCGTGGCGGTGAGGGATGAACCGCACCAGTGAAAACAACCTTAGATCAAACCCATCACCTGTCTTCGGTGCGGTTCGCAAAGCTCACCAGCATCTTACGCCACCGTTTTCCCGTAGGGTGTCGGTGAGGTACGAATCGCACCAACGGAAACAATCTTATCTCAATAACCATCACCCATCATCGGTGCAGTTCGCAAAGCTCACCAGCACCTTACGCCACCGTTCTCCCTAGGGTGGCGATGAGGGATGAACCGCACCAGCGGAAACAATCTTATCTCAATAATCATCACTCATCTTCGGTGCGGGTTTGCAAAGCTCACCAGCACCTTACGCCACCGTTTTCCCGTAGGGTGGCGGTGAGGCACGAACTGCACCAGTGAAAACAATCATACATCAATAATCATCACCCATTACCGGTGCGGTTCGCAAAGCTCAGCAGCACCTTACGCCACCGTTTTCCCGTAGGGTGGCGGTGAGGTACGAACCGCACCAGTGAAAACAATCTTACATCAATAATCATCACCTATCATCGGTGCGGTTCGCGAAGCTCACCAGCACCTTACGCCACCGTTTTCCCGTAGGGTGACGGTGAGGCACGAACCGCACCAGTAGAAACAACCTTACATCAATAATCATCGTCTATCATCAGTGCGGTTCGCGAAGCTCACCAGCACCTTACGCCACCGTTTCCCGTAGGGTGGCGGTGAGGGATGAACCGCACCAGTGGAAACAACCTTATCTCAATAATCATCACCCATCATCGGTGCGGTTCGCGAAGCTCACCAGCACGCTACGAGTGGGCAAAATACCCACACCTATCGCTGCCGGAGGCGGCTCCTACATTCTCTTTATCGATAAGCCGTCATCTAAACAAAAAAAGCCTCTTTTCAATAATGAAAAGAGGCTTGAGTCATGGTTACAAGAATAACCATGGGAAATTTCGTCAATATTAATACTGCAACCTATTCATTGCCACATCAAGCCCGCTATTAACGGGGCTGCCGGTAGCCTAGCTTATACGGCTAAGGCCACCAGCCTAATGCAATTAAAGGATATTAATTACATCACCATGCGACGTACATCGCTTAGCAGTTGGTTCAGGTAAGTTAAGAATCGACCCGCATCACTGCCGTTAATGGCACGGTGATCGTAAGACAGGCACAGTGGCAACATCTTACGTGGCTCAAACTCTTTACCGTTCCAACGCGGTTCAATATCTGCTTTGGAAACACCCAAAATAGCCACTTCAGGAGCATTAACCACTGGCGTAAAGCCAGTACCGCCAATGCCACCCAAGCTTGAGATGGTAAAACAAGCGCCCTGCATCTCGGCCGGTTTCAGCTTACGATCTTTCGCTTTACCCGCCAACTCAACCGCAGCAAGAGACAGCTCATAGATGCTCATCTTATCCGCATCTTTGATCACTGGTACCATCAGGCCATTTGGCGTATCAACCGCCATACCGATATTGACATACTTCTTGTAGACGATGTGTTCACCATCGGCATGCAAGGAAGCATTGAATTTCGGATGTGCTTTGAGTGCAATCGCAATCGCTTTCAGCATAAATGGCAGTGGTGTTAGCTTAACGCCGTTACGTGCCGCTTCCTCTTTCATCTCAGCGCGGAACGCTTCAAGGTCGGTGATATCGGCTTTATCAAACTGAGTGACATGGGGAATGTTCAACCAGCAGCGTGACATGTTGGCAGCGGTCAGCTTGTGGATCTTGGACATTTTCACCATCTCGATCTCACCAAACTGGCTGAAATCGACTTCTGGAATCGCTGGAATACCTGAACCGGTTACTGCCGCCGCAGGCTTCTCAGCCAGTTGCTTCAGTGCACCTTTAACATAAGCCTGAACATCTTCTTTAAGGATACGTGTCCGCGGACCTGTACCGCTTACCAGAGATAGATCAACGCCAAACTCACGGGCAATAGCGCGTACGGCCGGGCCAGCATGAACTTGTTTGTTTTTCTGTTCTAGGGCTTCGCGATCAACTTTACCGGCAGCAGGTGCCGCTGGTGCAGTAGCTGCTTTTGCCGGAGCCGCTGCAGGAGCAGATGCTGCAGCAACGGGCGCAGAGGCAACCGGAGCCGCAGGTGCAGACCCAGTCACTTCCAGTTGCATCAGCAGCTGACCTTCGTTGACCTGATCGCCATCTTTGATCTTCATGGATTTAACCACACCGGCTTTCGGTGCAGGTACTTCCATCGAGGCCTTATCGGTTTCCAGCACCAGCAACGAATCACCTTCCGCTACGGTATCGCCATCTTTCACCAACACTTCAACCACATCGACATCGGTTGCGCCGCTTAGATCTGGAATCAGAATATCTTCAACACCACCGGCAACCGGCGCCGGAGCTGCTGCAACGGGTGCAGCTTCCGCCACGGGGGCATCGGCGACTGGCGCTGCTGCAGGTGCAGATCTCACAGCACCCGCAACCTGAATATCACCGAGGTGATCGCCTTCGTTGACGGTATCACCCTCTTTAATATTGATCGAAACGATAACACCCGCTTTATCGGCCGGCACTTCCATGGAAGCTTTATCGGTTTCCAGCGCAATAAGGGAATCGCCCTCTGCAACGGTATCACCCGCTTTAACCAACACCTCAACCACGTCAACATCGGTTGCGCCGCTGAGATCAGGCACTAGTATTTTTTCGACCGCACTGGCCGCGACTGGCGCTGCTTCAGGGGCCGCCGCTGTCTCAGGAGTCGCTTCAGCAACTGCCGGAGCGGCAGCTGTCACCGGCGCAACCTCTTCAACCACCAGCCCAGTATCTAGCACGACAATCGGCTGGCCTTCGTTACAGGTACTATCAACTTCTACCAGAATCTCTTTCACTGTACCCGCATGGGTAGAGGGGACCTCCATAGAGGCCTTATCAGTTTCCAGCACGATCAGAGAATCGCCTTCAACCACGGTGTCACCCACGGCGACACATACTTCAACAATATCGACGTCTGTTGCGCCACCAATATCAGGAACCGTAATATTTACAGTACTCACGTTATCATCCTCTCTTAAAAGTTTAGCGTCGGGTTACACAGTCCAAGGAGCTGGTTTTTCCGGATTAATACCAAACTTCTTCATTGCCTTAGCGACCACAGAACGCTCAACTTGTCCCTCTTCTGCCAAAGCAGATAGGGCAGCCACTGTTACGTAGTAACGGCTAACTTCAAAGAAATCACGTAGCTTAGCGCGTGTATCAGAGCGACCGAAACCGTCTGTACCCAGCACTTTAAATGTACCTGGGATATATTCACGCAGCTGATCAGCATAGTTACGCATGTAGTCAGTAGAGGCGATAACCGGTCCCTGACGATCTTTCAGACAGTCTTGTATATAAGAGGTGCGTAGCTCCTCTTCAGGATGCAGCATATTCCAGCGCGCAACGCCTTGCGCATCACGGCGCAGTTCGTTGATAGAGGTGGTGCTCCAGATATCGGCTTCAACACCAAACTCTTCGTGCAGAATATCCGCCGCCGCAATCACTTCACGTAAAATGGTACCGCAACCCATCAACTGTACTTTCTTGTCGGAATCTTTACCTTCCTGCAGAAGATACATCCCTTTAACAATGCCTTCCTCAGCGCCAACTGGCATCGCTTTGTGAGCATAGTTTTCGTTCATGGTGGTGATGTAGTAGAACTTGTTCTCTTTGTCCTGGAACATCCGTTTCAGGCCATCCTGAACAATCACGGTCAGTTCATAACCGAAGGTTGGGTCGTAAGAAACACAGTTAGGAATCATCTGCGCCATCAGGTGAGAATGACCATCCTGATGCTGTAAACCTTCACCGTTAAGCGTAGTTCGACCGGATGTAGCACCAATCAGGAAGCCACGAGCCTGCATATCACCGGCCGCCCAAGCCAAATCCATCACCCGTTGGAAACCAAACATTGAGTAATAGATATAGAAAGGTACTAAGGTGCAGTTGTTGTTGCTGTAAGAGGTGGCACAGGCCATCCACGCAGACATCGCACCCGCTTCGTTAATACCCTCTTCGAGAATCTGACCGGTTTTA
Organism: Amphritea atlantica; assembly: GCF_018860855.1. GTDB lineage: Bacteria > Pseudomonadota > Gammaproteobacteria > Pseudomonadales > Balneatricaceae > Amphritea > Amphritea atlantica_A. The sequence goes on from NZ_JAHKQE010000008.1 coordinate 38,775, forward strand.
GATTCTTTGTAGAACATGATCTGATCGGAATCGTGTGGTACGTAGTTCTGACCAGCCGAGGTATAGATACCTAGCTGACGGAACATACCCTCCATACCAAAGGTACGGGCTTCATCCGGTACGATTGGCACAACACGATCGCCAATGTTTTTATCTTTAACCAGCGTGCTCATGACGCGGTTAAGTACCATCTGGGTGGACATCTCGCGCTTGCCGCTGTCTTTCAACTGAGCCGCAAAGGTTTCCAGTGGTGGAATTTCTAGGGCATCGAAGTCACTGCGCCGAGTTGGATAGACACCGCCTAAGCGATTACGTCGATCCATCATGTACTTCATCTCAGCAGAATCAGGGGATGGGCGGTAGTAAGGCACTTCTTTCAGCTGATCATCGGTCAGCGGAATGTTGTGGTGATTACGGAAATCTTTTAGATCTTCCATCGCCACTTTTTTCAGTGAGTGAGTATCATTTTTAGCCGTACCTGACTTACCGGTACCATAACCTTTAACGGTTTGCGCCAGAATAACGGTCGGCTGACCTTTATGATTCATCGCCTCATGGTAAGCCGCATAAACTTTATAAGGGTCGTGACCACCGCGGTTGAGGTTCATGATATCGTCGTCGGACAGATCCTTAACCATCTCCAGCAGTTCTGGATACTTACCAAAGAAATGCTCACGGGTGTACGCGCCACCATTGGCTTTATAGTTTTGCAGCTCACCGTCACAGACTTCGTCCATACGTTTTTGCAGCAAACCTTTAGTGTCGTTTTCAAACAGTGGATCCCAATGACGGCCCCACAGACACTTGATAACATTCCAGCCTGCGCCGCGGAAAACACCTTCGAGTTCCTGAACAATTTTACCGTTACCACGAACAGGTCCATCCAGACGCTGCAGGTTACAGTTAACCACGAATACGAGGTTTTCTAGGTGTTCACGGCCGGCCAGCGAGATAGCGCCTAAAGATTCTGGCTCGTCACACTCGCCATCACCTAGGAACGCCCAAACTTTACGCTCACCACGATCGATCATAGAACGTGATGACAGGTAGCGCATAACGTGCGCTTGATAGATCGCCTGCAGAGGGCCAAGACCCATCGAAACCGTTGGGAACTGCCAAAAATCAGGCATCAACCAAGGGTGTGGATAAGAGGGCAGACCACCACCGTCGACTTCACGACGGAAGCTATCCATCTGCTCTTCAGTCAAACGACCTTCAAGGTAGGCGCGAGAATAGATGCCCGGAGAGATATGACCCTGGAAGAAAACCAGATCGCCTTCACGATCACCTTCAGAGCCATGGAAAAAGTAGTTAAAACCGATATCGTACAGTGTCGCAGAAGAGGAGAAACTTGAGATATGACCGCCTAAACCATCGGCATTGTCATTGGCGCGCATCACCATCGCCATCGCATTCCAGCGGATAAAGGAACGAATACGTCGTTCCATAAACAGATCGCCCGGCATGCGGACTTCATCTTTTGATGCAATCGTGTTGCGATAGGGGGTCGTCAGAGATGCATTTGAGTTTACGCCTAGGTCAGACGCTTTTTCACCCAGTTTTTGCAGGATGTAGTGGGCACGTTCGCTGCCTTCATTCTTAGCAACAGATTCTAGGGCTTCTACCCATTCACTCGTTTCAATTGGATCAATATCGTCGATATATTCTTGCACTTTGCCTTTCTCCACTATTCTTGACTTGCACTCTAAACCAGGCGTTTCAATCACCCTGGAGGTCAATAAACTCTGTTAAGAATAGAAGTAATCAGTAAAAAAGCAGGCAAAAAACAACCGAATTATGCTGAACCCAGTGATTTCATGGATTTTTAGCGCTTTGCCCTGCTCATCCGTCCTTTAACCAACACTTCTGTGAATGCCTTAATAGAGCCAAAACAGGCGTCATGCTGCACCGCAGCAAGCCTGCCACTTTTTCATTGTCATTATAATTTTGTAGTAATACTACAAAATTACAGATTTAAAGTCTACTTCTGCAGCACAACCAGCAAGCATTGTAGTTTTTATACAGAAGCCCAATTACAACGTCGTGACATCCGCTCGACGCAGTGCTCGCTTGACCCGAGTCTTCTCTTTACCCTGTTCCAAAAGGGCCTCTTCCACATAAGCTAAATGATCGTGTGCCGCCTTACGCGCTTTTTCCGGTTCGCCGGCAACAATCGCATCCAGCAGTAACGTATGTTGCTCATGTATCTTGCCTCTAATCTCGCTTTTAGGATAGACGTCTTTGAGGTTTTCCCATATATGCTGTCGTAGCAAACTAAACAGAGCACGCATCATATGTAGTAACACCATATTATGAGTTGATTCGGCGATGGCTAGATGAAAATCGACATCCGCATAAACCTCTTTATCAAACTCTTTACGATCATGAAAAATCTGCAAGGCATCATAGCGCGCACGAATATGCGCCTTATCGGCGGGGGTACTGCGTAACGCAGCGTAATAAGCAGACACCCCTTCGAGTGCATGACGAAATTCTAATAGATCATACTGCGCCTCGGGGTGGGTTTGAAAGAGTTCTAATAATGGATCAGAAAAGGCTCGCCCTAACTCTTCAGATACATAGGTGCCCCCGCCTTGGCGGCTCACTAACACACCTTTCGCTGCCAGTTTCTGTATGGCTTCTCTTAATGACGGCCGAGAGACCTCAAACTGTTTAGCCAATTCACGCTCTGCCGGTAACTTTTGACCCGGCTTAAGACTCCCTTCCAACACCATCTCTTCAAGCTGCCCCATTATTACATCGGAAATTTTAGGCTGCTTTACTCGCTGATACACCATCCACGCCACCCATCACTGATCTTATTCCATGCCGGCTATTCATCATTATGCCCGCTCTATTGCTGCACACCGTTACTATCAAGCGGGCTACAGAGACACCGGTACCATTTTACGACAACCTTTATTACCAGCTGTACGACATTTGTCGTATGTCTATCTTCAAGCTTATCGTTTCTTATTGATTTGAATCAAAAATCGCGCCGACGCCTTAGAAAATTGTCGAAAACGGACTCTCCCTAATATCGATAAAAACATTGACAAGAGTGTGGTCAAAATTCTAAGGTAGCGACTCATTGCATGGTAATTTGGTATGACCAATTATACAAGGACATTTTCAAAGGCTCCGAATGGCCTGTTCTGCACCTTGCAACGACTGATTAAAACGACTCATAAAAACAACAAATATCCTGAGGGAAGAGCATGAATACATTCGCAAAGACCCTAGTCTCTGCCGCTGTGATGACCACAGCCATGACAGCCACAACCGTTACCGTTCAAGCCGCTGATCGAGTACTTCTAAAAACCCCCATCGCCTTTGGCTCCCACCTACCTGCACTCGGCACACCGATCAAATGGGTATCAGAACAGTTACCGATCATGAGTGAAGGTTCGCTTAAGATGAAAATCTACGAGCCCGGCAAACTGGTCGGCGCGAAAGAGATTCTCGGTGCTGTATCTTCCGGTAAGGTTAACTCTGGGTATGCGACAGCTGGTTATTGGCAGGGTAAAATCCCAGCCGCTGCGCTATTTTCAGCGGTGCCCTTCGGCCCAGAAGCCGGTGAATATATGGCGTGGCTGTATTACGGTAATGGCCTGAAGTTATATCAAGAGATGTACGATACTAACGGCTATAACGTTAAAGTATTCCCTTGTGCGATTATCTCTCCTGAAACCTCCGGTTGGTTTAAGAAAGAGATCAACACCCCTGAAGATCTGAAAGGCCTGAATATGCGCTTCTTCGGTCTGGGTGCTTCGGTGATGGAAAAAATGGGCGTTTCAACCTCTCAGTTGCCCGGTGGTGAAATCTTCGGCGCTCTGGAGAAAGGCGCGATTGATGCGACTGAGTTTTCTCAGCCAGCTATCGATCAACGTCTTGGCCTGTACAAAATTGCTAAATACAACTACTTCCCTGGCTGGCATCAACAGGCTACTATTTTTGAACTGCTAATCAACAAAGATACTTGGAACGACATGAGCAAATCGCAGCAGGCTATTTTGGATAACACCTGTAAAGCTTCTGTTACCAATGCGATTGCTGAAGGTGAAGCGATGCAGTTTGATGTCATGGCCAATGCCAAAGAACATGGTGTTCATATCCGTTATTGGAACGACACCATGCTGACCGCCTTTGAAGATAAATGGAATGAAGTGGTTGCAGAGAAAACCGTTGAAGACCCATTCTTCAAGAAGGTTTGGGATGATCTGAGTACGTTCCGTAAAGGTTATGATCTTTGGGAATCTAACGCCTTCCTACCACGTGCTAAAAATAACTAAGTCTAATTTGAACAACGGGGGGACTCTGGTCCCTTCGTTTCTGTCATTTAGCCTACTTCGACAGGTTGTAAATCATCCAGCCGGTTTAAGCTTAATGGCATAACAAACGGATTAACCCATTTAGCTAACGCTTATTTTACAACAGGCTAAACTCGAGAAAACTCTGTCAAAAAGAGGCTCTAAGCGGCTATTTTGCAGAGTTTTTTTAAATATGTGTGACTATTTTCACCTTGCTCTTATTGACCATTAATACAATAAACGCTGCTAAAGGTACATTATCGTGAACCAACCTAATAGCCTGCCGCCAGTGCCTCTGGCGGACAGTATTGACCGAGGTATCCAAAAGATCGGACATCTGTTCGCCTGGGCCTATGTCGCACTCGTTTTTATTATCATTGCGCAGGTTGTGCTGCGAAAAGGCTTTTCTAGCGGACTGATTATGTTTGAAGAGCTCGAATGGCACCTCTATGCCGTAGGCGTGATGTTCGGCCTCTCATATGCGCAAACAACGAATGCCCATATTCGTGTCGATCTGTTTTATTCATCCTTTCGTTCAAGCACCAAGCATGTGATCGAAATCTTAGGCATTCTCTTGTTGGTACTCCCCTTTATCTCGGTTATTTTTATCCACAGCCTCGATTTTGTCGCCGACTCTTTTCGTATTAATGAACACTCCGAATCCCCTTCCGGCCTGCCCTATCGCTGGCTGATTAAAAGCGTCATACCGGCCAGCATGTTGCTATTGGGCCTGGCGGTACTCTCTCGTCTCTACCGCGACACGGTTTTACTGTTTAAAGGGGATAACGCGTAATGGAAATTAATGAGATCCTAGTTATCGCCATGTTCCTGTCGTTCATCCTCCTGCTGTTTACCGGTATTCCGGTCGCATGGGTGTTGGGCGGCGTTGGTGTTGCATTTGCCTTGATTGGTTACCTCTCCGATATCTACTTAGACACCATTACTGGGCTAGATTTCCTCACCCTCGGCCTCGTCGTTAACCGGCTGTGGAAGATCATGGACAACTGGATACTGGTTGCCCTACCGATGTTTATCTTCATGGGCATCATGCTGGATAAATCGGGCGTCGCCGAACGTTTGATGAAATCAATGCAGGAGCTATTTGGGCAGGTACGTGGTGGATTGGCGATTACCGTGACCGCTATCGGTATTATTCTGGCAGCCTCGACCGGTATTATTGGTGCGTCCGTGGTATTGCTGGCGGTAATGTCATTACCCTCCATGACCAAGCAAGGCTATTCCATGCCATTGGCGCTGGGTACCATTGCCAGTGCAGGGACTCTAGGGATACTCATTCCCCCCAGCATTATGCTGGTGATTATGGCCGATCAACTGGGCCTTTCGGTTGGCGACCTGTTTATGGGGGCGGTCTTCCCCGGGTTGATGCTCGGCGGCATGTATATTCTTTATATCCTTATCGTGGGTAAGCTCAAACCTGACGCAGCGCCGATTCCAAAAGATACCAAACCGGTCACCTTTGCCACCTGGATCTCCGTATTAAAAGCCGTGCTGCCAACCCTCTTGTTGATTTTTGTGGTGCTAGGCTCAATCTTCGGCGGTTTCGCAACGCCGACTGAAGCCTCTGGTGTTGGCGCCTTTGGTGCAACCCTGTTAGCGATCTATAACCGCAAATTCAACTTTAAGGTGCTAAAAGAGGTGATGCAGGGCACCTACAACACCACCGCCTATATTTTCGCGATCTTTATTGGCGCAACTTGTTTTGCCTTGGTATTGCGTGAACTGGGCGGCGACGAGTTGATTGAGTCGTTCTTAACCGGGCTACCTTTCGGCCCTTACGGCATCATCTTCTTTATTCTTGGGGTGATCTTCCTACTCGGCTTCTTCCTCGATTGGATCGAGATTACCCTGATTATTCTGCCGCTACTGGCTCCGGTTATATCGGCACTCGGACTGGATATTGATGGCTACGGCGTGGTGGATAATCCAGAGTTGGTTTGGTTTGTCATGTTGGTGGCGATGGCCTTACAGACCTCCTTCCTCACCCCTCCGGTCGGCTTCGCGCTGTTTTACCTCAAGGGCGTGTGTCCACCGAGCGTTAAACTGAGTGATATTTATAAGGGCGTTATTCCCTTTATCATGCTTCAGTTGATCGGTTTGCTGATTCTGGTGTTCTGGCCACAACTGGTACTCTGGTTACCCGCGATGGCCTACGGCTAACCCTATACACAGAAGGAGCCTTGCTCCTTCTGCTTTTTATTGACCCCGGCCAATTCCTTGGCCAAACGATAACCGGGCAGATCCTGAACCAGCGACTGCCTGAGGCGAGGCATTTCGATGAAACAGGCATATCAACAATTCAAGCAACAGCTGTTGGCGTTTCTAGCGGACAGTCAAATTATCTCGGATCCATTACGCACACTGGCTTATGGCACGGACGCTAGTTTTTACCGTCTGATTCCACAACTGGTAGTGCGGCCAGAATCGGAAGCCGATGTTGCCCGTATTGTTAAACTAGCCAACCTGCATAAAATTCCCGTGACCTTTCGTGCCGCCGGCACCAGCTTATCGGGACAAGCGATTACTGACTCGGTATTGATTCAACTAAGAGATGGTTGGAAAGCGATCTCTATCAATGAAGATGCTAGTCAGATCTCCCTTCAGCCGGGTGTTATTGGCGGCCATGCCAATAAACATCTCGCCCCGTTCAACAAAAAGATAGGGCCAGACCCCGCCTCGATTAATAGCGCCATGATTGGCGGTATCGCCGCGAATAATGCCAGTGGCATGTGCTGTGGCACCGCTCAAAATAGTTATCGCACGCTTAACCGGATGAAACTGGTACTGGCCGATGGCACCACGCTGGACACCGGTAACGCCGAGTCTATCCACCATTTTCGACAATCCCACAAAGGCCTACTTAACGCACTGGCCTCTTTGGCGCTGCAAACTCAGAGCAACGAGCCACTGCGACAACGCATTGAACATAAATACCGACTGAAAAACACCACCGGCTATGCCCTTAATGCCCTTGTCGACTATCAAGACCCTATCGATATCATGCAGCATCTCATGATCGGGTCTGAAGGCACTTTGGGCTTCATCAGCGAGATAACCTACAACACCGTTGATGAACACCCAAACAAGGCCTCAGCACTGATTTTTTTCCCCACGGTCCGCACCACCTGCGAGGCGGTAGCACTGCTGAAACAAACACCGGTGTCGGCGGTTGAGATGATCGACCGTGCAGGCTTACGTTCGATTGAAAACAAGCCGGGGATGCCCGAGCTTATTAAAACCCTACCTAATGATGCAGCGGCCCTGCTGGTCGAAACCCGCTCAGGCTGTAAAGAACATCTACAGCAACAGGTAGAAACGATAAAGACCTCTATCAAAGCCCTTGAAACCGTTCAGCCGGTAATATTCACCACCGATCCCGCTGAATATTCACAGTACTGGGCGATCCGAAAAGGTTTGTTCCCAGCCGTTGGCGCTATTCGTAAAACCGGCACCACGGTGATTATTGAGGACGTGGCGTTTCCTGTACCTCAGTTAGCGGAAGCCGTGCATGATCTGCATGAGGTCTTTGCTAAATGGAGCTATAACGAAGCACTGATTTTCGGTCATGCTCTGGAGGGCAATCTACATTTTGTCTTTACCCAGTCGTTTGATGACCCAACCGAACTCAAGCGTTATGAAGGCTTAATGGAAGATGTCGCCACGCTGGTAGTCGATAAGTATGACGGTTCTCTCAAGGCGGAACACGGCACCGGTCGGAATATGGCCCCTTATGTGGAAAAAGAGTGGGGGTCGGAAGCCTACACACTGATGTGGGAGATTAAAGAACTGTTTGATCCCAACAATATCCTTAACCCCGGCGTGCTCCTGAACCGAAACCCACAAGTGCATCTGGAAAACTTAAAACCACTGCCCGCAGCCGAAGCACTGGTCGATAAGTGTATCGAGTGTGGTTTTTGTGAATCGACCTGCCCTTCTCGGGATCTTACTCTAAGCCCTCGGCAACGGATTGTTATCTGGCGGGAGATCGCTCGACTGGAAGCCAGCCAAGAAGATCCCGAGCGGCTTAAAGAGCTACGTAAAGAGTACCTTTATCAGGGGATAGATACCTGTGCCGCCTGCGGGTTATGCTCCACAACCTGTCCGGTGGAAATTAATACGGGTGATCTGACTCGATTGCTTCGCAGCCGCAATAATCAGCGCTATACAAAACAAGCGCAGTGGTTGGCGGAACATTACGGTGGCGTGATGAACGTCAGCAGAATTGCCTTTAAAGGTGCCGACCTCGCACACGCGGTTTTCGGGACTAAGGCGATGAGCGCACTCACAAATACCGCCCGCAAGCTCTCGGGGGGACGGGTGCAGCAGTGGACGCCGTCAATGCCCAAAGCCGCACCGAAGATCGATACTACAGCCTCGGTGACGAATCCTGATGCACCAAAAGTGGTCTATCTGCCCAGCTGTGCTAGCCGATCAATGGGACCGGCACGGGATGATGAGCAAACGCCGTTGGCCGAAAAAACCGAACATCTGTTACGTAAAGCGGGCTTTGAGATTATCTACCCTGATAAGCTCGATCAGCTATGCTGCGGTATGCCTTTCCAATCGAAAGGGATGTTCGATGCCGCTGATTATAAAGCAACAGAAACCAGCAATATGTTGTTGCAAGCGAGTAATAATGGCGAATATCCGGTACTGTCTGATACTAGCCCCTGCAGTCTTAGACTAAAGGCCAACATAGATCAACGTATTAAACTCTATGACAGTGTAGAGTTTATTCATGAGTTTTTACTGGATCGACTGGTTATTACCCCAGCCGAAGAAACCGTGGCGCTGCATATTACCTGTAGTAGCACCCGAATGGGTGTAACCGATAAATTACAAGCGATTGTCGAGAAATGCGTTACTGACGTGGTGATGCCAGAACAGATTACCTGCTGCGGTTTTGCGGGTGATAAAGGTTTCTCCACTCCCGAACTGAATGAGTCGGCACTGCGCACACTCAAAACAGATGTCGAGGGATGCTCAGCAGGCTATTCGACCAGTCGTACCTGTGAAATTGGACTGTCGCACCATAGCGGTATAGATTACAAATCAATCATTTATCTTCTGGATCGTGTTAGCCAGCCAAAACTGAGCGTACAGAACACAACTCCAGAAAACAGACTGATTCAGCATCACACAGCGAATCAGTAACTAACGAGGATATCGAGCATGGCACTTCCTGAAATTAAAACCATTTTGTACACAACATCACTGGGCAAACACACTCGCCCTGTCTTCAGACAAGCGCTCAACCTTGCTCAGAATCTGAATGCACGCATTATCATGTTGCACGTCATTGAACCCATCGGTGAACTGGGCCACGCACTGATTCAAAATTACCTGCCAGAAGATACCGTTAAAAAAATGCATGATGAAGGTATCGATCAGGTTATGAAACAGATGAAAACACGGATTGAAAAATTCTGTGAAGAGGAGCTCGGGTCGCTCGATAAAGTCGTTGATCTCGACATTGAACATATGATTGTTGAAGGCAACTACACCGACTCAATCCTAAAAGCCGCTGCCAGTTGTAAAGCTGACATGATCATCATGGGGTCTGAAAACACCTTTGGTCATCACAGTCAGATAACTCGTCAGGTGATTAAAGGCGCTAAAGTGCCTGTCGTTGCTGTCCCTACTGGCAAAAAATATATCTAACACGCTCATTGAAGATTTATATCAGCGTTAATCTAAACATCTAGATACGCTTAGTCAGAATCGCTCTTAAAAGTCTGCCCATTGGCAGACTTTTTTCTATTCAGAGCGCCATAAACCCACAATTTTCATCATTATTTCAGTTTAGCCAGTAATAATGTCGAATCAGTTTTTGCATTCAATCAGGATAGTCCATGGAAATAACACTTATTATCGCGGTCGCGACCGTCGCTATATTCTCAGTGTTTATCAGCCCCAAAGCCCACGATAGTGGCGCGTTTTTTAAAGGACTGTCTCCTGAAGGGAAGCCACCGGGTCTATTACTGCTGACGTTCTCTCAAGTGACGACTTGGATCTTTGCGCGCTCGCTCCTCAACGCTGCAATTTTAGGCTTTTACTATGGCATTTGGGGTACATTAGCCTATGCCGCCTACTACCTCTCATTCCTCACGGGAGCGAAGATCATTGACTCGGTGCGCTTTCAACACGGCTTTGACAGCATTCAAGCCTTTCTAACCGACCGTTTCGGCCACTGGGGTACCCGCTGTTATAACTTTGTTATCGGTGTTCGCTTAGTCAGTGAAGTGTTTGCCAATATTTTAGTGATCGGTATTTTATTCGGCGTAGCAGGCGGCACCGCCTATACCACCGCAGTAGCCCTATTTGCCGTGGTCACCCTGCTTTATTCAATGCTCGGCGGCCTTCATGCTTCGCTGCGCACCGATCTATTTCAGATGGTTCTATTTCTGTTTTTACTGGCAGTACTGACCATTTTAGTATTGGCAACCGGCCAGTTAACCAGTGCCACTCTGCTGTTTAAAAGCTTCGCCATCAATGATCCCGGCCCCATTCTGATACTCGTGGCGCTGTTACAGATCTGGAGCTACCCAATGCACGATCCAGTGATGATGGATCGAGGGTTTATCGCCGATCGTGAAACCACCCGCAAAAGCTTTTATCATGCCGCTTGGATTAGTTTTATCTGCATTATGCTCTTTGGTAGCTTCGGCATCATAGCCGGCGCTAACGCTCTTAACGGCGAAGCGATGAATACCGCCCTGATGCGAATTCTCGGCGAAACGCCCATGCTGTTATTTAACATCACCCTCGTTATCTCAGCGATGTCGACACTGGATAGCACCCTTTCTAGTGCATCTAAACTGGTCGCCGTTGATATGCGTTGGATAGAACCCTCAGTGGTTAATGGCCGCATTACTATGGCGGTGTTTGTCTTACTCGGTTTGCTGTTAGTCTTTTCCGGCAATAAAGATCTCTTCAGTGCGGTAGCAGTCAGTGGTACGGCATCCATGTATCTTGCTCCCGTTATTTTCTTCTCACTGTGGGGGGGACGTACAGATATTCCTCTGTGGAGTTATCTCAGTTGCTTTTTCCTCTCGCTGGCGGGTGCTGCACTCTATTTTACCGAGTCCGCCGGACATACTCAGCTACTCGGTGACAGCCACAAATATACTAAACTGCTAGGCATTTCGATGTCGGTACTGATTACCGGCTGCCTATTATTCTGGGCAGGCATGCTAAGCCAGAAACATCAGCCTGCTCTACGGGAAACCGCGATATGAATACTTTTAAGCCGGATCAAACCACACCTTTGTTGATATTTGGTGGGCCCTACAGCAATCTACAGGCCACCCAAGCTATCCAGCAGGTCGCCGAACAACAAGGCATTCCGCCGAGTAATGTTATCTGTACTGGTGATCTAGTCGCCTATTGTGCCCAACCCGATGAGACGGTGAATCTTCTCCGAGATTGGGGGATTCATATCATCGCTGGCAACTGTGAGGAATCGGTCGGTCAAGGCGCGCAGGATTGCGGCTGTGGTTTTACCGAAGGGAGCTCCTGTGATCTCCTCTCTGCCCAGTGGTATAACTTTACCCTACCTCGGGTAAGTGACAACAATAAAGCCTGGATGCGCCAACTGCCCGACCAAACTAACTTCACCTATGGCAAACAGCGTTTTACCGTGATTCATGGCGGCCTAGAAACGAATAATCAGTTTCTCTTCGCTTCAGATTCGGCAGATGAAAAGCAACAGCAGCTAGCCCAATCGGATAGCCGAATAATCATTTCAGGACACAGCGGTATTCCTTTTGGTCAAACAGTCGATAACGGATACTGGTTAAATGCCGGTGTTATCGGAATGCCCGCCAATGACGGCACGCCACAGACCTGGTATATGCTAATCAGCCAAATGGATAACCAGTTGATATGTCGTTGGCAGCGGCTATCGTATGACTATTCAACAACGGTAGAACAGATGACCACATCCGGTTTGAATAACGGTTATAAGCAAGCACTATCAACAGGGTTATGGCCCAGCCTAGATGTTTTACCTACGCAAGAGAAAGCACTTACTGGCCATACGCTATCACCACCGGAGATCATTGTTCCCCTCGACTAACCCATTCATCCTTATATGATCTAAATATCGACACACACGCCAATGCTATTTAAGGTACCTTAAATCGCTTATACTGCGCAGATGCGAATACTCTGGATTATCATTTTCATGACCGTGCTCCTGTGGTCAGCTATTCATCCAAAGGATCAGTTCACCTGGTTTCTTGAAGTGGCACCCGCATTGATCGGTGCCACAGTATTAGCGATAACATTTAAAAAACACCCATTAACGCCTTTGCTCTATCTGTTGATTCTTATTCACAGCATCATCTTGATGGTGGGTGGTCACTATACCTATGCCGAAGTGCCACTCTTCGATCAAATATCCAATATTTTCGGCTGGCAACGCAATAACTATGACAAAATAGGCCACCTAGCGCAGGGCTTTGTGCCTGCGATGATTGCCCGCGAAGTATTGTTGCGTACACAGGCCATTAATGGCCGTTACTGGCTTAATTTTTTAACGGTCTGTTTTTGTCTCGCCTTCAGTGCCCTATATGAATTAATCGAGTGGTGGGTTGCCATCTTTACCGATGAATCAGCCGAAGCCTTTCTCGGTACTCAGGGGTATATTTGGGACACTCAATCCGATATGTTTCTCGCCCTGCTAGGCGCCTGTGCCGCACTGCTATGCTTAAGCCGCTGGCATGACCGACAGCTGCAACAGATGAACATCCAAACCCTATAACATCAGATAACGATAATGCGCCAAGATACCGATAATTACCGCCAGTTGTTTCTTAATGATACGCCGATGATCGACCTGCGGGCGCCGATTGAATTTACACAGGGAGCATTCCCAAACTCGATCAGTCTGCCACTGATGACCGATGATGAACGCGCCTTAGTCGGCACCTGCTATAAACAGAAAGGACAACAGGCGGCCATCAAACTCGGTCACGAACTGGTTTGCGGTGAAATAAAAGATGCTCGAATGGCCCGCTGGCTCGATTTTTGTCACGCCAATCCTGAGGGTTATATCTACTGCTTTCGTGGCGGACTGCGCTCGCGCACCACCCAGCAATGGCTAAAAGATGCTGGGGTCAACTATCCACTGGTGTTAGGCGGTTACAAAGCCCTGCGAAATACCCTGTTAGAAGTGCTCAGTGAAGTCACCACTCAACTACCGTTCTATATCGTCGGGGGGAAGACCGGTTCCGCCAAGACGCTGATGGTCAACACGCTCGTAAACGCGGTAGATCTCGAAGGTGCTGCTCACCATCGCGGTTCCAGCTTTGGTAGTTTCGTTAACGCCCAAAGTACCCAGATCAACTTCGAGAATATCACCGCGATTCAGATGCTAAAAAACCAACACGCGGGTTATTCACACTTGGTGTTTGAAGATGAAAGCCGGAACATCGGTAGCGTTGATCTTCCCAAATCTCTCTATCAAAAAATGCTGACATCACCGGTGGCGGTCATTGAAGACCCTTTTGAGATTCGATTGCAGCGACTCCTACAAGAATATGTAATTAATATGGTCGCCGACTATACCCGCGTGCATGGCGAGGAACAGGGCCATATCCTCTGCGAAGAATATCTACTATCTGGGCTGGATAAAATTCGTAAACGCTTGGGTAATGAGCGCTGGCAGGTCCTACGACAAACAATGCAAAAAGCGATTAAGCTACATCAGGCTGGTGCTGGCTTTGATGCGCACCTGAACTGGCTAACACCCCTGCTGGAGTGGTATTACGATCCGATGTATGAATATCAATTAAGCCTTAAAGCTGACCGCATTGTATACCGAGGAAATTGGCAGGAATGTCATGATTACTTGCAAGAAAGGTCCACAGCTTAAGTGTCGATGTTCAAACGCTTCACTTAGCCGATCATTTCATTTATCCGAGCATTGCTCCAGCCACTAGTCCACGGACTTCGGACTTCGGACTTCGGACTTCGGACTTCGGACTTCGGACTTCGGACTTCGGACTTCGGACTTCAACATTTAAAACGAAAAAAGGCCGGTTCGAAAACCGGCCCCAAAATCATCGATCCAAAGCTCGAAGGGGTGAACTAAGGACAAATGCTGTGTTGCGTTTAGAACTTGATACGCATACCCATCAACATATCCAGATCAAGGTCTTCGCCATCTTCATCAACATCAGAAACTTCAGCAAACAGGCTTACGTTTTTCTGTGTAGGGAACTTATAAGTAACGTTTGCGTAAACCTGAGTCACATCCGTGGTAGCATCCAGCTCTTGCTTAGTGATACCAACACCAACACGAGTGGTTGCCGCTACGTCAAATTTAGCAACGAGGTTGTAGATATCCAGATCTTCAGTTCCGGTATCACTAGTACTGTAATCGGCCGCTAATGCTACAGTACCCAGATCGACCGCTGCACTTAAACCCCAAGAATCAATAGAGTCTGAAGACGGTGTGTTTTTATATGTCTGATACGCCGCGGCTAGTTCAACATCACCGATCTCGGTTGCAACAAACAGATCATAGGAAGAGCCATTTTCTGAGCCTTCGCCTTCAGCCTTAAGTTCAGTCGAAGCTACCAGCGTTACATTATTAAATGATGCATCAAAACGGATAACATCATCGCCATCAGTAGAGATCGCATCGAAAGCATCTTCTGCTTCATAATGCTCATAAGCACCTTCTACACCAAACTCATCGGTCGCATAGTTTTGCTTACCTGCTGCAACCGCAAAACCACCAAAATCAATACCGAGGTAGGCTTCTTCAAGCTGGCTACCGTTATAATCAGACTTATCTTCGGCCGCATTCTTAAAGCCAAAGTCCAACTGACCAAAGGCTTTCATGCCATCACCCAGGTCATATATGACTGAGTTTTTCAGTTCCAGATCATCAAACTCAATTTCAGCATCTTTTGTTTTAGATGCGTTATCGCGTAGCTGAACCTGAAGGTCGCCTTTAAGTTTGTAAGTCAGGCCTTTGCCTTCGTAGATTGTTGCAGCATTTACAGCAGTGGCAGATGTCGCAGCAATTGCAGCAACCAAGATCAGCTTTTTCATTTATATCTCCAATTAATAAAAGGTAAAATATTAAGTACTACAAAGTTATTTAATGAATAAATTCATCAGACAAATAAAACTAACAGAACAGCCTATTTACCCTTAACCCACGTTTTAAATCTTTCACGTGTTTCTAGATCAGCATGTAGATACCAATATCGAAGCAAGGTCTCAGGAAGGTTAAGTGAACCACTCTTATTATTTTTTTCATTTGAAAAAGGCTTATTAATTTCACCTGATTCAGAAGAAAATCCAGTAAGCTTCAGACTGTTACCAATTGCGATAGCACCGCCTGATTGATTTAACTTACTTAACTCTTGTTCATAGTTTCGGTTGATCTGAAAACCATCTTTTACAAGAGCCTGTGATAGATACGTTATCGAATTACCCGCACTATCTTTAAGTATCCATGTATCACCGCGGTTAAACTGGCGAAGCTCTGATACTTTTTTAATCGTCGGTGCCGACAGCTGAACATCCTGATCAACCGCCGTAAAAACAAGAACATGCGCATCAGTACTTTCAATCTCTAAACCGCCGGCTTGTTTAATTTCTGTAGAATATTTAACCAGAATTTGGTTCTTACCATTTGGCAGTATGGCGGTCTTTTTATTATCGAAAAAAGATTTACTTTCCACTTCATAGCCGTTAACAGCGATAAGAGAAATATCAGAACCAACTGACAATTTAACATCAGCCATCAGCGATGAAGAAAAAATCAAAGAAAACATATAAAAAACAGTTGAACTAAATCGCATGCCTGCTGCCTTATTTAATTACGTTTCGAATTAACTGGCAGCGATAATAGTAGGGTTTTATTACGACAATATTACGTATTAAATTTAAAAAATAAAAATCACAAAATGAAAATATTTATTTAAAAAATATTACACTCTTATTATTTTTTTATTAATCAAAACCATTTTTCATATATGGGTAATTATTTTTTACAATAAAAAAGGGCGATCATTGATCGCCCTTTCAGCTAATAGATACTTATATATGGTTGATTACATCTTGCCTGTCGAGAAAAACAATGTTTCGCCAGAGCTGTCATCAACCCCATCATTATCGGTAACAGCATAGCCGTTACCCGCTGCATCAACGGTAAAGCCTTCAATTTTATCCTGCACATAGCCGTTCAGTGCTTTTAGGTCAGGCATGAAATCATGTACCAGCACTTTCTTGACCAGTGGCAGGGATGAGCCAATCGCCGCAGGCTTCAGCTGATCTTTCGATACCTGGTAAAGACGCTTCACCACCGCGGACTCACCTAACTGATTATCACGCTCGATGATGTAAACCTGATCACCATGACTAACAATCTCTGATAATCCCACCCAGCCAGACGCTGCCTGCTCAAGTGGGTAGCGTACAGCACCCCAGCTGCTAGTTGTCAGGTTGTAGGCTATCAGTTTTACCTGATCAGCAGGATCGTCCTTCCAAGGCCGCTGGATAGCAATCCACAGAGTATCATCGATCAGCGTAATACCTTCCGCTCCAAATTTGAGTTCATGTGCTAGCAAAGCTTTTGGAAAATCGATGGTACGATCGATCTCACCTTTGCTGTTAACATGATGAATCGCATGGGGCGTATCTTTAGAGGTATTTCCTTCAGATGCTAACCAGAAGCCACCTTTGCCATCGACGGTAATGCCTTCAAGATCGAGCTTCTTAGCCGTTTTCCCATCACGTAAAACCGGCATTGCCGCCGTAATTTTCGCGGGTGTTTGGTTTGCATCAATACTAAAGATAGTCGGCTGATTGGCATAGAAGCTATCATTCACCGCATACAACATACCTGGTTTAGTAGGATCAGCCGTCAAGCCCGATAGCGCTCCCCAACCAATCGGCGTGCCATTCGAGGTACGCGTTGACATAATCTGTGGATAAGCCGCTGGTGCACCTGAGAACTGATACAGCATGACATGCGCACGAGGCCCCTTATCTTCAATCAGATCTTTCTCATTCGCACTGACCAAAAGATTACGCTGTGGAATCACTAACCCCGATTCTGGAGCAATACCTGAAGGTAACAGCTGTATAAACTCAGGCGCCCCACCCGTATCACGATAAACACCAATCACCGAACCGCGTTCAGACAGGATAAAAATATAGGTCTGCCCATCAAACTCTCCAACCACAACACCTTCTGGCTCACTACCCTTTTTACCCGAACGCTTTTCAGGATAATGACCCGCTAAGATAACTTCCTGTTCAAACGATGTGCCTGACTCAAATAACATCCGTCCATCTTTATGGAAAATGGTAAACCCACGGGCACCACCATTCATATCGCCCTCATTGGCAATAACAAAACGATTATCATCAATCCATTTAACCGAATCAGGTTCACGTAGGCGGGTTTGCTTGCCACTGAAATCCAGTTTTTTATCTTTCTTTACATCGATACCTTCAAGCTCAACACTACCGGCAGAGAAGTGATTCAAAATCTTACCACTAGCCGCATCGATAATTGCTAGGTGATTGTTTTCCTGTAGTGTCACTACAATCTCGTTGCGACTATTAAAATCGACAAACTCAGGTTCTGGATCGATCGCACCGATCTCAGCAAGCCCGGTCATATCAACTTTCATTAACTGATCACATTGAGGCTGTCCATTTTTAACCGGTACGATAGTAACCCAGCCAGCAGGAAACTGAGGTAACTCACCGTCGTTGAGGTCTTCATCACGCTCATTCTCAATCGCCACGGCAACATAGCGACCATCTTTAGAGACGGCTACTGAATCCGGTTGCCCACCGAGATCGCAGCGCGCTAGTTCATTACGTGTTTGCAGCCCAAGCGCCATCAGGTAGCCTGAAGGCTTAGTGTAACTTTCAGACGTATTAACACCCGCAAATACCGTATTACCGCCAATCGCAACCGAGGTCGGTTCGCCATCTAGCTTAACAACCCCTCCAGCAACGGGCTTCTTCGCATCAGTGATATCAACAAACCCTAAAGCGCCAAAAGGGCTATCAGAATAAACCAAGGTATTACCATCTTCACTCGCAGCAATAATCTCAGGAGATGTTTCCTGCGTCAGCTGCGTTCCTTCTGGTAAGTTATGAATCGCACCAAAGCTGGCAATACGGTTAAAAGAATTTGCTTGAACGACAGTAGCTGATGCTGCAATAGACAGAACCAAAAGTGATTTTTTGAAGCGGCTGACAGGCATAACAGATCTCCGGGGTTAATTTTACGACCCGAGGATGGTATAGCTGATAAATGACAATAGAGTTACTTAAATATGACTGGAGCAAGAAAGCCGAGGTTCGAGTCCCGTAGGGTGATGTGAGGAACGAACCGCACCAGAGCGATAACCCAGACGACCCGTGCTCCAACGCCAATCCAATGCTGATCACGGAACTCTTATTCCTGTTAGAGGCGACTCCCACCGTGCCTGCTTGTTGTCTGTTGTTATTTGCTGACCCGAACGCCAAAAACGAAAAAGCCCCGATCAAGCTAATGATCGGGGCTGTCTCTTATTTGAAGCTTGGCGATGACCTACTTTATTCAGGCTTCGCCTTCACCCTCTCAGCACTGCGTGCTTCGGGGCCGCCGTCACACGCTCCGGCGTTCAACGCGCTACGCGCTTTTGTCGCATATGCTCGATTCGGTCATAATTGACCGACATAAAAAAACCCCTTGCACTCTGTGCAAGGGGTTATCTTATTAGGTGCTTGGCGATGACCTACTCTCGCATGGGGAATCCCCACACTACCATTGGCGCTAAGACGTTTCACTTCCGAGTTCGGTAAGGGATCGGGTGGTTCCATCTCGCTATGGTCGCCAAGCAAAACTGGTTGCTCTAACGATTGAACTAAGCGCTTTGCTTGTTCAACGTCATTTGAATCCTATAATCGGTATTGCTTCGAGATGTGCTGTACAAGCTCTAATCCGTGTGACTTTTCAGTCGTATCTTAATCTATCAGCTTCCCAAACGCTTATGGCGTTATAT